>QHYE01000117.1 GCA_003224055.1 Acidobacteriota bacterium | reverse complement strand
AATGCGGCGGAAGGGGCTGCCGCCGCGGGCGATTTGGAGCGCGTGGTTGCGCTGCTTGGTAAGCGCGGCCGTCTTGGTTTTTTCGTCGGTGAGATCGGCTTGCGCGGCGGTTAGCTTCGACTGGCAGGCTTTGCAATCGATGGTGAAGTCGTAGAGCGGTTTTAGATCTACGTATTTGTACAAATACAAGGATTTGTACGTTTTCGTACAAATATAAAGACTTGCACATTTTCGTACAAATAGGTATCCTTGGCAGGATTATCTTATGCCTTCCACAATCTACGGCGTATTGATCGCGGACGTCTTGGAATCCCGCGCCAGGGCAGATATTCGCGGCTTGCTCGGAAGAAAGCTTGCTGCCGTCTCCAAACGACACCTGCGCAAGAAGCTCATCCAGCTGCCGTATTCCGTTACCGCCGGCGATGAATTTCAGACCGTTACCCGCGACTTGCCGTCGATCCCCGCCGTCATTCTGGACCTCCGCAGGGCGCTGCGGCCTCTGTCGCTTCGGATCGGTGTCGGCTTCGGCCGCATTTCCGACCGCATTCAGCCGCCGGTTAACAGGCTTGGCGGCGAGGCCTTTCAACGCGCCCGCGGGGCCATCGAAAACATAAAGACCGGCAGCCTCTTCAAATTCGACGTTTTAACCGCCTTTGCATCTCGCAACGCGGGCTTCAACAGCACCATCAATCTGATCTACGGCTTGCACGACACGCTGGTTCTCAAGATCACCGAAAAACAGTGGGAGACCATCGAAGAATTCCTTGATACCCCGACGCTCGAGCAAACCGCCAAACGCCTCAAACTCGACGCTTCCACTGTTTCCAGAAATCTCAAGAGGGGGTACTATTGGCAATTGTCCGAAACGGTTAAGGTGGCTGGATCGTTAATCGAACGCACTTTTTGCTAGTTGTACGGAAACGTACAAGAACGGAAACTTGTACAGAATCATGCAAATCCTCTTTCGAGCCTTTCTGGCGATTTACCTGGCCCATTTGCTGACCGATTTTGTTTTTCAGACGGCACGCCTCGTCGAGCAAAAGCGGCGCGGAAAGGCCGCGGGCTATTTGCTTCATGGGCTCATTCACTATTTCTCCGCCGTCATTATCACGGGCTTTGTCCTGCGGGGCTCCATGCTCTTGCCGCGAACACACCTTGTGATTCTCGGCTTGACGCTCGTTCACGCGCTGCTCGATCTGGCTAAAATGCAGCTTGCTAGAAGGCATCCGGCCTGCGATGGGTCCTTGGCCTACATAAGCGATCAGCTCCTGCATTTCCTCACCGTCGGGCTCGCCGCATGGCTGCTGACCCCTGCCGTGCCGTTCGGCGAAGTCAGCTCTTTCATTCAAAATTCCCGGGCTATACCGAACAAGTTTCTTGCCGTGCCGGTGATCTACGTGGGCGTGGTCTTCGGCGGCGGATATCTGATCCGCTTCCTCGTTCGTTCCCTGGCGACAGGCGTAAAGAGCCATTCGCAGGAAAGGACTAGCGAGCAATTGCAAAACGCCGGGCTGTACATCGGCTGGCTGGAACGCTTTCTGGTGGTCACTGCGTTGCTTTTGCAATCCCCGGCGACGGTCGGACTGATCTTGACCGCAAAATCCATCGCCCGCTATCCGGAGTTCAAATCCGAGCGTTTTGCGGAATACTTCCTGATCGGCACGCTCCTGAGCATCTCGATCGCTCTCGTCGGCGGCGCGCTACTGGCAAAGCTCATTTTCGGCCAGGTGCGCTTCTCGGGATAAGACCTGTCGCCCTCTCCAGCCAAGAGCCGTCACCTGCTGCTTCGCCTCTGCTAAAATCTACGCATGGACTCATCCCCGGTTTCTCCGCGCCTGGCGTTCATCCAACTTCATCCGATTAAGGCGCTGGATTCCGTTCACGTGAAAGAAGCGCGCATCGGCCCCGGCGGCGGCCTCGAGCTCGACCGCGCTTGGGCGCTCTACTCCGCGGACGGTCAGTGGGTGAACGGCAAACGCACTCCCGCCGTCCACTTGATTCGCGCCGCGTACGCTCCCGATCTCACTGCCGTATCGCTCTCGGTTCCGGGGGACCGTCGCGGCGTTCCGACAAGCACCTTTGCGTTTCCGGGCGATACCGCTGGCGCCGCCGAGTGGTTCAGCGCGTATTTCGAGCAGCAGATCAACATCCGTTATTCTCTCGAAGGTTTCCCGGATGACTCCATCGCCAACGGCCCAACCATTATCTCTGCTGCTTCGATTGATACGGTTTCCACCTGGTTCTCTGGCTTGACCGCAGGCGATGTGCGGCTCCGCTTCCGCACCACTCTGGAAATCGATGACGTCCCGGCATTCTGGGAAGATCAGCTCTTCGGCGAAGAAGAACGCAGCGCCGTGCGCTTCCGCATTGGCGAAGTCAATTTTGAGGGCAGCAATCCCTGCGCGCGTTGCGCGGTTCCTCCACGCAATCCGCACACGGGCGGAGATATCACCGGCTTTCAGAAGCGTTTCAGCGAACTGCGCCGAGCGAATCTGCCACCCTGGTCGCCAAAAGGGCGCTTCGACCATTTCTACCGGCTGGCCACAAACACCCGCGTCGCTCCCAGCGAATCAGGTAAAATCCTGCGCGTCGGCGATCCTGTCCTTTTGCAATAAACTTCGCTGGCGCACTACGGCCGATGGCCCACCTGCTTCCCTCGCAGAATAAAAACCTGCGACTGCGGGATGTCACCATCCATTGGCAGTTTTGCATCCAACGGGTAGACTTTCCCTGCTGGAGGCACCATGTCGATTCGACCTGTGAAGCGGCTCATCAAATCCAAGCCAACGATGGAAGGTGCGGGCGTGCACCTGCGCCGCGCGTTCGGCTTCGGCAACACCACGGACTTCGACCCATTCCTTCTCCTCGACGATTTCCGCAACGATGTTCCCGAGGATTATCTGGCGGGCTTTCCGTGGCATCCGCACCGCGGCATCGAGACCATCACTTACGTGCTTGCCGGGACCGTCGAGCACGGCGACAGCATGGGGAATCGCGGCGCCATCGCCGCCGGTGACGTCCAGTGGATGACCGCGGGCAGCGGCATCATTCACCAGGAGATGCCCAAAGGCGACCCCGCCGGCCGCATGCACGGCTTCCAGCTGTGGGCGAATTTGCCGTCATCGGTGAAGATGACCGCCCCGCGCTACCAGGAAGTGAAGGCGTTTGATATCCCGGAGATCAAGGACGACGACGGAACCCACGTGCGCGTCGTCTGCGGAAATTTCTGGGGCAAGACCGGCCCCGTCGACGGCATCGCCGCCGATCCCATCTATCTCGACGTCTCCGTGCCTCCGGGGCGCAGGAAGACGCTCCCTGTCGAAATCACGCGTCATGCCTTTGCGTATGTTTTCGCGGGCGCCGGGAAATTTTGCAACGCCTCAGAACCGCTCGAAGTGCCGACCGAGCCGGTGAGTTGGGCGGACACCAATCCTCCTGCGGAAGCCGACAATCGCTCGCTCGTCCTCTTCGATCGTGGCGATGAACTCATGGTGCAAGCGGGCGACGACGGCATCCGCTTCCTGCTCGTTTCCGGCAAGCCGCTCGAGGAACCCGTCGCGTGGTACGGCCCCATCGTCATGAACACGCAGGAGCAGCTCCGCCAGGCCTTTAGCGAACTCGACAAAGGCACGTTTCTGAAACCGCCGCGCGCCGCTAAGGGCAGCAGCTAGCTTGCGCCGACAACGCGCTCGGGAACTTATTACGCGAGACTGGTGTCTCTTTCCATATGTTTACTCCAAGTGTTTCGCTGTTTTCGGTGCAGTGGGATCTGCGCTCGATTTGGGCTTCGATGGATCTCATATCGAAAGCCTATTTCCTGGCGCTTCTGGGAAGCACGGCGTTTATTGGGCTTTCCGCAGCTCGAATACTCTGGGCGATTCGCCAATCGAAACCTGAAAGGAATCAAAATACGAAGGCCGACTGGCAGAGACTGTCCATTCGCCTCCACAATGGCTTCCGTTTTTTCTTTCTGCTGTTCCTGGTTTTTGGTGTTGCGGTAGCAAACGCAGTATTCGTGGGCCTACGGGCCGTTCACTATTCCTATTCGTCGCCAAGCGAATATCCCTCCGTGGGTGCACTCGAATTGCCGACTGCTTTTTCCTTTGTCTCGTTGTCCATTTTTGTCTGCCTTTACTGCCTCTTATGGTTTACCGAGATCAGAATTCGGAGGACGAGCCAGCAGGAAGGCACTTTCTGAACTACCTCAAGCCGACAGCGCACTCGGAAAACGCGTTTGAAAGTCCAGCAATCCTACCCACTCCGGCGTGATCGTGATTTTCACCATGCTGGGAATCATTTTGCGGAGCTGCCCGATCCATGCCTCGCCTTGTTCGCGTCCGAAGTAGCCCTCGGCCGCGGCGATGTACTCGGGCACGATTCCCTCGACCAGCTGCAGACGTGCTGAGCCGCGAATCAAGAGGACCTTGTGAGGAAACGTGTTGTCATCAATCGTGAGAGACACCTTGGGATTTTTCGCCAGTGCTTTCAGCTTCGGCGCTTTGGGCGGAGTCGCCATGACGAGTTCCCGTCCGTTCCAGTGAAACCAGATCGGGATGACCCGGGGAGTTCCGTCGGTCCAAATGTAAGCTAGTCGCGCAGGGATTTTCGATTCCAAGAGCTCTTTGGAAGTGGGATGTTGCAACAGCCCAAGGTCGCCTTGCTTGACCGGCATAGCGCGCTCTCTTTTTCATTCGCAGGATCTTCGGCCGCATCTCCCGGTTATGCGGACGCAAAATCCTGTCGTTGCGCGCGAATTGTAGCTTTCTCAATCTGCCGTGACAACGTTTCGAAAACGCGCCCTCTTCATAGGCGCCACGTTCCGGCGTCCTGCTCGGCCGCTAGCCTCCGCTGCGAAAATACTTTCTCGGGGGGAACATGCGGCGACGCAGCAGTTCCGCTCCGCAGCGGCGGCAGATTTCTTCCGACCAGTTCACCCAACTTCGCTCGCTCAGACCGAGAAAATGCGGCGCATTTTCATATGGCGCGAGTCCGAAATAATAGACGCGGAACATCACCATGCGCGAAGCCCAGTCCGGTCCGTCGAGCGCGGCCTGCCCCGCCAAGGCGAAATCCGCCACCCACTCGGTCAGACGCGGGCGAATGTCTGGCCGCCACAAGAACTTGCCGGTGTCCTTCCAGTTCAGCGCCGAGACGCCGCGCTTGGTCTCCAACACGTCCCGCGCACCGCGATACACTTCCCAGCACACATTAAACGCCAGCTCCGGTTTGACGCCCATTTCTCCTCCCCCGCGAAAATCGTCGAAGATCAGCCAGCGACCGGTCGCAGCGCCCGTTGGACGCCGGTCCTCGGCGCGCGCACCCGGCCAAGTTTCCTGCGAATCACGCGCTTGAGCTGATATTCCCAAACCGTGCCGAAATCCTCACCGCGCAGGACCGCGCCCACGGTACGGGGCCGTTTTTCCACAGCGAATCCGCCGTATTCCGGCTTTCGCAAGTGCCGCAGCTGCGCGGAAATACTGGCGGGCGGGTAATGGGTAAGTTTTGCGAGCTCGTCGAGTGTTAACCACGTCTCGCATTCCCTCGCGCTCAGCATTACGCCGCGAAGCACGTCGCGCTGCCTTCGCCGCGGGGCACGCCTTAGTTCCCTTCTTCGAATGATTCGCATTGCCGTTTGCCTCCTCTCCCGCCGATTACTGCTCTTCCGCAGGAAACTGTTCTCCGGGGATGCCCAGTTCCTCCTCGCGACCCTCCCCGCCGGCCTCGTCCGGCGTCCAAGCCGTGCGGTCCGGGTCCTCGTAATCTCCCGCGCACGCGCTGCACGCGCGCACCCCGGCCATTGCGCCGCCATGTTCCGTCCCTTGGGCCTTGTACCTCGCTCCCGATGGGGCCGCCGCCGCGTCCGTTTGCCGCCGAAGTTTTCCACACTTGTTCACAGCGTGTACCCTATGGTTATTCTTTACGTATATTACTGACGTGTTATTTAACAACATCGGTTTCCAGGAGGCCCTTGTGCACTGCCAAGAGACGCAACCCCCGTGGGAATTCGTTCTCTCGGCTTCGCGCACCTCGCTGCAAAGCTATGAACTCTCGCGCCTCAGGCATGCCGCCAATCTCCGGAAGGAAATCAGCGCGCTTCTCGACCCGTGGCTCGAGGAGAATGCCTCCGCCATGCTGGCGCGCTGGCTGATGGAGCAGCGCGAGCGCCCGCCGCAGGCGCCGGAGCCCGCTTCCACCGGCGAGGCCCCGCTGAGATCCGGACATACTGTGTCCGATAACTTTTTTGCGGATCGAGCGGTTTCGCCAGCCGCAAATCGCGGCCCATCTTGAGGTGATGACTATTTTTCGCGAACTTTTGCACGGTTCGCCGCTGGATTTGCCTCGGGCCGCATGGCTAGGCCGCTGGCTCGGAACTGTGTTTCGTTTCACGGGCCGCCCCGACGGCAACGCCCTCGTCCCCGCCCAACCCGCGCAGGCTCCGTACACCCGTGCCCTGTCCCCATTTTCGTCGGCCATCCAGTCCCTCGCAGCCATGCGCGCGTCCCCCAATTACGTCTTGGCTGCTTTATATTTATTAGAAGACGCGAATGCGCAGAGATCGAGATATATGCAGAATCGCGAATGCCGCGCCCTTCGGCGCAGCAAAAGAGATGGATCAAAATTAGAGTTGGGGGAACTTATCTTGCAGGAGCAGCCGCGGGCATTACGTCTTTTTCTAGAAGTTGTTCTTTGCGGTAAACGAGCGAATTAATGTCGTAGGTTGCCAGCTCAAAGCCGTGACCGTGCGTGATGGCATCCGTCGGGCACGCTTCCACGCAATATCCGCAGAAGATGCAGCGCGAGTAGTCGATGTTATAGACACTGGCATATCGCTCACCCGCAGAGATGCGGTTGACATCCGTATTCTCTGCGGCTTCAATGTAGATGCAATTCGCAGGACATGCCGCGGCGCAGAGAAAACAGCCCACGCACTTCTCCAATCCATTTTCGTCGCGGTGCAGGACGTGAATCCCACGGTAGCGCGGCTGGAAGTGCACTGGCTCGTACGGATAGTTTTCCGTGACAGTCTTGCGAAAAATATTACGGAAGGTCACGCTGAAACCCTTCACCAGCGCTCCGGCAGTTTCCACTACTTCGCGCACAATAGATGGCATAGGTTAGAAGTTTAACAAACGCGATGCGGCCCAGCAAATGACCGATGGAACCTATCGTCTTTCCCTCATCATCCCTTCAATCCTTCAATGATCTGCTTCCCATGTAGCCGGCCGTTTTCGATGAAAATCTCTCCAGTGTGGCGACCGCCGGTGACTACACCCGCCAGATGAATCCCTGGCACATTGCTCTCCAGCGTCTTGGGGTGGAGTTTCGGTTTACGGCTCTCCGGGTCGAGCTGTACTCCCAGGCTTTCGATGAAAGCGTAATCCGGATGATATCCGGTTAGCGCAAACACCTGTCGCGCAGGCAGTCTCATTTCACCGGCTCCGTTCTCGACCACAACTTCCTCGGTCGTGATCTCTTTAACCCGGGTTTCAAACAAGGCTTTTACTTGACCTGCCTTGATTCGATTCTCGATGTCGGGCCGCACCCAATACTTGACGCTTGCGCCCAAGTCCTTGTTGTGGTGCACCAGGGTCACCCTCGCACCGTTCCGATAGAGGTCGAGCGCTGCTTCCGCCGCGGAATTCTTTCCACCGATGACCACGACATCCTGATTCCAGAAGGCATGAGGCTCGGTGTAGTAATGCGAAACGTGCGGCAGGTTCTCCCCCGGCACGCCTAACAGATTAGGGAGATCGTAGTACCCGGTGGCCACAGCGATTTTTCTTGCATGATATTTCGCTTCGATTCCCTTTTCCGTCCTGGTCGCCACGGTAAAGTCTTCGTTCTTTCCGTCAGCTCGCATGACGCGCTCATACAACCGCAGCTCCAGACTGTAATGCTCAGCCGCCCTCCGGTAGTACTTCAGCGCTTCACCACGAGTTGGCTTCTCAGCCGCGCACACCAGGGGCAAATCCCCGATTTCGAGCAGCTCTGGTGTCGTGAAAAAAACCATGTTTACGGGATAGCGGTAGAGCGAATTGCAGAGGCAGGCCTTGTCGATGACCAGCGGCCGCATTCCAGCGCGCTTGGCCTCGATGGCGGTCGCCAGGCCTGTAGGCCCCGCCCCGATGCAAATAATGCCGTAGGTTTCCATAAGCGATTCAGTTTGACGGGAGTTTTTTGGAATTGCAAATTGTGGCGATTTTACTGCTGTGGAACGAAGTCCAGGATCTGCAGGAGGTCTCGCCGGAACTGGGCGAGCTCTTCCAGTCTGTCCGGCGTCGCTTCCACTTCATTCTTTTTCCAAACAAACACTTCCCGGGAACCACGCTTGAGCTTCACACTCAGGCTGCCGGCCACCAGGTACGAAGGTGGCGCAAGCACTTTCAAGCCCCCGTTTGGCACTGGCGAAAGCACCGCAGCGCAATCACCTCTCTTAAGACAGAGAGCGTTTTCGTAAGGAGGTATGGCAATGGGGCGAAAACCGGCCGCAAACAGACGTTCCATCGTCTTCATCTGCCGCGCCGTGAGTTCAACCATGGATGGAGGAATGCACTCTTGAGGGCCACGTTCGCCTGGCCAGCTTTCGGAATTCTATGCCGCCGTTGAATCAGCTTCCGAGGACGACCCCTCAAGCTGCGACAGGATTTCGCGCAGAGTCGAAATTAGCTCATCTCGAGAAACGTGGCTCTTCTTGAATTGGATCCGGAACTTGAACGTCTCGTTTTGGGGCTCGAATTGAAAGATAAACGGCTGCGGCCGCTGCGGTCCGGCCTGTTCCTCGCGGCGCTCGCGGCGCGCTTCATCGCGCGTAAGCCCGCCCTGCATGATGCGGTGAAACATCTCGATCATTTTCTTTTCAGTCGGCTGCCGCGCAACTTGGAGCAGCAAGGACTTCGAAAGGATCCCATGTTCGATGCATTTTCTACGCAAGGAATCCGGAATGTTGCGCAGCGACAACGTCTCCGTCACCGATGATCGCGCCCTTCCAATTTTCTTCGCGATATCCTCATGCGTGTATTCGAATTGCGCACCCAGGCGGTGCAATCCATCAGCTTCTTCAAATGGCGTCAAGTCTTTCCGCTGAATATTTTCGATCAAACCGATTTCGAGCGTTTCCGCGTCGTCGGCGGTCTTTTCGATGCAAGGCACTTCGCGCAGCCCCGCCGCGCGCGACGCATGGTAGCGCCGCTCGCCGGAGATGATGTAGAAGCAGTCCTCTCGCGGCACAAAACGCACCAGCAGCGGTTCCAGTACGCCCTTTTCGCGAATCGAGTCCGTAAGGTCGCGCAGGTCGCCAAGCGCCTTGCGGGGCTGGTCCGGATTCGGGCGGATCTGGTCCACCCGAATCATGCGCCCGACTGCGGCGCCGCTATAACTTGTCAACGATTCTACGTAGTGCGCGTCATGCCGCATCTTCAGCGTGACGGGTAACCCGATCCTCTTCGACACGTTGGATAACCTCCCCTGCAAGTTTCTTATACTCGATCGCGCCGGGTGACTTCGGCGCAAAGGTCAAAATCGTTTCCTTGTAAGCCGGGCTCTCTTCCAAACGCACATTCTTCGTAATTTTCGTCTTGAACAGCACTTCGCCAAACACCGAGCGGATTTGCCCGTGCGTGTCTTTGGAAATATTCGTACGCTTGTCAAAAAGTGTTATGACTACTCCCAGAACTTTCAGCCCCGGGTTGGGACGCGCGCGGATGCGCTCGTACGTTTCCAGCAGATCGTCCGTTCCTTCGATCGCGAAATACGCGGCTTGAATGGGTACGAGCAAATGAGTGGACGCCACGAGTGCGTTGACCGTCAAAATTCCTAGCGAAGGCGGCGTGTCGAGAACCACGTAGTCGTAGTCTTTCATGATCGGCCCAAGTGCGTCTTTCAATTTGAAGGGCGCATCAAATTGCCCTGCGAGCACTTGCTCGAGCTTCGCCAGCGCCAGCCGTCCCGGCCCGAGGAACAATAGCGGATCTTTCGTCGGCTTGATGACCGCGGTCATCGTTACCCGGCTGTCGCTCAGCACGTCGAACATCGAAGTAGCGATTTCGCCCGAATCATAAAAGGCAATCGTCGAATTGGCCTGCGGATCAAGATCGATTAGCAAGGTGCGTTTGCCGCGATGCGCCAGGGCCGCGGACAAATTGATCGCCGTCGTAGTTTTTCCGACGCCGCCCTTTTGATTCGCAACCGTGATGATGGCAGTCATCTGTTTCTGCCTCCGCCTGCTCGCCATCGGCGAACTCCAAGCGCGCACGCAAAACCTTGCCGGGGCGATCCGGCAACTGGGTTCCTATATATGGGTACCGCCTTCAGAAAACCCCCAAGGCCTAGTTAACTCTACGTTTGTAAGGTATTGATTGGCAAGGAAAAAAGTGGACTGATCGCGATTGGAGCGGTGGAAATCCCATTGCGAGCTCCTCGAGAAACCGCTCATACGCCCGCCCGAAAAGGAACTAAACGTCGAGCCCCCAAAAATCCCTAGTGGCATCTTGCAACTCCAGCCCCAGCTCCCAACCCTTTCGGCCCTCATGTCCGCGCCAGACCAGAACGGCTTCGCAGGAATTCTGATTCGTGAGGTTAACGAGCCGTACTTTTTGCCCAACGGCGAATCCTTGCGGTATCACGGCCAGGCAGCCCTTCGCACTGATATCTGCAGTGTGTCCTTCGGCACGCTGCCTTTTCCCGGCGTCGTTCCACTCGACGGCGACCGCGACGCGGGAATTGACGCGCCCGCTGCTGCGAATGTGACCTATCCGCGTCTCATAACTCATGTCCTTTAACAGCGCCACGATCGTCTCCTGGATTCCAGGCCTAGCCGGTCCCGCAGCCCAAGCCCTCATACCGCATGCGTTTATTCTAGGGGTAAAGCACAGTAAATCAGCGACTTCTGCAGCCTAAGCGCATCTGCTCACCGGGTCAATGGAACTACAATTCCAGTACACCCCAAAAGTTACTCACGTGAGCCTGTGTAAAATCCTTGTCTTTTCACCCCGGCCGTGGCAACATCCCAATATTAAGCCTCAAGCGTCCCCGCAAAGGCTGCCCATATGCAAAGAACCAGATATCCAGAGCGCCGACGCACCACTCGCCTTCCCCTCCAGATTCCTTTGACGGTCCGGTGTCGCTTGCCGGAGGGCGAAACTATCGACCTCAAGGCCTCGACCTACATCGTCAGTGCCGACGGCGCCTTGCTTATCATGGACACTCCGTTGTTCAGCGGCCAGCTGGTCAAAGTCATCAACGAGCATACCGCCAACTCCATTGACTGCGTTGTGACTTCCCTGCGCGAGAAGCAGGAACGGCGCTTTGTGGGAGTTGCATTCACGACGCCCAGCGCTGATTTCTGGCACATCGTCTTTCCCCGATCGGGAACGCGGCAGGCTATTCGTTCTTCTCAGACCGGGGCACTCATGCCCCCGGGCATCCGCTCGGACAACACTCAGCTATTCTAGCGGAATCACTATCCACGCAATCTCGAGGGAACTTCACGCACCATTCCTCGCGTAGATTTGGTACAGCATCAGGTAGACGATTACCCCCGTCACACAAACATAAAACCAAAGTGGGAGAGTCCATCGCGCATTGAGGCGGTGCTTGTCAAATTTTTCCAGCCAGGCGCGGCGCAGGGTAACCAGGATCAGAGGCACGATCACAATCACCAGCAGGGTGTGCGAAATCAAGAGCGCGAAGTAAACCGGGCGGATTCAGCCTTGCCCCTGAAATACCACATGTCCCACGCGGTAGTGATAAACCAAGTAGGAAGCCAGAAAAACAGTGGAGACGCCGAAGGCGGAAACCATGAAGTACTTATGCACATTCCGCTTTCCTGCCCGGATCGCGGCGTAGCCCCCGGCCAGCAGAATGGCGCTGATTCCGTTCAGAGAAGCATTTAGCGCGGCATGCGAAAACATCGTTGCGAGTATGCCCTTCCGGATGCGACCCAATCAGCGCGGGATCTTGTCATAGACCATCAAGCCCAGCAGGATGGGAATGTGGATGACCGTGGCGTGCATCAGCCACTTGGCACGTGTGTTCGTTTTATTGCTGGCAGCCCAGAGACTGACCTGCACCAGCGCTGTACTGATCACCAGTGCTCCGAAGAAATACAGAATGCCAGCCAATCCCATCAGCGCCGGAAGCAGACTCGCGGCAACAAGCGCGGCAGCGTACAGAATGATCTGACGAAAGGTGCGTTTGCCCTCCCGGTCCACCACCGGCAGCATCATGATTCCCGCGCGCGCGTAGTCTTCGCGGTACATCCAGGAAATCGCGTGGAAATGTGGGAATTGCCAAAGGAACAGAATCGCGAAGAGAAGCCAGGCGCCGCGGTCGAGAGAGCCTGTGGCCGCCACCCAGCCAATCATCGGCGGAATCGCCCCGGGAAATGCGCCCACAAACGTCGCCCATACCGTGCGCTTCTTCAGCGGAGTGTACGCCAGCAAGTAACTCAGGCACGTGGCAATCCCGAGCCCCGCGGCGAGTGCCCCTGCCACTAGATAAAGATCAAGAGCGCCCGCGATCGATAGCGCCACGCCGAAGATCAGCGCCTCGCGCGGTTGCAGCACGCCGCTTGGCAGCGGCCGTGAGGCTGTGCGGCGCATGTAGCGGTCCGATTCGCGCTCGATGTAATGATTGAGGGCCGCCGTCCCCGCGGCGATCAGCATCGTGCCAAAAACCGCGTGAATCATATGCAGCCATCCGACCGGTCCGCGCACGCCCATGTAATATCCCGCCGCCGTCGTCATGAGCACAAGGAATGAAACATCCGGCTTCGTCAGCGCGACATACGCGTTGGCGCGCGCCGAAAGCGTGAGTTCTGTGGTCCGCGCCGTGCTCATCCCGGGCTCACCTGCCGTGCCGCTTCAGCACGAACTTCCCCGCCGCGCGGAATTAAGCGGTAGCACATCAGCACGATGAGAATCGAGAACGCAAAGAGGATCGCTCCGACCACGGTGTGAATCACGGTCAGGTACACCATGACCGGCATCGGTTGCGGCGCGTCCACCGTAGTGAGCCGCGACCAATAGGCCCCAAACCCAAGCAGAAATTGTGTCCCAAAGATCGCATGCAGCATCACGCGCGCTCTTGAAAGCTCCACCGACTGTCCGAACCGCTTGCGCAGGGCAGCCGCCGTCCAGATGACAACGCCGAGCACTAGCAGCGCCCCCGCCATATGTGGCCAGATTGGAATTTCCTTGTGGCGAAACCCGGCGCCCAGAATCACCTGCAGATAGACGACCGCAGCATTGAGAGTGGCCAGAAAATGAATCGAGGGACTCCCGCTATCTTCCAGTTGCGGCTGATCGGAAACCCACCATTTGCTCGTAAATACGGCAATGCTCAGGACCGCCGCAAAGACGATTTGCGCGAAGCAGGCATGCAGAACGGGAAGCCAGTAGTGCAGCAGCTGGATGACGACCTGACCCCCGAGAATCGCCTGCACGGCGACTCCGCCAACGGCAACCGCGCTAAACCATCTCAGCCAGGACCGCTCTTCTTTCGTCCACACAAGGATTGCCAGAATGAGCGTAAATATCCCCAGAGCGCCCGCGATCATCCGATGGGAGTGCTCGTAGAAAACCCCTCCGACCATGGGAGGCATGACCGGCCCGGGCCAGGTCGGGACAGAGAGCGCCGCGTCTCGTGACGTTACCAAGGCCCCCGCAACGAAAAGGAGGATCGTCCAACAGACCACGAAAACCGCAAATTTGTGTACACCCGGATTGTAAGTGGACGTCATCGGAAATCTTCCAAGTCGCGGATTATACCTTCAACGGGGCGCGGTGGAAAGTCGCTCAGAGGGTTTATCCGCACTGATCCCGACGGCGCGCAATACAAGATCCTTCAGCGCAGCGATGAACAAAGGCGAGTCTCCCAGCGCGGCCATCATGCGAAACGTTTCGATGCCTAGTTTCTCTGCTTCTTCCCGAGCTTCGATATTGATTTCATGCAGCGTCTCGATGTGCTCGGTCACGAATGAAACGGGAACAATGAGCACTTCCTTCACGCCTTCATGGCCGAGCCGCTCCAACGTCTTCGGAAGTGACGGTTCCAGCCATTTGCTCGGTCCGACCCGGCTCTGGTAGCAAAGCAGATGAATTTTCGGCCAGCCATAATGCAGCCTCGCGCCTAGTTCGCAAACCAATCGCACCGTTTTTTCGATTTGCTTCGGGTACGGGTCGCCCTTTTCGACCAGGCTCATCGGCAACCCGTGCGCGCTGAATACAAGATGGATCCGCGAGCTGTCCGGGAATTGCCGCAGAACCGAGCCGATGCGTTCGACAAGCGCCTGGATGTAAAGCGGGTGATCGTGAAACTGCTCAACCGTGCGCTCTGGCGGCCGCACGGACGACGGCTCCCATCCGGCTTGCTGCACAACGCGCCGCCACTCCTTCAAACTGCTTAACGTCGTGGCATACGAATACTGCGGGTACAGCGGCAGAAGGACGATTTCATCCAATGCACCGGCTTTACGCAAGGAAGCCACCGCTTCGGACGTCATCGGGCGCCAGTAACGCATCGCTGTGACGGCCACAGGATCCATGTATGGCGAGACCGCCTCCACCAGCCGCACACGCTGCCGCTCGGTTAGAGTCGCAATCGGGGATCGTCGCCCGATCTCCGCATACTTGCCCGCAACCAGCTTCCAACGGCGCGAGGAAATCAGCTTTGCAATCGGCCGTCGCAAAAGTCCAAGCGGCCCAAGCGGAATAATGTCGGGGTCGAGAAATAAGTTAAGCAAGAACGGCTCAACGGCCTCCAGAGAATCCGGCCCGCCGAGCTGAAACAGGACAATCCCGACTCTCTTCTTTCCCGCCAAGCTATTTGCCCCGGTTCAGCGAATTCTTCAATCGCTCGATCTCTTCGCGCAAGGATGCGGTCCGCCGCGCGATAGAGATGTAGTAGGCAAAAAAGATGCCCCATCCGGCGAGATAGGCGGCAAACACACTATTCAGATTTTTCATGCTCCCTCCGCTTCACGCCGCACGAGCTCAGTTTCTCCCCGCACAGCTTCAAACTCAAAGCGCGCTCGCACGAGCAGCGCCATCAAGCTCAACATCGCTCCCCAGGAAAAAAGAAGCACATACCACATGGTTGGTTCCAAGCCCGAACCCGAGCCTCCCATCACCACCGGCTGAGGATGCTGCGTCCTCCACCAGCGGATGGAGCCAAAAACCAGTGGCACATCGATGAATGCGAAAATTCCAAAGAGTGCGCTGAACAACGCACGGCGGTCGGGTTCTTCGACGAGGGTGCGCAGTAAGAGATACGAAATGTAAACCAACCAAAGCACAAACGTCGAAGTGAGCCGTGCGTCCCAAGTCCACCAGATTCCCCAGACCGGATGCGCCCAAATAGGGCCGGTTACCAGTACGACCGTAGTGAACACCAATCCGACTTCCGCCGCGGAGACTGCCAGCCAGTCCCAGCGCGGTTCACGTCTCCAAACGTACAGGAGGTTCGCGAGAAAACAGATGAAGAACGCAGTGAGCCCGGTCCACGCACTCGAAACGTGCAAATAAAAGATCCGCTGGATCGTCCCCATGGTTTTCTCGGTGGGCGCAACGAATAGCGCGCCGTACGCAGCCGCACCCAGCAGGAGAAAAACCACGGCGCTGGCCAAAGCGTGCTTCTTCATGCCTCTATTCCTCCAGAAGATATTCGCCGAAAAGCCACAGCGCCGTCAAAAACACCACGTCGAAAACGATCAGGAATCCGATACCCTTCCACTCCATGTAGGGTTCCGCGTCGAGCAGGGCGAGGGTCACCCGCGTACTCGCCACAAGAACAGGAGTGAGCAAGGGCAGCAACAACAGGGGTAACAGGAGCTCGCGCATGCGCGCTTGCGCTGAAATCGCCGAAAGCGCCGTGCCCGCGATGGAGACTCCGAGGCTCCCCAGAAAAAGAACTACCACAAGCTGTCCGAAGACAGGAAACACCGGCACGTTGAATAAGACGGAAAATACCGGAAGCATCAGCAACTCCGTCAGAAGCAGGAATAGCGTATTCGCCGAGAGCTTTGCAGCGAATATCGCGAAGGGATCCTTGACGGATAGCCGCAGGGCGCTCAGCGTGTCGTTACTCTGCTCGCGCAAGAAACATGGTTGAAGCATGAGTGATGCCGCGAACAGAAAGGCAAGCCACAGGAGGCTGGCGGCGAATCGCCGGGATTCCGCGGAACTTGCATCGAACGTGAAACTGAAAAGCACAACAACCACCAGAATGAATACGACCGTCGTCGTGAGCAATTCACGCGAACGAAATTCCGTGCGAAGTTCCTTGCCGAGCAGCACAGCCGTGTTTGAAAACAAGCTCACTCATGCACCTGCAAACGTCAAAATCGAAGGCAGACTCGCACCCGTCTGCGTGTCTGCAATCACAGATCCTGCTTCCAACCGAACCGCGCGCGTAGCCAGGGCGGAAATCTCAGATTCACCATGGAGACTCATCAGAACTGTCCGGCCGGCATCTCTCATCTGTCGCAACGAGCCGGCGAGCCAGGACATGCCCTGCGGGTCGAGGCCCGTCGCCGGCTCATCCAGGAGCAGGACGGAAGGCTCGTTCAGCAGCGCCCGCGAAATGGCCATCCGCTGGCGCATTCCTCTGGAAAACGTACGTACGAGCGACTTCCGGCGATCGGTGAGACCGACTTCTGCAAGCAGTGTTTCGGTGCGCGCAGCAGGTTCCGCGATTCCTAGCAATTCTGCAAAGAGCAAAAGGTTTTCTTCGGCAGTGAGCTCGTCGTAGACCATCGTCGCATGCGCCACGAATCCCGTTTGCGATGCTGCCGTTATCGCGCCATTCTTTTTGTCTAGAAAAGTGATACTCCCTGAAGAAGGCCGCACCAGCCGTGCCGCAATTCGCAGAAGCGTGGTCTTGCCGGAGCCATTGCGCCCGGCCAGAACCACGCACTCCCCGGCTGCGATTTCCAGCGACACTCGTCGCAGTGCATAGAGTCCGCCATAGCGCTTGTCGATGTTTTCAAAGCGAATTCCAACAGGAGAAATTGCCGCCGGCGTCAACGGAAGACCTCGCAGATACGCAAGTCGCGCCGCGCGTTCAACTCTCAGCCTCGCACGAGGTCGCGCAATACCTTTTCAGCCCGCGCGCGTTCCTGCGCATATTCTTCCTCGGAAATGGTCCCCGCTTGGTGCCGCAGCTCCAGCCGGAACAAGCGCTCTTTTAGCGCATCCAGGCTTGTCCCGATTACGGCATCCACCTCCGCGAGACTGGTGGCGCCGCTCGCGGGACTGGATCGCGAGGAGAAAGCTGCCGCCGATCTCGTCTTTTCCGGGTTCGCAGCCACGGTACTTTCTTCCAAGGGCACACCCCCAGCCACAGCTACAACAGGCTTACGCACCAACAAGATTGCCCCGAGAGCAAAAACACAGAGGAATCCGATGATCACCGGCCACTTCAAGACGTCCAGCCGTCCCGGCACCTGTTGAATTCCAACGCCGGCCGCCTCTCCGCCGCCCTGCTGCGCATCCCGGCCTTGTTGACCCTGGTCTGCACCGCCACCGGCGTCCGGAGGTGGCGCCGTCCCTGAAAGATTGACGGCAACAATTGTGCCGGCCGGAACGTCGTCGCGACCGTAGACACTCATTCCCTGCTCTTGTCCGCCCGCAGCCAGTCCCTGTCCGCTCACCTGAACCGTCGGCGGCGCAACCACAATCAACCGTCCGCCCGGATAAATCGTCGAAATCTTCACCGTCGCCGTATTTCCCGGATAAGGAATCTCGTAAGAATACCGAACCCTGCTCGCACCCGGCCGGAAGGCGTACGCAATGGAGTAGTGATTGTTCTTCTTGTCGATCGGAGCCTGCACCACCGGCATTCCCGTCGGCCCAGATGCTGCGACCTGTTGCAGCCGCGCCTTTTCCGGGAGCGAAAAGTCGAAATTGCCATCGGCACGGAAATACGCTTGCGACGGACGAGACTTGTTCTCGATTTCATATTCCTCGCCGACGATCAGTGTCGAACCATTCGGCTGGAACACCACCACATGCGAGGGAACGTTGATAATCTTTGCGTCCGTCGACGACTCGAAAATGTTCACCTGCACGTTGCTGCTGCCGGGCGGCACAGGCTGATGGAAATTCACGCCGTGATACACTGCGCGCACCAGCATCGGGTGCGCGCCGAGTCCGGGATTGTCAAACGCAAACTCCCCTTTGGCGTCGCTTTTTGTATTCGCAACGGGCTGCATGCCACCCTGCAGCTCGATCAAAATGACTTCCACGCCAGCCGCCGGCTTGCCGGTTGTGCCGTTATTCACCATGCCGTGTACCGTGCCTGCTTCCGCAACCCAGAGAGGTGCAAGAACCATTCCAGCAAGCGCAAATCGAGCGAGCCAGCGCTTCATGGAGTGCTCCGGTCCGCCGATGCCGGTCGCGCCCCGCGCGGCCGCTTCACCTGCGATTGCGTCACTTGATCGATCTCGGCCAGCGCCAGCGCCGCTTCATTTTCCAGAGCCGTTTTCATCGCCTCAAAATCGCCCTCGGAATATTTTCCCGAACGATACTCAAACCGCAAATCGCGCAAATTGTCGTAAATGGCGTCGCGGCGCTCGAGCAATTGATCCAGCTTGGTACGATGGGGCGCCAGGTCTGATGCATCCGGCTGAATGTAAAATATGAAAAGCAGGGTGGCGACGGCCAAGGCCAAGCACGCGCCCAGTACCGCCCAATCCGCGGAGGCAATCAGGAATATCGCAAGTGTGTAGACAGGAAGCACCATTCAATCCTGAGTCTCGCGTGACGCCCGCGCTCTGGCGCGCTCCAACAATTCGGCTGAAATGCCCGGGGTGCCACCCGCGGGCGTCACTTGTGGCGCGGGGCGTTTCCGCCAGCGGGAGATCACGAAAACCACCACTCCGGCGCCCACAAAAAGATAAACGCTCGGCAATACCCAGGCAACCAGGCTGAAGCCCGATTTCGGCGGCTCCGTATAGACTTGCGTCCCATACGCCTTCACGAACGCTTGCAAAATCTGATCATCGGTCTCGCCCTTGGCGATTTGCTGGTCGACTTCCTTCAACATCGCTTTGGCTGTGTCGCACATCCCGGAGAATGCCCCTCCCGGATGTGAACAAGTGCTCGCGGGCATGTCGCACCCGCGGCACATGCATTTAATTTTCGTGCCCACTTGTTTTGCTCGATCGGAGAGTTGCTGCACCCCGAGCGGCGCAATCAGCAGCGGCGCCATCGCCAGCATCGTGATCGCGGCAATCGAGTGTGCCTTAGTCATGGCGCTCTCGCAAGGTAACCGAAGAAGGCAGCCCGTGCGCCAATGGTTGACCCGCCGGCTGCTGCGCGCCCGCCAGCACCAGCACAGCGCGACGATTCGGCAGCAGCGCTACCAGCGTGCCGAGGACCACAACCGCCCCGCCCAGCCAAATCCACTTCACCAGCGGATTCAGATACGCGTGAACGACTGGAAGTTGCGTGTCTGGGCTCTGCCCGGCGAACACCACGTATAAATCCTCTTTCAGCGTCGAGTAAATCGCCACCATCGTCCCATTTTCCACGGTGGTCACGAATCGTCGCTTCTCGGGATAGAGCATCATGAGCGATTTATTGTCCCGCATCACTTCGATGATCATGCGCTGCGCCGTGTAATTTCGCTCCGGCCTGGAATCAGCGCTCTGTAGCACCAGCGTGTACGGCCCGATCTGCATCGTGGAGCCGAGTTGCATCTCCTTCTGTGTATCGCGATTGAACGCCGCACCGGCAAGCCCGATGAAGACAAGCACCATGCCCATGTGCACGATGTAGCCGCCATAGCGTCGGGTGTTGCGCATCGTCAGATCCACTGCCGAAGTGAAAAGCGAAGCTCCCGATCGCGCGCGAATCACCTTCGCACCGCGATAGAATTCCAGGGCAATCGTAGACGCTACGAATACGCATAAAATCAGGCACACCAGCGAATAAAACTCGCGGAATCCAAGTGCGAACGCAACCGCACCACCAACAATCCCAATGGCGAGCGGCAAACCGAAATTGCGCTTCAAACTTTCCGTCGAAGTCTTCCGCCAGGCGAGAAGCGGACCCACTCCCGTCAGGAACAGTAGTAGCAGCCCAATAGGAATATTCACCTTGTTGAAAAATGGAGCCCCCACACTGATGCGATTCCCTGTGAACCATTCGGAAAACACCGGAAAGAGCGTCCCCGAAAGCACCGCCACACACGCCACCAAAAGCATCAGGTTGTTAAAGAGAAAGCTCGATTCACGCGAGACAATGGCATCCAGCTGATTCTCGCTTTTCAAATAATCGCGATTCTTGACGTACGCGGCAAAGCAGACAAGCAATATGATCGCAAGAAAACTAGTGAACCAGCTTCCAATCTTGGAACTCGCGAAAGCGTGGACTGAACTGACGACTCCGCTTCGTGTAAGAAAAGTTCCAAGAATACAGAGCAGGAACGTAGTAAACACCAGCCACACGTTCCATACCTTCATCATCCCGCGCTTTTCCTGCATCATCACGGAGTGCAGAAACGCCGTACCGGTGAGCCACGGGAGCAAGGAAGCATTCTCCACTGGATCCCATCCCCAGTATCCGCCCCAGCCCAGCACTGCGTACGCCCAGTGCGCGCCCAGCAATATTCCCATGGACTGAAACATCCACGCGATCATCGTCCATTTGCGCGTCAGGTGAATCCATTTTTCTCCCGGGTAACGCGCCAGCAGCGCGCCCAGCGCGAACGCAAACGGAATCGTGAATCCCGTGTACCCCGCATACAGGTTCGGCGGGTGAATCACCATCTCGGGATACTGCAAAAGCGGCGTCAACCCGTTTCCGTCGGCGCGCGCCACTAGATTCATCGCTCCGTTCGCCCCCGGCACCGCCAGCGCCTTGAACGGGCTGGCCACAAAGTTATTCAGCGTCAAAAAAAAGATCTGCACGCCGGCCATCACCACGCCGACGTAGGGCATCAATTCGCCATTCTTGTTCCGGTACGTGATGAGCACCGAAAAAACGTATACCGAAAGGAGGAAGCTCCAGAAAAGCAGCGACCCTTCCTGCCCCGACCAGAGCGCAGCGATCTTGTAAAACGTCGCGAGGTCGCGGTTGCTGTGCGAAACGACGTAGGCGTTTGCGAAATTGTCGCTGAAAAACAGGTATTCGAGGCCGAAAGTAGCGAGGAAAATCAGGCAGCAGGTGGCGATTCCCGCTTGCCGTGTGCTCTTTACTAAAAGCGGATGTCCCGTGACAATCGCGCCAATCCCGCCGGCGAATGCGTACACTGCGCAGACAAATGCAAGAATGAGCGCAAAGGATCCGAATACATCCACGTAGCTCCCGCCTCTCCACCGGTGAAACCGGATTCGTTACGTGCCGCTACGCTTGATTTCGCCGGCTGCAGCCGCGCCGGTGCCTCCCGGGGCCGCCTCATACTTCGACGCGCATTTCGCTTGAACATGCTCGGCCACAAACCGGCCATCCGTGCTCAGGCTTCCTTCCACCAGCGCCTGCGCCTTGTCCACAAACGTATCCGGCAGCGGATCGCTCCCGATGTAGGTGACCGGGATCGACTTCCCTTCCCCCTCCAGCACAAAGTCAACGCGTCCGCTATAGCGGCGAATACTGTTCGGCGCCACCGTGCCGCCGGCACGCATGCGCTGCTTTAGTGCCCGCCCCTGGAGTGTCTGCAACTCAGCAATCGTGTGGTAATACGTCTTGCTTTCTCCATATCCCAGCCACGCCAAAAACCCCATCGAAACGACGATCACGCCGATGCCAATCCCAAATTTGACCTGCTTTTTCACCGGGACGCTCCTGCTTCTCCCGCACTCTCTCGATGCGTTTGATTCTATCACAGCCAAAAGACCCGTCCACCGGGACGCCGTACCGTTTTGGGTCATCTCCCTCGACCAGTGGCCCCTGTTCCTTCGGTCAGACGGCCGAAGCACCGACGGCGCCGCGCAATCTTGTGGCGGCCTTCTGCGTGTCGGATTCATCAAGCGCGAACGGTTTTCCGTCGTCCAGGACCAGCGGGCAGCCCAATGGCAGCGCCACGAATTTTTCCAGGATTGTTTCCAGTGCCCGGGAAATCGGCACCACGCGTTTGGGTTTCAGGGAACGCCGGATCCGCACCGCCACCGCCGTCAACCGCTGCTCCATCAGTGAAGGAAGTGCCGTCGTCGCAGCAGATTCGTTCTCGACCGGGCATTCTAAAACATGCGTCAGAAAAAAACCGGCGCGCTGAAATTCCGCGTGCACGGCCTCGGCTGTCTTGCCTGCCGTAGAAACGCCCGCAGCCTCCAATAGCGCCCCCGCCTCGCCCAGAAATTCGCCGTTCGGAGAGTAAAGAAATTCCTCTTGCTTCTGCGGCGACGCACTACCAAGAAAAAGTGTGTGGATATGAACGGGCCGGTACCGCGTGGCCCATTCCAGGCGTTGCAGCCGCCGCGCGATATGCTCCGTCGAAGCGTTTTGGCCGCAGCCGTCACACGGCAACTCGATTGAACTTGTCATCTCTCAACGTGAATGTAGTGCAACCGCGGCGAGACTGCAAATGGTGGCTTGCTAGACGGGGTTTGCTTGGACTTTGTAGCGGCTGCCTTCTGGGGCGGTCGCCTTCGTAGCAGGCGGCTTCTTCCTTCTTTTAACTTTTAACTGTCAACTGTCAACTTCACTCTTCAAAGAAAACTGAAAGAACTCAGGAAGGAACCGGCGCGTCCGAAGGCAGCTTCGAACGCAGGCACCACTTCAACTCCTGGCTCATCTCCGTGATCTCCATTCCAGGCATCACGATGAACTTGCAGCTCAGCATCTCGTGCGGTTCATCCTCATCCGGCAGTTGGCAGCTCACCCGGCAATATTGGCAGTCTTGATTCCAGCAGAAGCGCCCGTAAGGAATCGTCTCCGGGCTGATGAACTGGAAACATCGCAAAAGCGAATTCCGCTCTGGCACCTGAAATTTCTTCCCGAAGATCGTGATCTCTACAAGTTTTTCATACGGCCGGAACGGTTCCGACATGATGAGTCCTGTTCTCCGTGTACCGGTCCCTGCGTTCTCGCAGCGTTTCCCTGCACCGGAACACCTGGCCAATAGCCACAGTGGATTGCCTCATCAGAGTAGTCCGCGGCCATGCGAACACACAACGCCACGTCATCCACGCGTTCCCAATCTGTTACGGGGTCGCCACCCTCCTTTCCCGCAACGCTATGACGAATCCTGCGCCTGGATTTATTCGCCCTTCGCGCGCGGACTTGGCCATGCGCGGCCTCGCCATTTCTTTCTTGACCCTGGCGCACGTCGTTGCGCCCGATTCTTTCTTGGCTTTCTTCTTCATCGAGCATCCACGATGACATCGAGACCGAAGCAATACCGCTCAATTCAGGACGTTGCCAACAATTCGGGTCAGGCGCCGCAACACCCCAGTCGGGCGCGCGGGCCGCGCGTCCCCGCCAAAGTGATAGCTCAGGCTGAGCCCGGAGAGATGCACCGAAATCGGTCCGCCGGAATAGCTTTGTCGCGCGGAACGAAAACCCTGCATAGCGCCATAGCCTAAGGGACCGAGTTGCACATTCTGAATGTGAAGCGTGCATTGAAAGGCCTCCAGTTGCAGCCTTCCGCCCCAGAGTTGGACGAGCGGCAAGTTCACCTGCGTGAAAACCAAATTTTTGACCCGTTCCGTCGGGAGAAGCTGCCCTAGGCTGGGGTCGCGTTCATAAGCTCCCACGAACAGATGATTGAATTGGGCTGGAGATTTTCCGGTGTCCTGGGACACCAGGGTGGAACCTGCCGGAAATGCGGTCGATACCGTTGGGAGCATCGCCATGGTTGGAGCAGCGCGTTCTTGCGCCAGGACGAGCTGGGGTGCGGGTGTTTGTGCTGCCGCCGGCGCGTGGCTACCCAGAAGCATTCCGAGCAGCGCAGCGAACGGCTTGTACATCACGTGATTTCTCTTCTCTTAAGTCCTTACTCTTCATCACGGAAGCGCAGGAACAGCCTCCGCTCGCCTCCAAATCCCTCTCGTTATCCCCGGAAAATACGGGGCCGGACTTCGCCCTCAGAGGAACGAAATTTCTGCGAGTGCAATAAGTATATTAAGGTCGGGGTTCGCCGGTCTGTCCCAAATCGAACACAACTAGAATTGTCCCGCTTTGACCCTGTAGGGGCACGATACATCGTGCCCTCTCCGCGCTTTTCCAATTTCCAATTTCGCTTTTCCAGTTTCTGCTTTCTAGTTTCTAGTTTTCTAATCCGCGTGGATCAGTGCACGTGGGCCACGTCGTCGTTCATGGAGAAAACCTCTTTGAAGTCGGGTTCGTACGGAAAAATGTGAATCATCCAGGTGAACATATAGGGGTGGAAGTCTCCCCGTTCGGCTTTACAGGCCTCTTCGGTGTTTATGGAGCCGAACATGCCGAACTTGGGATGGGCGGTTTGGTAGTCCCCCACGCGGTCTTCCGGGGCCCAGCAGACGTTGATGTGCCTATGCCAGCGCGCGATGCTGAGCGGGATCCGCTCGTTCAGCTCATCTTCGGTTGCGTCGGGGTTGGCCGTGTACATGACGCCCTCCAGCTTGTATTCCTGCATCGGAGTTCGGCGGTAGAGCAGAGCTGTTGGCTTGCGCGGGTCGAAATGGAGGTCAGCCTCCCGGGTATTGGCGTCGTTGATGAAGTGATACTGGGGCTGCTTGACTTTCGGATTCGCGATGACATATCCGTCGAGTAGAGCCTTGCGGTAGTCCTTGTAGCGCTCGATAGTTGCCTTCCCGTTGGCTACAACGGCCTTTGCTTTCTCCTCGTCGCCGGGCTGCTTGGGCCGCAGCGGGGTCATGTACATGTGGCCGTGGCCAGCCATGGCCGCCATGCTTGCGCCCATGCTGCGCATGTCGCCGTTGTCGTGCATGTCCATTCCGGGCATGCTGCCGTGCTGCTGGCCTTGCTGCCATGTGTGCCCAGGCGGCGCGGTCAGCAACGCGGCTCCAAAGAGGAGCGTCAACACCACGGTGCCCTTGAACGGGAGCTGAAACGAGCGATTCTGTTTTTCGTTCACTGCCGGGAGCCTCGCTATCTCCGCTGCTGCTCCACAAGCCCCACAAATAATACTGCCTCGTATACCGCCTTCAAAAGGAAATGTGGGTAGTCTGTTTCTTGCAAAGAGCGCATCCTTCCCCGCTTGCTTTTCGTGGCCGGGCGTCGCGCCTCTCTTTGTTCGTGGCTGCGTGTCGCAGGGTGCCCCATACACCGGGTTTGCGTGTGGGGGTTTTGACTCTTCCTATTCTCCCTTTCTAGTTTCTGATTTCTAGTTTCGCTCTTTCGTCCGGTGGCCCGGCTTCTGTCTGGCCTTCGACGCAGTTCTCCGCGCGGCATTGGCCCTGCGCCTGCTGACGCGCCCTAACGATTCGATAACTTCCGAATAGCCGGCCATCTGCCCGGAATCCCGCCTCGAAGCATGTTTCTTGTGCAAAGCTGCTAACGATTCGATAAGTGGCGCAGTCTCATTCTGTCAGGGGTGATGCTTTGCCTCGAGACGAAATCCCTTCGGGAACGCTCTATCTGCTGATTTTAGTGCGTCGGTGAGTTTTAGGAAGCGGATCAATCCAAAGGAGAAAACAAAAATGAAGCGGTCTTCACTCATGCTAGTTGCGGTCACTCTGCTCGCCCTCACCGGCACGAGTCTTTACGCTCAGGGCCAGTTGCAGAATCAACCCACGGGTTCCGCGCGTTCGCGGGCGGAAGAGACCCTCGAGTGGTGGAACCACATCGGCAATAGGCTGATAGCCATGGCCAAGGATTTTCCTGAAGACAAGTACGATTTCAAGGTACAGAAAGACGAGCGCACCTTTGCCGAGAATCTTCTGCACGTCGCTGCCGTCGATTACGATCTGATCCGCAGGGTTTCCGGATCGAACATAGGTCCCGACTTTGGCAAGGACGCGCACAACCCGCCGCGCGACGTTTATAAGACGAAAGCCGATGTGGTGAAACTCATCGAGCAGGCCGTCGCCGACGGGGCGGCCGTGATCAAGCAGCAGGGCGATGCCGGCCTGGACAAAACCACGCCATTTGGGTGGGAAACCGGGAAGCATGTCGTCCACAATTCCTATATCTGGATCACCGCTATCGAGCACAGCACCGAACACTTCGGCCAGCTGGTCGTCTACTACCGCGCCAACAACTTGGTCCCGCCGGAATCCCGGCGCTAACGCGCATCCCCCAACTCCGCAGCGGGTGCCCCACACGCCGGGTTCGCGTAGCCTGTGGTGAGCGAGGCCGAACCATGGGGATTTTGACTCTTCCTATTTTCTCTTTCTAGTTTCTGGTTTCTGATTTCTAGAAGCTATTTCAAAACCCTCCGTAAGACGATGATGAAGCAGGCGATATGAAAGAATGCGCTGTAAATCGTGAGCGAGCGGTCATAGCGAACCACCAGATGCCGGAAGTTGCCGAGCCACG
>QHYE01000116.1 GCA_003224055.1 Acidobacteriota bacterium | reverse complement strand
CGCGCTCCAACAACTGAAGGGCTTGAAAGCGTCGTTTTTCTAAGGCATCAAAATCGCGAGGTACTCCAGCAGGATTCCCCATATCCAGTTAGACGCAGCATAGCGGAAAAAGTATCGCTATATTATGCGGGATTCAATAGTTACGGTTTCTCAGCCCCCCACTACGCCATCTCAGACCTGTACAGTGGCTGCTGGCAGTGGCACTGCAACAGCCACAGTCACCACCGTCGTGGTAACGTGCACCACAGGTACGCAGGCCATCGGGGTAACGGTTGCCGGCCTGACGGGCACCGGCCTGGTTCTGCAAAATGGCACCGAGTTCCTTACGATTACCGGGACCACTACTACCTCCCAGTTCAAAACTGCCATCCCCTTCGGTCAAACCTATAATGTTACGGTTTCCACCCAGCCGACCAGCCCGGCGCAGACCTGCACTGTCACCAACGGCAGTGGCACATCCACGGCAGGCGTCGCCATCACTGTTCAGGTCACCTGTTCTCTTGGAACGCTTTCCATTGGAGGCTCGGTTTCCGGATATTCCGGAGGTACCGGTTTTGCTTTGCAAAACAATGGTGTGGACACTCTGACGATAACGAAGAATGGCGTGTTTACATTCCCGATACTCGTCCCCGTCAACGGAGCCTATAAGGTTACGGTTTCCGGGCAACCTTCCGGTCCCAACCAAACCTGCACCGTGAGCTTCGGTACCGGGACCGCTACAGCCAATGTGACTAACGTATCGGTGGTATGCCCGGCTGTCTTCCATCCCATCAACGTCAGCGTCGTGGGAGTTTTGGGCGCTAGTGGCGCAATGCAGTTGCAGGACAATGGCGGCGACAATCTTATGACGCCAAAAAATGGCGACTACGCTTTTGCCACGCCCATTGCCCACGGCAGCCCATATGACGTCAATGTATTTGTTGCCCCGGGCACCCAAGCGGAAGGCTGCATCGTCTGGGGTTTCAGCGGCACCGCCCTCGCGACCCCGGTGAACCCTGTACCCGTTGTCGATTGCGGACACAATGATTGGACATGGATGGCTGGCAGTAATCTGACCGATCAATTTGGCTCGCCTCAACCGGTACCTACGGTACCTCCTGCACCTCCGCCAGCATGCCCGCCGGTGAGTACTTTCACCCCCGGCGGGAACAATTATTCGGCCACGTGGACCGACAACAGCGGCAACCTGTGGCTCTTAACTGGCGATGTGTTTAGCAGCACGACTCCGCCACAATCAAATATGCCGGGATTCTTCAATGAGTTGTGGGAATTTACCGGAACTGCGAACTACGGTGGTAGTTGCGGCAACGTCTGGAAATTGGTGAGGCCTCCCACCCCCCCGACGGGACCCACCCCTCCGGGACGCTGGGGCGCAATCACTTGGACCGATCTTGGCACCGGCAACCTCTGGCTCTTCGGGGGACAAGACGGTAGCTTGGCGTTCTTGAACGATCTGTGGGAGTACAACATTGCCACGAACACCTGGGCGTCTCATGCCGGTGGTGGCAACCAGCCAGGTGTCTACGGCATTCAGGGCACAGCCTCAGCAAGCAACTTGCCTGGTGGACGCTGGGGCGCTAGTGCCAGACGCGACGCTGTTTCCGGCATCGTATGGTTGTTCGGA
Organism: Acidobacteriota bacterium; assembly: GCA_003224055.1. Taxonomy (GTDB): domain Bacteria; phylum Acidobacteriota; class Terriglobia; order Acidiferrales; family UBA7541; genus Acidiferrum. The sequence continues at coordinate 11,325 of QHYE01000116.1, read as the reverse complement.
GGATTTGGCTGCGATTCGACAGGTCCCGGCTGTTCAAACCTGTTGCTCAACGACTTATGGAAGTATAGCGGCGGCCAATGGACCTGGGTCAGCGGCGCTAACACGGGAAATCAAGCTGGCACCTATGGTACGCAAGGCACCGCCGCAGCCGGCAATGTACCCCCCGGTCGACAGGCGTCCGTCGCCTGGGTCGATAACATCGGGAACTTCTGGATGTTCGGTGGGTTTACAAGTGGCACGAATGGTTTCAACGACCTGTGGAAGTTTGATCCTGCGGCCACGCAATGGACATGGGTCAGTGGGTCCAAGGGGGCAACAAGTACTCCCGGAAACTACGGAACCCAGGGAATTGCTGCCTCTACCAATGTGCCCGGAGCCCGATGGATCTCTGCCGCCTGGAGCGACATCCATGGAAACCTCTGGCTCTTTGGTGGACAGGGCTTCGATGCCACAGGAAATGGCTCACTCGGCGATCTTTGGGAGTTCACCCTCGATACCACGACCGACGCGGGAAACCCAGCGACCATTGCGTTGAATCAGTGGACATGGATCAAGGGACCCAACGCGGTCAGCCAGCCAGGCATTTATGGCTTGCCTGCCGACCCCAGGGTCTGGCCCCATGTGACAAACAACCCCGGGACCCGCTGGGGCCCAGCCTACTGGACCACTACTCCTGCGCAAACCGGGGACCAGCAATTCTGGATGCTCGGCGGCGAAGGCTTCGATGCAACGGGCTCAGTTGGAAAGGGCTTTAGGTTGCTAAACGATCTGTGGAGATATCTGCCGTATCCATAAAACGAAACGAAATCCAACCCAGGGCCGCGTGAACTTGCTCTCACGCGGCCTTTTGTTTTGAAGAGTGCAATTCGCGCTCGGTTCACTCTCGGCGCAGCAAAAGAACGCTTCTCGCACCGGTTGGATCAGCGATGAGGTCCTCGATGCTTACGCTTAGGTCGGGAACCTTTTGAGCGCGGCGCCGACGTACTGTATAGCGCCTGCAGGTCCCGGAGGCAGTCCCGGCGGAACATCGGCTCCGTGATCAAGAAAGTCGGGCGCGAAATTCGTCTCACCGACGCGCAGGTTTTTCCGGTTCACGAACTCCTCAAAATGATTGCGGATGAATTCCTTCATCTGCGCATGCGTCATTCCAGTCTTGGGATTCTTGACTTCCGAACGTTCCGCTGCTGTGTTCATCCTGGCTCTCCCTTTCAGGCAGATGCGGCCTGATCTCGAAATTCCCGCGCATTCGCCGCCAGATATTGATCGAGTGTTACGGGAGCGCGTTCAATCAAGGCTTGCAGCAGGCCGTCCGTTTTCGCTCCGCCGCCCTGCTTGTAAAACTGCTGAAGCTCCAGAAGCGCTGTCACCTGCCACTCCGGCATGCCCAAGCCAAGCATGGCCTCACGTTGCGCCGATTCCGGAATATCCACGTAATTCACCGTTCGGCCAGTGACCACGGAAATTCGCTTTGCAAGCTCCTGGTTCGATAAGGCTTCCGGCCCATTCAATTCATAGGTCTTCCCGGCGTGGGTGCCTCCCTTAAGCACTTTGACAGCGACAACAGCAATGTCGCCGACATCCAGATAGCTCACCTTCGCGTCGCCCATGGCCACGTAAAACGCGCCCTGCGCTCGAATGCTGGGAGCATTGTAAGTAACGATATTCTGCAGAAACCCGTTGGGCCGCAGGATCGTGTAGCTCATCCTTGTTTCCTTGAGCTTGTCTTCCACCTTGCGGTGCCAACTCGGGAATGACTTTGGGTAATCTCCCGCTCCGAGCGCGGAATTCAGCACCACGTGCTTCACGCCGGACTCCTTACAGGCATTCAGCGCATTGTTCTCCAGTTCGACGAGTTGAGGAATCGGAGAACACACGACATAAACGGAGGTCACGCCGTCCAGAGCCTTGCGAAGGCTCTGCTTGTCCGAATAATCCGCCAGCACAGGTTCGCATCCCGAGGGCGCCTTCGCGGCTTCCTCCCTCGACCTGTACATGGCGCGGACCTTGGACTCCTTCCCGATCGCTTCTTGCAAAACCGTCTTGCCAACACTTCCGCTGGCGCCAGTGATAAGAATCATTTTCTCCACCTGCTTTCTGAAGCCCGCCGCCGGCCGAATGCAAGCCGGCTCATGCGAGCCGAATGCTCTCAGGGCATGGTATAACGGCTCTTTACGGCAGTGAAGTACGCACAAATTTGTAAGCTCGGAGTCCTGTATGAAGGCCCACCCTAGCTGTCCCGTTCAAGCGGCAATCAACGTCCTGAGCGGCAAGTGGAAAGTGCAAGCGGTCTGGCGTCTTTCATTCGGGCCGCGGCGTTTCGCCGAACTCCGCAATCTCCTCCGGGGCGTCAGCGAAAAAGTTCTCACCGCGCAGCTCCGTGAATTGCAGAGGGACGGTGTCGTCAACCGAACAGCCGCGCTCTCCTCTCCTCCGAAGGTCACCTATTCGCTAAGCCGCTCCGGCGAGGCATTGATCCCGCTCCTGGAAGGCCTTTGCGACTGGGGCTCCAAACAGTTTGGCATCAAGCCAAATCTGCCGCGGAATCCGCGGGCGGTTGCCATTCCATGAGCGTGAACGTCACTCTCGCCGGGTGCCCGTGCGTCGAGTTTGCGCCGCGTGGCCGGACGTAAACCCCGAAGACGGATTTGGGTGAAGCAGGCGTGAAGGCGGGTTGAGGAGACAGGAGAGGAAGAAAAGATGACCAGGTGCTGGATAGTTCTTGTTTTGTTGCTTGTTTGCGGTCTCGCGGCGCTCAGATCACTCTCGGCGCAGCAAAAGAACGCTTCTCGGGCCGGTTGGATCAGCGACGAGAGTTGCGGAGCCCAACACACGAAGCCGGGTCGCGCCGATTGCGTGCAGAAATGCTGGCGTGGAGGTGCCTCGGTAGGGCACCCGGAATGGAAACCCCAACGAGCCGTCTTTGTGGCGGACGAAGATCACGCCATCTGGATGGTCGAAAATCCTGAAGCCGTCAGGGACTTCCCTGCCGCGCATGTGGTGCTGGCCGGCCAATTCGATTCCGCGAAGAAGACCGTTTACGTCGGGAAAATCACGGCCGTTGCAGAGTAACGCGGTTCAACATACGCGGCGCGATTCCCATTCTTGAACTTCAACCTTCACATGCGTTTTTTGTGCGCCCTTTGCATCCCGGTTGTGTTTGCGGGACATCCCGGATGTATCTTCGGGACCTGTAACCGCCAATCCTTTCAACGTGTTGCGCCTCCATTCGAATGATACCCAGAAAGTAATTGACACGCGGTATACTTTCATGCTACTCTTCCACGTGTTCGTTCACACTGAGCTTCGAAGTGCCAATCAAAATCCCCGCCGATCCCATTCCTCCGCCCTACCCTATTGCCCCTCTCTTGTATTTTCATACACTTACAAATTGCCCCCTTTTTCCTCGCAAGAAACAGCCCCTTTGTTTTCATGCGCTTACGAATTGCCCTTTTTGCAAGTCCTTTCTTTTGACATTCATGCATCGGATGGGGGGGGTAGGGGGTACCCCTCATTCTCCTCGAGTATTACTTTAAGGGCGGATTTATTCGTTGGGCCGACCCAGACAGTCTTCCAGGACGGAACGTTCTCGTTGATCCACAAAAAAGAAGTGGGACAGACATTCCTGTCTGTCCCAGGTATTTCCGTTGATCTTGTGTCAGCCGGCGGCGGACTGGCTGGAAACGAGCCTGTCCAGGCCTCGCCGGCCAAATCCTCTATGGTTAAACAAGCAGCCTTACTGTTTGTCGGAGACCACGACGTTGTGGACTTCGTGTCCCTCCGCGTCCTTGCCCTTGAAAGTCGAAGTGCGTGTTTTTCCGTCTTTGGAGACCTTCGTAGTCACGATCATCGTCACCTGGCCGCCCTTCTTCATAGTGGCCTCGATCGTGTCGGCATCAATGCGCTTTACCGAAACCGTGTCCGCATTGGGGAGGCCAGTAACCGGGTAGTCCTTTCCGTCGAATTTTGCGTCGTACTCAACGTGCGTCGGACTTCCGTCGGCATTGACGATCTTGGCGTCGATCTCGACGGCCTTCTCGTCCGCCTCGACCTTTACGGTGGTACTCTTCGGCGCTGGCCCCGGACTGTACTTCGACTTGGCTGGATTCATCTTCCAGGTTCCGGAATGTTGATCGGCAGCCGCTGCTGTAACGGCCAGAGCGAGGGCCCCAAGCAACAGCAACGTTGTGAAAATGGCAAACCTGTTGGTTCGCATGATTTTTCCTCCGTGTGGAAATTTTTGGGATGGGCCAATGGGTGTAGACGTTATGCGCGGAAATTCGTAGAAAGTCCAGAGGATTCTTGCGGATCTCCACGGCCTTCGTGCGAACACGAGAAGGAATCGCAGCCGGCTAAAGACGATCCAACAGTTGGCGAAGTGAAGCCGGCACCCCGGACAAAATCTGGCCTAGGCCGCGAGGCGGTCTTGGGTAAGCAGATGCGTAGGTACTTTGCGGAGATCCCACACGATGCCAAACCAGGAGAGAATTTTCAGCGTGTAATAGGTAATGTCAATTTCCCACCAGTAGAAGCCCTGGCGCGCCGAAGCCATGAAGTGATGATGGTTGTTGTGCCAGCCTTCGCCGAGCGTGAGCAGCGCCAGCAGCCAGTTGTTCTTGCTGGTGTCCGAAGTCTCGTAGCGGCGCGAACCGAAAAGGTGCGAGAGCGAATTGATGGTGAACGTGTCGTGCCACAGCAGCACCGTGCTCAGGCAGAAGCCCCAGATGAACAGCGGCCATCCGCCGATCAGCCACAGCACCGCCGCCAGCGCTACTGGCGGGATCAAATGGTATTTGTTCAGCCAGCGCAGTTCGGGATACTTCGCGAAATCCGCGATGTATTCGGTGCGCGTGTCATTGTATTTATCCGAAATAATCCAGCCGACGTGCGACCAGAAGAATCCAAAAAGCGTCGGCGAATGCAGATCCAGTTCCTGGTCCGAATGCCGGTGATGGTGCCGGTGATGCGCTGCCCACCAGAGCACGCCCTTCTGCGAAGAAGTCATGGCCATGAAGGCGATCACGAACTGGAACACGCGGCTGGTCTTGAACGAGCGGTGTGAAAAATAGCGGTGATAGCCCGCCGTCACGAAGAACATGCGCACGAAGAGCAGCGCCAGGCAGGTGGCCACGTAATACCAGTGGAACGGCATGAAAAAAATCAGAAGCGAAGCGATGTGCACGAGCGCAAACGGCAAGGAGAGAAGAAGCGAAATCCGCGAGCCGTTCGGCAGCGGAATGGATAAATAGCGAGAAGCTGATGCCATCCGGCAAAATCCTTTGCGTCCAGTTGCGGACGTTCGATAACTACGATTTCCGCGAGCGCAAGAGATCCAGCCGGAACTTCGCGCCACGAATCTACAATCTCAGTGTACGGGCGCGTTCAGGAAGGGTCAAGCGCAACGAAGTACAGGTTATACAAAATTAGATGCCCATTGGTACGGGTCCGTTGTAAGAATTCTTTAACGCTTTTCACGGCGCGAGAGCTTGCCGAGGGCACGGGGGCGCCGCGCAAGGACGGTTTAGCTGGGATATGCTATCGTCCCTTTGCAATCATCATATTAGGAGCATCGGCTCCGCTGTCGAATCGGAGCCAAACAGAAAAATGGCGGAACGCCCCGTACTCGTTGGTCTCATCCCGCAAACCGTCGTGCTCGACGACGGCGACCAGGTCTCGTGGATTTCCGACGCCGGCAATCTGCGCGTCGAATTTGATGTGAACCGCTGTCCCTTTTCTTCCAACGTTTTTCAGGCGCCCGCGGGCATGCGCCTGCTCAGCGGCCCGCCGCGCCCCGGCAGCAAAGCGGCCACCTACAAATACAAGCTGTGGCTCAACGATCAACTCGTCGGCCACGGCGAAGTCATCCTCCGCGAAAAATAGGATCCAGGAAAAACACCCGGCAGCCGCAAAGCCGCCGGGTGCATTGAATTCTGGCTTGAAAATTTGTCAGGACTGGCCCGCCGTCAACCCCTTCATCATTTGCGCCAATGCGCCGACCCGGGCACTACATGGATTTTTTCTTTGGTGCTGCTTTCTTCGGGGCTGCTCCGGACTGCTTCGCAATCACGAGAGCGGATATTTTCTTGTACGTAGCAGCAGGAATGATCTTCTTGCGCGTCAGATCGGTCTTCGCATGGTACGGGCGCCCATCGATGATTTTCTGCGCGTATGCATCACCGATTCCAGGCAGCGCTTTCAACTGATCGAGCGTCGCGGAATTCAAATCGACCAGATCACCAGCGGGAGCCGCCGCTTTGGCTTCGGTTTTTGCCGGAGCCGCAGTCTTGGTCTGCGCCTGAGAAACGGAAACAGAAGAGCCGAAAACCAAGACGAGGGCCGCCAACAACAAACGGGACATTTGCTTCTTCATGTTCTTCTCTCCTTTTGATTTTTTGTTCCGAAACGTTGCGCTATTCTTTTTCAGCTGCCCGATAACCGGCCTTCTGCGCGTCTGCTTCGGTCATATACTTCCCCTGCTTGGTCTTACCGTACCAACGCGTTCCCGGCTTGTGATAGATGCGGGAATCTGTATTCGCCCAAACCATTCCCGTGCTGTTGGCTGGAGGAGCTTGCGTACGTGTGGCCGGTTTCGAAGCGGGTGTGGATGCGGTTGAGGCAGTGCTGCCACCTGAGGCAGGAGTTGGTGCGGGTGCGGGTTTGCTTGCGGGAGCGGTGGAAGCCGCTGGCGTCGCGGCAGGCGTAGCCGCAGCCGCAGAGGCAGACTCGGCGGAAGCGGATTTTTTCGAGCGGCTCTTCTTCGGAGCCGCAGCGCTGCTCTCTGCGGATGCGGCAGTGCTGGCTGTAGAATTATCTGCTGCCGCGGTCTTTTTCGATTTCCTCTTGGGCTTAGCTGTTTCAGAGGATGACGCGGAAGCGGAAGAATCTGCCGCGGCGCTTTTGTCGGCGGAAGCAGACTTCTTCGAACGGCTCTTCTTGGGTGCGGACGGAGTCGAACTGTCGGCGGTCGCCTCCTCGTCGGCGGCCGCGGATTTCTTGGTTGTGCTTTTCTTTTTTGAAGACGCCGTGCCTGTATCGGCAGATGCTTGTGAAGACGAAGCATCCGCAGAGGCGGTGCTGGCCTTCTTCTTTTTCTTGGTCTGCTTCTTGGTGGAATCGGTCTGGCTCTGATCGCCGGATTGCTGCGAGGCCTGCGCGCTGAGCGTAAGGCCTCCGGAAATCAGCAGCAGGGCCACGAGCAAGGCGAAATACACACTCTTCATGCTTTTCATTTTTGAGTTATCCTCCGCCCGCGGCGGCTGATCCAACCTGCCGGACACGCTCACATCAAGCGTGGTTGGGCGGGGGCAGGTGGCTCTCGGGAGCGTCGCGGGTCTTCCTCGCTGGAATGGGCGCATCATGTCTAATGATGGAAAACAAGTCAAGTAGGAAAGGGATCAGGCAAACTGGCAGCCTTGAGACTTCTGTCTAAATGAGGGGGGTCAGTCGCCGGCGGTTACGCTGCGAGCTACTTCGACGGATTCGGCGAGTCCGCGGCGCATCGGCCCCAGGACAAAGGCGGGAACCTGGCGCTCCGGAGCCAGAGAGACGCTGGTGGATTTTCTTGGAAATTCAGTGCGGCGGTCGAGCTTCAATCCCGCCTCTTTGAGAAACTCAGCCGAAAAGCCCATGTCTTCGGCGCGGTCCACACCCCAAAACCACAGCTTCTCTTCCTGGCGCTGGAGGAAATCCAGGCCCTCCTCGAGCTTCTTCATGGCCCGGTCAAAGGACGCGGCGAGAAAAAAAACGCTGAGCTTCCAAGCGTGGCGGGGATAGTGCACCTGAACGCGAACACAATACTTGCCAGCCTGGTTGAGCTCGATGCTGCAGCGGTAGTCGTTTCGAATGGAGGAAGTACGTGTGGCCATGTGCGTTTCACCGATCTTGAGAGTCCTGAAGCTGGTTTTCCCTGGCCGCTAGCCCTTTGGAATTCGGGCCGGAGTTCCTGAGCCCAACCTCGTCTCGCGGTGGTCTCCTGGGGTCTAAATCCTGTCCATTGGGAACACCCATAGGGTAGCGGGGTGCACGCAGAAAGACAAGAGGGCCTTGCAATTCAAATAAAGCTTTTAGTTTGTATAACCTAGATTAACTGGAGGTGCCGAAGCCCTTGAGTTTTTCCGGCATCAGCTTCAACTTCCCTTCCTTCTTTAGCCGGTCTTCGAGCGCCGTTCGAAAGGCTTGGAAAGCCAATTCTCGCTTCGATTGCAGCACGCTCTCTGTCAATTCTTTCTTCTGCTTTTCGAAATCGGCGGGGTTGGGCTCCTGTTTCTCGGCCACCCGGTAAACCAGCCAATTCTGGCCAAGGTTAAGGGGAACACCCACGCCGCCGGGCTTCAGATTGAAAGCCGGGCTAAGCTGCTTGCCACTCGCGGCTCCCGGAACGGAACCATCGCGAGCCAGCAGATCACTGGTCTTGGGCTCGAGTCCGAGGGCTTTGGCCGCCGCGTCAAATTTCTCACCGGCCTTTGCCCGTTTGACAAGTTCTTCGGCTTTGTTGCGGGCGAGCGCGGCTGCTTTTTCGCGTTTCAGTTCGGTGATGATTTTGTCGCGGACTTCCTCGAGAGTGGCCTGGTGCGCCGGCAGAACGGTTTTCAGGGAAAGAACGACGTACCCGCGGTCCGTTCGAATAGGGAGGCTCAGCTCTCCCGCGCGCAGGCGGAAGATGGCGTCCTTCACATCGGTGGAATTGCCAAGCTCGAGCAAGGGGTCCGTCGCGCCGACAGGCCGTGTCTCGCCGAGGATCAGTTTGTACTGATTTGCGAGATCGTCGAGAGAGGTCTTGTTGGATTTGCGGATCGCCGCGGACATTTGATCCGCGATATCACTCGCTTGTTTGTCCGCTTGAGAGAGCAAGAGAGGGGCGCGCAGCGAATCCTTCACCTCTTCGAACGGCTTGGTATGAGCTGTCTCCTTGTCCAACACCTTGATAATGTGGAAGCCATACTGAGTCTTCACCAAATCCGAAGTCTGAGCTTTCTGGAGGCTGAAGGCCACCTTTTCGAACTCCGGCACTGTTTGTCCTTGAACGAGCCAGCCGAGGTCGCCACCCTTGTCCTTCGTTCCCGGATCTTCGGAGTATTTCTTTGCGAGGTCCTCAAACTTTGCGCCCTTCTTCAGCTGATTGAGGATGTCTTCCGCTTTTTTCCTGATTTCCTCAACCTCTGCGTCCGTTTTTCCGACGGTCATGAGCAAAATGTGCTGGGCGTGAACGCGGTTTGGGACCTGATACTGCTGAATGTTCTTCTGGTATTGGACTTTGAGCTGATCGTCTGAAATCTGGAGATTTTGCCGGATTTGATTCACATCCACCAAGGCGTAACGCACTACGCGCTTTTCCGGCACCTGATACTTCGATTTGTTCTTCTCGAAGGAGGCTTTGATCTCGCCTTCGTCCGGCGTGATTTTGGCTTCCAGTTCCTCGGTTTTGATGAGCGCGTAGTCCAGCTTCACCTTTTCATTCTTGATGCGAAACTCATCCTGCAATTCGGCGGGACCGACGCTGATGCCGTCGGTGACGAGCTTGCGGAATTTCTCTTCGAGCAAGCCCCGACGGATTAACTCTTCGAACTCCGCGACGCGTAATTGGAACCGCGCCTGCACTTCCGCGGCATAGCGGTCCATGCCAACAAAGGTGCCGCCATTGAAGGCTGTGGGCAGGAACTGGCGGATGCGGTCGGCGCGCTCCTGGTCGGAAACGGTAATCCCGAGGCGCTTGGCTTCGTACTCAATCTCCTTTTGAAAGACCAGGTTCTGCAAGATCTCAAGGGCGAGGCGGGATTCGAAGAACTTGGGAATCTGGCGCTGCTGCTCGTATTCATTGACCTTCTGGCGCACCTCCTGAAGGCTGACCGATTGATCGCCAATTTTGGCGACGCTATCCGTGGATGCCTCGTCAGTTCCGGGGGTCGTCGGGACGAGGTACAAGAGCATGCTGCCGCCAAGGAGCAGAACGACCGCTCCCAAGAGAATCCGAGTCCCCGTTTTCCTGTTGTCAAGTACGCCAGTCATCCGATGCGTCTCCCGAGTCCGTGAGCAAACTTTATATTATAGAAGATACGGGCATGCGCCTCAAATACAATCGCAGGGTCGATAGTGGTCAGTTTCCGAGTGGCCGATCACTCGTCCACTTGCTTGGACGAAAAAAGAGAGCCCGGCTTCGTGCCGGGCTCTCTTTTCGTCCGCTTAGAGATTGTCACGGGTGAGACGAGTCGGCGTGCGCCTCGCCCACTATGACATCCGCGCCTTGGGGAACGCCCAAAGCATTTGGGTTGTCAACGATCACGTGGATCGCGCGTACGCGTATACCGCTGCTGGTGGCGCCAGAACATGGTGGAACACCTCCGCCATCGCAGGTCTGCTCGTTGAAGGTGACCGAGCCGATCCCGGGCACCAGGATAGTCGTGTTGGGCGGAGGATTGTCGCCCACCGACATGCCTCCGACGGAGAGTCCTAGCAGACTCGTGCCTTGCGCGTCGGATGAAGATATTCCGCCGCCCGAGGAGCTGTTGGCTTGCGAAGTGATCGCGCTGGCGAACACCGTACACGGACCATTCACCGGGACCACGCAAACATTTTGCGCCCTCGCGAAACTCGTCGAGTTGCTGCTGGAGGCGAGAACAGTACCAGCACTGTCGCTCACCGAGGTTCCACTGCTCACTACCAAGGTAGATAGCTGGTCTAAGTCCTGATGATCATGCCCGCCCTGCGGCGGAATGCTCACGAAGCCAACTACCACCGGTAGTGCCGACGGATTGGTCTGCTCATTGACGATCGTGGCGTTCCCGCTTACCGTTCCGACCAGCGAGGGACATCCAGCGGGCTGCGGGAAGTCGGCGTGCGCTTGGGCATGCGAGACCACCACGTCAATGGCATCGACGGTCAGCGCCAGGCCAGTAATGTGAACCCTGATCATGTTGACCGTTAGGTCGGCGGCGAAGGTCCCGCCAGCAAGCTGGCCGGATGGAGGCTGCGAACTAGACCCGATCTCCTCGAAGAGCTTGACAAAACTGCCGGCTCCGAACTGGGCCGCGGGCAGGTCTATCGTTGTGTTCGGGTTGACGTTGTTCACGGGGGTGCCGTTAACGACGAGGTTCTTGAAGGCCGATCCCGCTGAACTGAAAGACGAGTTGAAGGCAGAGGCCTGTGCGGTAGCCACTGCCCGCACCACGTCTGCTGTCACCAGTCCACTCACGAGGTTGACCCCGGCTGACTCGGCAACGCCAGTATCGGTCGCGGTGTTCGTCGTCGAATCAACTGTGCTCGTGCTCGACGCACTGAGCACGTTCGCCTTCAAGACATTGCCGCCGGGAGGCGGAACCGCTACGTTGAGGA
>QHYE01000027.1 GCA_003224055.1 Acidobacteriota bacterium | reverse complement strand
GCGATGAACGTAGCCGAATTTCCATTTGTTGCGCTCGATTGCGCGGCGCCGACTTCGGGCGCCGGCCCGGCGTCCCCTTCTTGCGCACGCCGCGCAACCCGCGGCGCGGCTCCCGCGTTCAATTCCAATTTTGGCCGCGCCGGCGCGTTCGACGAAAGCGGCATCGCTACGTCGCCGATTTTCTGATCAAAGGATGCAATTTCCAGAAGGGGCTCAGCTCTCACCCTGGCAACTCGACGCTCGCGCGGGCGCAACTTGGCGAGCACCTCTTCGCTAATTTGCAAGCGCGGCCGTGCCGGGCCCGGCATTTGCTGCAACTGCACGATGTTAGGAAGGACGGGAAGAATCTTGGGCGGTTCCATCGGCGCGGCGGAATTGATCAGCATCTGCCGCGGATGATTTGGACGCACAGGGTCGGTGAAGATGCGTTGCCGCGGATGAAACGCGTCCGCGCCTTCCGCAGGGAGCGGCTTTTCCGGCTCGCCGCGCGGGCTGGGTTTGACCTTCGGACTTTTTGCTGCCAGCAGCGGTAAATCAGTGATGGGTCCCGACCAGGTAAGTTCCGTGTTGTCGAAGGCCGAAAAGTGGCGCGCGGCCGCGGGAAGTTGCGGGAACGGCAGGATCAGAAAAACGAGATGCCACAAAGCAGCGGCGACCAGCGCGCGGCGAGGAATTGTCCGTTCCACCCAACTGTCTTTGAAAAATCCGCCGAGGCGTGAATATTTTGGAATCGGTGTTCGATGGAACAGAACGCCCAGGCTGCTGCCAATGCCTTGATGAAAACTTCCCCAGCCGACTTCGAGCGCCGGCCCTTCGCCCCTTTTTAGGCGCACGGGCGCGGCCGGCTTTTCGGCCTGCCCAAGAAGGTCGAATGCATTGCTGGCCTGGTTCAGCGACATGTGCCTCTCGATTATAGCGTGCCGCGCTTCTTTCGCCGCGCAGGGGAAAGGATGCGCGGGCACTTCAAAATAGATGAAGCTCTGCCCTGCGGGGGTTTACTCGGCAGAGTCATTTTCTTCGGCTGCCGCGCCGCCGCGGCGATAGAAACTCAAGGCTGCGTCGCCCTGCTTCAGAACGCGGAAGCGGCGCAAAGATTCGGCTTTCTCCGGCAAATCAAAGTTGCGGCGATGCTCGGCAATCACCATGCCGCCGGGCGCGAGAAGATCCGCAGCACCCAGGAATCCTAGCACGCGCTCATAGTCCGTTGCTGCGGCATAGGGCGGATCGAGAAAAATGAAATCGAATCCTGAATCTTTTCTCTTCGCGTTGGATGCCAGCATATCGAGGCCGCGAAGAACATCGATGGGAAGAACGGTGAATCCGGAACGAATGCCAAGTGAATCGAGATTTTTTCGAATGAGCGCGGCGGCGGGCGCATGTTTCTCAATGAACACGACTTCCGCAGCCCCGCGGCTGAGCGCCTCGATGCCAATTGCGCCGGTTCCCGCGAAGAGATCTGCGAAACGCGCGCCAGAAATATTCGGGGCCAACACGTTGAACAAAGTTTCTCGCAAACGATCGCTGGTGGGACGGAGCGCGAGGCCTTTCAAACTTCTCAGGATGCGGCTGCGGTAGGTTCCGGCGATGACGCGCATGAGTGCAGCCATTAGTTGTCAGTTCTTAGTTTTTAGTCAAGGCGGAAGGCTAGAGCTGAATGGGCAAACGGGACGGCCGGCTCGCAAGCGGAACTAAACAGAGAGGTTATCGGAAATTTGGTTTGCGACGCAAACTAGATTGCGGGCGGATGATTTTGGTTTGCGATGCAAACTAGATTGCGCCGCAAACCAAAGTAACTAACGGCTTGGAACGGCCTTTTCAGCCTATACGGTCGCGTTGAACTGTTTTTTCAGCCAATGTGGGCGAGATGATAGCGGCGCTGCCATTCTGCGGGGAGGGTGCGCAAGATGCGCTGCAGCGTTTCCTTTTGCACGGAATCGTCGGCGAGCGTGAAGGCTTCGCGGCGGGCTAGTTCGAGGAGTTCGCGGTCGCGCAAAGGGTTGGCGATGTGAAAGCCGAGGTCGCCGGACTGGCGAGTGCCGAAGAATTCGCCGGGGCCGCGAAGCTGCAGGTCGGCTTCGGCAATTTCGAATCCGTTCGAAGTGCGCACCATGGTCTCGAGCCGCACGCGAGCCTCGTCCGTCATGCGCCCGGGCGCGACCAGAATGCAGTGCGACTTATCCGCGCCGCGGCCGATGCGCCCGCGAAGCTGATGGAGCTGCGAGAGCCCGAAGCGCTCCGCGTGTTCGATCACCATTACGGTGGCGTTCGGCACGTCCACGCCGACTTCCACGACCGTCGTCGCGACGAGAATCTGCGCCTCATTCTTGCGAAAGCTCTGCATCACTTCGTCTTTTTCGTCACTGGACAGCCGTCCATGCAACAGGCCCAGCTTCAGTTTTGGAAATGCCTCTTTCGAAAGACGCTCGTACTCCTCGATGGCCGCTTTCAATTCAAGTTTCGATTCTTCGATGACCGGATACACGATGTAGCCCTGATGCCCGGCCGCAACCTCGCGGCGGAGAAACTCCCAGACGCCGGGGAGGTGCGGCTCGGTGGTCATGCAAGTTGAGATCGGTGTGCGGCCCGGCGGCAATTCATCGAGAACGGAAACGTCCAGGTCGCCATAGAGCGTCAACGAGAGCGTGCGCGGAATGGGCGTCGCGGTGAGCACTAACACGTGCGGCGCTTGGCCATGCGCAGCAGCTTTGTCCATCAATTTCTTGCGCTGCAGAACACCGAAGCGATGCTGTTCATCAATGGCCACGAAGCCGAGCCGCGCGAACTCGACGTTGTCTTCGATCAGCGCATGCGTGCCGACGACGAGTTGCGCCTCGCCGTTTCGAATGCGCTCGAGGGCCGCGGCCTTCTCCGCGCTTTTCAGGCCGCTGATCAGCAGTTCCACGCGATAGCCGGCCTTGGCGAGAACTCGCCGCGCGGAAAGAAAATGCTGCACGGCGAGAATTTCCGTGGGAGCCATCAGAGCAGTCTGCGTGCCGTTTTCGATGGCGATGACGGCGGCTTGCAGCGCGATGATGGTTTTTCCGCTGCCCACGTCGCCTTGCAGCAGGCGATTCATCGGCGCGGGCTTTTCCAAATCCGCCGCGATTTCAGCCAAAACGCGCTTCTGCGCCGCCGTGGGCTTGAACGGCAGGATGCGCTTCAGCGCTTCGCGCACGGAGTCCTGGCGAACGCGGAAGGCTATGGCGTTTTCTTTGCGCGTGACTTTGCGATCCAGCGCGAGGCTGAGCTGATACATGAAAAGTTCTTCGAAGATGAGCCGCTGCTGCGCGGGAGAACGAAACGCGTTCAGCGCGTCCAGGTTTTCCCCGGGCTCGGGAAAGTGGGCGTGAATCAGCGCTTCGCCGCGCGAGGGATAGCCGAGCCGCGCGCGCAAAGCCTCCGGCAAGATATCCGCCATCCGCGGATCAAGGAGCTGCACGGCCGCATACATGGCGCGGCGAATCTGCTTCGAGCCAAACGTGCCAATGGCTTCGTAAATCGGCACGATGCGCCCGACTTCAGTGGAATCCATCTCCTCGCTGCTCAGCAGTTCCATCTGCGGATTCACCATTTCCAGCCGCGCGGGCCGCAGTTTATCCACTTCCGCCTTGCCATGAAGAATCAGCGTCTGCCCGGGCTTCAATCGCCCTTCGAGATAGCCGCCATGGAAAAACTTGCAAGGCAGCAGGCCGCCGGCGTCATCCTGCACGAGCAGGTGATAGATGGCGTCGCGGCCGCGCATGGTGCGCACCGCCTGGCCGCTCATCACGCGCGCGCGAATGGTGTAAACGCCGTTGGGCTGGATGTCCTTCACTTTGGAGAAATGAATGCGGTCTTCGTAGCGAAACGGCAGATAGCCCAGGAGATCCTCGAGCGTGTAGATGCCGCGCTGCGCCAGCAATTCGGCGCGCTGCGGCCCGACGCCTTTGATCATGCGAACTTCCGTGCTGAGGCTCATCCCCATTTTTGAGCGCGCCCTTGCGGCGGTGAAAAGCATCCACTTTATATCATTCCCACTGCGAACATTTTAGGTGCGATCGCAAGGCGGAAAATTGAGAGTGCGGCCGGGAAGGGGTCGGCCGGCGGCGGGAAGTGGGTCAGTTTCCGATTTTGCGCGTTAGTCAGGTATTGTGTCGATTGGTGCGGACGAAAAAAACGCGCTGAGCTTTTACAGCCCAGCGCGTCTGCTTTGAGAGGCTTCAACGAATAGAGCTAGGCTAGGGCTGAACGCAGAACGTGTTCGTCCGGGCCACGTCCAGCACAGCATCCAGCCAGTTTGCCGTCAACCACAACGGCAGGAACACTTCGGACGCCGTATTGCTTCGCCTTGGAAGCAACGTCGGACTTCTGCATATCGTGGATCACAACCTCATGCGAAGACCCTGCAAGGCGTTTAACTACCTCGATTGTTTCCTTGCACGTTGAACAACGTGCACTGAAGACTTCAATTTTCTTTCTTGTAGCCATAGTGTTTCACGCTCCTTTGAATTGAGTTCATCAAACTTTTCCTCTTTAGCATTCGGGGCAGGTTGCTGCTTCGCCATCACGTAGCGGCCACGCATTCCATAGCGAAGCGACAACTAGCAGCCCGAGTGCGCTATACATGGTGAGCTTGGACTCCCACGCAAACTTACCCAACAGGACGGCACTTCCAGCAACCAGCCCGAGCACAAAAGGACCGTACCCCCGGCGTTTGTTCGCTCTGAACAGCAGTGCTGCCACAGCAAGAAATAAAAACGCGGCGGTCAGAGGCAGGAGGTAGGCCGTTGATATGAGAAAGCCGAGACCCACCGATGACAGCAATCCTGCATAGGCGGGCCAGCACGCCGGGCAAGCCAACTTGGGAAGCATCGAAAAACCGACGCTCGGTAGTGCCAGCAAGCCTTGTTTCAATCTGCTGTCCACGGAGTCTCCCGATCAAGGCTGTCAAGGATTGGGCACTCGGCAAGCGGTGCGCATCCGTCGCAAACTTTGGTGAGCTTCTGTAAAGTTTTCTTCATTGATTCCAGACTCCCGATCTTCTCTTATATGTCAGCAATCTTGGCTTCAGCGCGCGCGAATAGCTGCGCTCGTTGTCCTGCGCGACACCCGGAGCGACAGCAGTTCTCCGATTTCTTTAAGCGAGAACCCAAGTTCCTGAGCACGCCGGATAAATCTCAATCGGCGTGCAGCGTCTGCTGGGAACAGCCGATAGCCAGAGGCACTGCGCGGCGGTCTTGGCAGCAAGCCCCTACGCTCGTAGAAACGAACGGTCTCTAGATTCACTCCGGCTTCCTTAGCAAGACGACCTATTGTGAGCGACTTCATGTCCTGTTCACTTTCTGAATGTAATCTAAACCCCGGACTATGGTACAGGGTCAAGAGGTATTTTCTGGTGTTGCGCCGACCCATTGAGCCGGCCCGCATTATCGGAAACTGACGCACTACCCGGCAGCGTCGAAACTTGCATCCCGGCCATGCGTATCGATAGAGTGAGGAATCCGCACGCGACCGTTCGGGGAGGCATTGGTGGCCGGTGACCGTCTGACGGGTTCCGACAAGCGCGCGCTGCTGTTTTGGGTCGTCCTTGGAATTCTGGGCGCGGTGTTCGCCCAGAAGTATTTCTTCCGCGCTTTCCCCGAAGCCTCCGTCAATTTTCAAGTTTCCCGGGAAGAAGCGCGGAAGCGCGCGCAAAACTTTGTCACGGCGCTCGGCGAAAACATCGGCGGCTACCAATCCGCGATCGTTTTCGACGTGGATGAAAATGCGAAAGTGTATCTCGAGCGCGAACTCGGCCTGCAAGAAGCGAACCGGCTCATGTCTTCGGAGCTGAATATCTGGTTCTGGAACGTGCGCTTCTTCAAGCCTCTTCAGGAGGAGGAATTTCGCGTTCGCGTGAGCCCCGCCGGGCAGATCACGGGCTATGAACACAAGATCGAAGAGTCGCGCTCCGGGGCGGCATTGGACCGCGCCGCCACGCAATCCGCCGCACAGAACTTTCTCAGCGCAAGACTCGGACTCGACCTGACCCGCTGGGATCTGCTTCCCGAAGAAGCTAACTCGAACAAGAGGCCGAACCGCCTCGATTGGTCCTTCACCTGGGAAAAACAGGGCTTCCGCGCAAAGGACGCTCCCTATCGACTGCAAGTCACCGTGCTGGGCGACCGGGTCGGCAAGAGCGAAGAGTTTTTGCACGTGCCGGAAGCCTGGGAACGAAGCTACGAAAGACTGCGCTCGGGAAACGACACGCTGGCCCTGGTATTTCTTCTTCCCTATGTCTCGCTGCTGGCCATCGCCATTTATCTGGGAATTCAGTTCACCAAAAGCGGGAAAACGGTCTGGGGCCCGGCGATCAAGCTCGGATTGCTGGCCGCTGTCTTTTTATTCCTTCAGGCGCTGAACGACTGGCCCCTCTGGGGAGCGCAGTACGACACGAAGGCGTCGTACGGGAGCTTTCTCCTGCTGCAAATCGGACGCGCACTGCTGGTTGCCGCCGCGACCGCGCTCACGATCACGCTGGTCCTGCCCGCGGCGGAGCCGCTCTACCGCAGCTCGCAGCCGGACCAGCTGAGCTTGCGGCGGGTTTTCAGCATGCGCGGGTTGCGTTCGAAAGAGTTTTTCTCCGCTTCCACCGTGGGATTGAGTCTTGCCGCCGCGCACATTGGATTCCTGGTGGCCTTCTACCTGGTGGCCACCCGGCTGGGGGCCTGGGCGCCGCAAGAGTTGAACTATTCGGACAGCGTGAACACTTTGTTCCCGTGGATTTCCGGTTTTGCAATCGGGCTTCTCGCTTCCCTGAACGAGGAGTTTACGTTCCGCCTGTTCGCCATTCCTTTTTTCCTGCGGTTCACGCGTTCGCGGTGGATCGCCGTGATCGTGCCGGCATTTCTCTGGAGCTTTCTGCACAGCAATTACCCGCAAGAACCACCGTACATCCGCGGAATCGAAATTGGGATTATCGGAATCGTAGCGGGAATGGTGATGCTCCGCTGGGGCATCATCGCGACGCTCATCTGGCATTACACCGTGGATGCGTTGCTGGTGGGATTGCTGCTGATTCGTTCGAATAGCCTGTACTTCAAAATTTCCGGAGCGGTGGTGGCCGCTGCCGCGCTCGCGCCCTTGGCTTTTGCATGCGCGTCATATTTGACGCGAGGCCGGTTCGAAACCGATGAGGACCTGCTCAATCGTTCGCAACCTGATCCGGAAATCGCTGTCTCGAGCGAACTCGAGGCCGGAACTCTTGAAATCAAACCAAGCGGGTACGAGGCCCTGGCCCCGCGAATGATCGCCTTCCTTGGCGTGTGTGTGCTTGTTGGAGGTGCGCTGGTCTGGCGTCTGAATCCGCAATCCATTGGCGAGTACCTGAAGCTCTCCATCCACGCGAAAACCGCCCGCGTGCAGGCCGATCAGATCCTGCGCCAGCGGGGCCTGGATCCCAATTCGTATTACCACGCTACGGTCTTCGTGGACATCACCGACCCGGTTGTGAACGAATTTCTGCGCGAGCGAATTGGGATCGCCGGAGCAAACTCTGTTTATGACACGCGCGTTCCAGGCGCCCTCTGGCGCGTGCGTTATTTCCGCGACAGCCAGCCGGAGGAGTTCGCGGTGATCCTGCGGCCGGACGGGTCGCTGCATTCGTTCCGGCATACACTTGCCGAAGAGACGCCCGGCGCTTCGCTGACCAAAGAGGAAGCCGTGTCCCGCGCGGAGAAATTCTTGCGGGAAGAAAAGAAGCTCGATCTGAAAGAATGGACGCTCGTCGAGTCCAATTCAGACAAACGGCCGCATCGCCTCGACCACACGCTGACGTGGCAGCAAAATGAACCGCTTGATCCCTCATTGGCCCCCACCGCGGGCAACGCCGATCACGCCTATGCGCGCGCGGATGTGCAGGTCCTGGGCGACGACGTAACCAACTTCCGTACTTACATCAAGATTCCTGAAGTCTGGCGCCGCAAACACGAGGAATTCCCGCTCTCGCGCACGGTTTTCAGCTACGTCATTCCTACTTTGTTTTTCCTGGGGCTCGGCTCCACGATGCTGATCCTCTACCTGAAAAATCTGAAATCGGAAGCCGCGCGATCCATTCCGTGGAAGCGCATCGGGTTTTGGTCGCTTGGGGGACTGTTCGGGTTCGTAGCCGTCTTCGCACTCGGCAACCGCATCGCTGCGTTCCTCAATCTTTACAACACCGCGGTTCCGATCAAAATGACGTTCGGCATCATTGCTATTGGGGCGCTCTTCGGTGTGTTATTCAATTTCGGCGGTATCGCGATTCTCTTTGGCATCGCCTGGTATTTCGCCTCCCGGACTTTCGGTGTAGAGCGCATACCAGGAAGCACCCGTTTGCCTGCCGAGTACTTTCGCGATGCCCTGTGGATCGGGTTGGGCGGAGCCGCAGGGCTCCTCGGCTTGGGACGCCTGCTCACTGCCGCTTCGAACTACTGGCCGACGGTTCATCGCTCGCTACCGGCTAGTTTTGGCCAGGAGTTTGACGCGATTGTTCCCGCGGCCTCGATCCTGGGCGGGACGCTCATCCACGGGTTGTTCATGACCGGCATCGTCGTGGCTGTCGCATCCTTTGTCGCCGCGCACCTACGCCAGCCGCTGCTTCGCGTCTCGCTTCTGGTGGCCGGGGCCTTGGCTCTGACGGGCGGGGGATGGGGCAGCCCGGCCGATCTTGGCAAGCAATTCCTGGGGCGGCTGATTCTGTTGTCAGTCGTTGTTTTCGGCGTGCAGCGGCTGATGCGCTTCAACATTCTTGGCTGCTTCCTCGTCGCGGCTTCCACTGCACTGGTTAGCAGCGCGGCGGAGCTGCTCGGCCAACCGGACTCGTTCTATCGGGCCAACGGCTATGCCGTCTTGCTCGCACTGGTGTTGCTGTTCGCCTGGCCTCTGGCGGCGTGGCGACTGCGCACCGCTGCCTCCCCGACCCCGACCTGATGCCCAGCAGTGGCAGATCTCGACCCTCGGACACCATAGAGATATTGAGGCAGCCTACTTCTTTTTGAAACAATACGCACAGGTTCTCCGTTGTTATAATGGGAAGCGATGCTCACCCATGGTGTACCAGTCCGTCCAAAATGGGTGGTTGCGTCGTGCGCGGTGCCGGACTAATCGCTTGAATTTGAGCTAAGGTGTTGTATTACAAGCGGCAACACCGCCATGCGCGAAGAGAAAGCGAAATATGCCGCTTCCCAGATTGGCTTTCGGTTTGGCCGATAACAACGGTCGCTTGGGCAGCACCCATGCCGCCCTAGCCTCGGTGACCTCTTTGCCCAACCTTGATGAGCGGGCACTGGTGGCGGAAGCGCAAACGGGCAGCCGTGTTGCTTTCGAGGAATTGGTGCGCCGGTATGACCGCGACGTCCTGCGGCTTGCCCTGAACCTCATGAAGCGTCCCGAGGACGCCCGCGACGTCTACCAGGAAGCGTTCCTCAAGGTCTACCGCAATCTCCACCGATTCCGCTTCGAGTGCAGCTTTTACACCTGGCTCTACCGCATCGTCACCAACGTCTGCCTCGACCATCTGCGCCGCCGCCAGGCGCGCCCCGAGGACCAGGCTCCCGAGCTGAACGCCAGCCATCATGAAGAAGGCATCACCGATTTCTTCGAGCGCCAGCGCGAGAACCGTCCGACGCTGGACCCCGAGCGGAGCCTTTTCGGGAAAGAGATCAAGGCGCGCATCGCGGTCGCAATGGAGCGCCTTTCACCGCGCGAGCGCATCGTGTTTGAAATGAAGCACTATCAAGGCTTGAAGCTGCGCGCCATCGGCGACGCGCTGGGCACCACCGAGGAAACCGTGAAGAATTCCCTGTTCCGCGCCACACGCAAACTCCGCAACCAATTGGGGGGCCTGCGATGAGCGTCTTTGAACACCATTTGAGCTGCAAGGACGTTGCGCCGCTCCTGGTCTTCTACGTGTGCGATGAAGTGAGCGAGAAGGAACGCAAACAGATTGAAGCGCACCTCGCGAACTGCGCCGCGTGCTCCGCGCAAGTCGTGGAGGAGCGCGAGTTGCAAGAAGTAATGATCGCCGGCCTGCAGCCCGCGGATGCGCTGGATTCCGCGGGAATCCTTCTGGCGCAGTGCCGCAGCGAGCTTGCCGAAACCCTCGATGATCTTTCCGCGCCGCCGGTGCGCGAGAGCTGGCGGCCTCTTGGCTGGTTGCGCCGCTGGATGGCTTTGCGTCCGGTTTGGAGCGGCACTGCGCTGGTCTTCTTCGGGATACTCTTCGGCACACAACTCGTCCCCTGGCTGCAATCGATTAATCCAAACAATACAAGCGGACAAGCCGTGAACGTGATGGCAGGGCCGAAATTGAGCGATGAACAATTGTCGAAGATGGCCGTCGCGGCAATCAACTTTTCACCGGCTTCCGGCTCCGCCCCCGGCACCGTGCAACTGCAGCTCAGCGCGGAGCAACCGCTCGTGCTCTCCGGAAACATTGATGACAGCGACATGCGGCGCGTGCTCACCTACGTCGTGGAGAATGGCGACCGCTTCGAGGCCGGCGTGCGCATCGATTGCCTGGATGCTCTGAAGGCCGGCGTGGCCAATCAGCAAATCCGGCGGGCCCTGATGGCCGCGGCCCGCAAGGATCAGAATCCCGCCGTGCGCATGAAGGCCCTGGAATCGCTGCGCGACGCGGCCGCCGATGACGCCGTGCGGCAAGTGCTGCTCGAATCGCTCGAAGAAGACGGCAATCCCGGGGTGCGAGTCGAAGCCGTGAATCTGCTGGTCCGCTCGTTGGGGCATACGCCTTCCGATACCCCGGTGGTAGCGCCCGAGCCGCCGGAAAACCCTGATCCATCACCGTCCGTGCAAGCCGCCCCCGCGGTGAATGATCCGTCCGTGCAGCGTGTGATTCACGTGCTGGGGCAGTTGCAGCGGCGGGACCCCAGCCGTTACGTGCGCTTGCGCAGCGCCGCAGCTTTGCGGCAAATTGGCCCGCGGGACGTGCAGTAGTTCGCGGCGCGAGAAATGACATTTGTTCGACGATGACTAACTCCTCTCATCCAGTTCGATTTTCTTCCGCTCTACGGATTTTTATTTTCGATACGCTGTTGATTGCTATTTGCAGTCTGTTTCTGCAGGGAATCTCGCTCGCTGCCCCCAGGCGTGCGCGTACTGCCGCGGAGCTGGTGACAGGCGCTGAAGCACCGGGGGCGCACTCCTCCGTGGTGCGGTCGGGAACTCTGGTCACCAGGGACGGGCTTACGCTCCGGCTGGCGACCGACCTCGGCTCGGTGCGGATTCTCCAGCTCGAGCCCGGCGCGGCGCCCGTCGTGCGGTACACCGTGCACATCGAAACAAACGCTCATGGCCCGGCCGCGCAGCAGCTTCTGGAAAATTACGTTCTTAAGGCGAGGCCCACAAATTTTGGAGTCGAGCTGACCGGCACGCTCCCGCCGCAATCGGCGCGCTCGAACGACGCGCAATTCTGGATCCAGTTTGAAGTGACGGTTCCGAGCGGCTACAACGTCGACGTGAACACCGAAGTCGGCGACATCGAAGCACAGGACATCGGCGGAACAGCAAATCTGCGCACGCAGGGTGGAAACATCCGCACTGGCCGCATTGGCGGACCGGAGCCTCGCGACGCCGCTTCGGGCCGCCCGGTCGCCAAGCTCGAAACCCAAGGCGGCCACATTCAGGTTCTTGATGTCGCGGGGGACATCACGGCCTTCACCGCGGGCGGCCACATCAGCGTGGGCAGCATCGCGGGAGACGCTTCTCTTCGCACCGGCGGGGGACATGTACGCGCTGTGCGAATCGGCGGCCGCGCGAATCTGGAAACCGTTGGTGGCAACATCACCGTGGCCCACACGGGAAATTTTGTGAACGTGCACACCGGAGGCGGCCAGATCGATTTCGGCGAAGTGCGCGGCTCGGTTCACGCGCAAACGGGCGGCGGCGGTATCCGCGTGGTCACGGTTTCCGGCCCGATGGAAGTGGAATCCAGCGGTGGGAGTATTTGCCTCACGCGCGTGTCGGACTCGCTGCAAGCAGCTACGTCGGGTGGCACGATCACGGCCTGGATCAATCCAGACGCGCCTTCAGAAGGCGGAAACGTTCGCCTCAGTGGATCCTCGCAGTTGACTTCCGGCAACGGCGACATCGTGGTGTTCCTGCCGCGCAATCTTGCCGCCACCATTGACGCCACTATTGCAACGGGCGGCGAGCATCGCATCGAAGCGGATCCAGCGTTGCACCTGATGATCCAGGGCGCAACCAATGGGAATGCGCCTGTCCACGCCACGGCTGTCTTGAATGGCGGAGGGGCGCCCCTGCGCTTGCGCAGCACCGCGGGAAAAATTCGCCTGCAATTCCTGGATTCAGAGGTTGCTCTGCGTGAATCCCTTATCCGCGAGCAGATCGAGCGAATCAGCCAGCGTATCCCCGAATATAAGCCTGAATATAAAGACTCCATCGCCGATGCGAATGCGGCTGCGCCACCGGATGACCTTAAGACCGACTGGCTCGAAAGGTGGATCTTCGATCTGGAAAGAAAGTTCCGGGGAGGCGTCCGCGAGAATCCCGATGAATTTCAGAAGCGCGTCCTCAATGCGCCAAAGCCTTCCTATCCGACGCTGGCGCAGCGCGCGGGCCTGCAGGGAATCGTCAAGCTACAGGTACGCGTGCTGAAAGATGGCCGCGTCGAAGTGCAGAAGCTCCTGGAAGGCGATCCGACGCTCGCCGATGCCGCGATCGCCGCTGTAAAGCAGTGGCGGGCGAAACCCATTTGGATGGGTGGCGAGCCCATCGAGGTGATCTCGACCGTGACGTTCAATTTTCAGCTGCACTGAGCAGCAATAGCAGCGTACGAATTTCGTTCGGGTCCTGGGTTATCGTTGGTAAAACGACTTCGAAGGGGGTAGAACGATATGCTTCGTCATGCTTTCCGTGCGACTGCTCTGCTCGTTTTGGTCCTAACCGCGGTTTTTGCCGTTCCCAGCCACGCCATCACCAAAGAGGTCAATCAATCCTATCCCTTGCAGCCCGGCGGTTCCTTCGAGTTGCAGAACGTGAATGGGACCATCGACGTGCAAGGCTGGGATCGTAATGAAGTCGAAATTCATGCCGTAAAAACCGCGAAGGTGAAGGAATCCGACCTGGAACGGGTCGCCATCGACGTCGAAGCGAAGCCGGATGCAGTTTCCATCACCACGCGCTATCCCCAGAATGAAGGCGTCGAAGTCGCCGTGGAATACACGATCCACGTCCCGCACAGCGCGCACATTGAGCATATCGGCACGGTAAACGGCACCCTGCGTATCGCCGGCGTGGAAACCGTCGAGGACTTGCACACCGTCAACGGCAACATTGAAGTGCTGGAAGCCGGCGGAAGCGTGCATGCCCACACCACCAACGGCAATGTGCACCTCGAGCTCGCCCACCTCCTTGAAAAGAACGCCGCTAGCGCGGAAACCACGAATGGCTCCGTCGTGCTTGCTTTGCCTTCGAGCGCTCAGGCCGATCTTGAGGCACGCTGCCTGAACGGCAATTTCTATTCGGAGCTCCCCATCGCGATGGAGAGTTCTCAGAAACCACGCGAAATCCACGGCAAGCTGGGCCACGGAGGATTTCCAATCCACTTGCGGACCATCAACGGCGGCATTCGAGTGGTCGTCCTACGGTCAACGGTTTAGGTTTTGCTGCGTCTAAGGATTCAGGAGGATGGGACGACAATGAATAAACGAAATCTGATTTTGGCCGGTGGTGCTGCGGCACTCAGCCTGGCGCTGATCGCGCTCCCCGGATTTTCCGCGAAGAAACAAGTCGAAAAGCAAAAAGTTCAGCGGTCCGCGCCAACTGTGATTGAGCTCGACGAGCCGGAGGTCATCGAGCTGCCGGGCG
>QHYE01000115.1 GCA_003224055.1 Acidobacteriota bacterium | reverse complement strand
TTGACCTATGCGAAGACGTCATTGCCGAATACAAGGTCCACGCAAATTTTCATCAACTTGAAGGACAACGCCGGTTTGGACCGCCAGGGCTTTTCGCCGTTTGGCGTGGTGGATGCGCAAGGAATGAAAGTGGTCGACATGCTCTACGACCAATACGGGGACTCCGCTGGCCCCGATCAGGATCAAATCGCCAAGCAGGGCAAACCCTATATAGATAAGGGCTGGCCGAAGCTGGATTCAATCAAGTCCGCGACGCTGGTTGGAGCCGCCGCAGAGGCTGCCCCGGCCAAGCCCGCGGCGGCGAAGGCAGCAGCCCCGGCGGCGAAAAAGCCTCAATAAATTTGGGTAGCCATTGATTACTTTTTTGGATGCGATGCATCTAAACTTTGTAGGGGCTTCCCTTTGACTTCCGGGAGCCCGGGAAAGTATTCTCTACCTTGATGAGAACCTGCTGCCAGACGATGTGTTGTCCTTGCGCGTGCAACGCTGCGTGTTGCACGAGCCCCATCTCTGGCCAGAGGAGTTTCCGGACTTAGCCGTAGCTTAATCACAAAGTTCCGAAGCCCACGTGCCAGAGAGCCTGGTCATGTGGGCTTTTTGTTTTTGATCGAGGCTATTTCGGACGCTGGAAGAGAAGTGGGGGGAGCCAGGAATCATGAGCGTGGAAGTTTTAACCGAGGTCGAGGAACGGCACAGCGCCGAAGCCATCGAGGCGGAGATTCAGCGTTTTGAGGAGCGCGTCCAGCAGCTTCAGAGCGGCGAGATTACCGCGGAGCAATTCCGGCCCTTCCGTTTGAAGCACGGCACCTACGGCCAGAGACAGCCGGGGTTCCAGATGCTGCGCGTGAAGATCGCGGCGGGCGTGTTGAAGCCGGAGCAGCTGCGCGTACTTGCTGGGATTGCGGATGATTACTCGACGGGACGCGGACATCTCACCACGCGCGAAAATGTTCAATTCCACTTTGTGAAGCTCGAAAACGTGCCCGGCACCATGCGCCGCCTGGCCGCCGCGGGCCTTACCACGCGGGAAGCTTGCGGCAACACGGTGCGCAACGTGACGGCCTGCCCCGTCGCCGGCGTTTGCCCGGGCGAAGCGTTTGACGTGACGCCGTACG
Organism: Acidobacteriota bacterium; assembly: GCA_003224055.1. GTDB lineage: Bacteria > Acidobacteriota > Terriglobia > Acidiferrales > UBA7541 > Acidiferrum. The sequence goes on along the minus strand of QHYE01000115.1, from coordinate 30,045 downwards.
CTCTGGGCGTTTCGCGTTATTTGTTGCGACATCCCGATTTTCACGACTTGCCACGCAAGTTCAAGATTGCGTTCTCGGGCTGCGAAGACGACGGCAATTGCGCGGTGGCCGGAATCCATGACGTGGGGCTAATCGCACAGGTGCGCGGCGCCAACGGCACGGCACATCGCGGGTTCAAGGTTCTAGTTGGCGGCGGATTGGGAAGCTTGCCCACGGAAGCCGCGGTCCTCGCGGATTTTCTCCCTGAAGAAGAGCTACTGCCCACCATTGAAGCGATTCTGCGAGTTTTTACGGAAACCGGGAACCGCAAGAACAAGCTCATGGCGCGACTGAAGTTTGTTTTGCGAGCCAAAGGCATCGAGGAATTGCGGCGACTTGTGGCAGAGAAGCGCAAGGTCTCGCAGGCGCCGGCGGAAAAGTTTACGGTCCCGACTCCGATTCAGCCGTCGCTGGTCACGATCGCGCCGATACCACTTTCTCCGGCTGCCCCTGAGCCGAAATCGGACGCGGCATACGACCTTTGGGCCGAGCACAACTTGATGTCCCAGCGGCAAGCGGGCTATGGCGCGATTTGGATCAAGCTGCCCGCGGGAACCTTCCTCGGCAGCCAGATGCGCGGCCTTGCGGAAGTTTTGGAGGCGAACGATCTGACCGGCGTGCGCATTGCCGTGAATCAAGATCTGGTCATTCCGTGGGTGCCGTTTGACCGCGTTCGCGCGGTCTACGACGCGCTTACCGCGCAGGATCTGGCGGAGCCCGGGGCCCGCACCATCTCCGATGTCACGGGCTGCCCGGGCGCCACAACGTGCAATCTCGGCATCACGCGCTCGCTTACGCTTGCCGACGTACTCTCGCGAGAGCTCCTCGGCTACACCGATCCGGAAATTCAGAAACTGCGCATCAAAATCAGCGGCTGCCCCAACTCCTGCGGGCATCATCACATCGCCGATATCGGTTTCTACGGCAACGTACGAAAAATCGGAGACCAGCAGGCCCCGTACTATCAGCTTCTGCTCGGCGGCAAAGTGGATGCGAGTGGCGTGCGCTTCGCCAGGCAGATTCTGTCCGTCCCCGCGCGGCCCATCCCGGCGATTGTCCGCGAACTTTTGCTCTTCTATCGAGAGGATCGCTGGTCCGGCGAATCCTTCAACGCCTGGGTCACGCGTACGCCTGATAAAGCAATCGTTGAACGATTGAAGCCGCTGGCTGATGTCGAGAACGCTTCCGCGGAACTTTTTGTGGATTGGGGCGACACGGAAACGTATTCGCTGAAGCTCGGCCGCGGGGAGTGCGTGGCGTAATGGGCAAGGTCTATCTCATTGGCGCAGGCCCGGGGGATCCCGAACTGCTTACTTTGAAAGCGGCGCGCCTCCTCGCTCGCGCAGACGTTGTGCTTCACGATGCGCTCGTCAGCCGTGAGGTTCTGGAGGTGATTTCCAATGCTGCGGAAGTCATTGATGTCGGCAAACGCGCCGGACGCAAGCTCCTCACACAGGAGGAAATCAACGCTCTTCTGGTCTCATATGCCCAGAAGGGCGAAATCGTCGTCCGCTTGAAAGGCGGCGATCCTTCCATCTTCGGCCGCGCCGGGGAAGAAATTGAGTCCCTGCGCAAAGCAGGAATCGAGTACGAGATTGTTCCGGGCATCACCGCCGCTTTGGGAGCCGCGGCGGCAGCGGGGATTTCGCTTACCGATCGCCGCGTCGCGTCACAAATCCTTCTGACCACATTTTCACGCGGAACGGATGGCAGCGTCATGGACTGGGGCTGCGTCACGAGCACGACCACGCTCGTTCTTTACATGCCGGGCGCCGACTACACCGAAGTCTCGCAACGATTACTGGAGGGCGGCCTTCCGGTGGATCTTCCCTGCGTGATCGTTTCCAATGCGGCGAGCTCTCAGCAGCAATTGCGCTGGTCCAGCGTCGGAAGACTCGCCAGCGAAGAAAAGTTGCCTGCGCCTGCTTTATTGATCGTGGGCCGCGTGGCTTCGCGAGAAATTGAGGAACTCCGTTCAGCATTCTGGGATGGCGAGGGGAAGACTCTTCCTCCGCAGCACCTGTCGGTCTCTTAACTTGGAAGGAGTAAGGCAATGAGTACGGAAGTGAAAGCAGCGGGCAGTGGCAGTCGGTGGAAACTATCGCTTGATACCTGGGCCGTGCTCGCCGCGTTTCTGGCGGCCCTGCTGATCCGTGCCGGCGTCTTCAAGCATCTCCCTTGGTGATCCGTGATGCAAGAAAGCCGCGGCTTGCGCCGCTCCGATTGGAAGTGCGCTAGGATTTGCCGCCTTGAGGTCCCGTCGAGATAGCCTTCTCCAGTGACGCGATCCTTCGATGAAGAGATGTCACCGCGGTGATCACGGCGATTCCCAGTAATCCGACAAGCATCGACAGACTATCTAAATTGATGGTGAGCACTGGCCGCAGGTCGCGATCTTTCACCTGGTGGTAAATGGGAATCGCGAAGAAGAGGAGAGTATAGAGGACCAGCCCAAATACGGAGATGAAAAAGTCCATTGCACTTCTCCCTCGCAAATCACTCGGGACGACCATCAAACAACTTCACAATCCCAGCACGCTCACAAGCTCTCGTACCGATGCGGACGACTTTTGTAACGCCGCATTTTCCTCCGCCGTCAGTTTGATCTGGATAATTTCTTCCGCACCGTTCGCCCCCAGCTTGACGGGCACGCCGACGAACAGCCCTTTGATCCCGTACTCGCCGTCCAGGTACACCGCGCACGGCAGAATCTTCTTCTTGTCCTTCAAAATTGCTTCCACCATTTCCACCGCCGCCGCCGACGGTGCGTAATATGCCGAACCGGTCTTCAGCAAATTGACGATCTCCGCCCCGCCTTTGCGCGTGCGTTCCACAATGGCGTCGATGCGCTCTTTCGGCAGCAAATCCGGGAGGGGAATTCCCGCCACGGTCGAATAACGCGGCAGCGGCACCATGTCGTCTCCATGTCCGCCCAGCACGAACGAGTGCACGTTCTCCACGCTCACCTTGCATTCCATCGCCACGAACGTGCTCATGCGCGCGGAGTCCAGCACTCCCGCCATCCCCAGCACGCGATTCTTCGGAAAGCAGCTCACCTTGAGCGCGGCTTGCGCCATCGCATCCAGGGGATTCGTCACGACGATTAAAATGCAATTCGGCGAATGCTTCACGATCTGCTCGACGACCGCCTTGACGACGTCGTAATTGGCCTTCAGCAAATCGTCGCGGCTCATCCCCGGCTTGCGCGGAAACCCGGCGGTAATCACTACCACGTCGCTTCCCGCGGTCGCGGAATAGTCTCCGTTGCCCGTGGAAATGCCCGTCGCGCGCGAATCCGTCCCCGTGATTGGCCCGGATTCCATCATGTCCAGCGCCTTACCCGCCGGCGCACCTTCCAAAATGTCCGTCAGGACCACATCCGCCAGCTCCTTGTCCACAATTCGCTGCGCCGTGGTCGAACCCACGAATCCGCCGCCCACCACCGTCACTTTTTTTCTGCTCATTCCTCTCCTCGGCTCTAATAGTACTTTTCTCTGCGAATCCTCTGTGTTCTCGGCGTCTCCGCGTTAGCTTTTTCCTTCTCTTTCGCTTTCTTGACTACCGTGCCGCCGCCACGCCCTTCATGTTCTCGATGATCGCTGACGCAAACGCCGATGTCCCCACCTTCGTTGCGCCCGGCATCAGCCGCTCCAGGTCGTACGTGACGCGTTTCTGTTGGATGGTTCGCGCAATGCCGTCCTTGATCAGCGTGGCCGCTTCCTTCCACCCCAGGAACTCAAACATCATCGCGCCTGAGAGCATCACGGAACTCGGATTGATCACATCCTTGTCCGCATACTTCGGCGCGGTGCCGTGCGTCGCTTCAAAAACGCCGAATCCGTCGCCAATATTCGAACCCGGCGCCATCCCCAATCCGCCCACCTGCGCCGCGCACGCGTCCGACAGATAATCTCCATTCAAATTGGAAGTCGCCAGCACGCTGTATTCATCCGGACGCAGCAGCACCTGTTGAAATACGGAATCAGCGATGCGGTCGTTGATCATCAGTTTCTGCTTCCACTGGCCTTTCCCGTGCGTCGCGTAGATCGCATCCAGGGTCCCCTTCACTTCGCCGTAGAGCGTCTTCTTGAACGCATCCGTGGCCTGCTCGAGTCCCGGCTCGATCAGCGCCGCATTCTGCTCCACCGTCAGCGCGGGGTTCTTGTCGAGATTGTCCACAATCCAGCTCTCGCGCTCGGTAATCGTCTGCGCGCGGAACTCTTCGCGCGCCAGGTCGTAGCCCCAGTCGCGGAACGCACCTTCGGTAAATTTCTGGATGTTGCCCTTGTGCACCAGCGTGACGCTCTTGCGCTTGTTCGCCAGCGCATACTTGATGGCCCGCCGCACCAGCCGTTTCGTTCCGGTCGGCGAAATCGGCTTGATCCCCACGCCCGAGTCCCAGCGAATTTGCTTCTTCCCGTCCTTCAACATTTCATTGTTCAGAAATTCCAGCAGCTTCTTCGCCTCTGGCGAACCGGATTTCCATTCGATCCCGATATACACGTCTTCCGTATTTTCACGGAAGATAAACACATTCATCTTTTCCGGTTCGCGCACGGGGGAGGGAACCCCCGTGAAATATCGCACCGGCCGCTCGCACGAATACAGATCTAGAATTTGCCGCAGCGCTACATTCAGTGAACGAATGCCTCCGCCCACGGGAGTAGTCAGCGGCCCTTTAATCGCCACACGAAAATCGCGAATCGCATCAACCGTATCGCTGGGCAGCCACTCCTTGAACGCATTAAACGCCTTTTCGCCCGCGAACACTTCGAACCAGGCCACCCGCCGCTTTCCGCCATACGCCTGCTCCACGGCCGCGTCAAACACGCGCCGCGACGCTTTCCAGATGTCGCGCCCTGTGCCATCTCCCTCGATGAACGGGATGATCGGCGTGTCCGGCACCTGCAGGTCGCCCCCGCTATAACCGATCGGCTTGCCGTCGGAAGGAATGGCCTTGCCGTTGTACGAACTCTTCATGAACACCGCTCCTTGGAATAAATTCAAGCGCTTTACGGTCTTGTGAAGATTGCGGCGCGCCGCAGATTCTCTCTTGCAACCCGCCAACCTCGGGTGAAATGGAGAAGATATCACACTCGCGCAGCCGGAGAGTATAATCGCGTCGGATTTCGCAATTCACAGAGGAGAAAATCCATGATGATGGACTGGAACCACTACCACAAAGAAGTCGGCGCCCGTATCGGCGACCTGATGAAGGTGTCGCCAGACACCGTTCGCGGCTACCAAACCCTGAGCGCCGCCAATTCCAAGACCAGCAAACTCGGCGAAAAAACGCGTCAGTTGATCTCCCTTGCCGTGGCGGTCACGACTCACTGCGACGGTTGCATCGTCGTACACACCGATGCCGCTCTCAAAGCAGGTGCGACGAAAGAAGAAATTGCCGAAGCTCTCGGAGTGGCTGTCGCCATGAACGCGGGCGCTGCGCTCGTCTATTCCTCGCGCGCGCTCGATGCCGTGGAAGCCAAATCAGCGGCGGCCCACGCCGACTAATCTGCGACACGCCTTGGGCAGGCTTGCTCCTGGTAAATCTGCTCTCTGATTATTCTTTTAGTCGTAATACTCCTGGCCAAGGTGGGTGATAAGTTCTTCGCCTTTCATCCATCGAAGCGTGTTTTTCAGCTTCATGGACTGGATGAAGAGATCGTGCTCGGGATACAACCCAGGGGCGGTCATCGGCGATTTGAAGTAGAAACTTAGCCACTCCTGGATGCCCCGCATGCCCGCGCGCTGTGCCAGGTCAAGGAACAGAACGAGGTCCAGCACGATCGGCGCGGCCAGAATGGAATCGCGGCAGAGGAAGTCCACCTTGATCTGCATCGGATAGCCCAGCCATCCGAAGATATCAATATTGTCCCAACCCTCTTTATTGTCGCCGCGCGGTGGGTAGTAGTTGATGCGCACCTTGTGAAACAATTTACCGTAAAGCTGCGGATACAATTTCGGCTGGAGGATGTACTCCAGCACACTCAGCTTGGATTCTTCCTTGGTTTTGAACGAGCCGGGATCCTCGAGAACTTCGCCGTCGCGGTTGCCAAGAATGTTGGTGGAAAACCATCCGTCCAGGCCTAGCATGCGCGCCTTGAAACCCGGTGCGAGAATGGTTTTCATCAAAGTCTGACCGGTCTTGAAATCTTTCCCGCAGATGGGGACGTTGTGGTCGTGCGCCAGCGTCTGCAAGGCCGGAATATCCACGCTGAGGTTCGGCGCTCCGTTCGCGTAAGGGACTCCGCTGGTGATCGAGGCCCACGCGTAAAGCATCGAGGGTGCGATCGCCGGATGGTCAGACTTCATGGCTTCGACCAACTTTTCCGGCGTGGAGTGCACCGCTTCCGGCTTGACGAACGATTCGGTCGAGCCGCACCAGCAGGTAACCATGCGGGACACGCGCGAAGTCTTGCGGAAATTCGCGATGTCTTCCTTGATCTTCAGCGCAAGTTCGTACTTGCTCTTGCCTTTCTTGATGTTGGGCCCGTCGATCATCTTCACAAAATCATGGTCAAACGCGGCCTTCATGGGCTTGATGGTGGAAAGGAAGGGCTTCACCTTTTCCAGATCCTGCGGATTCAGAACACCTGCATTCGCGGCGGACTGGTAAGCGTTGTCCTTGAAAATGTCCCAGCCGCCAAAGGTGAGATCCTTCAGCTCGGCAAGCGGGACGAATTTCTTAATGAGCGGTGAGCGCGCATCCGTCCTCTTACCCAGGCGAATGGTCCCCATTTGCGTAAGCGATCCCACCGGCTGGGCTTTGCCTTTGCGAACCAGCTCCACCCCCGCCATAAATGTCGTGCTCACAGCGCCAAGGCCCGGAAGTAGAACGCCCAGTTTCCCTTTGGCAGGCGCGATTTTGGAAGGCTTTTCCATGCCACTCCTTTGAATGAACGATCCAAAAACGATCGACGAGAAAATGAATTCAGAACAAGTGCTGCTGCTGCGGAAGCGCGCAGCATCCACAGGCAAACCAGTAATGATGAGGGAACAGCGCGGGATTTGCAAATCTGCGGAAAGTGGGGACGCACTTTCACAGCGGAGAGTCGGACCTGAAAAACCGGCGGCCGGTCCCTGTGAACGTTCAGGACAAGGGCGCTGTAATTGAGCGTTTTCCGGGACATCCTCCAGAGTTAAAGTGGGATAAACAACGCGGGGATGCCCCCGCGAAGGAGCCTCGAATGAAGTTGACAACTCGATATGGAATCTTTGCGGTCGCCTTCGCTTTGTTTGCGATTGGCGCCTCAGTCCTCAGCTCAGGAGCGGGTGCCCAGGAAGAGGGCTGGCAAATCCTGCGCGCGGATTATGGCTTCAGGAATCAGCGTAATAACGTTACCGATATACTTAAGGACCTGATAGGACGCGGCGGCCAGAACGGCCGAGTCGCTGTGAACAACCAAACCATGGGCGGGGATCCTGCCGTCGGGAAAGACAAGTCGCTGCGCATCTTCGCCAGGAACAGAAGGAACGAGGAACGCGAATTCAACTTCCGCGAAGGCGGCTTCGTGGATGTGCGCCTGTTTGAGGTCCGCCGCGATCGCGATGACTGGGATGACCGCGGTGGAAACTACGGCGGCCGCGACCGCGACGATTGGAATGGACTGCGGATCATCCGCGCCTACTACGGTATTCAAGGGCGGACCATCAACGTGACCGAATTGTTGCGCAGCAGGGTCCGCGATGGAGCCATCAATTTCGTTGTGAGCAATAGCGCCCTGGGTGGAGACCCGGCCGTCGGCGCGGACAAATTTCTAATCGTTATTTACAGATACAAGGGCCAGGAAGCCGCCACCTTCGTGCGTGAAGGCAATTCGCTGTTGATCCCTTAGCAATCTGGGGCTGCGGCGCGTCTCCCGCGGAAATTCCGGCGTTTCGCCACGCCGGAATCGCGACCTAGAACCATTCGCTGCGGTAGGCGATCCACCAACTGGCCGCGCCAATCGGAATCGTCGCGGCCAGCGCCCACCACAGCGGCAGCGCGACATCCGCGATCAGCCCCAAAACGCCGAAAGTCAGCCAGAATACCTTTCGCTGCATCCTGCTATTGTACCGTTCCGCCGCGCGGAGCGTAGTTCCATTACTGGCTGGTGTGCAGGATTTGCGGTGCTGCTCGGCTTCCTCGGAGCTCGCATATGTGTTACTGAGGGACACGCGTTCGGCGCAGTTCGCACACCAAGTAAGCGACGACGGCGAGATTGATCACCAGCGCGAAGACTTCTCCAACGCTAGGGTGCTTGGCGAGTGCGTAGACCTCCAGAGGCAGCAATGAAGAAGTCACGATAATCGTAAAGTATTCCGCCCAGCGTTTGCGGAGCGCCAGGCCAATTCCTTCAGTGAAAAAGATAGCGGCATAAATAAACGTGCCCACGCTGAGCTGTTTCAACCGCCGATCATCCAGAGCCGCCAGTTTCTCCAGCAGCTTGTGAATGAAATAATTTTGCGAATCGACCTGGAAGACATCGATCCAGTGCTCGACCAGGGCAGCCACGTCTTTGTGAAGGAGCTTCAACGCGCCGATGCCGAGTGCGAGCAGTGCGAAGCCTTTCAACAGTTTGAAGGCCGCGATGAGCTGTAGCCCGCGGCTATGCGAGGCACGTGCTGGCATGCGCAGGTTCTCTATCCCCACTGGACGTGGATTGTACCCCAGCCGGCCGATTAGGCATGACTTAGCTCCGATGACTGTCGAATAGGCATCGGCTGGCTTGTTTGGTGAGTTCTTCTCTGACGAGTACGGCGTGGTGCTCTTCAAACCGGGCGAAGAGCGCCTGCCATACTTGCAACCTGGCCAGTGCTGAAAACCTAGAGAGAGTGCAGGAAAACGATCAGCGCGTTTTTCTGACGTGGGGACAAACGCCGAAAATTATCCGAAGCATCATCGGCTTCTCCCCGGTGGCGGTCGATGGCATTCTCAAATGTCAGCGAATTGCCGTCATGCATAAGGCGGTTTCGCATGCGCGCGCCCCACAAAGGCGCTGTCCGCAACTTGGTCGCCGTTTCCTGCCCACCATTCTGAACGATGCCGTCTCCGGTTCCGACGTCATGCAACAAAAAGTCGCCGAACGGATGAATGATCTTGTTCCCGAGCGCCTCTGGCACGGTCAAAGTGCCGCCGTTGATCAGCGTGTTCGCAGGGGCCGTCACAATGGTGCTCACGTGACAAACGCCGCAGCCAATGGCTTCAAACACGTGCGCCCCTTGTTGAGCGTCCGCAGTGATGGCAGCCGCCAAATCCCGCGGCGGTGCCTTCGTGGCGCGCAGAAAACGAGCAAAAGTGTCGACGTCGTCTCCCGGATTATTGGGTACGCTCCCCTGGCTGAAAGAGGAAACATCAATGCCAAGTGAAGTGCGCTCCGTTGGGAAAAGAGGAGTCGTGATGCCCATCTCGTTTACGTAGGCATCCGCCGAAAAACTGGTCAAGCTGGCATGCTGATTCTTCCATCCGAAGCGCCCCACGCGCGTTTGCCCGGGCGCTTCCAGCAACGGTACGCGGATCACCTGTCCGGAAACTCGTCCGCGCGTTCGGTCAGACTGCGAACGCGCAATTTGTTCCAGAGTTTCGTCGGCAATCGCCTCGACGTAGCCATCGCCAAGAATATTGAGCGACGTGCGGAAGCTTCGAAGAAATTCCCGCTCCGGCACATACGGCATTGGAACGCCCGGCAATGCCGCGCTGTTGATGAGCGAGCCTCCGGGCGCGTCCACGAAGATGCCATGGCGGTCGATGTGCCCGGCGCGCAGTTCGGTAACCTCGCTGATGCCGCCGGCAACTGGATTGAAATGGCAGGAGCCACATGAATCAGCGTTATAGAGAGGCCCGAGTCCTTGCGTTAGGGAATCGTGCTCATTGAACTGCATGGCATCGACAATGTGATCGGCCTGCTCCGCAACGAAGCCGTTGGTTTGATCGTCAAACGCCGCAACTGCTTCCGTGGCGCCCGGTGGCAGATTGGGCCGGTGCGCGAAGTTCTGCGAAAAGGCCAGAGCCGACGCAGCAATACTTACAAAGAATACGGGAACAACGATCCGGACTCTCATTGGTTATCCCACTTCTGGTACGAATTTTGGAACTACTTAGTGCGTAAACACTATCTCTGAGGAGGTCCGCGGACTACTGCTCGATGGACCAGTTTTGGTGCAGGACGTCAGGACTTGCCCGGTCTTCGGTTTTTGGTGAAGGCGATGCAACTCTCTGCGGATTCGCGGGCGCTAACTTTTCGTGGAAGGCGTCACGTCTTTGGGCGCCGCAGAAACCGACACGGACAATTCCGCGCTCGCGTAGCCACTGATTTCACACGCCAATGAAAACTCAAGAAACTCCGGCGTTTCCCATTCCATGGCTATCCTCCCGTTTGATTTGCTGCACCCTGCGTTTCACAAAATGCGCCGCTCTCACGGCAACGTGAATGCCACCACAAAATCGCCTTGCTTCGTGCCCATTTTCCCATGGCCGCCCGCGGAGATTACCAGGTACTGCTTCCCGTTGAGCGTGTACGTCATCGGCGTGGCCTGGCCTCCCGCCGGAAGCTCATACTTCCATAGTTCTTTTCCCGTCTCAGAATCAAACGCGCGGAGATACGAGTCCATCGTCGCGGCGGTAAAGACCAGCCTGCCCGCAGTAACGATCGGGCCGCCCAGATTGATCGACCCGGTTTCCTTACCCGGATTCATTGTGCCAAGTGGCACATCCCAGGCTTTCTTGCCCGTGAATAAGTCCACTGCCTCAGTGGTGCCCCACGGTGGTGCGTTACAAGGCGATCCGCTGGGAGAGAAAAGGAACGTCCGATACAGGCCGTAGGCGGAAGGGTCTTGCTCCGCAAATTCACCGTAGATGCGGTTATCCTGATTCTTGTTGGTCTCCTCGTCAAACTTGTCCCGCGGGATCAGCTTGACCCACGCCACCAGACGATTTGTGTTCACGATCATCAGGTGGCTTTTCGGATCGTACGCTCCGCTTCCCCAATTCACGCCGCCGACGTTTCCAGGAAACACCACGGTTCCCTGCAGACTGGGTGGCGTGAAGATTCCCTCCGACCGCGAAGCTTTGATTTTTTCCTGGCACCACTGCACGTCCGCCGGGCTTGGCCCCCACGCATCGCTGGGCTCGAATTTCTCCGGTACCAGGGAGATGGTCGAGAGAGGCTGCGTAGGCCAACTTTGCTCGCCGGCGATGTCCGATTGCGGTACGGGGCGTTCTTCCACCGGGAGCAGCGCAGCTCCGGTGAGACGATTCAGAACAAATACGTGACCCATCTTCGTGTTGATCGCGATGGCTGGCGTTCCATCCTTCCAGGTGAACAGTAATGGCTGCGAGGCCACGTCGTAATCCCAGAGATCGTGGTGCACCACCTGGAATCCCCACGCAAATTCACCTGTCGAAGCACGCAGTGCTACCACTGAATTGGCCCACTTATCGTCGCCCTTTCGAATCCCGCCAAAATAGTCTGGAGCCGCACTTCCCGTAGGAATGAAAACAAGGTCGCGCTCGCGGTCGACGGAAAGCGTCGACCACGCATTTCCGGCGCCCGTGCGCGGCTTCGTATCCTTCGCCCACGGGATGGGATCCCACGTCCAGCGTAATTTCCCGGTTCGAATGTCGAAGGCACGCACGATACCGCGCCCCGTGTCCACCTTCCAGTTGTCCGCAATCGATGACCCGGTAATCACCAAATCCCCCGAGATCGCAGGGGATGACGTCACCTGATAGCCTCCCGTCCATTCGGTTTGCGTCGCGGCGTCAACATTAAGATTCACTTCGCCGTTCGTGCCGAAATCGAGGCACGGTTTCCCGGCTTCGCCGTCCAGCGCGATCAGGCGCGCGTCCAAAGTTCCAAAAAGAATGCGCGTCCGGCACGGCTGTCCGCGTTTTCTCTTCGTGTCTTGCCAGGCGGAAACCCCTCGCGAAGCAACTTCGGAGTAATTGCGCTGGAGATTGACGCCGGGGTCGTACTCCCACAGCTTCGCCCCGGTCCCGGCGTCCAGAGCAAACGCTTTGTCGTAGGGCGTTGTGAAGTAGAGCTTCCCATCAACCAAAATGGGTGTCGCTTCGAACGCTGCCTTTTGGATCAATTTCGTTGGCTGGTCATTGGCCCCCGTTCGATACGTCCACGCAACCTTCAGCTGCGCGACGTTCGAACGGTCGATCTGCGACGCATTCGAATACCGTGCCCCACCGGGGTCACCGCCATAGTTCGGCCAGCCGGTGTCCGGCTTGCTCTGCGCGACAGCGTGGGTGACGAACCACAATAAAAGGAATCCAACAACGACCCAGCGGAAGAGGCAAAACAGTTTTGTGGTGTTCATGGCACGACAGTAAACGAAAAATCTCTCTGGGAGGCAACTCTTCCGGGACGAGCGGGCCCAACGAAGGGACCAACGGGCCGCAGACACAATTCTTTCCACCCGCTTAGCGGTGTTTAAGCAGTTCCGGCCGCTGCGAAATGTACCGGCGGCTCCAGCGCAGCTCCGTGTTGTCGTGCAGCACCACTTTGTATTCTCCGTGAAACCACGGCAGTAGCTCCCGAATCGCATCCAAACGCACCAGCGTCCCCCGGTTGATCCGCACAAATGCCTTTGGATCCAACGTCTCTTGCAGCGCGTCCAGCGTGCTCCGCAGCGTATGCGTTTTCTTCCCGCAGTGCAGCAGCAGGTAATTTCGGTCCGCTTCAATCCAGAAAATCTCGCCCACCGGCACAAAAAACGCGCGCGCGTCTTCATGGATGAGCAGCCGCTCCGGAAACGATCTTTCGCGGTGTAGTTGCGCCAGCATGGTGTGCAGCCGCGAAGCGAAAGCGTCCGTGGATTGTTCGTGCTGCTGCCGCGCGCGCCGTAGAGCCGCTCGAAAGCGCTCTTCGCCCACAGGCTTCAGCAAATAGTCGAACGCGTGCACCTCAAACGCCCGAAGCGCGAATTTGTCGTGCGCGGTGACAAAAATGATGCGCGGCAAGGCGAGCTTGGCTTCCACGATGCATCGCATCACACCAAAGCCATCCACGCCCGGCATTTGCACGTCCAGGAAAACCAAATCGGGGCTATGCCTCCGGACCGCAGCGATCGCCGCCTCGCCGCCATCGGCTTCTCCCACCACTTCCACGCCTTCTTCGTCCCGCAGCAACCGCAGTACTTTGCGGCGCGCCGGCGCTTCGTCGTCCACGACGAGCACGCGAAGTGGCGGTGAAGTCATTCGACGGCTTGCTTAGGCTGGTTCGAAATGTGTAGCGGAACGCGCAACGTCACCTGTGCGCCCCCGCCCGTTCGATTCGCGATGGAAAATTGCTGGCTGTTTCCGTAAAGGTGCGCGAGACGGTCCCGGATATTCGATAGTCCCAGCCCTCGTCCAAACATCTCCGTCGGCTCTCTCGATCCGAGTCCACATCCCGTGTCCAGAACTTGAAGGATCACGCTGCCGTCTTCGCGCTGCGCCGTGACGGAAATATCCATCCCCGCCTCGCCCGCCGCCATTCCATGGCGGAGCGAATTCTCCAGCAGCGGCTGCAGGATCAGTTGCGGAACCAGCGAATTCTTCAGCGCCGGATCAATCGTATAGCTGATGCGCAATTTGTTTTCGAACCGCTTCTGCATCAGGTCCAGGTACAGCCGCGCAATCTGCAGCTCTTCTTCGAGGGGAATTTCCTGCGCGCGCGAAGCCCGCAGCGTCAGCCTCAGCAAGTCGCTGAGCTGCGTAATCATCGCGTCGGCTGCATGCACGTCCTCGTACATCACGGATGAAATCGTATTGAGCGTGTTGAACAGGAAGTGCGGCTGCACTTGCAACCGCAGGTTTTCGAGCTGCGCCTGCGCCAGTTTTGTTTGCAGTTCCGCCGTCGCCAGTTTTTCGGCCTCCGTGATCCGGTAGCGTTCGAACGCGTAATAAGCCAGCACGATGATCGTATAGCTAAGGAGATCCTTCGAAAACTCCATCGCATAGCGGTACGTCATGATGCCGTAATCGTATTCGCCGAGTCCCAACGCGGGAGCAAGAACTCTTCGGCTCAGAGCCATCATTGTGGTGTGAAGAAATGAGAAGAGAACCGCTCCGGTGAGATGCAGTGCGATCCGCCGCGCCCAGCCCTGGCATTCGAACAGATAGTAGCGCGCGAATAGGACAACAAACGGCAGAAGCAAAAAGACGGAATAAACGCCCGTAGCCTCTTCGAGCAGTCGCCGGCCAAAAGTTCCCGCGTGCTGCCGCGAAAGATCGTCCAGGTACCTGTATTCAAACTCGACGACTAAGATCGCTGAGTAAATGAGAAAAAGTACCGTCCAAACGCGGACGCGCGACAGGCGTGGTGGTTTGACGTTTGGTAGCGAAGTGGTCATGAACCGGGAATCTGCAGAGAGATTATGCGCCAACTTGGGGGAAGCGGGAAGAGTCAGGGAACGCAGGCTAGGGAACGAAGCCGCTAGCTCCCGCGTTACTGAATTCAGCGGCGGCGGCCGTTGGAGAAATCAATCGAACTGATGAAGGAAATTCCAACCAGTATCAATATGGCAGCCAGTAGCAAGAAAACGATCACAGCAGTATCTCCTGAAGATTCACCGGGAAGGAGTGCAGGTTCGTTGCCAAAGGAACCGTGTTTGTTTTCAGTGATTTACGCAGAAACGAGTATGTAGAAGAGTCGCCAAAAACGGACAAGTGTGGGAAGCTGCGCACGACATGCCGGTACTAAAACCAACAGGGTAGTACCTGCTTTTTTTGGCTTGTGACCTAGCTCTTGCTCAGTCGAATGGATCCGTCGCCAGTATGAATGGTAAGAGGCTGGCCGCCGCCATTCATCTTGCCGTGGACTTGCGAATTGCTGAACGTGCCCTCTACCGTCACCGGAATGCCCAGGCTGATGTGCCCATCTCCGGTGCTGGCATCAATATTGGTTTGAAAATCCGATGGCAGCACGAGGTCCACGCTCCCATCACCCGTGCGAATCGTCCAACTGGAAACCATCTTCGAGCCGGGCAGGACGCGCGTGTCCACGCTACCGTCTCCGGTCTTCACGTTCAACGCGTCAAACCGGCCTGAAATACGGATATGGCCGTCGCCGGTGTCGGCGTCCACTTTCCCGTCAAGGTCGCGCGCCTCGATGCTCCCGTCGCCGGTGCGCAGGCGAATGTCGCCCTTCAGGCTGTCCACCGTGATGCTGCCGTCGTTCGTATGCAGATCGATGCTCCCGGTCAAGGAATTTGCTTTCACGGAACCATCCCCGGTGTGGATAAATACACTTCCATGGATGGAATCCGCCTGAACCGCGCCGTCGCCGGTCTCAACCTTCAGGTCTGCCTCGCGCGGCATCCGGACTTCAATGTGCAATCCCCTGGTATTCTTGCCCCAATTCCAGTTCCAATGGCCGGTAATGCGTGCGGTCAATTCCACAGTGTCGCCGTTCTGGCGGGACTCCACGGTGAGATTCTTGCTCAACTCGTAACCATGGTATTCAACGCGAAATTCGACCTGTTTGGTGTCGCTGGTGGTGATGCGAACGCCGCCGTCATTCGTGTTCACCTGTACGTTGGCTCGACCAGCCACGGTGTAGGACTTGACGACTTCTTCAGCCCGGACCCGGGGCGCGACTAGGGTCGAGCCCAGCAGGGCAGCGCAGGCGATTCCCATCCAGATGGACCCTGTGCGGGTAACGATGAGCTTCATAGCAGAAAGCCTCCGTAAAGTAGGGTTCTGACGCAATATACGTCAGTCCGAGTGGAAATGTTCCCCTCTGGCCGCCTCCGCCCTGCAGCGAAAGGAAGGGAATAGCCACCTCCGGCTTGCGCGTTGACTTGCCGGTGGTGGCGACCTAACATGGTCCGCGCAGAGCAGGTCCCTCCTCATGATTGGCCAGACACTAGGCCACTATCGCATCCTCGAAAAAGTAGGCGCCGGAGGGATGGGTGTGGTCTACCGTGCCCGTGATGAGCAGCTCGATCGCGAGGTGGCGGTGAAAGTTCTGCCCTCCGGCACCCTGAGCGATGACACGGCCCGTCGGCACTTCCGCAAAGAGGCCATGGCCTTGGCCAGGCTCAACCATCCGAATATCGAAACCGTTTATGAGTTTGGCACCCAGGACGGGATGGACTTTCTTGTAATGGAGTATGTCCCCGGGAAGACGCTTGCGGAGCGCCTTACCGGAGGGGCGCTTCCAGAGAAAGAAGTGGTCGCACTCGGAATACAGATTGCTGCGGCGTTGGAAGAGGCCCACGAGCGCGGCATCGTGCACCGAGATTTGAAACCGGCAAATATCGCCATCACTTCGAAGGGGCGAGCAAAGATACTGGACTTTGGCTTGGCGAAGCTGTTGCGGCCGGTGAGCGAAGGAACAACGGAATTCTTTACCGACTCGCAAGCGGCTGCAGGCACACTTCCATATATGCCACCCGAGCAGCTCATGGGTGATCTAGTGGATGCGCGCGCGGATATTTATACGATTGGCGCCGTACTCTATGAGATGGCCACCGACCGCAGGGCCTTCCCGGAAGAGCTGACCTCTCGGCTCATGGATGCGATCCTTCACCAGCCCCCCGTCACGCCACGCGCACTCAACCCGCGCATCTCCACCGCGCTCGAGGCCATCATCCTGAAGTGTTTGGACAAAGATCCTGATCGGCGCTACCAGTCCGCAAAAGAACTTCTCGTGGACTTGCAGCGGCTCGTGTCACCTTCCTCCAGCTACCCGCCGCCTCCTCCACCGTCAGTTCGGGGCAGGGTTGCCAGGATGATCGGTTACGGCGCGGCCGGGCTGCTGACTCTTGCCGTAGGCCTGGCGGCAATGAACGTCGGCGGTTGGCGCGACCGCTTGCTCGGCCACCCTCGCGCTCCGATATTTGCCAACCATGGCTGGCTACTCATTGCCGATCCCGAAAACCTCACAGAACAAGAGTTTTTCGATAAAACGCTGCGTGAAGGATTAACTATCGCCCTGCAGCAATCGCATTACCTAAATGTGTTTCCGCAAGCACGCATTTTTGAAGCCTTATTCCGCATGAAGAGGAAAGATGTCGCGCACGTCGACGAAGCTCTGGGCCGTGAAATCTGTCAGCGGGAAAACGTTCAAGTCTTGCTGGCCAGCAGCATTCGCAACAGTGGGGGCAGGTTTCAAATCACCGTCCGTGCGCTAGAGCCAGCTACTGGCGACTTGCTATTCGCAGAAAGCGAACAATTCACGCGAAAAGAAGAGCTCTTTGACCGGGTCGATCTCCTGGCCAGGCGGGTCCGCACGGATCTGGGAGAATCTCTTACTGGTATCAATGATAACAGCTTGCCCTTGGCAAAAGTGACGACGCGATCCCTGGAAGCTCTGCAGCTATACTCGCGCGCCACTGATGCTATGGCACAAGGGGATGCGGATAAAGCGCAGGTGCTATTGCAAAGTGCTTTGGAGTTGGATCCGGACTTTGCCATGGCTCATAGGCGATTGGCACGCCTCTATTTATCCGTGGGAAACCGTGAGAAGTAACTCGAACACCTGAGGCGCGCTTATAACTTGCGCAACACTGTGACTAACGACGAGCAGCGCTTGATTGAAGGAAGCTACTTCTCCGTCCAGGGACAGTATGAAAAAGCCGTGGAAAGTCTGGTCTTGTTGGTGAATCTCAATCCTGACGATCCGGATGCTCAGTACGAGCTCGCTCTTGCCTATCTTGACGCCGGCAACCCCGGCAACGCCGAAAAATATCTGCGGCAAGTATTGAAACTCAATCCTTTCTCTACACCTGCATACAGCTACTTGGTCCGCGTTCTCGCGCGAAGAAATGAAAATGCTGAGGCGCTAGAAGTATACCGGCAGGCTGCAACCCGAGGCCTGCAAACACCGAGTCTTCACTGGGGTTTGGGATTGGCGCTCCTGGGACAAGGAAAAGTGAATGAAGCCCGCCAGGAATTCAGCTATCTCCAAGAGTCGGGGAAAATGTACCAGAATATTGGTCGGCTGTACCTCGCCCGCACCGCGATTTACGAGGGCAAGCTCGCTTCTGCGGCCGAGCAGCTCAAGGCGGGCATTCGTTGGGACCAAACTCAGATTAGCAAGTCCGCGGGGCTTCTGCGCCGCTACTTGCTCGCACGTGTTTTCGTCGAGCGGGGCATGATTGCCCCAGCGCGCCGTGAGTTAGAACTCATCCTGACTGCCGGTGAGCCAGAAGCTCTGCAAGCGGAAGATCTACGAAGGGCAGGCACGCTATACGCCCTCATAGGAGACCCCAAATCGGCCGAGAGTGTGCTACACAAGTTGGAACTTCTTGGGTTAAACTTCCCTACCTCCTTCAACAAGAGCTGCTTTCATGATCTAGCAGGAGAGATTGCGTTGGCGCAAGGGAGACTCACGCAAGCTGTCGAATTGTTCTCGGCGGCTGTGACAGAATATCCGCGATTTGCGTCGCACGAGGGTTTGGCACGCGCCTATCAGGCTCAGCATGATTGGGACCGAGCAGCGGCGGGCTGGCGACAGGTCATAGAGGATCGAGGAGAAATTCTCCAGGATTCTTTCCCCGCAGATTGGGTCGTGGCTCACCTCCAGCTTGCTAGGGTCTACCGTGTGCATGACCTCACCAAGGCGCGCAGCGAGTACGAGGAATTCCTCCGAATCTGGCAAAACGCCGATGACTTGGCCGTTCGCCAGCAGGCGCTTCATGAATGGCAGGAGATGACGAGCAAGAACTAACATCTCGGTGTTAGGCCCTAGGCCCCGGGCCCCGGTTAGGAAACGTTCGCGATGAATGGAGGATTCCATGATGGTATGGCTTTCAACGCTGGCTTGTCCGGTCTGGCCTTGTAGGTACGATGTAGCAGAAGTCTTGATATCAGCTATAGTCGGTGCGATCGTTGGGTACTATTTGGGTCGAAGGGCACGTCCACGCACCTAAGGGCAGTCCTTCTCAGCACCGAGGGGCCTGTTATTAGGGCAATGTGGCAAACCAACTGACGCGGCGCTAGTATCGCAGCCCATGGTTTTGGAAGCATGCTAGCGGTTCGCTTTCGCGGCGCGCTTTTTGTGCGCGGCTCCCGGTTTTGGACGGAGGGCCTGAAGAAATTCGGCAGTGGGCAGGGTATTGATGACGTCATTTTTTTCCAGCCAGCCTCGGCGCGCCATGGTGACCCCGTAGTGGATGAACGCGAGGTTGCTGGTGTTGTGGGAATCGGTCGAAATGACCACCTTGACGCCGCGTTCCTTGCACATGCGGAGCGAGCCGTCCTTGTAGCCGACTGAACGGGCGGTTTGAGCGCCCGAATTGCGAAGTATCACTCGTATCGTAGCGCGACCATCGGATCCACCTGAGAAGCGCGCCACGCCGGCAGAAAGCCGGCAAGTGCAGCAACAATTGTCAGAAGAGTTGCCGCAAACAGAATAGCCACGGGGTCCGCGAAGCCTAGCCCAAATAGCATGCTGCGCACCAGATGAGTCCCACCCAGCGCAAGAGGCACACCAATGATGATTCCCATCAGTACGAGCACCAGCGTCTCACGAAGAACCTGCCAAAGAATGTTCCCTTGCTCCGCGCCCAGCGCCAGCCGGATTCCGATATCCCTCGTCCGGCGGGACACCGTATAGGCCATCAAGCCGTAGAGGCCAATGGCGGCGAGGAGCAGAGCCAGCAGGCTGAAAGCGCTGGCGAGCTGCTGGATGAAGCGGTCGGTTTGCAGGGAGTCGTCAACCAGCCCCGACATCGTGCGCACTTCGATGGGCGGAAGAGTGGGAGCTGTTTCCTGGACAACTTGGCGGAGTGCGGCGGCCACCACTTGAGGATCGGCATACGTGCGCACTTCATAGACGGCGGCAGGATTTTCCCACATGGGATTGGCGAGAGGAGCATAAATACGAGGCAAAGGCTTCTCGCGCAAGTTGTTGTACTTGGCGTCCGCGGCGACACCCACAACGACCATCTCGGCGGGATTGCCGGAATACGTATCGCGGACGTGCTTACCGATGGGATTGCTGTTGGGGAAGAAGCGGCGCGCGAAGGTCTGGTTTATGACGGCGGCGCGAACGCTGACGGCAGTGTCTTGCGCTTCAATTTCCCGCCCCATCAAAATGGGAATTCCGAGCGTGGAAAAGTATCTTGGGCCGACATGATCCATGCGTGAATGCATTTCCTCGCCGGCCTTGGAGGCATAGCCTTCGACGGCGATCGGATCGGCTGATTCCGAGTGGCTGAAGAGGCCGTTCTTGGAAACGGTGGCCCCGCGCAAGCCGGGGATCGCGGAAATTTTTGCTAGCAAATTGAGTTGAAAGAGGGGAATCGATGCTCCTTTGTAGCCTCCGGGGGCGGCATCGACTCGGAAGAGAATTAGATTTTCGCGGTTGTAGCCGAGTTTTACTTCGCTGAGCTTGGAAAGGCTGCGGACAAAGAGCCCAGCGGAAACGAGGAGAATTACGGAAACGGCGACCTGAATGACGACCAGGATTTTACCTGCAGGGAAGCGCCGGTGCGACGCCTCGCTGAACGCACCGGTTGGAGTGGACTTCAAGACCGGGGTGAGATCGAGCCGCGTCGAGTACAAGGAGGGAATCAAGGCAAAGAGGATTGTGGTGAGCAGCGTCACGCCCAGGGTGAAACCGAGCACGCGTGCATCAGGTTGTAAATCGAGGTGGATGCTCGAAGGTCCGGATGCTACGCCGGAAACCATGCGCAGCAGAAGTGCGTCGGCCCAGTGCGCGATCAGCAAACCTGTGGCGGCGCCCGATACTGCGAGGAGGAGGCCCTCCGTCAGCAATTGCCTGATCAGGCGCGCGCGCCCCGCGCCGATGGCAATGCGCATGGCGAATTCTCTTTGCCGCCCCGCGCTGCGAGCGAGCAAGAGGTTCGCTACGTTGGCGCAAGCGATGAGAAGCACAAGTCCCACCAGGGCCATCATAATCTTTAGCGGCTGGCCAAAATGCGCGCGGAGCACCGAGGAACCTTGTGCCGCTCGTTGCAGATTAATCCGCTGATTGAGAGCGTGACGGCGCTCATCCGCCGAGATCAAAGTGCCAACCTTGGATTCCAGCAGGTTCTTGAATACGACATTGACGCTGGCCTTGGCCTGTTCCGGGGTGCCCCCGGGCTTGAGCCGAGCGATGACCTGAAGCCATATGTGCATGTTCGTCAGGTCTTGCGCAGGACTGAGGAGATCGCGCCCCGGGTAGACCGAGTCCTGCATCATCATGGGGATCCAAAGATCAGGGAACGCTCCGACGGTCTCTCCAAAAAATCCCGGGGGAGTGACGCCCACAATTTGAAATGATGTTTGGCGAATCTGTATTGTTTTGCCGAGTGCCAGCGGGTCAAGACCAAAGCGTTGCTCCCAGAACGCGTAGCTGACGACCGCGATTGGCGAGCCGCCCCTGGCGCGGTCCACTTCGCGTGTGAAGAACGTGCCAGCGGCGGGAGTGACTCCAAGCGTGGCGAAGTAATCTCCGCTGACAAGGCGGACTCTAGCGGACTCTTTTTGCGCGCCCCTGCTGGACGAGGAATCAGTGATGGCGACTTCCAATTGCGGAAGACTGCTGTCTGCCGCGAATACTCCTGAGAAGACCTCGTTGTGATCCCGGAAGTATTCAAACTCTGAGTAGGCCAGGAGAGAGCGGTCGCCGCCCTCACTTCCAAAACTGGAACCATGCTCGTCTGGATCCGAAAGGGTGACCAGTTGCTCAGGATGCGGCACGGGGAGCGAGCGCAGCAAGACCGAGTCGAGGACGCTGAAGATCGCGGTATTAGCTCCGATCCCTAGAGCAAGCGTCAAGACCGCAATCAGAGTGAAGCCTGGGTTTTTCGCCAGCATGCGCAACGCGAATCGCAAGTCTTGCCAAAGATTTGCCATACCTTCCTCCTTGCGCACTAACCCGCCGGAAACCCCGCACATCGACGTCCGAGCGATGACCGGCTTGCACTGCTTGACAGCAAAGCACTTACCTGTGTGTGGTGATCCGCGATGATTTTCCCTTCGGTCGGTCTTGGGATTTGCCTGTGTCTGAATCGAACATGGCAACCACGCCAAAAGCTGCACTCGCCACCTTGTGATCGCCTTCCTACCTCAATGAAGCGGCTATTCGCCAGGTTCCACTCAGTGCCGTGCAGCGGCCTTCTTAGGATTTGCGGCTCTCTGTTTTGCGGCGCCGGGTTTAGGACGAAGCGCGCCCAGGAACTCAGCGGTGGGCAGGGTATTGATGACGTCGTGCTTTTCCAGCCAGCCTCGGCGCGCCATGGTTACGCCATACTGGATGAAAGAAAGGTTCCCGGTGCTATGGGAGTCGGTGGAAATAACGACCTTGACGCCGCGTTCCTTGCACATCCGAAGGTAGACGTCCTTGAGGTCCAGGCGGTCGGGATAGGAGTTGCACTCCATCGCCACTCCGTGTTTGGCGCAAGCCGCAAGAATTTTTTCCATGTCGTAGTCGATGGGATCGCGCCGCAGAAGCAGCCGCCCCGTCGGGTGGGCAATGATTTGGGTGTACGGATTCTCGATGGCCGCGAGCATACGATCGGTCATGGCGGCGCGATCGAGATTGAAATACGAATGGATCGAACAGACCACCACCTCGAGCTGCGCCAGGATTTCGTCGGAGTAGTCGAGGGAGCCGTCCTTGAGGATATCCACTTCGGCCCCTGCCAGCACCTGGATGCCGAGGCCTTTGTCGTTGGCGGCGTGGATTTTCTTGATGTGCGCGGCCGTGCGTTTTTCGTCGAGCCCGTTGGCCACCGTCACCGCTTTCGAGTGGTCCGTGATCGCGATGTACTGGTGCCCAAGCGCTCGCGCCGCTTCGGCCATCTCTTCGATGGAATTCTTTCCATCGCTGGCCGTGCTATGCATTTGCAGGTCGCCCTTCATATCCTTCAGCGTGACGAGATGCGGGAGCTTATGCTGTTCCGCTGCTGCGATCTCGCCCGTGTTCTCGCGAAGTTCCGGCGGAATGTAATCGAGCTTGAGCTTCGAATAGATTTCCTCTTCCGTGCGGCCCGCAACGCGCTTCTCGCCCTTCAGAGTCGCCAGGGCGTATTCGTTCAGCGTGTATCCCATGTCGTTGGCGCGGCCGCGCAAAGTGACGTTGTGTTCTTTTGAACCGGTGAAATAAAGCAGCGCCGCTCCGAAGTTTTCTTTTTCCAGCAGCCGGACGTCAACTTGTAATCCGTCCTGCAGCGTGAAGCTAACCTTGTTTTCGCCGTGCGCCAGCGTTTGATCGACGCCGGGAAATGTAAGGATGTGCTTGGCCAGCGCGTCCACGTGCTTCTGCGACGTGTGCCCGTCGGCAAGAGTGACAAGAAGATCCAGATCCCCAACCGTTTCTTTTCCGCGCCGCAAAGAGCCTGCGGGCGTCACGGAGTCCACGGCTTTGCCCGCCGCCTTGATGTGCGCCGCGATCTTGTGTGCGGCGGCTTCCGCTTTGTCCAAATGAAACCGCCCCGAAGATTTCTTAAACACCTCGACTGCTTTGAGAATGTTCTGCTCGCTCTTTTCCCCGAAGCCGGGCAGGTCGCGCAGCTTTTCTTCCCTCGCAAGTTTCTCCACGTCCGCCACGGTGCCCGCTTTGAAATTCGACCAGAGGAACGCGACCTTCTTCGGGCCCAGCGACTGCAACTGCAGCAAATCCAAAATCGTCGCGGGGTATTTCTTCAGTAGTTTCTTGCGCAGCGAGTAGTCGCCGGTCTTCACGATTTCCTCGAGATGTTCGACCATGCGATCGCCGATGCCCGGAAGTTCCTTGAGCTTCTCCGGTTCCTTGACCAACTGTTCGATGGATTCCGGCAGACCGTCAATGAGTTCGGCGGCCTTTTCGTAACTGCGGTAACGGCCGATGATCGCGCCATCGATTTCCAGAAGCTGCGCCGTTTCGCGGAGGATACGTGCGATCTGTTTGTTGTCCATGATGGAAGAATATTATAAGCCCAGGCTGCAGGAGGTTCATGAAGTAAAGGAAGTAGAGGGGCTTAACCTCCAGTACTTCCAAAGAAAATGGCCGGCAGAGGGGCGCTCCCTGCCGGCCATTTTCCCCGGGGCTCTCAACCTCCGGGTTTCGAAACATTGGCCGCCTGGGGACCCTTGGGTCCCTGGACGATTTCAAACTCGACCGTGTCTCCCTCTTGCAATGTGCGGTATCCATCCCCGGTGATTGCGGAATAGTGAACGAAAACGTCTGGGCCATCATCGCGCCCGATGAAGCCATATCCTTTCGAATTATTAAACCATTTGACAGTTCCTTGCACTTCGATTGCCTCCTGACAGGCATTCATAAATTTTTCGTCCCACGGCGGCGAGTGGACATTCTCAGCACCGCTTTATGAATACAAATTGCGCGGAGTGTACCAGAATCGAAGTGCGAGTCAAGAGAACATTCTTGATTTATAGCAAAGATAAGTACTCACAAATGTGTATAAAATCGGTTTAACGAACATCAGCGAGGAAATCGTTTTCCCGTGGCAAGGAACCGCAGATAGTAGAGAATTCCGGCGATGGATTTTGCGTCGCGCAGCTTCCCCCGGCGAATCATCTCTTCCAGTTGCTTGCGGTTATAGGCGCGGGAAACAATTTTCTCATCCTCTTCGGGTTCGGCGACTCCGGCCGTCAGCCCTTCCGCCAGAAGGATGAACATGCGCTCCTCCAGAAACCCTGGGGTGGGAAAGACGTCCAGGAAGATTCGAAATTTCCGGGCGCGGTACCCGGTTTCCTCGATCAACTCGCGTGCGGCGGCCTTGCGAGGGCTCTCGCCCGCATCGATCCGGCCCGCCACCAATTCCCAGAGGTACTGCCGCGCGGCATGGCGATACTGGCGAATCATCAGGATACGCCCGTCAGGCAAAACGGGGAGCACGACGACGGAGCCTGGATGCGTAATGACTTCGCGTGTTGCACGCACGCCACTGGGCTCAATGACTTCGTCCCGGCGAATTCCGAATATTTTCCCCTGATAGATGATCTTGCTGCTAAGAATTCTTGCGCCGCGCGGCCGTTTGGTGGGCATGGGTCCTCGTTAATAGCCGGTGGCATTTTAGCCGAAGACGAAGGGAAGAACACAGATGGAAGTGTGTGCTACTGTAACTTCCTGGAGCCGGGCGGGAACCCGGCGTGAGCATGAGCAAGCCGAGATGCCCATAAACACCATCATCGTGGATGACGAAAAGCCGGCGCGCGACGAGTTGGCGTACCTGTTGAAAGGTTTTCCGGAAATCAACGTGATCGGGCAGGGAAAAAACGGTGTGGAAGCCGTTGCTTTGATCAAGGAACACTCGCCGGACCTGGTATTTCTGGATGTGCAGATGCCAGGGCTGGATGGATTTGGCGTTTTGAAAAAACTCGTCGAGCGCAAAATGAAAGTGCCGCACGTGGTTTTTGCGACGGCGTTCGACCACTACGCTGTGCAGGCGTTCGACGTGAACGCGGTGGACTACGTTTTGAAACCGTTCGACAAAGCGCGCATTTCGAAAGCCATCCAGCGTGCGCGCCGCGAAATCGAGGCGCAGACGAGTCCCGCGGAGCGCTTGGAACAGTTGATGAACCAGCTCGGTGGAGCGAGGCCGAGTTCTTCACCGCCCGTGAAATTGCTGGTGAAATCGCAGCAGCGTCTTCTTCTCGTCGATGGAGAAGATCTGGTCTTCGCATCCATTCAAGATGGATTGATCTCCGTGACGGCGCGAGACACCGAGGGAACTTCCAATTACCGCACGCTCGAAGAGATGAATGCCGCCCTCGACTCCGAATCTTTCTGGCGCCCGCACCGCTCGTACCTGGTGAACATTCATCACATCAAGGAAGTGGTGCCGTGGTTCAAATCCAGCTACATGCTGAAAATGAACGACAAGAAGCAAACCGAAATTCCCGTCAGCCGCGCCCAGATCCGGCGCCTGCGCGAATTGTTCAAACTGTAGCTCGAAGTCTCCTCTCATGAATCTCATCGGCACGATTCTCGTGTATGCGGCCCTCGCCGCGATGCTCCTTGGCGGCGTCTCCCTGATTCGCCCGCTAAAATTCATGGGGATCGCCGGCCGGCCGCACGGCATTGTCGTGTTGTTGTGCGGAGTTGTACTTTTCTTGATTGGCGTGAATTTGCCGGCGGCGGAGAAGAAAATCGCAGCACGGACAACGATTCTTGACGATTTTGTGCCCGCGTACCAGTTCGCCGAGTTTCATAGCATTCGCGTCAAAGCACCGCGCGAGCGCGTATACCAGGCGATCCGCGAGGTGCCCGCGAATGAGATTACGCTGTTCCGCACGCTGACGTGGATCCGGCGATTCGGGCGGCGCGGGCCCGAGGGCATTTTGAACGCGCCGGAGAAGATGCCCTTGCTCGATGTGGCCACGCGGACGAGCTTTATGCTCCTGGCGGAAGAGCCGGACCGGGAGATCGTCCTGGGAACGCTGGTGGGCGCCCCCAAAGGGTGGCGGCCGAAGAAAGATCCGACGCCGGACGATTTCAAAGCGCTGCACGCGCCGGGCTTTGCGCTGGGGGCCATCAATTTTCGAGTCGAGGACACAGCCAACGGGGAAACACTGGTGACGACGGAGACGCGCATCTATGCCACCGACGCTTCGGCGCGAAGAAATTTTGCGGCGTATTGGCGCGTGATCTACCCGGGTAGCGCACTGATTCGCGTGATGTGGCTCCGGGCCATCCGCCGGAGAGCCGAGAAGATGCCGGGCTGAAGCCTGGCGCTACGTCAGATTAAAAGTCCCCCATCTGACCGTGTTGCAAGACAAGAAACAGGTCTTGCCAAAGGCTTCCGATCCGGTATGCTATTTGTAGGGCAAGTTGCGGCTCACGCGACTTGCCCTTTTTCTTTTTGCGGGTGGTCTGCCCCGGTTCGCCCTGGCTTTCAGCCTGCTGAAAACTCAACGTTTGACCATACTGGCCCTTCTAGCCTCGCGGCCGTTCTGCGCCGGCTTCCGTTCTTGCTTTCTGCTTTGCCCTAGTTGTCGCAAATCCTCGTCCCAAATCGCTGTAGGGGGCGTTGTGAGGGCGCGCTTTAGCGCGTCCCCAAACAGGGGCAATGTATCGTGCCCCTACTTCCTCTGGACCTAAACCATGAAAAACAAAACGCTCAACGCCTCACGCATCTGGAAACACTTCGAAGACTTTCTCGTTCCCCGGCTGCGCTTGTCCATCACGGACCGCGCCGTCTATTCTCATCTCCTCCGGCACAGTCGTCTCGAAGGAAGGACCCGGCTCCGCTTCTCCATTGCCTGGCTCGCCCGTGGTGCTCGCCTCTCCACCAACCCCGCCCGTTGGGCCGTGCGCCGTCTGATCGCCCACGGCGCTTTGCGCCTGGTCGAACGCAGCAAAGCCGGCCATCTCGTCGAGGTGCGCTTGCCCGACGAAATTCGTGCCACCCGCCACAAAATGATCCGCCGCCGCGACGCCAGGCCCCTTCCTCGTTGCCTCGACTTCGAGCAGGACTTCCTGAAAACCAGGGCTCTGCGCCATGCCATCCATGTCCGAGAACGCGGACGCTGTTTCTATTGCCTGCGTCGGCTTACGCCTATGATTCGCTGCCTCGATCACGTTGTCCCACGCGTCTCCTTCGGCAGCAATTCCTATCGCAACCTCGTCTCCTGCTGTTTGCAGTGCAACTCGCAGAAAAGGGATCGCTCCGCCGGTGATTTTCTCCGCAGCCTCTACCGCGAGCGCCGCCTGACCGCCGTCGAACTCACCGCCCGCCTCCGCGCCCTCGACGTCCTCGCCTCCGGCAAGCTCCCGCCTCGTTTGACTGCACCAGCTAGCCCATTCGCCCGCACGGGCCCCGGCCAAGCTCCAAAACACGCCTGATCCCCCACCCTACGAGGACGAGAACTGAGGCGTGAGCGGGTGGAGCACGGGAAACAAGCAGGTTTGGAAGTACTCCAATGCGTGACGGAACTGTGAGAAGCAAGCATCCGCCGACAATGTCGCCCGGTGCTCCGGGTATGCACTGCCGAGATAGAGGCATGTTCTCAC
The DNA here is from genome assembly GCA_003224055.1 of Acidobacteriota bacterium. GTDB lineage: Bacteria > Acidobacteriota > Terriglobia > Acidiferrales > UBA7541 > Acidiferrum. The sequence goes on along the minus strand of QHYE01000115.1, from coordinate 2,122 downwards.
AGAAATAGATATTTGGAGCGTGGCTATCGTATTGTATAATACAGAGGAATAATGTGATTTCTGTGGGAAAGGAGTTCTAATGGCGGACGATTCGTTGGTTCAGGCAAGGAAAAGGGCAGAGCGCGCTGTGGCGGGCATGGCGGAGGGACCGCTGAAAACCGCTGCATTTCAGACGATTTTGGCAAAACTACTGGCCGATGCTGATTCAGGTGAGCAGATCCAGTCCCCACCGTCTAAAGCACAGTCCGGCAGGAAACAGCAACCGCGCACCCTAACGGAGAGAATCCTCGCCATAAGGTCCGAAGGATTCTTTAAGCCGCAGCGATCTCTAAGTGAGGTCCGAGAGGCCCTAGGCTCAAGAGGATGGCACTATCCGCTTACCACCTTGAGCGGGGTGATGCAGGCACTGGTGCGTAGACGAGAAATGAGGCGTGAGCGGGTGAGCACGGGAAACAAGCAGGTTTGGAAGTACTCCAATGCGTGACGGAACTGTGAGAAGCAAGCATCCGCCGACAATGTCGCCCGGTGCTCCAGGTATGCACTGCCGAGATAGAGGCATGTTCTCACAGAAGTGACTATCGACTGTCCTAGACAAATATTGAGCCGTAGGGCAGAATGACTTTGGATTTCTTGAATGGAGACGCGGATAGCATGAGGACGAAATGACTACCGAAAAAGACAAGTCTACGAAACAAATCCTTAAACGGATCGAGCGTCTCGAAGAGGCCGTTTTTGGATCTCGACAACCGAAGGAAGTAAAGGCGAGGCCTAGGAAGGCAGAGGGGATGGCGCTCCCGGACCATATTTTGAAGCTGCGCGATACGGGCTTTTTCGATTCAGCGAAAACCTCGAGCGAAGTTCACGCGCGCCTGCAAACAAAATATCCGTGCGAGCCTGACCGAGTCGCGATGGCGCTGCTGCGCCTCCAACGGCGTAGAGAACTCCGCAAGGCCTCTAAGGCAACCGGGGGAAGAAAACAGGTCGCCTATGTCTCGTAATTTGTAAGAGCGCACGTAGGCTCTGGCTATAACTGGGAGATATGACAATGAAGCTCTCTTTCGTATTAAAAGACGACACCGGCCACGTTTTTGAAGGGGATGTGGAGCTGAAGTTGAAAGGGTCGACCGCAAGGCCTTCATCCACGAAGCACGGGATGCCAAAGTCGGCGCATTCGGCGTCCGCGCCTTCGGGTCATCCGCGCACTCCAACAGATGCTTTGCAGAGACTGCACCAAAAGAGCGTTTTCAAAATTGAGAGGGAATTCCAGGCAGTCGATGAGGAACTCGGCAAAATAGATTGCAACTTCCCAAAGCCCTCCCTGGCCAAGGCACTTGAAAGAGCCAGATTTCTGACACGGCACGGGAAAAGAGGAAGCTACCGTTGGATTCAAAAATATCCACCAGGATCTTAGAGCTATGTCCACCAAGAAACCTCACGGGCTGGCGTCATCCGTCATTCGACGCCTGCCGCAAGTCGAGGGTTGCGATACCCCCTTGCTGAAGTGCCTTTGGGGGTTAAAGGAAGCCAAACTTTCCGATGTCTACCCGGAATTCATCACAGCTAGCGTAATTTCAGAGCTGCTTCTTCGATCGGACGTTAGTTTGAATTCCGTGCGCGTACAGCGGGCACTCGCCCGAGCTGGAGATGCTGTCGCAAGGAAAGGTAAGGGCCAACAGACGGAGTTCCGAATCGTGGGACAAGGAGAAAGATTCCTGGAGGAGCGGGCTGGAAACCAAGGGCCCCTCACGCTCCGCGTCACTGGAAAAGCGCCATGGTCTGATAGACGATTTGTGGTGAAAGAGGCCATGAAAAAAGCGAGTGGAGATGTGCGAATCCTGGACAAATATTTCGGCATGGAATCGCTCGATTTTCTACAAGACTTCCAGAAGCACCGTCGGATCCGATTTCTAACCACCCACCCGTCCAAGAATCTGGGTCATCTTCAACGTGAGGTGACGAGGTTTAAGAAAGAATTCCCGAACGCAGAATTTAAGGCCTATCCTACCTCGCACGAGCTACACGATAGGTATCTGCTATTCGACAAAGAGGTCTGGTTTGTCGGCCACGGCATCAAGGATATAGGAAGCAAGGAATCGTTCGTGGTTCTTCTACAAGACCCCTT
>QHYE01000114.1 GCA_003224055.1 Acidobacteriota bacterium | reverse complement strand
GGCATAGCGGGGGATCCAGCCGTGGAAGCGGTGGGGCTCGCGGTTCCCGTTGCCGGGGCGGCGCCGGAGATCTTGGCGTCTACGCTCTGGACGGAGTTCTGGAGATCGACGAGTTGCTGGTTGAGCTTGCCGAGGCGCGACTTGATTTCCTCGAGGTTGTCCGAGAGTCCCTGGACCTGCGTGGACATGGTGTCGAGGCGCGCGCCGGAATTGGCCTGAACATCCTGGACGGATTTCTGGAGCGAGCCCATGGTGCCTTCGAGTTTGCCGAGGCTCGAATTGGTTTGGTCGACGATGGTGCGCATGCCGGTGTGATCCTGGGTGAGCTGAGTGGCGAGATCCTTCTGGCCCTGAAGCAGGGAGGTGACGTCGCGCTGAAGCTCGATGAGCTCCCGGGCGACGGCTTCAGCGGGGCGCGGACCGACCAGGCTTCCGGCGAGTGCGCCGGCCAGAATGGCGGCGCTAAACATGGCGACATTACGCATACGCATAAGCAATCCTCCTAAAGCTCCGAAACGCTTCAAAAAATAGACAGCCGCAGGCAGCCAGAAAACCATACCGGCCGGGGAAGTAAGTTTTCACTCTAACTAAGAGAGCTGCGGGCGGGCAAGGGGTTGCCGGGCCCGGCAGCTCTGGAAGTCACCAATCGGTCATCGTCGCGAACGGGTGCAAGGCGACAGCTTAGTTCGCCTTCACGAAGTGACCGCGGCGGTTTTGCTGCCAGCAAGACTCGTTGCTCTCCATGCAGAAGGGCTTTTCCTTGCCGTAGCTGACGGTGCTCAGCCGGTCCGCAGAAATGCCGAGCGACACAAGGAACTGTTTTACGGCGCTGGCGCGGCGGTCGCCGAGGCCAAGGTTGTATTCCGTCGAACCACGCTCGTCGCAGTGGCCTTCGATGGTTACCTTGAACCGCGGATACTTCTTCAGGAAATCCGCGGTTGTCGAGAGCGCGGCGCGGGCGTCGGGACGAATATCAGCCTTGTCGAAGTCGAAATAGGCATCGCGCACTTCTCTCAAGAAGAGTTCGTCGTCCGTGGGCGCTGTTGGCGGGGGCGGCGGTGGCGGTGGCGCATTCACGGAGACGGTTGCGGTGGCGGTAGCGGAACCGCCGGGACCCGTAGCGGTAATGGTGTAGGCCGTCGAATCGGCGGGAGAAACCTTTGTCGAACCCTGGGCGGTGACGGCTCCGACTTCCGGCGCGATGGAGAGTTCTGTCGCGTCGGTGGAATTCCAGCTCAGGGTCGAGGATTCGCCCTTGTTGATGGAGGTAGAGCTGGCCTGCAACGTCACTGTGGGACGTGCCGCAGCGGGAGCGGGCGCGGGTGCTGCTGGTGTTTGCGCGACGGGCTTCTTGGCGCAACCAAAGGTAAAAGCAGCGGCGACAAGCGCCGCGATCAGGCCGGTGCGATAATGCGAGCGTGAAACCAGTCTCATGCAGATTCCTCCTCAGTGAAGTTCCCGTGTTCGTCCCACCAGAGCCAATATCCTAACACCAGCGGGCTGGGTCCGGGTAATATCTCGTATCACGATATATTAAAAATAGCCTGCACATTTGAGCGCCACACTCCTTGGCCATCCTACCGGGTCGACCAGTTGGGCGACTCGTTGTGGCCGGCGGTCGTTAGCTGGCGAGGCTGGGAACCGTCGGCAAGCATGGCCCAGATCTGCCGCGAACCTCCGCGGGTGGACTCGAAGACGAGGTGGCGGCCGTCGGGGGCCCAACTGGGACGTTCGTTGCGGCCCTGGTCGCGGGTCAACTCAACAATCTGCTGGGTCGCCGCGTCCATGATGTAAATGTCGTAGTTGTCATTGGGGCGGCGCCAACTGAAGGCCAGGAGCTGGCCGTTCGGCGCCCAAGCCGGATCAATGACGTAGCCCTTGTCGGGGAGGTCCAGTTTTGCAGTGCTGGTGCCGTCGGAATTCATTAGATAAAGCTGCGGAGTGCCGCCGCGATCGCTGACGAAGGCGATGGTCTGGCCGGTCTTTGGATTCCAACTGGGAGACATGCTTGCGCCATTGACCATAGTCAAGCGTTTGGGGCGGCCGCCGTTGACGTCCGTTACGTAAAGTTCGGGATTGCCCTGCATCGAGGACGAAAAGACAATCTGCGTCCCGTCGGGCGACCAGGCAGGAGTGATGTTCGTGCCGCGGAAGCGGGGAAACGAAACGAGCTTGCCGGTATCCATGGAAAACATGCAGATCTGCGCGCTGGTGAGGCCGAGATTGGGAGCGAAGCAGGTGAAGGCGATGCGCGAAGCGTCAGGCGACCACCGCGGCGTGAGCGAAATCGATTTCAGGGAAGTGAGCGGGCGCTGGTTGGAGCCGTCGTAATCCATCACCCAGATTTCCTTGGCGCCGCCGCGCGAGCTCACGAAGGCGATTTGCGTTGCGGCTACGCCGGGGAGGCCGCCAGAAAGCTTGCTGATAATTTCGTCGGCGAATTGATGGGCGAATTTACGCACCTGCGCATCGGTCGGTGCACCGCGATAGACTTTGCCAACCACGGCTTGTGAGGAAGGGCTGCGAACATCGTAGAGCCAGGCTTCAATGGCGACTTCGGCGGTGGACTCGGAGAGATTACCAAGACCGAGGAAATTGGCGTTTGTGGGGGGATCGATCCAAACGGCAGGTTTCATTTCGGCGGGAACGCTGGGGGCTTGCGGCGGATAGAAACTGGGACTGGCGAGTTCGAGGATGCCGCTGAATTGAAGGTCGTCGCGAACGACCTTCGTGAAAAGGGAAGCGTGAGGCTTGGCGGAGTCGGAACGGGCCGCGAAGTCGGCGATGGCCAGGCGAGGTTTGTTGGCGTCCATGCCGATCGCGGTACGAAACCAATCCTGGGCCACGGCAGGCTTCGCGCCCAGAACGAGGAAGGCGAGAATCAAACATGAACTAAGACTTCTGAGTCTTGAATGCACCCTCACCTCCGACATCTTTGTTAGCTGCAACGAACATAGACCACTCCTCATCGAATCGACGGTGGATTGAAATCCAGTGTCGCGATCACATATCCGCCAGAATAATCACCGGGCAGTTTTGTTACGGGGCTGGAGCTGAGCACGGCCCGCAAAGCTGAATTGTCGTAGGACGTATTTCCACTGGATTCAGCAATGTGGGCGTCCTTGAGCGTGCCGTCGCGATTAATCGTAAACGTAATCGCACAGTGCATGGTCCGCGACGCGCGAGCAGCTGCATCAATGGTCCATTGTTGCCAGTTTCCGTAAATTCTGTTCTTCACTCCTTCAATGTACCAGCCGTAGCGGGCAGCAAAATCGGCTCCGCCCTGGCCCTGTACGCTAACCCCGCTGGACCCACCGCCTGGCGTTTGTGAATACCCTGTTGGGAGATCAGGATTGCCGCGCTTGCCATAGGGAACGGCGTTTTCCGGGATCGGAGTTTTGTTTTCCAATGTTCTGGAGGGGCGCGAAGGCGGCAGAGGCTTTTCTTTTTCAAACTTGGGGATTTTCGTGGCGTCGGTCTTGGGCTCAGGTGGTTTTGGCGGTTCTTCTTTGTAGAGACCCTTGGTCGGATCCACGGCCTTGCTCTCGGTGACGACCGTTTCCTTTGGCATGGGTATACCGGCAGCGCTGACCAGACTCACTTTCGTGCCGCCGAGTTCGCCTCCGATACCGCCCCAGCGATTCTCTCGAAATTGAATATAAGCCGAAACGGCAATCATCAAGGCGACGCTCGTGTGCATGATGATGGAATAGATGAGGAACTGCCGGAGGCTCTGGTCTTGCGGATTGGCGACTGCGGTAGTCATGCTTATTGAGTGCGCGCGCGATTGGTGATGGGCTCGGTGACGATGCTGATGTTATTGATGCCGGATTGCCGCAGCGCGTCCACAACGGCGGCAAAGCTGCCGAAGGGAACTGTTTCATCGCAGCGGAGGAAGACACCTTCCTGCTTGTTTTTCAATTGCGACTTGATTCGTGAACCGAGCTGGTGAATGTTGATCGGCTCGTTGCCAAGATAGATGCGCTGCGCCTTGTCCACGGTGACGACCAGGCGTTCCTGATTGATTTCTTTCACCGTGCGGGTTTTGGGAACGTCGACTTCGATGCCAGACTGGAGGATTGGGGCCGTGATCATGAAAATAATGAGCAGCACGAGAACCACGTCCACAAATGGGACCATGTTGATCTCGGAGAGCGAAGTCTGCGTCGATTTGGAAAGTTGCGGCATCTTCTCTGAATCTCTAAATGCGGCCGGGTCAGGACGGCCGCCGAATCCTAGTTAAATGTTTTTTCAATTTGTGCGGACACTTCCAGTGCGAACGTGTCCAGTCGCTGTCCGAGATCGCGAATATTCTGCAAAAATTGATTGTAGAAAATGACGGCCGGGATCGCTGCGGCGAGGCCGGCGGCGGTGGTCACCAGGGCTTCGGCAATGCCGGGAGCAACCGCACGAAGGCTGGCGGCACCGGCGCTGCCCAGGCCGGAGAAGGCGTCAATGATGCCCCACACCGTTCCAAAGAGACCGATGAAGGGCGTCACGGAGCCGGTGGTGGCCAGCCAGGACATGCCTTTTTCAACGCGGCGAACTTCGTCGGCGGCGGCCAATTGCATGCTGACCGTTACAGCCTGCAAACTTTTGAGCTTGGGCGGATGCGGATTGCCGGTGCTGCCGCCGACCTGACTCTGCAGCTCGCGATAGCCTGCCGCGTAGACCGTTGAAAACGGGGAGCCCGCGGAAGCCAGCGCTTGCGGGTTCGCAACGCCGCGCGTGGCGCGGAAGATGCGAAGAAACTGATCGCTCTGCCGGCGAATGCGGCCGAAGACTCCCAGCTTTTGGAAAATCATGGCCCAGGAAATGACGGAGAACATCAGGAGAAGCGCCAAAACCCCGCGCGCGACCCAGCCAGTTTGTTTGAGAATCTCGAAGAAATCGGTGACAAATATCGTTGTGAACAGAAAAATGATGTACCCCTCAGTGAAAACAAAATTGCTCTGGGCTTAAGAAACGTAGCACACGCACCTAGAGGCTGCAACCAGTAGGATGCAGGTGTTTCTTATTTTGATGCATATAGGGAAACACAAGATAGCGCGCTGAACAGGCTGCAACCGCGAGCATGCCGCACCTAGGAGGTGTGTTAAACTGCGAATTCAGCATGAGCCGTCTGTTTGACATCGGTCTGGAGAGACTCACCGGCCAACCTGCATTTTCCGGCGTGGTCCAAGGTGTGACTGCCGAAGGACGAGGAACTTTTTTTCTGGAGACCTTCGGCTGCCAGATGAACGATCACGACTCGGAGAAAGTCGCCGGCGTCCTGCTGTCCCGGGGATACCGGCAGGTCGAGACGCCGGAAGCCGCTTCGATGATTCTCTACAATACTTGCAGTATCCGGGAAAAGGCGTCGCAGAAAGTTTTTTCGCGGCTGGGGGAATATCGCGAAAAGCAGAGCGAAGGCAAGATCATCGGCGTGCTGGGCTGCGTGGCGCAGCAGGAGGGCGAACGCATCTTCACGCGCGCTCCGTGGGTGAGCCTGGTGTGCGGCTCGGCGAGCTACAGCAAACTTCCGGAGATGATCGCGCAACTGGAAGCAGGGAATCAGCGCGTCACGGGCCTGGATACGGACACGGACGAAACGTTTGAGACCGAAGTGACGCGGCGCGACAATCCCTGGCGCGCGTACCTGACCATCATCGAAGGCTGCGACAAAGCCTGCTCTTACTGCGTCGTGCCTTACACGCGGGGCCCGGAGCGTAGCCGCGCGAGCGATGCGATTTTGCGGGAAGTCCGGCAACTCGCGGACCTGGGCTACTCCGAAGTTCAACTTCTCGGGCAGACGGTCAATTCTTACACCGATCCAACGCCAAGAGGGATGCGTTTCTCGGAGTTGTTGCTGGCCGTCGCCGACGTTCAGGGGATTCGGCGGGTGCGGTTCACGACATCTCATCCGAGCGACTTCGAGAAAGGCATTGTCGAGGCGATCGAATCGCAGCCGAAGATTTGCGACCACGTGCATTTGCCAGTGCAATCCGGCTCGACGAAAGTGCTGAGAGCGATGCAGCGCACGTATTCGCGCGGAGAGTACCTGGAAAAGATCGCCATGATGCGCGGCGCCAGCCGGCTGATCGCCATCACGACTGACATCATCGTGGGTTTTCCGGGAGAAACGGAATCCGATTTCGAAGAGACTCTGAGCTTGCTGGATGAAGTGCAATATGACAATTTGTTTTCGTTCAAGTATTCACCGAGGCCGAATACGCCGTCCCTCACGATGCCGGATGCGATTCCAGAGGAAGAAAAGGGCCGGCGGCTGGCGGCGTTACAAGACAAACAACGTGAAATTCAAATGAAAAAGCACGAAGCACTGCTCGGAAAGACGTTTGAGGTGCTGGTCAGCGGAAAATCGCGCCGCGAAAACCAGTGGTTCGGGTATTCAACGTCGCACCGCGTGATTAATTTTGCTTCCCAAGCGAACAAGCTTCTGGGAACCTACGTCCAGGTTCACGTTACGGGAGCAGGTCCGAACAATCTGGCTGGCGAGCAGGTCTTTTAGATCAGGGAGGCCTCAATGGAAGTGGAGATGAAAATCCGCGGCCTGATGATGGATCCCGTCACGAACATGCCCATCGTGGTGCTGAAAGACGTGCAGGGGCAGGCGATACTGCCGATCTGGGTCGGCGTTTACGAGGCGAACGCCATCGCGCTGGAAATCGAGAAAGTGCAAACGCCGAGGCCGATGACCCACGACCTGCTCAAGAACGTTTTGCTGGGACTGGATGTGCGCGTGCAGAAGATCGTCGTGAACGATTTGAAAGACGACACTTTCTTCGCACTGATCTGGGTGGAACGCGAAGGACAGATGATGACCATCGATTCGCGTCCGAGCGATGCGTTAGCCCTTGCCCTGCGGATGGACTGCCCCATCTTCGTGGACGAAGCCGTCTTGAAAAGTTCCAAAATCTCCAGCGCGTTTTCCGAACGCAACACCAACGAGCAGCTCCGCTCCTGGCTCGAGGGTCTTTCCGACGACGACCTCGGCCGCTACAAAATGTAATTGGGCCGTGGCGCTCGCCGCGGACTCCTCTTAGTGCGTAAGTACTCCTCCGGTTTCTGACTTCGAGGCCGGAGATGGGGTGCTTGGAACAGGCGGAGAAGGTACTCCCAACGTTGGCAGCGCGACGAAGGATTTGTCCTTGTAGCTCAAGAACGGAATGAGCGCGTGGGCGCGCAGGACTACCGCCACACAGACGACGTACCAACCGGCGCCGGGGGAGTGTACGGCGAGTATGCCTCCCGCGCGAGAAGCAGGCATTGAAAACAAATAGGCAAGCAGCTGGAAGGGAAGTCCACAGAGAACTGCGACGATGGCAGCGATGACTCCCGTCAGCCAAAGTTCTTTCAGAATCTTGCCGAATCTCCAGTTGGCGTTGGGAGCCACGCTGGTGACGGGTCCAATAAGCGGGGAAGTAAGCTCAGCGAGTTGCTTCGGCAACGGCCGAGCATCGGCTGAAGCTTTCCACGAATTTCGCAGAACTCCCTCAAGCTGCGTGGTCTTGCGCCGTATTTCGAGGATGGAACCGCCCTCGATGCAGCCGATATTGAAAGTGCCGCTGCGGCCGAGGTCGCGGTCTTTCCAGGCGATGTAGATTCGCCGATTGGTCAGGAGTCCGGGAATTCCAGGACCAAGAACGATAGCCGCAATCTGGTCGCGCCTCAGGGCAAATTTTGTTTCTTCGCCGCAATAACACAGCCGGTCTGAGCGAATGAAGAAGCTCCCGATGTCCCAATTTGTGTTGTGCTCGTAGATCCGCGGCGATGGCGCGGGCGCGAATCCCACGGTGACGCCGCCCCAGGAGTCTGCCTGTACGCCTTCCTTCAAGAGTTTCGCTTTCAATGCCACGATGAGCTCGCGTAGTCCCGAGAGCGGCGCAAAATTCGCGAACACGAAATAGGCTGCGATAGCTGCGATTGGCCCCACAAGGTAGAAAGTCCGGTGCAGAACGGGGTCTTTCGCGTAAAAGCGAGCCAGCCACGCAAAGGCAACCGGCACAAGAATCAAAGCTTCCAACAGGGCCATTGTCGCGCGGATGGTGCTCTTTTGCTTTGTCTGCGTGGATAGAACCTTTGCGCCGGGCGCAATAGTCGCTGGAAGAATGTAATGGTCACTCTGCGCGACGGTCGCGCCGGCGATTTCCGGAATTTGCTCGATGGGAATACCTGCTTTGCGGGCAATGGCTTGCGCCCGGCGCAGCGAAGAAGGATGCGTCAGCCATTTCTCGCTCCACTTGCTCCAATGAAGCGGCATCATGTTCAAGCTCGAGAGTTTGAACAGGGCAGAGATTGCGGAGCGGGGATCAGCCGTGAGTTCCACGGCCCCCGCATCGGCGGCATATTCAAACCGGCGCGACCAGAAGAGCGGGAAGAGTGTCACAACCGCCAAAATGATGCCGTAGCGAAGGGCGGGGGATTCGAGACCGAATGGCGCGGCCATGCCGACGACAAAGAACGCGCCGAACATGCTGGCAACGCGGGCGCCTGCGATTTTTCCAGGGTGTTTGAGCTTTAGGTGTGTAAGTTCGTGGCCCAGTACGTAATTCACTTCCGGGCGCGACATACGCTGCAGAAGAAAATCCGTGAACGCAATAGTGTTGCCCGTCCGCGCGAAGGCATTGGCCATTTGTCCTTTCCCCGCGGGGACCACGTAGACCTGTTGGAGCTTAACGCCGAGGCGCTTGCCAGGCCAAAGGCATGGTCGCGTTGCCAGGAGTAGACGCGGTTTCGATCCAATCTCCGAAGCGCCTTGGAGGAGAGTCTCAGCTTCCCGAAGGCGGGGGAGGTCGGCGTAGGCTGGGAGTCAAACGCGTCCGTATCCGGAAGATAAATCATGACCACGAGGCGTTCGATTTTTTTTGCCCTGGCGTAGTCGGCTAGCGGCGCGACCCGGATGCGGCCCTCACGATGGAAGCCACCGGCCGAGAGAGGCAGGTTACAGGAACCGTACACGACGACGACTACGCGGCTGAATCGCGGGTCCAGTTCGAGATTGCAACCCAATGCCTTTTCCACGGCGGCTTGGTTTTCGGAGCGGGTCGAGGGTTCACCGGCGGTGATGTAGAAATTCACCGCGGCGCGGCCGGCTTCGGAGGTCGTAATCGTCAAACTGGCGATGGGCGTGGGCTTCTCATCATCCTCATCGTCAGAATCGACGGAAGTGATGGACGGCTGCTGGGCACGCACTGGGTGTGGGACGAGGAGGAAGAGGGCCGCGGCGCCGATCAGAATCAGCCAATCTTTGCGTCTGGACATAAATACTCCACCTGGACGACAGATTTCCGTCGGGCAGCGGCTCGTGGGGAATCGTCCACGCACGCTGCGCACAGGACCAGAATAATGCGGTGCGTGCGGCAATCCAGAAGCTCGCAATTCCGCGTAGTCTTTTGAATACGTACAGCATAGGAAACTCAAACCTGTACCTTTGTTCAGTTGGCGGGACGCGCGTGAAGTTCAAACTGCAGCGCCAAATTTGCGGACGGTGCGGCGCCAAGCGAAGAGCAGAACGATACCGATCAAGATGAGCGCCAGGCTGAGGCCCGCCCACAATCCAAAGGCTCCCATGTTTTTGCGGAAACAAAGCCAGGCACCCAAGGGCAGGCCGATGATCCAATAGGCTGTGAAATGACAGAGCATGGGCGTGCGCGTGTCGCCTGCGCCGCGCAGCGCGCCGGTCGCGACCGTCTGAATGCCGTCGAACAATTGAAACGCAGCACCAGCCGCCAAGAGGAGCACGGTGCTGTGGATGATCGCCGCATCGGGCGTGTACAGCCGCGCAATCGCGCGCGGAAAGAGCAACAGAGCGATCCCTGCAAGGGTCATGAACAGTGCACCGAAAAAAATGGCGCTGCCGCCGGCGTCGGCTGCTCCTTGCGGATCCCTGCGGCCGATTGCCTGGCCGACACGCACGGCAGCAGCCGACGAAATGCCCAGCGGGACCATGTAGGTCAACGAAACGGTGTTCAGCGCAATCTGGTGACTGGCGAGCGAAACTGCTCCGAGGCGCCCGATCAGCGCAGTGACCAACGCAAAAACTCCAATCTCCAGGCTAATCTGCATGGCTGCGGGGAAACCCAGAGCGATCAGACGACGGATGCGCATCAGATCCGGTTGAATGGGCGTGCGCAGCAAGCGAGTGCGATGCTTGCGATCGTACCAGAGCAGATAGCCCACAAGGACCGCCGCGAGATAGATGCGCGCCCAGGCCGTGGACCAACCCGAGCCGACGGCTCCCATGGCTGGCGCGCCGAGCTTGCCGTAGATGAGGAGCCAGTTGCCTCCGGCGTTGATGAGGTTCGCGGTGACAAGTGCAAATGCGATGGGACGAACCATGTTCATCCCCTGCATAGATCGCCGCACGGCGAAATAGAGCAGCAACGGCATCGTGCCCCAGGCCATAGCTTTGGAGTAAGGGACCGCGAGAGCGATGATGTCCGGCGAGATGCGTGCATAACCAAGCAGGGAATCAAAAAACCAGATGGGCGCCATAAGAAAGGGTGTGAGGGCCAGACTGAGGTAGATGCCGTGGACAAGAGAACGATGGCAATCCTCGCGCTGCCCGGCTCCGAAGGCCTGCGAAACAAGAGTGTCCAATCCGACGAGAAGTCCACCGCCGAAAAAGGCCAGAACGTGAACCAGAATGCCACCGAGGCTGACTGCGGCAATGGCCGTCGCGCTGTTGGGCAAACGCCCCACCATCATCGTATCCACAATGGCCATACTCATCCAGCCGAGTTCGGCGAGAACGAGGGGAATGGCCAGCCGCAGAGTCGGGCGGAATTCGGCACGGAGCGTTTGGAGGGCAGTCATGGGCGAAGAGCGAAAGAAAAGAGTGTAAGCGGGCTCCAGAAAAGGGGCAAACGAGGTTTGGAGCGAATTATTTTGGAGGAAGGGCAGCGATGACGGCTTCGGCGAATTCATCCGTACCGGCCGGTCCGCCGACGTCGCGCGTGGTGTGCTTCGCTTCGTGGTAGACCTTTTCCAGCGCCACTTCAATCCTACGCGCGGTGGTACGCTCTCCGAGGTGGTCGAGCATCAGAATGCTGCTCATCAAGAGGGCTGTTGGATTGGCGAAACCCTTTCCGGCGATATCGGGCGCAGTGCCATGGACGGCTTCAAACATCGCGCAGTCGTCGCCGATGTTGGCGCTAGGCACCACGCCGAGTCCTCCTACCAGGCCGGCAGCCAGATCGCTCATCACGTCGCCGTACAGATTGGGGAGCAAGAGCACGTCAAACTGTTGCGGGTCCATGACGATCTGCATGCAAGCGTTGTCGACAATAAGCTCCTTGTATTCGATCTCAGGAAACTGCGCCGCGACTGCCCGGACGGATCGGAGGAACAATCCGTCGGAAAGCTTCATAATGTTCGCTTTGTGAATGGCGTGAATCCGCTTCCGGCTGTGGCGTTTGGCGTATTCAAACGCAAACCGGCCGATGCGCGTCGAAGCCTTTTCCGTGATGATTTTCAGGCTCTCGACCACGCCCGGGACAACCTCATGCTCGAGGCCTGAATAGAGATCCTCGGTGTTTTCCCGTACGATGATCAGATCCACGTTGTCGAAATGCGATTTCACGCCGGGCAGATTTTTTACGGGGCGCAAATTCGCGTAAAGATCGAGCGTTTTGCGCAGTGCCACATTGACGCTGGGTGCGCCGCCGGCGATGGCCGTGGCCATGGGCCCCTTCAGTGCTACGTGATTTTTTCGGACTGATTCCACGGCCAATTGATTGACGAGCTGGCCACGCTCCGTGGTTTTGTCGGTGCGCCCTTCGATCTCTTCCCAATCGATTTGTACTCCCGCGGCTTCCAGGATGCGGCGCGTGGCTGCGGCCACTTCCGGCCCGATTCCTTCGCCGGGGATCAAGGTGACTTTATGTCTCATAGAAGCATCATATTCTATGCGAAGCGTCTGACCTTGTCGAAACGCAGCCTAGTTGGCGTTTCGTGACAGGAACAGGGACGCGGTGCAGCAGTCGAGAGATTTTGTTATACTGTCTGTGTTGTGAGCATCGCAGGTGCGCCTGCGAGCGGAGGCCAAAGGAAGCTATGATCAATTTGACGCCCGTTGCAAGCACTAAGGTCAAGGAAATCATGAACATGCAGACGCCGGTGCCGGTCGCGCTACGCGTGGCAGTAGTCGGCGGCGGCTGCTCGGGTTTCCAGTACCACATGGCGTTTGAGAACCAGACTACGGATGCGGACCAGATTTTCGAGTTTGACGGTTTGAAGGTTGCGGTGGACCAGATGAGTTCCATGTACCTCGAAGGCATTGAAATCGATTACATCGAAACCATCGAAGGTGCGGGATTCAAGTTTAATAATCCCAACGTGAAGAGCACGTGCGGCTGCGGCAGCTCCTTCAGTGTCTAACTGCGGAAGCCGAATCGCAAGGCACGCTTCCAAACTATTTCGTGGCTCCTGAGCGTTACGTTCAGGAGCCTTTTTTTATGTCGTCGAGCCAATCGGATTGGGATGAAAAGTACAGGCTTACGGCTGCGGCGCAATCCGCTGAGCCTGCCAGCATCGTAGGGGAACTCTTGCCGTTGTTGCCGCGCGGGCCTGCACTGGACGTGGCGTGCGGCACGGGGAGGCACGCGCTCCTCCTGGGTGCACGGGGCCAGCACGTCACCGCCGTGGATTGGTCCGGGGCAGGGTTTGAAGTGCTCGAGGCGCGTGCGCGTGCGGAGGGGATTCCAATTCGCCGCATCAGCAGTGCAGAGCAAATCGCCAAACGCCATCATGGCGGAATAGACCTGGTGCAAGCGGACCTGGAGCAGTTACAGCTTCCGGAAAACGCCTTCGAGTTGATTCTGTGCGTTCAATATTTGCAGCGATCGCTTTTTCCGGAATTGGAGCGTGCGCTCCGGACCGGCGGCTTCCTGCTGTTTGAGACGTTTACGCAGGCCCAGCTTGCATTTGACGGGGGGCCGCGGAATCCGGAGTATCTTCTGAACTCCGGCGAACTTCGAAATGCGTTTCCGGGGCTCCGCCTGATTTTCCATCGCGAACTGCGGGCGGGGCAGGGAATTGCCAGCCTGCTGGCGCGGAAACAAAGAAACCGGAATTGATCGGACATTGCGACGCAACGAGCAGAAAGAAATCGTGCCGCCGTTTGCAATCCGCGAGAACCAAACGTATTCTAAAGCTCGGGCATGAAAATAGCGCTCGCGCAGTTCAATCCAACCGTCGGCGACTTTGCAGGAAATTCGGCTCGCATTCTGAGCCTTGCGGCGCAAGCCAAGCAGCGCGGCGCCGAACTCGCCGTATTTTCCGAGCTTTGCCTCTGCGGCTATCTGCCGCAAGATCTTCTGGAGCGCCCCGCTTTCATCGAGCGCAACCACAAAGAGTTGAAAGAGCTAGCAGCAAAGATTCCACTGCCTTCGATTGTGGGTTACGCCGGCCGGGTGAAGAATGGAACAGGAAAGTCCATCGCCAACAAGGCGGCGCTCATTTGCGGCGGGCACGTGGTTTTCGAGCAAAGCAAGATGCTGCTTCCCACGTATGACGTCTTCGATGAATCGCGCTATTTTCAGCCGGCGGAACGGCAAACGATATTCGGCTTTAACGGCGAGCAACTGGGCATCACGATTTGCGAAGATGTCTGGAACGATAAAAACTTCTGGGCCAACCGCCTTTACGACCGCGACCCCGTGACAGAAATCATTGGGCAGGGAACTACCGTACTGCTGAATATATCAGCTTCGCCCTACACCATTGACAAGCGTTCGTTGCGCTTTGAAATGCTTCGGTCGATCGCGATCACTCATCGCCGCCCGGTCATCTACGTGAATCAAGTTGGGGGTGACGACAGCCTCATTTTTGACGGGGCCAGCATGGCGCTGACCGCGGACGGCAAGGTCGCCGCCCAAGCATTTGCGTTTCAGGAGGACCTCGTACTGTTCGACACCGCTACGGGGCAAGGGGAACTCCACGCGTTGCCGCACGAAGAAATCGCCTATGCCTATCGCGCGCTGGTCACCGGGACGTACGACTACGTCCAGAAATGCGGCTTCAAAAAGGTGCTCGTCGGATTGAGCGGAGGAATTGATTCCGCCGTGGTGGCAGCGATCGCGGTGGATGCTCTCGGGACGGAGAATGTGCTCGGCGTTTCCATGCCGGGGCCGTTTTCATCCGAGGGCAGCAAGGCCGACGCTGTCACACTGGCAAAGAATCTCAGCATCCAGTTGGTTGCGGTGCCCATCACTGAAGTTTTTGAAGAGTACCTGCACTCGCTGGCCCCCGTGTTCGCAAACCGGCCGGCGGACGTGACGGAGGAAAATATTCAAGCGCGCATCCGCGGGAATTACTTGATGGCGCTCTCCAACAAATTCGGTTCGATGGTGCTTAGCACGGGGAACAAATCGGAAATCGCGGTGGGTTATTGCACGCTGTACGGCGACATGGCTGGAGGTCTTGCCGTTATTTCCGATGTGCCGAAGCTGATGGTGTACGAGCTGGCGCGGTGGATTAACCGCGAAAGGGAACTGATTCCCCGCTCGACCATCGAGAAGCCGCCATCGGCCGAATTGCGGCCCAATCAGAAAGATGAAGACAGCCTGCCGCCCTATGACGTGCTCGACCGCATCCTGAAGGCGTACATTGAGGACTTGCGCAGCCCGCAGGAGATCGCCGATCATTACGGGTTCGATTTGAAGATGGTGCGCGACATCGCACTCAAGGTGGATCGCAGCGAATACAAGCGCAAACAGGCCGCACCGGGATTGAAAATCACTTCGCGTGCTTTTGGTTTTGGCAGGCCATTCCCGATCGCACAGAAATTCATTCCCTGAGACTAGAGGTCCACTTGAAAAAAGCCACGACACTTGCAGCCGCTTTAGCCTTCATTCTCTCGGCCTTCCCCATGCACGCCCAGCAGAACAGCTCGCCGGCTGGGAATGCAGGTTCGAGTGCCTCGTCGCAAACACAGAAAAACATCGAAGCTTATCTACGAAATGTTTATGCGTTCGGACCCAATGTGCAGCTTGCGGCCGGCCCCCTGAAGGGCACCGCCGTCGAAGGGATTCTAGAGACCAATATTGATGTCGTGATCGAGGGCAACAAGCAGACGGTGAAGTTTTATGTCAGCAAGGACGGCAAGTTTCTGTTTCGCGGGGATCTTTCTGACATGACGAAGGATCCGCTGGCCGAAACTCGCGCGCAGATCCAAACGAACGATGCACCTTCCGTGGGCGACAAGAATGCTCCCGTCACGCTGGTGGAGTACTCGGATTTTGAGTGCCCGGTATGCAAGAAGCTGCACGATGTTTTGCGCGGAGTCCTGCCGAACTACCCGGGCAAAGTACGCCTGGTGTTCAAGGACTTTCCCCTTGAACAGCTTCATCCCTGGGCGCGCACCGCGGCCATCGCGGGACGGTGCGCCTACCAGCAGGACCCCAAGGCCTTTTGGAAGATCTATGACCTGATCTACGACAATCAGGAAATCATCTCCGCTGCAAACGCCTGGACCAAGCTGTCAGATTATGCGGCCCAATCCGGACTAAATGGCGAGACATTCAAGACGTGCATGGCTAGCCCGGAGCCAGGAGCGGCCATCGAAGCCAGCCGCGCTAACGGCCAGGTCCTCGAAGTCAACAGCACGCCAACTGTTTTTGTCAACGGACGCCGCATGGTCGGCGCCGACCAAAGCCTCCTCGAGCAGTACATCAACTACGAACTCGCACAGCAAAAATTGGGAAAAACTCAAGAGAAGTAGTTGCGATCGGAGAGGGTAGTGGGAAGCCAGGATTTAGGGCCTTCGTTCGTGCCGGCGAGCCATGGGCTTAGCTCGATTTCTTAGTTAACATAATATAACTTATGGGACGCGATGTCAAGCGGAATCTTTGCCTTTTGCACATCTTTTTTTCGGTTTTGGCAGGGCTTCTTAGGCTCTTCCATAGAGTTCCAGGGGGTTTACGAAAGG
>QHYE01000113.1 GCA_003224055.1 Acidobacteriota bacterium | reverse complement strand
CGGCGCGAACGGCGTGGCCCACCACCTCGCTCAGAACCTTGACTTCGCCGTGGTCGCCGCCGCTGATGTGCCCACTCTGCGCGCGCACGCTCGCACGCGCGGCTGGGACAGGCTGCGCCTCCTCGGCGGCGGCGACAGCACCTTCAAGTACGATTTAGGCAGCGAAGACCGCGAAGGACATCAGGACTCCACCGTTTCCGTGTTCACGCGCGATGCCGACGGCACTCTGCGCCACTTCTACTCCGCGCATCCTCGAATGGCGCCCGACATCCCCGAGCGCGGCATCGACCTGTTGGCTCCCATCTGGCACTTTATGGACCTTACCCCGCAAGGCCGCGGCAACTGGTACACCAGTCTCGACTACGGCACAAGAGTCCAGGCCGCCTCCAAGTAGGTTCATCTCGAAGGCTAGGAGCATCATTTCGACCGTCAGGATCGTTGCCTTTGCAGTATCGCAGGCTCAACTGTCGCCACGCCCTGCTACTCCCGAGACCGCCCTCTCACGATTAAAGCCCATATCGAGGCATTGCTGAGTAGAGGGAACGCTGTTTCGATCTCGGGTGGGGCAACCCGGAAACTGTCAATCATGCATGCCATTCGTGAGATCTAGGCAGAGTCTTTAGACGCAACGTGCGTCGCGTATTTCGTATTGACCTCGTCGCCGTCAGGGCATTCGGGGGAAAAATCGAAGGGTCGGTTGGATTCGCTCCGAGTTCCAAGACACCGGTTTACAACACCGTTGTAGCTCCGAAAACGTAATCCGTGGGGACTCAAACTTTCGTCCATCAAGCGCGCACCTTCTTGCAATAAGTGTGAGAATAGTCTTCGAGTGCGAATCCGCTGCTTCGATTCGTCGAGCCCTGGCCCGGAATGCTTCCTTTCGCCTCTTGCACGTATTTGTGTTAGTATGAATCTCGCATGAGCGCACCGATTTTTACTGGCAGTTTATGGGCAGTTCTTCCAGGAAGGACTGCTATCACAGGCAATCCAGGCGAACAGTGCGCTGTATGCAAATCTTGCAAAGCCATTATTTGCAAGGTTTTATACTAAGTCGTTGATTCCACGGCTGGGGACGTAGTTCAGTTGGTTAGAACGCTGCCCTGTCACGGCAGAGGTCGCGAGTTCGAGTCTCGTCGTCCCCGCCATTTTTCCCAAACATCGTAGTTCCCTTGTTGCGAAACGCTCAGGGCAGACTTTGGGCACTCGCTCGGTTGTGCACCACGCGAGGCGAATTGTGCAGTTACACTCGGCAGCCAACTACGAAAGCACCAAGTTCCTTAGACCGGAACCCGGGCTACCCGCCCCGTTTTTATCTGTCCAGACCCAGGTGCGAATGATTCCCTTGTTGACCAACTCCTTAGTCTTCGATTGCCTCAACACCAAGGTTCTTAAGTCGCTCGAGACCATCCTTCATGGCTTTGAGTTCTTCGGCGGAGTGCCCCTGCCAATTCAAGACCTCGCCTATGACACGAAGGGGATCCTTGGAGCGGTATGAAAGCGTAGGGTTACCCGGGTACTTCTTGTCAGTCAGATTGGGGTCGTCTTCAAAAGGGCCAGTCGCCTCCACCACGTAGATTCTGGCGGGGCTCTCACCAAGGGCGAGTTCGGCTCCCCAAATGGCCGCATTCAACGTGCCGGTCAAATAAATGTAGGCCGCCTTCTTCCTCTTACCGTAGTTAGAATTGTAGCCGGGCCTAATGAGATCCTCCGGTTTTAGGTCTACTTTGGTACCGTGGAAGAAACTTCGGCCAGGCAGTTGAGGTTCGATCACCTTTAAATCTCCTGTCGATAGGTCGATGGCGAGCTAGCCCTCGCCACTTCGGTCGCAAAATTTCCAACCCACAACCCAACCCACAGAATACTGTGTCTTGTGCAATTTTTAACAACTTAGGCGGCCCTTGGCAGTCCCCGCGGTCTTGTATGTTGTTGTAGTGAAGCGGGTTTCAGACGAAAACCCCAACGCGGGCGTTGCCGCTTGGATTTACTTGGCCCATCCTTCGTTTGAACTACCTTGCTGGCACTGCTTCCAGAGGGCGGACATCGCGTTTAACCTTATCAGCAATCTCATCCTCGGCAACTTCCAGGTCATAGCGCGTTTGGAGATTCATCCAGAACGTCGGACTGTTGTTGAAGTAGCGCGCGAAACGAAGGGCCGTGTCAGCAGTAATTGCGCGTTTCTCGTTGGCGATATCGGCGATCCGCGTCACAGGGACGCGCAAGTCCATAGCAACTCTGTTCATACTTAGTCCCAGAGGGACCATAAACTCTTCTCGGAGAATTTCTCCTGGATGCACCGGCTTAAGTTTCTTCGTCATCCTGCTGTCTCCTAGTGATAATCCACGATCTCAACTTCATAGGCATGCCCATCGCGCCATTCAAAACAGACGCGCCATTGGTCATTGACGCGAATGCTGTACTGCCCTTTCCGGTCCCCTGTCAGGCGCTCTAATCTGTTTCCTGGCAGCGTTGAGAGCGTCCGGATGTCCTGTGCCGCATCTAGCATGTCCAGCTTCCTCAGAGCTTGGCGCTCGATAGCTTTGAACCGGCGGACAGACTCTCGATGAAATAGGCGCCCGGTATCGGCGCAGCGGAAGGACTGAATCACAATCCAACACTATACTGCGTCGCGTTAAATGTCAAGTAGTACAGAACTCACAGAATTTGAGCGTCTTAGGAGCAAAAAAATAGGTTGATTCAATCTGGGTACAATAAGGGGACGATAAGAAGTGACATGCGGTCCCTTGTGGTACCAATGAGTGTCCGCCGACGCCGTTTGGTATCAATCGATTACATAACAGCGCTGCCTTGTCACGGCAGAGGCCGCGAGTTCGAGTCTCGTCGTCCCCGCCATATTTTCAATCACTTACGGAGAACCCAGAAAAAAATCTAGGTCCTTTTGGGTCCAATAAGCCTCGAAGCAGTCCGCGCGCCGCGCATTCCCCGGAACGAATCCAAGAACGCACTCCCCAATACCAACTACTGAATCAGAGTTGATATGTTCACCGACAGCAAGCAACCCGGCAAGATCGCCTCCACCAGTTTTCCTTGCGCGAGACGTTTGTTTTCCGGTGTTGCTTGAAGACATTTGTTCGTCACATGGAGATTGCTGTGACGCAAATAATCGCGGATCGTGAGTTGATGTTCTCCGATCTCTGCCAGCATCGCCCCGACGGTATCCCGAAACGTGTGCCGACCTACGCCAGCTATGCCGACCTTCGCTATCGCCGGGATGTGCCGAAGGCCGAAGTCCACATCGTCGATGGCGGGCATTTCGCATTGGACACGGCGGCAGACGAGATCGCCGCATTGGTCCGAGGTTTTGTCGGTTCATCCCGTTGACGCGTGATCCGGCGACGCGGATCCAACTGTGGAGGATTTCATATGCGATCTGATATTGTTCCAGGGGGCTTCCCCGACTATGAGCGCCATGCTGACAGGGGCGTCGCTGGCGGCGATTGCCGAGCGAGGTGTACGCGTCCTCGCGAACTATTTGCCGGCACGGGGTTCTCGCAGCGCAGACTACGAACGGATTTTTGAACTGGAGCAGAAGCTGGGCAGCCGGCCAGAGTATGCCGCAGTCTCCCGCTACACACACTGCCTGGCACGTTGCGTAAGTTCGGTGGCGGAGGACGGTGCGTGACCAACGTTCCTGTCCAAGTTTCGGGCACCGCATCCCGCGCGAAGGCACCTGATGCCGCGATTGCGCTGGGGCTCGGGCTCACCAATGAGTGTAACCTCTCCTGCGCCTTCTGCTACCGAGACCCAACCCGCACTGATCGCCTCTCTCTGGATCAAGTGAAATCCGTCATGGAACGACTACCGATCCGTTCGGTGAATCTGGGTACTGGCGAGAACGGCATGCATCCGGACTTTAAAGCGATTCTGGCGTACCTGCGCAAAAAACCCATCAAGCTTACGATCACTTCCAACGGCCGTAGTGTTGCTGTGTTGGAAGACAGCGAGCTGCGCGCCTTTCACGATATTGAGTTTTCTCTTGATTACCCAACGCAAGCGGAACAGGATGCACAGCGCGGAAACGGCAATTGGGAGCTGATCCACAGGCAAGCACAACGTTGCGTAAGGCTCGGCGTGCCGGTAACCATCATCGCGGTCATGATGAAGGCAAACTACTTGCGGTTGGCGGATGTCGCACGAGTCGCGAAACGATTTGGCGCTCCCTTGCGTGTGAACGTCTATCAGGCAGTGCGGTCCGACCTCTACGCACTCACGTACGAAGAATACTGGCAAGGGTTCCGTAACCTTTTCGAGAGCACCGATGTAATCGCCATCGGCGAGCCCTTGGTGCGGGCGATGGCCGGCCTACCGCCACTCGAAGGAGGATGTGGCGTCAGCACGGTGCGAGTTACGCCCCGCGCCACAACACAGCCTTGCGTTTATTGGCCCGGCTCCGGAGAGCCGCTGTCAGAGTTGATTTTGTCAGGGTCCGAGATTCTGAACTCTGCGCCTTTTGAGCAGGCCCGTACACTTCCAGAGGCGTGCCGGTCTTGCGAGTTTCGAGATACATGTCACGGAGGATGCGCAGGACGACGCTGCCTGCAAGGGGCCCTACGGCAGCCGGATTTTTATTGTCCGATCATTCGGGGCGAGCGCCCACGGCTCAATATCCGCATGGCCGCAAATCGCGATCTGCCCAAACTCGGCAGCTCCTGCACCACCGTCGTGATTGCCCGAGGGTCCGATTCGTGAAAATCGACACCGATTGAGGGAACGCGCCGTCCGTTCCTACTGCGCGTCCATCCACTTGTCAGAACCTACTAGCTTGACGGACACATTCGAAAAAAAGATTCGCGCCGGCTTGCCATCCGCCGTGCCGCGATGGTCCGTTGAGACAAGCAGGGGGCCAGCTTTCTTGTAGCCCGCCCAAGTTGCTGGGAGGAGACTCGGCTTCTTGGGTCCACCCCGATGATAGAAGAACTGCACAATTCGTCCATCCTTCCCGACATACAGATCCCAAGTGTCCCCCGGCGTGTAACCGCCAACCTCCGCCGGATATTTCACCGACACCAGCTTCGCCGTACCCTGTCCAATCGGCAATTTTTGCTTGTCCTTGACCGTCACATTGGCGCTGGTGTCCCAGTACGCGTGGAAAGGGAAGATGAACCAATAATTGTCGTTCACGAAAGCGGGCTCAATTTCGTCTTTCACGTTGGCCGGCGCGCTGTTGAGCTGTGACCGGTTGTACGTAACCTTGACCGGCTTGCCGTCCTTGTCTTTTGTTTCGTACGTGACCTGGCCGGTTTTGGGCTCCCAAGTCCAGGTACGCGAGAGATTCACTTTCAAAGCCGGTAGATCGAGGTTGAACGTATAGCGCACCGCTTCAATTTGCCCGTAGGAATCCAGGCCATAGGTCTTGGCAAGCTGTTCGACTTCGGGTGGGCGTGTCTGTGCCCAGGAGGGTGCCGCAAGGACCAGCACCCCCAAAAATAACCAAAGGATCGTCGTGGAGCGGCGCAACTTTGTCATGGAGGTCCTCCTCAGTGAATGAAACGAACGTCGTCTTGGATGCCGTACAAAGTCCCTGGATACAAGAATCGCATATGGTGCAGTTGCCTTCACTCTACCTGGTCCGCTGAGCATTGGAGTGCGGCCGATCGCGTGGTCCTACGCAAAGCGATCATGGCAGCAGCGACTGCCACGGATCCGTATTCCAGAATCACAATCCAATCAGGAACTAACCACGGGCGCCCAACGATCCGCAGGTGCCACACATAATAAGTAGGAAGGATGCTCAAAGTCCAGACCAGGATGGGAAGTGTTGAGGTCGACCTTAGGAACGGCAGCATCCATAGCAGGTACCACGGATAGACAACCGGTGCGCAGAAAAGCGATGCTGCCATTGGCCAAGCAAACGCGTCCAAAGACCCTTCCGCGGACTTTCTTCTCATCCAGATCGCGGTAAGAAAGCCGACGAGCACTGCCAGACCAGCTAGTAGCTGGGAAGCCGCTACTCGCTCGAGCGTTGCAAACACCGGATCATTAAAGCGGAATCTCTGCACGTAAGTGCCGAGCGAGCCGATCGGAATCCGCCCGTGGTTGAAAAATGGTACGTACAGGAGTCCGACCACGATTGCCGCCAGCGCTGCGTCGCGCATCCGAGCCCGCTTCCAGTAAAGTGGCAGCAATACGATCGGGAGTAATTTCACCGAGACAGCAAGCCCAAATGCCATGGCTGCGACGGCACGCCAGCGCCTCACGAGCGAGGCCGCGGAGACCAAGAGCAGTAGAACGCCGACAATATCGACGTGACCGCTGCCCGCCACCTCAATCGCTAGCAGTGGGTGCCAGGCATAAGCCAGAACCCAGTGCTCTCCCTGCCGGGTACAACGCAAGACATCGAGCAACACAAACACAATCGCCAAATCGCAAACTACAAATGCTACTTTCAGCGCGAATGTAGACTCGTGAATCGATGTTACGGCGCGGAAGAATAGCTGCGCCCCCGCTGGATATGGGCTCGGCACCTCTGGATTATTCAGCGTACGCGTCTCAGATGTGTGCAGGCTGGCAAGTGCCGCGTCGCTCGGAACCACGATATAAGGGTTATAGCCGAGCCGCTGCACGCGGCCGTCCCAAACATATCGATGAATGTCGTCGTCTAAACCCGGTGGCGTTCGTAGGAATTGAACCTGCCACAGAGCAGACAGGGCAAGACCGAAGACGATGACGCGCTTCGGAAATTCTGGCGTGGATAAGAGCTCGCGGATGGCTAGGAGGTACGCAACGCCAGCAACAGCCAGAGGGATGAAAAATGACGGTTCACCCATGCGGCTGAAGTAGCGTGAGCAGATCGTCAGCGCCACAAGCAAGATGGCGCCGAGTCCGTACAGCCTGCGCGAGGGGGTGAGTTTCACAGGCCTCCCATTCAATGGCGAAGTTGCGCGACTGCTTGCTGCCATTCGCCGAACCAGCCCGCAGTCCTTGGCGCCTTCGCGGGAGCGAGCCGCAGTTCCCGAGCCAGAAGAATCAAATCGTCTGCAACGTCGATGTCGTAGAAGGGCTCCGTGAAGCCGGTTGAGAGCTCAAGGACCTTCATGCGCGTCAGCAATCTGTCCAGCGCGCTCCCTGTTCCCATGCCATCGCCTTCGAAGAGCGACGGGTAAGCTGCCTTGGCGCCAACAAGGTAGTAGCCTCCATCGTGGGTTGGCCCGACAACCACGTCATGCGTGGCGAGTGTTTCGAACGCGCTGTTCAGAACCGACGGAGCGAGGTGTGGACTGTCGCTATTGAAGGCGATGACGCGCTGCCGGCCGGCGGCAGTGAAGTGTCGAAAAACAGAGGTGAGTCCTGCTGCGAGACCTTCGCCTTTTTGCGCTACGACCTGTACTGTATTGCCTACCAGGTGAGCCAATTCGTCCTTATCCGGTTCAGGGCACATCACCGCGACCTCCACGCTTGTCAATGACTCTGCCAACGCGAGGGTGTCCTCTAAAAGGCAGCGATACAGCGCCGTCACTGCGGGAGAAGGAAGGCTCTCAGTGAGACGGGTCTTGACCATGCCGGGCTTTGGGGCTTTCGCCATAATGACCAACGTGCGGTTTGGGTGAGAAAAACACACCGTGGTCTGGCTAGAGGATTTCATGAGAGATTGGTCTATCGGGACTTACGCCGGTCGCGGCGTTCCCGCTCTTCGACGTCGAATATAATAGCGCACGATCCGGCTCATGATGAACCACGCTGCTCCTACCGTGCCCTTCACCGTACCGCTAATTTTGGACTTTCCAATGCGCGGGTAGTAGCTCACAGAGACTTCCACGATGCGAAATCCCGCGATGGCCCCTTTCACGATCATTTCCACCGCCCAGCCGTAGGTAGCCTCTTCAAGGGCGAGGGCGCGCAGCACATCTGCGCGGCCGGCGCGAAACGGACCCAGGTCACTGACCTTCACGCCGTACAAAAGCCTGATCAGGCCGGCGGCCAGGCGATTGCCGAATGATTGGTGCCACGGTAGCGCACCGGGGTTGCTTTTGCCGCCGAAGCGCGAACCGAGCGTAATGTCAGCGTGCCCCTCGATGATCGGAGCCAAGATAATCGGCAACTCCGAAGGGCGGTCGCTGTAGTCACCGTCCAGGAAAACGACCACATCAGGATTTTGCGTATTCGCAAGCCCTGTCAAACAAGCGCGCCCGTATCCCCGGCGAGGCTCCTGGATGACTTGTGCCCCCATCTTTCGGGCTAGATCGGGCGTTCCGTCAGTCGAATTGCTGTCGACAACGATGACCTCCGTGACGAGATTGGAAGGCAGATCGGCAAGCACGCGGCCAATGGCCTGCGCTTCGTTATGGGTAGGAATGATGACCGATACTCGCACGCAGATTCGCTCATCACCACCACGGGGACGAAGGGCGCCGCCGTGCCAGCAACGCGTCGATGCCCCAAGCTCGACCTGCGCGTCCCACCGCGAGTCCGAGCGATGCGAGCACCGGAACCAGTAGTTCCCAAATCCATGACGTGCCCCATTCCGAGACCCAAAGGCTGGCCAAGAACAGGAATGCGACAAAGGCGGCAGGACGCGTAAGCAGACCGACGACGAGCAGGATCCCCAGCGAGATCTCCGTCGCCGCCTGCATGGGAGCCACCATGGCCGCATGGCTTGCCATCAATCCCATAACCCACTTCCATGCCGCCGGTGAGTGGCTCGCGTTGATGTAGTAATTGATCACCCCTGCGTAGCCCGCCGGCGTGTAGGCGCCCTTCCCCAGATTCTCGAAGAAGACCCACACGAACATCGCACCGATTGTCATGCGAACCAATGCCAATCCGTTTGCCGCATCGGGTTGGCCGGCGAAGCTGACTGTCGCATTTTGTGCTGGAGTTGCGTTTGTCGTCATTCTAAACCTCTGCGCAATAGATTCCACCCGCGACTAAGGGCGCAATCTTAAACTATCGGACCCGTCTGTGCCAGACGGATGCGCGGGATAACTAAGTTACGGCCAGGCTCAGTCCAATGATTTGTTAGTCGCACCGCCCCACGCGGATGTAGGGTGTGGTAAGTAGTATGTAGGACGGAGGACGTTCGCTCCGGACGAGGCCGCAGTGACGCTGACATCGGCGCGGATCGCTACCAAAAGACAACGGACGTTGTCGCATGGAGTGCCGCATCGTCATGTTATGGACCGAGTTAGGAAAACATCAAAGGAGTGAATCGCTTCGGCCTAGAAGTCTCGTATGACAAACATCTATACCGCTCCAACCATTGATGAATATCTGCGCAAGCGGCTGATGCCGGTGGAAGGTACGATTCCGCATGTGGAAGGAATCGAGATGTACGGCAACTCCATTCCCGCGGGAACGGTCGGCGGCGACCTATTTGAGTACATAAACTTCCAGCAGCGTTACGACATCGACGCCCGCATTCAGCGGGCCCTGAAGCGATCGAAACAGTACTTAGAGAAGTTCCCGGCAGGCGCGATGCCGCGTAATTCGGTGGACGATCATGTGAAATGGCTGAAATCAAGGCCGGGCTACGAGCCCGAAATGGAATCCGCGTACAGAGAGGCACGAAGTTCGGAACAGGTGCGCGTCGCCGAAGACCTGCGCGAGTTGTGTAGCACGGCGGGAGTTCTGTTGGTGGACGCTCAGGGACACGGAATCATTGCAGCGAAAATAGCGTCGACGGTCCACGACACGTTTCATGCCCTCATGCTCTCCGAACTCGATCATCGAGGGAAAACGACTCCCGAGTTATTCGAGAGGATGAACCTGAGGTTGGCCCTATCAGTCACCGCACGAAATGCTCTCGGCAGAAGGGAGAAAGAGAGCGCCCAGGAGGTAGCTACCATGCTTTACGGCGAAGTGCACCCTTATGGCTACTTTCGATTCGTGAACTTCGGACATGTACCCCCATTGGTCTTCTCCGCCGAATTTCGCAAGTTCATGGAGATTGACAAAAGCCGGATGGTACAATTCCTACCGCTTGGCCTGCAGATCCCCGAAGATCATCCTGATCGTAACAGGTATTTGTCACTGGAATTCCGGGAGAAGAAGGTGAACTCCTCCGATGTGGCCGAGCTCACGCTGTTGAGTCCGGGGGACATTTTCTTCCTTTATACCGACGGGGTCTACGACGGCAGCGACAAAGAAGAACGTCAGCAACTTGAAGAGGTGATGCGTGAGCGCTATCGCCAACCGGCAAAGGAAATCTGCAACGCTCTGCTGGAATATGCGGTGAAAAAAGACGATCGTCTCCGCCAGATTGGCGAACAGGACCGTATTGACGATAAGACTGTGTTCATCATCAAGCGGAGCTGAAGAATGCCGTGACAAACGTTTTGCAGGGCGGCAGGCGTTCACCTCCAGGACCAGCGATCGTCAGGCAACTCGGAATAGCCCGCCCTCCGCTCATGGGACGAATCGCCGGAATAAAGTGACTTGTCCGGGCAGCGCGTTTATCAGGGATTGAGTCCATTAGCTGGCGGGAAACGCGGTCTCCTTCGAGATGATCTCGTACTTGAAGCCGTCCGGGTCGAGGCAGTCGAGCCTGCCGTCTGCTGTTTCCGCTTGCGGATACATCAAGAATCCCACTGGGGCGCCACTCGATCCGGGCAGAGCGACATCGTGGGCGAAATTGTACGCCATCCAGTTCATCTCCCAGGAACCGAAGAGCCTGGCACGGGCCTTCATCACCATCTCGTTGTCGAGCGGGAGGTTGCCAGGGGGTTCCTCGAGAACGACCTTGCGCACGTCGGCGGGGTCAACAGGAACCCAGCTGTAGCCGGTGAGGTAAACTTCTGCGCGGCAGTGTTGCGCTTTCGTCACTTTCTCCGACGACGCGCCGAGGCTCTTGTATCCCAGGTCTGACTTGGCGACGCGGATGCCGTACACGTCGCGAGCAGGCAGTCCAACCGAGCGAGCAAGGCCAACGTACAGCGCGTTCAGATCCGCGCACTTGCCGCCCAGGTCCTGTGACTCCAGCATGAAGCGAATGTCGCCTACGCCGCAGCCGCGCGTTTTCGGATTTCGAAGAGTGTTGTCCACGATCCACTCGTAAATTGCGCGCGCTTTCTCGACATCTGTCTTCGCGCCGCGCGTGATTTCGATGGCCGTCGCTTTCACAATGCCGTCGGTGGGCATGAGCTTGGTGGGCCGCAGAAAATGTTCCAGCTCCGCGCGGTCCTCTTTCGGAGCCTTGCCAGGCGCTGACAGGTCAACAGTGCAATTCTTCGTCGAGATTCGACTTGTTAGCGTGAGCACCGGCTTTACCCCTGTCGGAAATTCAGCGGCGATGATTCCGAGCGAGTCAGCCTGGCTTTCGACAAGCTTTGCATTACCGCCATCGGCGATGAAGGTGTTGGCGAGTGTCTTCTGGAAGGGCGTCTGACTGATGAGCGCCGCCGGCAGCCATATGCGCGTGGTCCCGGAAAGCTTCAGGACTTCCACACGTGTGATCACTTCGTAAGTGCGCCAACTGCCGGACATTGTGCCCTGTGCAAATAGATGCCCCATCCTCGAGAATGCGAGGCCTGCTGAGATAGCGCTTGCTGATCGCAAAAAATCGCGACGGTTCATAGCCTCACCCTTCCGGCCATAATTTTCCTTCGACTTTTTGGCCAACGACAAAGTACACCTGATTCCTTACCCGCGCAATCTACTGCCTTCTGTCATTGAGTTCCAACCAAGTGCCGCTCTGTCACGGCAGAGGTCGCGAGCTCGAGTCTCGTCGTCCCCGCCATTCTTTCTTCCGTGGCCAATCAAGAATTCGCGGCATCAGGGGCGCGCGGGGCGATCTGTGGCGAAATCAACGAGGCACCCAAATGGGACTATGCGTGAAAAGTCCGCTGGCGAAGCCCATTTGATAGACAATAAAAAGGCCGAACGCCAGACTTACCAGTCCGGAGACCAGTCCCAGGCCGCGATTGAGGCGAACAAAGCGCCTTTCGGAAAACGTAAATGGGACGGCAATCGTTGCGGTGATCAACATCATCCCCGCGACGGTACCGATCCCGAATACCAGGAGATACAAGACCGCCCACGAGGGAACGCGGATGGTCGTGAGCACCAATAACGCAACGGCTGCCGACCCGGCAAGACCGTGAACGATGCCCACGGCCAATGGCCGCACGACTTGGTAGAGACCCAGCCGGCCAAAGGTGCGATCCATCCAACCCACCGGTGTCGCATCCTCAGCATGGCCGTGTTTTTCCGGAACGTGGCCGTGCGGATGGCTGTGAATGTAGTCTCCGTGGCCGTGGGGATGCGAGTGCTGTCCCGAATGTAAGGGCGTAACGGTTTCCGAGATCCAGCGCGTGATCCCGGAGAGATTCAGAATTCCCAGAAGAATCAACATCAGGCCAACCGACAATTCCATCGTGAGACCAACTCTTGGCGGGATCACCAGGCCAAACAAAATAATTGCCGAACCAACAACGACAATCGTGATCGTGTGACCCAGACCCCAGAGGACTCCGATCAAAGCCGCATGACGGATGCTCCGCTGGCGGCTCACAATCGTCGTTACCGCGATGACGTGGTCCGGATCGGTCGCGTGGCGCATACCGAGAAAAAAGCCAAGTGCAATGATGGAAAGCAAAGTGATCATTGTTTCAGACCGCGGCAGCGGCGCGAAAGCATATGCGCCGCGTTCGCGAACTCCGCGAATTCTAACCAATTCCCTCGATTTCCGCCATGCATTGTGCGGCATTTTCGCCGGGCGATTCCGCGCATCGCTTTTTGCAAAGCGCGCTTTCGCCTTCACAAACCGATTGAATAGCGCCAAAACCGGTGTTCGGATTAAGATGCAAAACGTCCAGGAGGACACCCATGAAGCGCGCGGCATTTTTCAGCCTGTTGATTTCTCTTTTAGCGGTTTCTTCAGT
Organism: Acidobacteriota bacterium; assembly: GCA_003224055.1. GTDB lineage: Bacteria > Acidobacteriota > Terriglobia > Acidiferrales > UBA7541 > Acidiferrum. The sequence continues at coordinate 6,187 of QHYE01000113.1, read as the reverse complement.
TCAATCGCAGTCCAAGCTCTCCGCGAAGTGGGAAGAGCTGACGGCTGCGGATTTTCGCCAGGCGATTCAGCAATCGAAGGGAACTTGCCTGCTCCCATTCGGCATCCTGGAAAAACACGGGCCGCATCTCCCGCTGGGTACCGACCTCTTGAACGTGCGCTACGCATCTTTACATGCCGCGGAGCAGGAGTACGCCGTCGTTTTTCCCGAATATTATTTCGGCCAGATTTTTGAAGCCAAGCACGAGCCGGGCACCGTCGCGTACAGCATGGAACTTCAGTTGAAACTCCTTCAGGAAACCACCGATGAGATGGCGCGCAATGGCTGCAAGAAAATCATCATCGTCAACGGCCACGGCGGAAACGAGCATCTGCTTCCCTTCTTCGCGCAGGCGCAACTCGACAAGCCGCACGATTATGTCGTGTACGTCCTCGACGGCGAACGCAGCCGCCCCGGCGGTCCCGCGAAAAAATCAACCGGCATCGACTACCACGCCGGTGAAAACGAAACTTCCAACACCCTCGTGTCGCATCCGGAACTCGTCCATCTGGACCGCGCCGCGAGCGAATCCGGCGCGGATCACAAGCGCCTCATTTTGCCGGAAACGATTTACACCGGGATCTGGTGGTATGCCCGCTTCCCCGACCACTATTCAGGCGATGGCTCGGTGGCCACCAAGGAGCTTGGCAAGTGGAATATGGACAATTGGATTGCTCTCACCGTCGAAGCAATTCGCGCAGCGAAAGCCGATGATGCGAGCTTGAAAATCCAGAATGAATTTTACGAGAAGAGCAAGCACCCGCTGGACACGCGGCCTTGAGGATTCGAACGGCAGGCGATTGGAAATCGTCAGCGGGCTCGGCGGAGTTGTTCCACCCAGCGGGCCAGCACTTGATCGTATGGCGCATCCACATCGATGAATTCCACGCCCATCCCAATGCGCGGCTTCACGATTCGAACGACGCCCAGCGCTTCCACTTTCTGGTCCTTGCGCGTCATCGTCACACGGACGCGCGCATTCAGTTGCATCGGCTTACTCGTGCAAACGAATATGCCGCCCATGGAAATATCGGAAGTCACGCCGGTGGTCCGGGCGCCGGATTCCAGGTCGAGCAGCTCAACATCCGCCGCAAACGGGTAGCGAATTGAGTAGCGGCGGTCGCGGATGGTGAGCTCCCGCGAGCCGCCTTTTGACGTTCTTTCGTCCATGGAAATAACGTTGCTCACAGTCGTTTGGGCCGCAAATCACCCGTTCCATCTCTCTGGATGATGAGCGGGAGGACATTCCCTACACAGGTGATTCTGCCCGAAATGCCCCTCATCGGGGAGCTTTCGAAAGGCCAGGCGCGCGGAAAAGGCAACACCTCCCCCGCCCGCAAAGCCGCCCAAAATGCCCTGCTTACGTTATTACTTGGAACGACAAAACTCGTTTCACAGGCCGGTTCCCGCGAGATTTGCATGCTAGTCTGAAATTTGGCAATTTCGTGAAATACGTGATGACCACCATTTCTGACGGCCTCCGCCAAAGTGACCGCGTGACTCTCTGCCTGCCCGTCGAGGCATCGTGGGTCACTAGCAGCGGTGCCACGTTCAAACAAACCGCGGAGACTCTGCTCGTCAGCCGCAACGGCGGCGTCTTGCGCCTCACCGAAAAACTCGCCATGGGTCAGGAACTCCATTTGCGCCGCCAGGGCGAGGGCGACCAGTGGAAGAGCACGCGCGCGCGCGTCGTCGCCGAAATCGACCAGGAATCCAATGGCTTCCTCTACGCGATTCACATTCTCGATCCCCGCTCCGACTTCTGGGAGATCGACTTCCCTGCTTTGCACAAAGCCGAAGAAGCTCTGGCGCGTCTCTTGATGGAATGCAGTTTTTGCCAGCGCCGTGAAGTGGCTTACCTGAACGAACTCGAGCTCAAATCCTTCGAGAGTCGCAAGTGCGTCGCACGCCTATGCAAGCATTGCGAGGCGCCGTCCATTTGGATCGAGTCCCAGTCCGAGCTTCGGCCCATCGCGAACGGAACCGAGCAGCCCACCGTGGAGGACCGCGTCATTCCCCGCCGCAATCGCACGCGCGTCAAAGCTCGCGTCCTCGCTTGCATCCGCCGCCGCGGCTTTCAGGAAGAAATCGTGGTCTGCGAGGATTTGTCCAAAGGCGGCGTCAGCTTCCGCAGCCGCAACCAGTACTCGGAAGGCTCGCGTGTGGAAGTCGCCGTGCCTTTCACTCCCGGCAGCGGCGCGATCTTCGTCCCGATTCGCATCGTCTTCTCACAAGCCATCCCGACCGCCGGCCTTTACCGCCACGGCGCCGCCTACGTAAAGCCGCCGCTCGACGCCTGATCCTCCGCCCCGCTCAGTGCCCGAGAAATTTTTCGATCTTTCCGAGTTCGGTTTCCATGAGGTCGACGTACTTTCTCGTGTTCTCGATGTCTTGCGCCTGAAGCGCCAAGTGCGCCTTGGCCGCATACGCCTGCATGCGCTGCTGCGCCGCGACAATATCTCCGCGAAGCTCCAGCCCCTGGGCACTCTGTGCACGCTGAAAACTATCCAGACTGGCGTTGGCCGCTGCTTCACGAGAGGAAATCTGATCCATTTCATGGTCCAGTTCTGCAAGCTGAGCCGGATCGGGCCGCGGCGGTTCTTTGGCGGCCTGGATCTCAGAGGTTTGACCACCCGCGGGTCGCGATGGTGCTCTCTTCGTGCCGGCAGTCTTCGGTGCGGATGGCGTTTCAACTACTGCCGGGGTCGCGGGCTGAACAGGTGCAACGCCATTCGTCTGTGAATCTCCACCCGCATTCGCGCGCGTTTTAAACCACCGCGGCGCAGAAAATCCTGCGGCCACAAGCACCACGAGAACGATCATCGCACCGAGCGTGATGTAAAGGCCGCGATGCCCTCCGGCGTTCGCCCCCGGCGGGGGCATCTGTACCGTTGGAGCTCCCGCAGCCGGCGAACCCGGGCCGGGCAGCGCCGGGGCCGCCATCGGCACGGTTGCTCCCTTTGTTTGGAGACTTGTCGCCACGCTCTTCAGCGCATTTCGAAACGCATCCGCCGACTGGAACCGTTGGGCTGGTTCCTTCGAAAGCGCCATCAGGATGATTTGGTTCAGCGATGCAGGCAAATCCGCGCTGAGCTCCACGGGCGGCCGCGGCGCCTGTTGCAGTTGCGCTTGCATAATCGAAAAATGGCTGTCGCCTTTGAAAGGTTTTTGGCCCGTCACCATCTCGTAGAGCGACACACCCACGGAATACAAATCGGAGCGCGCGTCAATGGGCTCGCATTTCACTTGTTCCGGTGACATGTACGCCAGCGATCCAACCGTCGTACCGGTCACCGTCAGACCCAGATCGTTGGCGGAGCGCGCAATTCCGAAATCCATCAGCTTGATCGCGCCGCTTGGCGTCAGCATCATGTTCGCGGGCTTGATGTCGCGATGGATCACGTTCTGCTTGTGCGCGTAGCTCAGTGCCGCAAGCACCTGGTCCATGTAGTTCAGCGCGTTCGCCCAGGAAATTTTCTCTTGCTCCAGGTGGGCGGCCAGCGTGGTCCCTTCGACATACTCCATAATCATGACAAGTTGATTGTCGACCGTCAGCGCCGTCCGCAGCGCGGCGATGTTCGGATGGTTGAGGCTTGCCAGGACTTTGATTTCCCGCAGGAAGCGGTCGGCCAGCTCCTTCTGATCAGCAAGATTGGGCAAAAGCACTTTCATGGCTTCCACCCGGTCCGAAAGCACGTTCCGGACCTTGTAAACTTTGCCCATTCCTCCTGCGCCGAGGACGCCTAGGACTTCGTAATCGCCTTTTCGCGTGAATTCGGTTTTGTCGCTCATTTCAAGGACTCCTCGCCCTTTTTCATCCTTGGGTCAGCGCGGGCCTCTGGGATCGTATATTCTCAACCTCACTTAAGGCGCCCTGGGCAGAGCTTGGCCGCTGATTATTGGTTGGAAACGGCGTCGCCAACCTTGGCCGCGCCGCTTCCGGTAAAGATCACCGTCGCCGAGTTCTCGTCCACTTCGGTAACCTTGCCGTCCCCAATCTTGTTCGTAATCGACTTGATCACTTTGCCCGTCGCGGGATCTTTTACCGTTCGAACCACTCGGCTGATTTGCAAAACGTCACCCACCTTCACGCCCGACTTGCTGCCCACGTTGAGAACCAGCGAATTGCCGGCGACGTCCGCGACCAGCCCTGAAATCTCAATCTTGTGCGTCGGCATGGCCGCGGCTTTGTTGTCCAGTTGCTGTCCCAGCGAATCGACGGCCTTGTGCACCGCTTCGCCAAGGATCGTCGCGCCGAAATTCGAGCTGCTCATGTCAAACGCGCCGCCACCGCCGGCGCCGCCGCCTCCGCCCGCGCCGACCAGGCTCGTTCCCCCACGGGCTGATTCGCCATTCCCTTCAGCAACCGCCAGGATCTCCGCTGTGCTAGTGTCGATCATCCGCGCCGTTACAGCTACCACGGCTTTCGCGTTCCGGCTCTGCACTCCACCGAGTCCGAACTTGCCCAGCCCAAAGCCTCCGCCTCCCACCGTCGTCTTTTTGTCATCGCGCCCGAATTGCGTGATGCTTCCGATGATGATCATATCCACGCCCAGCACTTTTCCGATCTTCGCCGCGGTCGACGAGTCGGCCCGATTGCTGTTTGAAAAGTTCTGCTCGCCGAGCACCTTTTCCAGCGCGGCCCGCTCGATCACCGAGTACTTTCCGTCGTTGACCAGCTTCATCACCAGCAAATCGGAAATGCCTCTCCCGACGTCCTGGTTCGTTCCGAAAATGGCTTGCACCGAACTCATCACCGTGCCGTACTCGAAACTCATCACCGCCACGCGCCTTTTCGGCCCTTGCGGCTGTGGCGCGGCGGCCGGTGCCGAAGCCGGTGCTGCCGCGGGCGCAGGCTGCTGCTGAGCTAGACACGCGGAACTCAGAAGCAAAAACGCACAAACTGCGATGAGGCATCGAGACATGGTTTGGACTCCTTTATGGAAATTTCCGTTGCGGGCCCTTAGGTATGCGGCATTCTACCACCAACATGTTGAGGCTGGGCGCCTTTGTAGGGTCGGCTTGCCCTGAGTCCTGCCGAAGGGCATCCTTGCCGGCATCCAGACTCCCCATGAACCCCCCTCCCGAGAGTCATCCCGAGCGCAGCGAGGGATCTGCTTTTGCTTTGCCATCGCGTCACGCGATCATCTCCGTCCTCGTAACATCCCGCGGCCGATCGAGCAGCGCGTCCACGCGCCAGTTCCCATGAGGTCGAGGTACTTCGACGCCTGAGCGTGCGCGCACCTTCTCAGATGTAGCGGCACAATCTCTTTCACTCTTTCACTCGCAAAATAGCCCAGCAGCGATAACGCATTAGGCAGCCGGCAGCTTCTCCGCTCGGCCATTGGCTGTTACACTCTACGTGGGCGAGAGAGGTCGGAAGATGCAAAACGTCATCATCAAGGACGAGAACATACTCGGGGGCGAGCCTGTTTTCCGCGGAACCCGCGTTCCCTTCAAGATCTTAATCGAATACTTGGAGGGCGGCGATACGCGGGACCAGTTTCTAGAACAATATCCGAGTGTCAGCCGTGATCTCGCCATTGCCGCCATCGAAGAAGCGCGCTCCAGTCTTGTCTCACAGCTTAAATGAGGGTATTGATCGACGAGTACGCGCCCAGAGCGCTCAAGGGCTTTCTCTCAAAACATGGGCACGAAAGTCTTACGGTCCAGGAAGCAGGCTGGTCCGGAAAAGGGAATGGCGAGATCCTCGCAGTAGCGGAAATTGAATTCGATGTGCTGGTTACCGTGGATATAAACTTCCGGTACCAACAAAACTTAGCCGGACGCAGAATCGACCATCGTGGTTCTCCAATTATCCTCCAAACGTCTTGAACACCTCCGGCAACACTTTCCGGCTCTTGCTTTCGCCCTCGAGAAGATCAAGCCAGGCGAAATCGTTCACAGCACCAGTTGAGCCCCTCACGGTTCGTAAGCCGAAACTTCCGTATTATTACGAGCCAAGCGAGTCATGTCGAACAGACATCAGAAAACGTCCCGTCTGGAACGTGTGAAGAAATTGATTTCTTAAGCGAAGCCGGTCGATGAAGCGGCACTTCTGCCAGATTTGTGGCGAGGCTAATCATTCTGTTCCTCGTTCCTTCTAACCACTACGGCACCTTGCTTGGCTCAGGTGGCGGTCGCGGTC
>QHYE01000112.1 GCA_003224055.1 Acidobacteriota bacterium | reverse complement strand
GGGCCGGTGCAGTTTGACGGCCGCTACGAGACCGACGGACTTGCGGTTGGGCGGAGTTACATCGTCTATGCAGAAGCGCTGAATGGCGCGGTGGACTCGTCGAGCATCGGCAATGCGATCGTTACACTTTGCCGAAATGCCACGACGGATCCGGGATGGCCTCCGCTGCAGGGATGCGTTGTGCCGGCAGTGAATACGAGCTTTACAACGCGGACGCGACCGGGACCTTGAAGATGGAGTTGTCCATGCTCCGCGCTCAGTTTTAGTTTTTGGATTCTACCCCGATCAAGATGCTGGACAGACAAATCAATCGTGGGGAGTGAGCCAGCCGCCGCCGAAGAGGAGGCCTGGCCCGAGGGAAGCGAGGAAAATCGGCTTGCGTTCGCCGCGCGGTTGTCTCGCGGCGGCCTGCAAACAGGCGTGGAGTGCCGCGCCGCACATGGACGAGCCGAGATTTCCGGAAGTTTTCGCGATGGGAGGAAAAACTTCGGGGGAAACACCACACTGTTTTGCGAGGAGGGCAACGAGACGTGGATTCGGCTGATGCGTGGCAAAACCTCCGACGGCAGCTCGCGGGATGCCGCTGCGCAGCTCCACGGCGGCGAGAACTTTTTCCATTCGCGTGATGGCGGCGCGAGAAAGAGCTTCGCCGTCAAATTGCACGTCGAGGCGTCCGTCTTGGGAACCGGTCACCTGGATCGCGGAAGCGTAGTGGCCTGCGCAGCCAAATAGAAAATCGCCAAGACGGAAGCCATCGCTTTGTCCGGCGACGGCGCGGCGAAGGAGGAACGCGCTGGCGCCGTCGCCGAAGAGTCCGCCGAATTCGCCCGCCACGCGGTCCGGCGTGAGCGTGCGGCTGTGAACGTCGGCGGTTACGACGGCGATGGTCTGCGCTTGCCCCGCCGCGAGGAGCGACTGCGCGACGGCAAAGGCATTGAGCAGGCCGAGACAGGCGCCGCCGACATCGAGCGCGCCGCAATCTTCGCGGACGAGCAACCGGGAATGGAGCTGGGCTGCGAGCGACGGATAATCGTGGTGCGTTTCGCTGGTGGCGATGATCCAATCGAGCTGTTGCGGTGCGCAGTACGCAACGCGCAAAGCTTCCTGCGCTGCCCTCGCGCCGAGCGCTAATTCGTTCTCTCCTTCTGCAGCATAAGCAAGCGATTCGATTCCGGCGCGGCCGCGCAACTTGCCGATGGGCATCCCGAAGGCGCGGTCCACTTCCTCGGAAGGAATGGCGCGCGACCCCATCGAGGCTGCAGAAGAACTGACTAAGATATTTGTTGCTCGCGCCAGACTCATCTCTCGGCCTCCTGCGAGCCGATAGGCCACCTCGGTTCCTCAAATCACCCGAGGTAGATTGACTGCCGTGAGTTCGCCCTCAATCTTCCACCAGAGGCTGACGACTTTCCAGAGCGACAGTGGTGCAAAACAAGACTTTAACACGCACGAAAAATTCAATGACTGTCGAAAAGGCTTGCATCCATATTGCCATTTTGCCACCGCGAGTCATCGTAAGTTCACGGTGGAAAATGAAGTTTGTGCTAACGTAAAAAGATGTTCCAACTGGCAGCGGGATTCGTGCTGCGCCCTGGCCAACGATGAAAACCAGGGCATTCGTGTTCGTCAGGAACGGCAGCAAGGCGTGTTCGTGCGAATAATACTGCAACTGATTGGAATTCTCTGGGTGTGCTTTCTCGGCGCGTTGAGCGCGGAGGCGCAGCGTGTGCGCGGCGAACTGCACATCGAGGTGCACGATCTGCAAGGGGCCGCGGTCGCGCCTTCCGGCGAACTTGTAAGCGAAGCGAATCAATTTCGAAGAACATTTGTGACGGGGCCGGATGGGCATTACGTCGCGCAGGATCTTCCTTTCGGCGTTTACCGGTTGAGTCTGCGCGCGGAGGGATTTGCGCCTTGGATCAACCTGGTCGAAATCCGCTCGGAAGTGCCGGTGCGTGCTTCGATCGCGCTTGGCGTTGCCCCGGTGACGACGCAGGTGCAGGTGAATGATTCGGCAACGCTGGTGGATGCCAACCGGACGGGAACGATCTATTCCGTCGGCCAGCAAGCCATTGAGGAGAGTCTTGCAGCGCGGCCCGGGCGCAGCTTGTCGGACCTGGTGAACGATCAACCCGGGTGGCTTTACGAAGGAAATGGCACGCTGCACCCGCGCGGCTCGGAGTATGACGTGCAGTATGTGTTCGACGGATTGCCGATGACGCAGAACCGGTCGCCCGCGTTTGCGCCCGCGTTCGACGCGGACGAGGTCGAGTCGATGCGGGTCCTGACGGCGAATTTTCCAGCGGAATATGGGCGAAAGCTGGGCGGCATCATCGAAGTGACAACCACCAAGGATGCGCCCCGCGGGTTTCACGGCCAGTTCGACGCAGGAGGCGGAAGTTTTTCCACCGTAACCGCGACGGCAGCGTTTTCCTACAGCGCGGGAAAGAATCGTTTTTCCGCAAGCGGCAACGGCTTTCACACGGATCGCTACCTGGATCCTCCGGTGCAGAACAATTTCACGAATCGTGGAAATGCGGGCGGCTTTTCCGTTTCGTACGAGCGGGATTTTTCGGATCGCGACCGGCTGCGCTTCACGGCGAACCACAATGCAGTGCGCTTCCTGGTTCCCAATGAGCTGGTGCAGCAGCAGGCACTCCAGCGCCAGGACATCACGAATAAGGAGACCACCGGGCAGATCTTTTTCCAACATACGATTTCGCCCAGTTTGTTTTTGAATTTTTCCGGCAGCGTGCGCGACGCCAGCTCGACGGTGACGTCGAATCCATTCTCGACGCCGGTCCTCGTCGCGCAGGATCGCGGCTATCGCGAAGGCTACGTTCGCGGAGACCTCGCAGGACATCATGGCCACCACGATTGGAAAGCGGGCGTAGACAGCATTTTCAGCGCGGTGCACGAGGCGCTGCAATACACGGTCACGGATTCATCGCAATTCGATCCGGGAACGCAAACGCCGTTTCAGCTTGCGGGTCGCCGCTGGGACATCGAGCCGTCGGCCTACGTGCAGGACCACTGGCATCGCGGCAACTGGAACGTCAGCGCGGGGCTGCGGTTCGATCACTATGGATTCGTGGTGCACGAATCGGCGTGGAGCCCGCGAGTGGGAGTTTCGCGGTACGTCCCCTCCTTGAATCTGCTCGTTCATGCATCGTACGACCGCGTATTCCAGACTCCGGCAATGGAAAACCTGCTGCTGGCGAGCTCCCCGGAGTTCGTTTCCGTCGCGCCGGTGGTGCTGCGCTTGCCGGTGCGACCCGCGCGCGGCAATTACTACGAGGCAGGAATCACGAAATCATTTCTCGGAAAATTGCGGCTGGATGCGAATGTGTTCCGGCGGGATTTTCGCAATTATTCCGACGACGACGTGCTGCTGGACACGGGGGTAAGTTTTCCCATCGCCTTTGCGAAGGCGCGCATCGCAGGCCAAGAATTGCAGCTCGCGGTGACGCGGGGGGGCCGCTTCTCCGGCTATTTGAGTTACGCGAACCAGTCCGGTATCGGGCAAGGGCCGATCACCGGCGGACTGTTCCTCGGCGATGACGCGGCCAATGCGCTGACGGACACGAGCAGGTTCGCGGTATCGCAGGACCAGCGAAACACCGCGCGGGCGCGCGTTCGCTTCCAAGCGGAGCGGCGGGTTTGGCTGGCGATAGGGGCGCAATACGGGAGCGGCCTGCCGGCGGAGATTGGCAGCGCGGACGTCACCGGCTTGCTAGCGGCTTTCGGACCGCAGATTCTCAGCCGCGTGAATTTGCAACGCGGAAGGGTGCGACCCAATTTTTCGCTGGACGCCGCTGCGGGGGCGGAGCTTTTTCGCAGCGAGCAGCGCAGTGCGACAGTGCAAATCCAGGCGGCGAATTTGACGGACCGGCTCAACGTGATTAACTTCGAGAGTTTGTTTTCGGGGACGGCGGTGGCTGCGCCTCGAAGCGTTTCGGCTCGCGTGAAGTTCAGTTTCTAATTCGCTCCACTGGGATGGAAGTTCGCAGTGGCTAGAGTCGTAATCGCTCAGGAAGATTTTGGTTCGCCGGCGATCTGGCGCTGGACCTGCTTTCGGAATTCCAAGGGCCGGGCAATCTGCGGAAAAACTTCGGGCGTCCCGCCCGTGCCCCTCACAATGACGGTTCCGTAGCCCAGGACCCTTCCGAGCGCAGGCTCTTCGACCGCGATGCTTTCGATTCTTGGCAAAAGAAGCTCGATAGTGCGGCGATTGACGATCCCCGACTTTACGATGACTCTTTTATTGGTGACGGCCATCTCTGTGGCGCTGCGCCGGACGAAACCAATTCCGAAAAAAATCGCGGCTAACAACAAACAGGCAATGCCCACCCATCGCAGCGCACCGGAATAAGAAGCAGTTCCGGTGTTTACGGCGCTTGCCGGGACAAGGAGCGCGGCCGCACCCACCAGCGCGAGGACAGCGGCGATCAACGTGTGGCCCACCATCACGATCCAGTGCAGCCGGGTTTCATACTGCACGGTTTCGCCCGCGATGAGATGCTTTTCGGCGTAGCTCAGGAGGGCTCCTTGAAAAAGGGCGAAGAAAATTGCCGCTGGGGAACCTGCCGCGGATGATAGCGGAGGTCGCGGCCTGCCAAATGCCATCCGGCGCAAAACAGAAAAATTGGAACTAAGTTGGTAGCGCTAACGGGAATCGAACCCGTATTTTAGCCTTGAAAGGGCTACGTGCTAACCGTTGCACCATAGCGCCACTGCCGATGCGGCCACGACGTTATTAGAATACGGGAAATGGCGTGCGCGAACAAGCACGGCGGATGGCAGATAAGTGGGTCACTTGTCCGACAAGCGCGTTTAGCAGGCACGCGGCTGGATTTCATTTAAGGTCCTCTCGCTTCGCTACTGCATCGTCAACGTATGTTAGGTCGCCCTGACGCGAGATTTGGACGTACTTGCCATTCTCGAATTTGAGGGTCTCTAATCCATTTACTTTTCGCACTCGTCTTGAGGCAGCCGCGTCAGAAACCGGAAGGTCCGTTCCCGAGAGTTTCAATTCTAGGTCGTAGTATTCGACCTTATCTTTGGGGACGAAGGTGACAGTCCGGCGATTCGCGTAACATGGCAATCCTCCGCTTGAATCGCACAGACCTTTGTCGTCATCAGCAACAATTCGCTCCAGACTGAGATTTACCGTGCCGTTCCACGGAATCAAGAGTTGTAGCACCGCCGTAGTCTCACCGTTTCCTTGGCCTACATCTATGACTTTCACTGCCCGGCGGTTTGGCCCGATTTGCACCAATTGGATGTCCGTCGGCGGTCTCCCCCACTCGCCAGCAAATGTGACTGCTCGGTTGGACGCGTCGATCGTCCACTTCATTCCCTTAAAAGACGGCCATTCCAATTGTCGGGGCGCAGGGCAGGAAATTGTGTGCGCCAGCATCACCGCTGAAAGCGTGGAAAAGCGGTCTGACAGTCATTTGCTCTTCACCAGCAGCGGGAAAACTACTTTTCTCTTTCGGAAGCGACGCGACCGACGTTTGCTTTTTCACGTCGTAATTCCCGTAGAACATCTTCATTGCCTGCGCAATCTCGAAGGCTTCCTTCGTCTCGGATTGTTCCGGGGATAACTCGGTACTTTGCTTATGACAGCCTGATGCAAAGATGAGCACGGCTGCAAGCAGGGCTGAAGAACATTTGGTTCGCAAGGGGACCATGTGCCACTAACCTCATAAAGATACAACAACTTCTCTTCTGTCTCCTACCTTCGCCCGGCTTAGTGGGCATGTAGTTGGGTAACCGGAAGCTGACCCACCTACCGGATGACAGCACTTGCCGGGAAAGGTCGTTTCTTGCAGGCCCGGAAGCTGCGATCGCCTCCTGATGGCCGCTCCCCGGCAAGGTCGGGGCAGGCAGGGCAGGGGCACGGTTCGTTATGTGTCTGGTTAACAATAACGACCCCCTCCCCCTATGTTTTTTGTAAGTCTATGATTTGAGAGATAGATGAAGTTGTTTGTTTTGATAGACTTTTGTAAGTGTTGATTCTAGATGGGTTACAGGAATTATTGGACACGTGCTCGGGGATCGGTCAAACGGCCTCGGCGGAGCTTTACCAGACTGAAGTAGAGCACAATCGGTAAAAAGTTCAAGGGGAACTTGTGGCAGGGCCTAGCCCTGGCGGTCCAGGAATTCCTCGTGCCAGGCCATTTGGATGGCTTCGAGCTTGGATTCATTGGAGGCCGCGGGGTCGCCGGAAAAACCCGGGAGTTCGGTGATCCATTTGTGCATGTCGGTGAAACGGACGGTTAGCGGATCGGTGTCCGGAAATTTGTCGGTGAGGCCGATGGCGATGTCTTCGAGATTTTCCCAACCGAATGATGGCGGCATTTCCACTCCAGAAAAAGATTTAACACAGTAGGCACTGAGATCGCGGAGAAAAGATGGCGGGATAAATCCGCCGGTCCGACAGAATTAATGATCGAGTTCCTTGGCGTAATTTTTGTTCCAATCGGGAATTTCCACGACGATGTCGGTGGTGCCGTCGGGGACGGTCTGGCAGCCTAGGCGCGACTTCGGGGTGATGCCGGGCGCTTCGTCGAGCTCATCGAGCTCGGCGTCGGTGGCCTCGTTGCAGGACTCCAGGCCTTCGCGCACGATGACGTGGCACGTGGAGCAGGCGCAAACGCCACCGCAGGCGTGGTCGAGGCCCGCTTTGAGTCCTTCGGAGATGTCCAAGATGCTGCCGGGCAGACCGTTGTGACCGTAGGGAATTTTTTCCGGATCGACCTCGATGGTCTTGCCGCTGGGAAGAAACGTCACTCTATATTTCTTCGTGGCGGGTTTGTATTTGACTTCTTCAATGTACGGATTGCTTCCGCCCATGATTTATCTCCCAAAAGATGGCGGCGTAAAGCCGCCTCTACCATTCGTGACGATCGCCTTCGACGGATCACGATACTGTTCTGCAACAGTGGGCACAGGCTAAAAGCCTGTGCTACTAAAACCTTCAGACTTCGGCTAGCTTGCGGCCTTCCAGGGCCGTCGAGACCGCGGAGTTCATCAGCAATTCCGCGAGATGCTCGGTCGCGTGATTCAGTTCATCGATGCGCTTGCGAATGAGCTTGTAGTCGCTGCCGGCGGCGGCTTCCTGCAATGCGGCAACGCTGGCGGCGATTTTCGCGCCTTCCTCCGCGGACAAGCCGGCCACTTGCGGATTTGCCAGCGCTTTCGCGGTCGCGGTCAGAATGGATTCGGCTTCGGTGCGCGCTTCGATGAGCTGGCGCTCGGCAAAATCCTGCTCCGCGTATTCGATGGATTCTTCGAGCATGCGCTCAATTTCGGAATCGTTGATTCCGTAGCTGGGCTGAACTTCGATGGAATGGCCTTCGCCGGTGCGCAAATCCTTCGCGGCAACTTGCAGGATGCCGTTGGCGTCGATCAGGAATCTCACCTCGATACGTTGCAGGCCAGCAGGAGCCGGCGGAACTTTCAGCGTGAAGCGCGCAAGGGAACGGCAATCTTTGGCGAGCTCGCGCTCGCCCTGAAGAACGTGAATGTCAATGCCGGTTTGGTTGTCGACGCCGGTGGTGTAAAGCTCCTGCGCGCTGGCGGGAATCGTGGAGTTGCGCGGAATAATTTTCGCGACGGCGCCGCCGTACGTTTCGATGCCCAAAGAGAGCGGCGTAACGTCGAGGAGCAGCATGTTGTTCACGCCGCGGTCGAGGATGTTGGCCTGGACGGCGGCGCCGAGGGCAACGACTTCGTCGGGATTCAATTCGGTATGCGGCTTGCGGTCGAAAAACTCCTGGACCATGCGGCGGACCAGCGGGGTGCGCGTGGTGCCGCCAACCAGGACAACTTCCTCAATGTCGGCGGGCTTGAGCTGGGCATCGGCGAGGGCCTGTTTGAGAGGCACGATCGTGCGGTCCACGATGGGGCGAATGAGCGCCTCGAATTCGCCGCGAGTGAATTCGCGCACGAAAACGCTGCCGTTCGGCAGCGGGAACCGCAGCGTGGCGGTTTCGGCTTCCGAGAGCTGATGCTTCAGGCTGATCAAGGATTTGCGGAGTTCCTGCGCGAGTTCGCCATGGGGCGAAAAATCGATTTCATCCTGCTGCAGGATAAGCTCGTGGACAAAAGCCTGCAAAAGATTGTCGATATCATCGCCGCCGAGGTGCGTGTCGCCGTTGGTGGAGAGCACTTGATAGATGTCGCCGTCGTTGGTGGAGATGAGCTTCAGGATGGAAATATCAAACGTGCCGCCGCCGAGATCGTAGACGGCAACTTTGCCGCGCTGCTTTTCGTGCAGGCCGTAGGCCAGCGCCGCGGCAGTCGGCTCGTTGACGAGACGGAGAACTCCCAGACCGGCGATCTTGCCAGCGTCTTTGGTGGCCTGGCGCTGCGCGTCGTTGAAATACGCAGGCACGGTGATGACGGCGCGATCGACGGCTTCGCCGAAGAACGCTTCCGCCCAGTTTTTCAGTTCGCGCAGAATGAATGCCGAAATTTCCGGCGGAGTGAAGATTTTGTCGCCCAACACCACGCGAATTACGTTTTTGCTTGATGGATCAATGCGGAACGGGAAAAGTTTCAATTCGGTTTGAATGTCCGAAGGGCCGCGCCCCATGAGGCGCTTTACGGAGTAGATGGTGCGTTCGGGTTGGGTGAGGAGGCGCCGGCGAGCTGGTTCACCGACGATGATGCTTCCATCGGGATCGAGGCTGACAACTGATGGGCAAAGCGTGTCACCGTAAGGACCCGGGATACACTTCGGCTGGCCCGTCTGAGAATCAGCGTAGGCGACGAGGCTGTTCGTGGTTCCGAGATCGATTCCGACGATTCTACCCATGATGAAACCCGCAGGGGCTAAAGCCCCTGCGCTACAAAAGCTCCTTCTGAACGTTGGTGACCAGATTCCGGATGTAGGAACGGCGATTCAGCAATTCGTTGAGCCGCGCCATAATTTTTTTTCGCGCCGCAGAATCGGCAGTAAGCGCAGCGTCCCAGTCGCGTGCTGCGGATTGTAGTTGCCCGTCGACTTCGACGAGCTTCTCCTGAAAATTGCCTCGAGCGGCCTCGAGACTTACTCGCAAGGCGGTCAGGTCGCCGCCTGATTCCTTAGCTTCGCGAAGCTCGTCGAGCGATTCGTTGAGCTCGAAAACCTCTTCGAGAAGTTCCGGGGGGGCCTGCTGCTTTTTCTCGCCTTCCTTGCGTTCGCCTTCGATGCCCAGGAGATACTCGACGCGGCCGACGGGATCTCGCAGGGTGCGATAGGCGTCATTCAATTCGGAGCTGCGCTGGAGGGAAAGTTCGCGCTCCATTTCCGTGGCGTTCACAAAGTTGTCGGGATGGAGTTTCCAGCTCAACTGAAGGAACTTCTGTTCAAGGCCGTCCATCTCTATCCACAGCTTTTTCGGCATCTCGAAGAGGGCAAAATAGTCGAGCGACTGCGGAATCTGCTGCAGCTTGCCGCAGGCGGAACAGAAATGCGTGCCCACGGTACGCTCATGGCAGTTCCAGCAGACGAGGGGCGTATTCGTGGACGTTGGCGCGGTACTCATAAAGTGTTCTTCAAGAAATCCCCAGAAGGCACAAAAAAAGTGGCTGGCGGGTGCGGCTGCCAACCACTGGTCAGACTCGCCTGCGTTCTTCCCCCACCGGAATCGAATCAGAGGCGAAGAGCACAGGCTAAAGCCTGTGCCACTTAGGCCGTGAAGGAGCTGCCGCAGCCGCAGTTCCGCGCCGCGTTGGGGTTCTGGAAGACAAACCCCTGGCGCATGAGCGTCTCTTCGTACTCAAGGGTGGTGCCGTTCAAATACAGGAAACTCTTAGGGTCGACGAAGAGGCGCGCGCCATGCTCTTCGAAAACCTTGTCGCGGTCACGTGCCTGGGTGTCAATGCGCATGGCATAGGAGAGGCCGGAGCAGCCGCCGCCCTGGACGCCGACGCGCAGGCCACCCTGTTCGAGCGAGACGCCTTCCTTTTCGAGCAGCATGCGAATTTTCTTCGCGGCATGCTCGGTCAGGTGGATCTTCGCGATATTCGGACTTGCGACTTCAGTAGCCATAACCGATTGTCCCTGCAGCGGAATCCCGCTCAGTGCGAAGCCTTCTCGGCAACCTGAACTTCGATGCCGTGCTTCTTCTTCCAGTCGCCGATGGCGGCCTTGATGGCGTCCTCGGCGAGCACGGAACAGTGAATCTTCACCGGCGGCAGCGAAAGCTCGCGCACGATGTCCGTGTTCTTGATGGAGAGCGCCTCTTCGACCGTCTTGCCCTTCACCCACTCGGTAGCGAGGGATGAGCTGGCGATGGCCGAGCCGCAGCCGAAGGTCTTGAACTTGGCTTCTTCAATGACCTGCGTCTCCGGATTGATCTTCATCTGCAGCTTCATGACGTCGCCGCATTCCGGCGCTCCGACGAGACCCGTGCCGACATTGGGGTCCGCCTTCGGGAGGCTGCCGACGTTGCGGGGATTATTGTAGTGATCAACCACTTTATCGCTGTATGCCATTAGCCATTGCTCCTTGCCAAATTCACGAGATTGCCGAAACCCGCGCTCTTCACCGCTTTGTCCGTGAGCGAAACGTTCGGCACGGAAGCCGAGCGGCCCGCAGTCAACTGACGGAGAGCGTCCTTGATAAACTCCGCGCCGAGACCGAGCATCTTCAGAAACGCGCGGACCTGCTGAAGTTCATGGAAAGAGCGCTCGCCTGCGGAGGCGGCGTCTTCCCCTTCTCCGCCGTACGGCACAAACGTCACGCGAAAAGCCGCGCCGGTGCCGCCGATGGAGCGATGAATGCGAATTGTTCCCTCATTTGCCATGGTGTCTCTTTCAACCGTTTAGGCGGTTTGCCATTTTACTTTAGAAATATCGATTCCCTCTTTAGCCATTTCGTAGAGCGGGGAAAGCTCGCGGAGCTTGGTGACGACCTGCACCATCTTTTCGATGACGTAGTCAACTTCCTCCTGCGTATTGAAACGGCCGAGGCCAAAGCGGATCGACGTGTGAGCCAGGTCTTCGCCGACCCCTAATGCTTTGAGTACGTAGCTGGGCTCCAGGGTTGCCGAGGTACAGGCGGAACCGCTCGAAACCGCGATATCGTTGATGCCCATGAGGAGCGATTCGCCCTCGACGTAGGCGAAGCTCATGTTCAGGTTGTTCGGCAGGCGGTGCTCCATCGAGCCGTTAATGAAAACCTCATCCAGCTTGGCTTCCAGGCCGTTCTTCAAACGTGTGCGAAGAGCGAGCATTTTGGCGCTCTCCTCGGGCATTTCCTTCTGCGCGATTTCGCAGGCTTTGCCGAGGCCCACGATGCCGGTCACGTTGAGCGTGCCGGAACGCATGCCGCGCTCGTGGCCGCCGCCGTCGATAATGGCGGAGAGCTGCACGCGGGGGTTGCGGCGGCGGACATACAGTGCGCCGACGCCCTTGGGGCCGTAAATCTTGTGGCCACTGATGGCCAGCAGGTCGATGTTGTCTTTCTGCACGTCCACGGGAATCTTGCCCACGGCCTGCACGCCGTCCACGGCGAAGAAGATGCCATGTTCCTTGGCAATTTTGCCGATTTCGGCGATCGGGTTGATCACGCCAATTTCATTGTTGGCGTACATGATGGTGATCAAGATCGTTTTCGGCGTAATTGCCGCTTTCAGATCGTCCAGGCTGACGCGGCCATCGCGCTGCACTGGCAGATAGGTCACTTCAAAGCCGTGCTTCTCGAGGTTTTTGCAGGTATCCAGCACCGCTTTGTGCTCGATGGCCTGGGTGATGATGTGATTGCCCTTTTCGCGGAACATCTCCGCGATGCCCTTGATCATCAAGTTGTCGGATTCCGTGGCGCCGCTGGTGAAGATGATTTCCTTCGGCGTGGCGTTGATCAGCGAAGCGATCTGCTGGCGCGCGGTTTCGACGGCCTCTTCGCCGGCCCAGCCGAACGAGTGATTGCGGCTCGCAGCGTTGCCGAATTTCTCGGTGAAATACGGCAGCATCGCTTCGACGACGCGCGGATCCACCGGCGTAGTCGCGTGATTGTCCATGTAAATCGGCAGTTTGACAGCCATATTCCCTCTTCTCTTAAGACGAACTCATGTGCGACCGCGAAGCGGACGACAGCGCGACGAGCGCGGGCTCGTGCGGGTCTTCGCTCATCTGAGAAATCGTCACGGCACTCAAAACATTCAGAATACTTTCGTTGACGCGGCGCAGCGGTTCGCGAACCGTGCACCTTTCCGTAGCGTCGCAGTTCCCGTGGCTGGTAACGCACGAGGTGATGAGCACCGGGCCATCGATGGCCGAAATCACATCGAGCGCGCTGATCTGCGAAGGGTCCTTGGCGAGCTGATAGCCGCCGCTGGAACCATGCTTGGCGGATACCACGGAATGATGCGCCAACTTTTGAAGCACTTTGGCCATGAGCGTTGCGGAAATGCCATACTCTTCGGCGATTTCGTTGGCGCTGCAGGCGTGCTCCTGACGGTGCATCGCCAGGTGCTTCACGGCGATCAAGCCATAGTCCGCCTTTTTCGAGAGCTTAAACATCGTGTTGAGTTTGTCGCAATCCCAAGCGATATACGACTGAATCAGTCGCAGTTGAATTCTACTCCCTTTTCTAGTGGAAAGTCAACCCTGGTTTCCTTAAGTGGCCACTTAAAGCCTTTATTTCGTTTGAGTTATAGTGAAACCAGAGCGGTCCACTTTTCCAATGTGTATGGGTCAAGGGCACGCTGACAGATGGAGCCAACGGACGTGGCGTGCGAACAGCAACGGAGCGAATATCGTCAGGCAACATGGTAGCCTAGCTGTTCGATGGGCGAAAGGAATGCACGGATACATGGCCGCGCAAAAGAAAGGGGAAAATCCCTGGTTGAGAATTGATGCTCGCTCCGGGGAAATACACCTGGGAATTCATCCCCGAGGAAGGAAAGACTTTCCGGGACTTCGGCAGCGGTGTCTGCCACAACCGGCCGAAAGGGACAAACTAAGATTCGCTCCGAGATCCCTGCACCAGGCGGTATAGCGATCCTACAGCTTAGCCGCGAAGCACGCGCCGCCTGCCGACGCAGCTTCCACTAACTTCTGCACGGAGGGCGCGGGAATCAGTAGCAACTGCGCTTTCGGCTTCTTCGCTTGCTCGATGACGGCGAGCTGCTCCGACTTCCACGAATCCAAAGCGGGTTGACCTTTGGCAATGGCGTCAAGCGCAGCCAGTCCCGCAGCTCCGAGTGCGGAGAGATCCTGCGATCGGGCAGCGACTTCCTTCACAAGCAAGGAGCGCTGCGCAAGCGGCTGAAGCTGTGCGTCGTTGTCGCGCCAGCGCGAGAGCTGGGCGCGCAAGCGGTCCGCGAGTGCCGCGTCGTGGCAAGAACTGGCAAGGTATTGATCTACCAGTTCGCCAAAATGCCGGCCCGCATCGCTTTCGAGCGGTACGGCATCCACCACGCGGTTCATCGGCGTGGCGCTGGTCGGCTGCGCTGGCGCGGTCTGCTCGCGAGTGTAGTCCTTCACAGGTTCAACCAAATCGGCGAGCGTGCGCAGCGCGGCAAACTCTTCCGGCGATGACGGACCGGCGATGCGCTGCAGCATTCTGCGGTAATACGTTTTGTGGGTCAGGCCCAGCCACTCCAGCCGCGCGCTGATGAAATCCAGCCGGGCGTACATGGATGCCGGATCGCGAACTTCCTGAGGGGACCAGAGGCGCTCCGCGATGGCCGCATTTCTTGGCCAGATCCGCGAGTCCACATTTTCCGCGTTAACATACTCCGCCCACATGCAGGATTCGCCGCCAAGAATGTGCTGCTTTTCTTCGGGAGAAAGATTCCCCGCGTCGCCGCTCATCGGGTCCACCGCGTAGTGCCGCCCCGCGGGCCATCCAAGATCCAAATAGTAGCCGTTCGAAAGGATTCCGCGGAAACCCTGCTTTGCCGCCAGCGCGAGCGACGCTTGCCCGCGCCAGGACTGAATCACGATGTCCTTCGGCACGCCCGGCACCAGCACTTCGTCCCAGCCGACAACAATTTTTCCGTGCTTGACCACCAGCTTTTGGACGCGGCCGCTGAAATACGCCTGCAGCGCGTCGTTGTTCTTGATTCCGTGGTCTTTCATGTACGCCTGAATTTTCGGGTTCGCGTCCCATTCCTTGCCGTTGACCTCGTCGCCGCCGATATGAAAGAAGTGATCGGGGAAGATCCTCGCCATTTCACCAATCAAGTCATCGAGAAGCTTGTAGACTTTTTCATTCGTTGGATCAATCGCCGGATCGAAGATTCCCCACCGGCGCTCGATTTCGTAAGGGCCTTTTCCGCTAGCCAGCTCCGGATGTCCCACGAACCACGCGGTACTGTGCCCCGGCATATCGAATTCCGGGACGACGCGGATGCCGCGATCGCGCGCGTAGGCGATCACGTCGCGGACCTCTTCCTGCGTGTAGTACAAGCCGTCCGAGCCCAGTCCATGCAGCTTTGGAAACTTTTTGCTCTCGATGCGGAAGCCCTGGTTTTCCGAGAGGTGCCAGTGGAAGACGTTCATCTTCACGGCTTCCATTCCATCAAGATTTCTCCGGATGACGTCGAGGGGAATGAAATGCCGCGCGGAATCGATCATTAGTCCGCGCCAGGGGAATCGCGGCTGGTCGTGAATGGTGACGGCCGGGGCAGCGAAACCGTCGGGGGAAACATTCACTAACTGAAGAAAAGTTTGCAACCCATGCATGGTGCCCAGCGGCGTCGGCGCGATGAGCTTGGCTCCCGTGGCGCTGACTTCCAGAACGTAAGACTCATCTTCACCAACTTCCTGAATTTCTCTACTGGCGTGCCCGGTGTGAATCATCAGCGTGGCATTTGAATTCTTAGCAGGCTTCGGAGACAGAGGGATTGACGTTTGCAGTGCCAACTGACGGAGGAATCGCTCGGCGGCCCGGCCGAGGCGTGGCTCGGAATGCCCGGCGAGCGCAAAAGTGAATGACGAATCGACGCGCAGGCTGCCGCTTCCGGCCTGGAGGTTGGCGGGAATGGGGATGAGGCTCAAAGCGGGTTGTTGCGCTGCGATCATCGTCGGGTGCAACACGATCCAAACAATTATCATGCCAAGGCCGTTCAACCAGGGCTTCTGCGCCATGTTCGGAGAATCCTCTCGAAGAAATAGTTCAAGTTGACTGCTATGTAGCACCAGCTTTGGCATACTGTCATATCTTGAGCATCCTGCGAAGCGGATTTCGGTAGGACAGACATTCCTGTCTGTCCCGCAAAATGGCGACACGAATTCACAAAGCGGACAGGCAGGAATGCCTGTCGCACAAACGGCGCCTGAGTTAGAATAGCGAATTGGCCGCAGCACTGATACGCGCACCATGAAGACTTCGATCGCCATCTATCCCGGCTCGTTTGACCCGGTCACCAACGGCCACCTCGACTTGATCGGGCGCGGCGAGAAGATGTTTGACCTGTTGATCGTAGCGGTGCTGCGCAACAACGAAAAGCAGCCGCTCTTTACCGTTCCCGAACGTGTGGAGATGCTTCGCGAAGTCACCAAGAAGTGGGCTGACGTGGAAGTGGACGTGTTTGAAGGCCTGCTCGTGGACTATGCACGCAAGCGGCATGCTGGCGTGATTCTCCGCGGCATCCGGGCCGTCTCGGATTATGAATATGAGCTGCAAATGGCGCTGATGAATCGCAAGCTCGAATCGCGGCTGGAGACCGTGTTTATGCTTCCAGGCGAACCGTACAGCTACCTGAGTTCCAAGCTGGTGCGGGAAATCGCGCAGCACGGCGCGCCGTTGACGGATCTGGTGCCCCCCATCGTCGAGCAAATGCTGCGCGCAAAGGTTTCTTGAGTCTGAGGTGCAAGCTAACGTCCGACAAGGAGCAACGGTGCAATTAACGGATCGCATCAACCGCATACAAATCTCGCCGACGGCGGCGGTGATCGCCGAAGCGGAGAAGCTCAAATCGCGCGGAGTCGATGTTGCGGACTTCGGCCCGGGTGAGCCGGACTTTCCCACGCCCGACCACATCAAAAAAGCGGGGATCAAGGCGATCGAGGAAAATAAATCGAAATACACTCCTGCGGGCGGGATCATGACGCTGCGCGAGGCCATCTGCGCGTGGCACAAGCGCGAACTTGGCTCGGCTTACGATCCGAAAGAATGTGTGGTGAGCGTCGGCGGGAAGCATTCCATCTTTAACGTGATGAGCGTGCTCGTGCAGCAGGGCGACGAGGTCATCATTCCCGCGCCGTACTGGGTGAGCTTCCCGGACATCGTGAAGTACGCACACGGGACACCTGTATACGTCGAAACCCGTCCGGAAGACGGCTTCAGCGTGAAGGCCGCGGCCATCGAAAAAGCCATCACGCCAAAAACAAAACTCCTGATTCTCAATTCGCCGAGCAATCCCACGGGCGGCGTCGTGCCTCCGGACGAATACGCGCGCATCCTTGCGGTCTGCAAGAAGCACAATGTCTGGCTGATGGGCGACGAATGCTATTCGCACTTCACCTACGAGCCGCACAAGCCGTACTCGATTGCGAGCGCCGCGGGTTCGAAAGAAAACGTGATCATCATCGGCTCCGTCTCGAAAACGTTTGCGATGACCGGCTGGCGCATCGGCTACACGCTGGGGCCGGAAGCGCTGATCCAGGCGCTCGTCAAGCTGCAAAGCCAATCCACTTCGAACGCCACGTCCATCGCGCAATACGCGGCGCTGGAAGCCATGCGCGGATCGATGGAAACGGTGCCGGTCATGCTCGCCGAGTATGCGAAACGCAGAAAGCGCATTGTCGAAGGGCTCCGCGCGATTCCCGGTATCACGTGCGAGTGGCCCGGCGGCGCGTTCTACGCGTTCCCGAACATTTCCGCTCATCTTTCGAGTAGCGCCGGCAAGCCCGCGCTCGCGAAGACCTGCACGGAAATTACCAAGATGCTTTTGGACAAAGTGCAGGTCGCGGTCGTTCCGGGCGAAGCTTTCGGCGCACCCGGCTATTTGCGACTTTCCTACGCCACGTCCATCGAACGCATTGAAGAAGGTTTGCGGCGCCTCGAACGTTTTTTCGCCCGCGCTGAAGCCGCGTCGTAAACCGTGAGGCCGGAGCCTTTTCGTATCGAGCCCACTTTCGTTCCGCGCATTTGGGGCGCGCGTTCGCTGGCGCCCCTTTATCCTGAAAAATCAAATCTGTCGGAACCGGTAGGAGAAGTCTGGCTCACCGGTGTTGATTGTAAAGTTGCTTCTGGTCCTTTCGCGGGAAAAACATTAGGGGAAGCGTGGCGCGAGATGCCGCCCGAGTGGCGCGGAACACGTTTCACCGAGCCGGGCGATTTTCCGATTCTCGTCAAGTTCATTTTCCCGAATGACAAGCTATCGATTCAGGTGCACCCGGACGACGCGTATGCCGCGGCGCATGAAAAAGCGGCGGGCGGCCGTGGAAAAACGGAGATGTGGTACGTTGTGTCAGCAGAACACGATTCCTATGTGTTAGCCGGCACAAAACCGGGCGTTTCGAAGCAACAGTTTCTCGAAGCAATATCAAGTCAGACTCTGGAAAATCTGCTCGAAAGGCATTCGGTTTATAACGGAGATACATTTTTCGTCCCAGCAGGCACCCCACACACGATTGGCCCGGGAATGATTCTCTGCGAGGTACAAGAATATTCAGACCTGACATACCGCGTTTATGACTATGGCCGAATAGACGCGAAGGGCAAACCGCGCGAATTGCATGTTCAGAAAGCACTCCACGTCATGCAATTCGGCAAGACCGCAGGAGGAAAGGTACCGTCACTGCCGCTCTACTCCGGAAGCTATGGAATAGGCGGAAAAAGGATGCTCTTGTCGGCCTGCCGTTACTTTGCTGTCGAGCGTTGGGAATTCTATAAGAACATGGGCGGTACTGGTGTGAGAGGGAGATTTTCATTCGACATTGTGGTCGCCCTGAACGGAAATGGCCAGATTGCGTGGAACCAGACTGAGTGGAATAGGGGGCGCGATGTATGGAATAGGGGTCACACGGATTTTCAAGCGGGCGAATGTTGGTTTATTCCAGCGGTTCTGACGGCAGATCCGTGGACTAAAACCCACGCGACGCTGCTTTGCGCTTACAAGCCGGACCTAGCCCAGCTTCGCTCCAAGCTAAAGGTTGAACGTCACTCCGAAGCGGCTATCGCGCAGACAGTCTTTGACTAAGCGGGAGACGGTGAAAGAGAAACTCACAACTCACGCCGTGATACTGGCCGGAGGGCGCGGCACGCGCTTCTGGCCGCGCAGCCGAACGCGCACACCGAAGCAATTGCTCAACATTGTCGGCAAGCACACGATGTTGCAACAGACTGTTGCGCGATTGCGCCCGCTGATTCGACCCGACTGCATTTGGACGGTGACGAATGCCGAGCAGGCAGCCGCGGTGCGCAAACAAGTTCCAGTGGCAGCTCGCAAGCGCGTCCTGACGGAACGCGTGGGATGCAACACCGCCGCGGCGATCGCCCTTGCAGCCATTCACGTTCGCCATGCGGCACGCGGCGATGCATTGATGGCAGTACTTCCCGCCGATCACTACATTGAGCTGGACAAGAAATACCGGGAGATCGTGAGCGCGGCTCTCGACGTGGCTCGCCATCCCGGACGCATGGTCGTGCTCGGCATTCCTCCGACGCGGCCGGAAACGGGTTTCGGCTACATCGAGCGCATGAGCGAATCCATCGGCCTCAAAGGCTTCCACGTTTTCCCCGTTCTGCGATTCACGGAAAAGCCCGAAGTGAAGCTCGCGCAAGAATATGTTGCCACCGGCAACTACCACTGGAATGCCGGGATGTTTTTCTGGCGCGTTTCCACGTTTCTTGAAAATCTAAAACAGTTTTTGCCGAAAACACATGCGGCGCTCGAAAAGCTCTCCACATTCATCGGAACCCGGAGCTACGAACGCAAACTGCGGGCGATCTACCCGAAGCTTGAAAATATTTCCGTGGACTATGCAGTCCTCGAACCGGCTACGCGGGCGGAAGGCGCGCCGCGTGTGTTTGTGATTCCCGCGGAAGTCGGCTGGAGCGACATCGGCTCCTGGGGCGCCGTGCATGGGCTGCTGCTGGACAAAAACTCCACGGACCGAAACGTGTTCGTCACGCCGGGCTACGCCCTGGACGCGAGCGGCAATCTCATCTCTTGTCCTGGAAAAATCGCCGCGCTGATCGGCGTGCACGACCTGATCGTCGTGGATACACCCGACGCGCTGCTGGTCTGCCCGCGCGACCGCGCGCAGGACGTCGGCAAAATCGTGAAATGGCTGGAAGAACAAAAGCTAAAGAAGCTTTTGTAGGGATCGCCTTCTGAGGCGGTCCTTTCTCCAACGACCAGGCCAATCCGGCTGTTGGGCAAACGAGAGCTTCGCGTATACTTTCCTCTTCTGCTTATGACTGCAATCAAATTTGGAACCGATGGCTGGCGTGGGGTGATCGCGGAGGATTTCACGTTCGAGAATGCGCGGATTGTGGCGCAAAGCATCGCGCGTTACGTGGTGCGCTGCGAGGACGCGCGCAAAGGCGTCATCATCGGCTACGACCATCGCTTTGCCTCGGACGCCATTGCCACAGCGGTCGCAGAAGTGCTCTCCGCCAGCGGCACTTCCGTTTTCTTGATGGATAAACCGTGCCCCACGCCGACGGTATCCTTGCTGGTGCGGCAACGCGCGGTGGCTGGCGGCCTCATGATCACCGCGAGTCACAATCCTTACCAATGGAATGGCATCAAGTATAAAGCCAGCTACGGCAGCTCGGCCTTGCCATCGATTGTCGCGCAGATCGAAAAAGAGCTCGACGTCGTGCAGCAGACGAGCGTGTCGCCGCTGCCGGCGCGGAAAAACCTGATTCAGCCCATGGAACCGCGTGAGCCGTATCTGGACACGCTCGAAAAACTGGTGGACTGGAAGCGGCTGCGCAGCGCGAAACTTCGCTTCGTCTCGGATGTCATGCATGGCTCGGCCGCGGGCTTGCTCGTTGAACTTTTCCGGCGCAATGGCGTCGCTTGCGACGAAATTCGCGGCACGCGCGATCCGCGCTTCGGCGGCGTGCACCCGGAACCGATCGAGCCACACATCGAAGCGTTGCGCCAGGCGGTGCTCGCGGGAAAATTTGACGCCGGCTTGTGCGCCGATGGAGATGGCGATCGCATCGGCGCCATCGACCGCGACGGCGCGTTCGTCAATCCTCACCAGATTTTTGCGCTGCTCGTCTGGCACCTGGCGGGAACGCGCAACTTGCCGGGAGACATCGCCAAGACGTTCTCCGTCACCAAACTTATCGACAAACTTGCCGCCAAGTTCGGCCGAAAGCTTCATGAAACGCCCATCGGCTTCAAATACATCTGCGAGTTGATGCTCGAACAGAACATCTTGATCGGCGGCGAAGAGAGCGGCGGCATCGGCACCAATCTCTACATTCCCGAACGCGACGCCACGGTTTCCGCGCTGTTTCTCGCTGAGCTGATGGCCTGGCATGGGAAATCGTTGGGCGAACTGCTCGGCGTGCTTTCCGCCGAGTTCGGCGAGTATCATTACAGCCGGGTGGACCTCGACGTCAAGCCTGGCCAAAAAGAAAAAGCCATCGCGCACTTTTCGAATGGCAAGCTGCCACATATCCTCGATTTGCCCGTCGTCCGCCGCGAGGATATGGACGGCATCAAACTTTATCTCGGCGAGGTTGGGTGGGTAATGGTGCGCGCCTCAGGCACCGAGAATCTGTTGCGAGTTTATTGCGAAACGTCGAAGTCCGCGACCACGCGCCGCGTTCTCGAAGCTGTAACGCAGATAGTTCACAATCTATAGGCCACGTCATGAACACGATCAATCTCAAAGAAAAATTTAGCCGCTTCTCCGATTACTGCAACCCGCGCATCCTCGGTGAAGTGAATGACTGCCACGTCAAAGCCGTGAAGCTCAAAGGCGAATTCATCTGGCACCATCATGAAAACGAGGATGAGCTGTTTCTCGTCGTTAAAGGAGCTTTGCGCATGAAGTTCCGCGATCACGAAGCCGTCGTGCGTGAAGGGGAATTCGTAATCGTCCCGCGCGGCGCGGAGCATTGCCCCGTAGCCGACGAGGAAGTTCACATCGTGCTCATCGAGCCGAAATCCACTTTAAATACCGGAAACATCACTAACGAAAGGACCGTCGCCCAGCTCGAGCGCATCTGAAATCTCTCACTTGCTCTTGCGGCCGCCTGCCACCAGCCATGGAACACCGCTTTTACACGCTTGATGTTTTTACGAACACGCGCTTCGAAGGAAACCCGCTCGCGGTGATCACCGACGGCGACGGCCTCTCCGACGATGAAATGCTCGCCATCGCGCGCGAAATGAATCTTTCGGAGACGGTCTTCGTCCAGAAGCCGACCGAAGAGGAAGCGCTCGCGCGCCTGCGCATCTTCACCACGAAGGAAGAACTCAAACTCGCGGGCCACCCGGTCATCGGCACGTGGTTTCTCCTCGCGGAGCTCGGCGTTGTTCCGGCGCAGGAAGGCGGCGTTCACATCCTGCAGCAAACGGGAGCAGGCGTTCTGCCGGTCGAGATTCGCTTCAAGGACGGCCGCCCGCAGCGCGTCACCATGACCCAGAAAGAAGCGATTTTCAGACCTTCGAAGATCAACAAGAAAAAACTCGCCGCCGCTCTGGGACTTTCGCCCAAGGATTTCGATCCCAAACTCGAACCCGAACTCGTTTTCACCGGCATCTTCAATCTCATGGTGCCGCTGCGCAATCGTGCCGCTCTGGGCAAAATCGCGATGAACATGAGCGAGCTGAGAAAACTCCAGGGTACCCACGCTACCATGGCCTACTGCTTCGCCCTCGGCGGCAACGGCAAAGCCTTTTCCCGCGGCATGCTGCCCTGGGAATTCTACGAGGATGCCGCAACGGGTTCCGCCGCCGGTTCTCTCGGCGCCTACCTCGTGCGCCACGGCAATCTTGCGGCCGGTCACACTCTAAGCATTCTTCAGGGCGTGGAGATGGGCCGTCCGAGCCACATCGAGGTGCAAGTCACGCAATCGGGAAAGAAACTCGTACCACGCGTGAGCGGCGCTGCCGTAAAAGTATTCGAGGGCACCATCCGCATCTGATTTTTCGGCGGGGGAAAACTTGCTTGCTCTGGGCGCATTGGACGCGGATTCGCTAAATATTCTCGACAAAAACTTGGAACTCATAGCCAAGCAATCGGCATAGGGGGGACGGTCACCCG
>QHYE01000026.1 GCA_003224055.1 Acidobacteriota bacterium | reverse complement strand
GCTCCTCGCAGAGGATTTTTCTATAGGCTTGTTCATACCTCCTCCTTTGGGGACTGGGGTCTTCACGAGAAGGCTAAATCGACAGAGCCTCCTGCAGGCCACCCTTACCCCGCGTAGGCGTGACCTGCTGGGAGACGCAACCTCTAGGTCGTCGCAGCAGCAGCGGCCTGTTCCAGAATCTTCACCGCCTTGCCCACCTCCGCGACTCCGACGATCAGGAAGGTGGCGTTGGTGTTGGGTTCGGTTCCGCAGTAACCGTAGTTGATGTTGATCCCCGCGTCGCCGAGCCGAGATGACGCACGCCCCAACTCCCCGGGACGATGGGCCATTTTGACCTGCGCAACTTCGGCCTCTTTGTAATCACTGCGTTGGCGGTCCAGAGTGGCCTTGGCTTTGTCCGGATTGTCCACAACGAGACGGACAGAGCCCTTGCCCTTTTCATGAGGGAACTGTTGATACGCGAGAATGTTGACGCCTCCTTCGGCGAGTGCCTGGCAGAGTTTGCCAAGCGTTCCAGGCTTGTCCTCTAGGCTGATTGTAAATTCCTTTGCCGTGGGCATGTGGGTAATCTCCTTCAGCTGTGTCTCGGAAACGCCTGCCGCGCGTTCCTTTAAAATCAAAAATCCCTGGTTTCGGTTGAAGAAACGCAAGCGACCGTTTCCTTCGTATCTTGGACCGGTGGGGCCGAGTGGGCAAGGGAGAACTAGGCGATTACAGCTGTGATTTGCACCGGGAATGCACACCTTTTCCACACCTGTGTGCAGCCGTGCCTAAGCTGCAGTCAAACCTTCCTACTGGAGGTGCAGAAAGCGTGAGGCAGAAGGAAATCATTCTGGCGCAGCTTGGGGACCCAGATGCAGCGCTAGCCCTACAACTAAGGTGTTCAACCGGTCCATTTTACGGTAGACACTCTATTGATTTTAGGTGTTGTGAATCCCATAGGTAGAGCCAGTCGGCGCTCGGGGCATCCTGCCGGCCCGGGAGGTTTCCAGGGTTCATGGCTGCGCCCGTTCCAACCCGTCGACCCGACGGTCGATCCGAAAGGCGTATCCCGAAGAGATTGGCAGCAGAGCTTTCGCGCCCAGGCGAATCTGTGCCTAAGGAAATGACGTTCACTGAGAACGCGAGTCCTCGGGGTGTACGTGTCACGGTGCAGCAGCTGGCAACCTGGAACTCGCGTGCTGGTTACTTTTCTTCCGAATGGCATTCGGTCTCAAGGAAGGATCGTTTACTGCCAGCGCGGGAAAGTGGCACCTTCGCCCTCGGGCTAGAGCTACCATGGCAGGTGCAGGCGCTGGCAGATGCTGCGGATGTTAGGTTTGGCGTCCCATGAGAAATATCGATCCAGCAGGAAAGGCCTCTTTTAAGGTTCACCCAATTCCCCCTTCCGGCACGCCGTCGGAGATATTCAACGTTCTTTGGGGGGTTCTCGTCGAAATCCTGGGTTCGCCCGCGACAGCGACCCTGTTGCGGCGGAGCGCAAAGAGGCGGCTGGGAGATTTCCCGGAACTCGGGGAGCTTGCCATCACGCGAAAAGGATTTGAATATGCCTATGCCGTTCCGGCAGATTGGAAGCACGCAAACGAACGGTCGAACGCCGCGCTTCAAGCCCTCGTACAAGATCTCTGCTACTTGCTATTGGAGCTGACCGGACCGGTTGTCTTGCATCGGTTGAAAGCGTTGCCACAACTGGCGAAGTATGTCCAGTGTCTTTCGGAGGACAAATGAAGACCAAGCAGATACCCACGCTGCAACTCGAGAGCACTGGCGATGAGTCGTTTGATGCGATTCTCGGCGGAGGACTTCCCGCGCAGTCGGTTGTTGTTATTGCCGGTGAGCCGGGCTCCGGCAAGACGGTGCTAACGTTCCAGATCCTGTTTCGCGCGGCTCGTGAAGGAAAGAAATGCCTGTACTTTACGACCCTGGCAGAGCCAGCGATCAAAGTCATCCGATACATGCAGCTCTTCGATTTCTTTGATGCCGCGCTAGTCGATCAGCAGATCATGATCGCGGACCTCAGTGCCGCCGTGAGGAAAGGCGCCGACGCCACCCTGACCGAACTTTCGGCCATGATCGAGAAGCATCAACCGACATTCTTGGCCATCGACAGCTTCCGTGCGATTGCTGACTACATTTATGCCGGCCACGTCTCCCGGTCGTTCGTCTACAATCTCGTCACGCAGACGGCCGGCTGGGGTGTCACGACTCTCCTCGTCGGTGAATACGTCCCAGATGAATTGTCCAAGTATGCCGAATTTGCGATCGCAGATGGGATCTTGCGATTGGGCGCAGAAAAACAGGAGTTGACGTCTGTTCGCCAAGTTGAAGTGCTGAAGCTCCGGGGAATGAACTACATTTCGGGCATCCACTTTCTTGAAATCAGCGAGAAAGGTGTCTTCGTGTTCCCGCGAGTCCGTGCGCCCAAACAAGCGGACGTTCCCCGCGTTGAGAAGCCCGAGAGAGTGTCAACCGGAGTTGACGGACTAGACGAACTGTTCGGCGGTGGAATCCACCGTATCGGCAGCACGGTGCTTCAGGGTGCGTCGGGGTCTGGGAAAACGATACTAAGCCTTCAGTTCCTATTGGCGGGAGCCCGTAAAGGAGAGAAGGGCATTCTCTTCACCTTGGAAGAGACGCCGGACCAGCTTCGGACGATAGCGACCAGCCTCGGTTGGGACTTTTCGGAAATGGAGCGAAAGGGTCTGCTGGTGATCAGCTATATCTCGCCTGTCGAACTCTCGACCGATCGCTACCTCCAGACCGCTCGGGAACAGGTGGTCACAAGTAAAGCACGGCGCGCCGTCTTCGACAGTCTCACGTCGATGCAGCTTGGCGTGCCATCCGAGCGCCGCTTCAAGGAACTGGTGTACTCGCTCAGCAAGCACATGCGCGCTGCCGATGTGACGCTCTTCATGACGATGGAGTCGCCCCAACTTCTTGGTACCGAGGAACTGTCCGGACACGGTATCTCGTTTATTGCGGATAACCTGGTACGGCTGCGATACACTGAGGTCGAGGGGAGGCTTGAGCGTGGCATCTCGATCTTGAAAGCGCGAGGGATAAAGCACCAAACGCAGGTTCGATTGCTCAGGATCGGGCATGGCGGCGTGACACTTACGGATGCCGGCTTGAGCGGCCGACGCGGTGTTTTAACCGGCAGAGCGCCGGCCAAAGCAAGATCAAAGCGATGAAATCATCCGTTCGCGACCAAATGGATTCCTCTCAGACCGCAAGCACCTTCGCGGAGATCGCGCACCTACTAGAGTCGGAAGAAAGCAGGGATGCAAGGGTTCATCGCTTGCTCGAGTTACTCGACCGTCTCGTTCCCAATGAATGTTGCGCGTTGCTGGTGGGCCCGTCGAAGAACGCGCATCTTTTCATCATTCCCGACGCGCCCGCAACGACGCGGGCTGCTCTTCAATCGTCGCTCTCGAACATGCTGCACGTGATGGAGGGAAATCGCGAGATCAAACCCTCGGGCGCCGGTTCCGGCCATCTCGTGCTGCCGGTCATCGGAGCAGACCGGATCATCGGCGTGCTGCAAGTAGAGCGCCACGACACCTATGACCTCCACCATGTCCAACTGCTTTCCGCCGTGGCCTCCCAGCTAGGGGTCTATTTGGCGATGGTGGAGCTAAAAGATCGTGAGCGGCGAGCGCAAGAGGTGCTACGCGAAAAAGAATTGCGCCTGCGCGCGATGTCCCAGCATGATGCTCTCACCGATTTGCCCAACCGGTTGTTGCTAAAGGACCGGCTAATCCAGGCAATTTCACGAGCCCGTCGCAATCGCAACCAGCTCGCAGTGCTGTTCTTGGATTTGGATGGTTTCAAGCACATTAATGACTCCCTCGGACATCCCATTGGTGACAAACTCCTCCAATCCGTAGCAGCATGCTTATCGGCCTGTGTCCGCAAATCTGACACGGTAAGCCGCCACGGTGGCGATGAGTTTGTGATAGTGCTTTCACAAGTCACACACGTGGAAGATGCCGCCATTAGCGCCGCAAAGATCATCTCCGAGCTTAAGAGGGAGCACAGCATCGGCGAACACTGTCTTCGAGTTACCGTGAGCATCGGCATAAGCACGTACCCCGGCGACGGTGAAGATGGTGAGACGCTGCTCAAGAATGCCGACACGGCGATGTATCGCGCCAAGGAATATGGGCGCGATAATTACCAATTCTTTACCCCAGACATGGGTTTCCAGGCCGTCGAGCGTCAATCCCTGGAAAGCCAGCTGCGATATGCTCTTGAACGCCACGAGTTGTTGTTGCATTACCAGCCGAAGGTAAATCTCAAGACAGGAGCCATCACGAGTGTCGAGGCGCTCGTACGCTGGCAACATCCAGAGCGTGGGCTGCTTCTTCCGGGGCAATTCCTGACCATCGCCGAAGACACCGGCATGATCGTAGCGATCGGCCAATGGGTACTACGCGAGGCATGCAGGCAAACGCGGGAATGGCTTGATGCGGGCCTACTAGCCGTCCCCGTGGCAGTCAACATCTCGTCGGTGGAATTTCGGAGCGACCAGTTTCTCGAAGGCGTTCAGGTTGCCCTGAAGAATGCCTGCCTGGACCCCAGATATCTCGAGCTCGAATTAACCGAAACCGTTCTCATGCGACATGCTGAGTCCGCTGCCCACGCAATTGAACAACTCAAAGCCATCGATGTGCGACTGGCCGTTGATGACTTTGGCACCGGCTATTCCAGCTTAAGCTATCTGACTCGATTTCCCACGGACGCCCTAAAGGTGGACCAATCGTTCGTGCACGATATCATTGTAAGCGCACACGATGCTATCGTCGTTAGCGCGATTATCAGCATGGGTAAAAGTCTCAAGCACAGGGTGATCGCTGAGGGTGTGGAAACACCAGAACAGTTGGCATTTCTTCAGGCCCATGGCTGCGATGAGGGGCAAGGATACTATTTCAGTCGGCCCTTGGTTGCAAAGCAGTTCGCGAAGCTACTTGAAACGGGACTCATTCGGGAAGAGTGACGCAACGGGACGCACGACGTGAAGGGAAACGCCCGTGCACTGACCGTCTCGAAGTGTGACCGTCATAGCAGATTCCCCTGGTCATTTTGGCGACGCTTGGCTGCTTCCACGCCTCAATCGGCTTCTCGCCCTACTCGATCAATGACTTAAGGCGGCAGAAACAGCCCGTTTTGTTCCCTGAGAGGATGGCCGCCGCTTCGTGCGTAATGCGGCGCGTGTGGACCGGATTTCGAAGCGCACGCCTTCCGCGTGCTGCAAATAGGCAACGATCTCAAACAAGTTGCGAGCCTGAGGGTTGCCACGGGGACCGAGCATCCGCATCAGACTTTTCGCCGAGCGATGGGTAACGTCGCTCAGTTTGGTAAAGCCAACTGTGGCATTGATGAAATCGCGCAGTATGATTTCGATTGAAGGAACGCAAGCGACCGTTTCCGTCGTATCTTGGACCGGGGGGCCGTGTGGGCAAGGGAGCACTAGGCGATCACAGCTATAATTTGCACCGGGAATTCACATCTTTTCCACACCTGTGTGCAGCGGTGCCCAAGCTGCAGGCAAACCTTCTTACTGGAAGTGCAGATAGTGTGAGGCGAGAGGAAATCATTCTGGCGCAGCTTTGGTACTCAGATGCTCTCTTGCGCGGGAGGTTCGTCCCTTGAGGGTGGCAGCCAACAATTTGGTAAGATCAGAAGGGAAGCCTTCCGTATCAAGCATCTCTAGCCCCACAACTAAGGTGTTCACCCCCTCCCACTATACAGCAGACGCTCTATTGATTTTGGGTGTTGTGAATCCCATAAGTAGAGTCAGTCGGCGCTTGGGGCATCCTGCCCATCCGGGAGGTCTCCAGGGTTCATGGTCACGCCCCTTCCAAACCGTCGATCCGACGGTCGATCCGAAACGCGCATCCCGAAGATGTTGGCCGCAGAGCTTTCGCGCCCAGACGAATCTGTGCCTAAGGAAATGGCGTTCACTGAGAACGTGAGTCCTCGCGGCGTACGCGTCACCACGGCGCACCGCTGGCAGCCTGGAACTCGGGTGCTGCTTACTTTTCTCCGGAATGGCATTCAGTCTCAAGGGAAGATCGTTTACTGCCACCGCGTGGCTGGCGGCAACTTCTGTGTTGGACTAGAGCTACCGGGGCAGGTGCAGTGCTGGCAGATGCTGTGGTAAACGTTGGCGGATGTTAGGTTTGGCGAACCATGAGAAATACCGTTCCGGCTACAAAGCACACTGTTAAGGTCGACCCAACTCACCTGCTCATTGTGCATTGATATG
Source organism: Acidobacteriota bacterium (assembly GCA_003224055.1). Lineage (GTDB taxonomy): Bacteria > Acidobacteriota > Terriglobia > Acidiferrales > UBA7541 > Acidiferrum. The sequence continues at coordinate 1,673 of QHYE01000026.1, read as the reverse complement.
GCGAGGAAGTGCAGATGGCTCAACACCTTCGCATTCGGTGCGTCGTGAAGACCGATCGAAATCAAACGAGTGCACATGAGCGCATCCACTCGGTGGGTGGAGCCAAGCCAGACGGAAGTAATTGGAAACTTAGGCAAGACAAGGCTATTTCATACATCGAGGATGGAACTTACGTGTTCTACATTGAGAGACCAGCGGGGCACCGGATAGACATAATCGTCGCAGTGAGCTCTGACGGCAACAAGTCCCTCAACAAGTACCTCAAAACGATGGCGGATAGAGAGCAACCGGATAAACTTCTGTCTCTGCCAACCTGTCCCTAGATTGAGGCGCAACGACCGAGGCAAACTTGAAAATTATTGATTCAGTGCTCGTATTCTCCACGCGTTCTGGATAGAAACCAGAGCCGAAGGCCTGCGAGAAACTCAGGAAGCACATATCTTTCGTCGACGCCCTTCTGAAGAATCTTCCGAGTCTCTCTGAATGCAAAGCAGTGATTGCGTAGCGACTCAGTGAATCGTTCGCTGGGTAAGTCTACCTCTCCTTGAGGACTTTCAAAGATTTCAGCGCGGATGCCAGTGCTATCTGTTCCTCATAGTCGTCCGTGGTGCTTGCCAGTTGCCTGAGTCGCAGGCTGACGACCTGCCCTGCGGCGCTAATTTTGCATTTCAGCAGTTCAGAACGAGTTTCAACCATTGCCTGTAGGTACTGGTTTTGCCACAGAGGATATTTCAGAGTCATATCGCTCACGCGTGTTTACTTCCCTGACCAACCAACCCTGTCAGTGGGCAAACACACTCCGAGAGACACTTTTCTGTCCGCGCTGCGGGCTGAAAATTTCGATTGGCGTTTTCGGTCCCTTGGCGCGGCGTTTCGTCTTGTGCACAAGGTGCTGTGGCCGGGAGGGCTTGGCGGAGCATTGTGTATTGACCCTTTCAGGTTACGCTCAGTAGACGCGAATGCAACGTTAATTCTCGAGGGTCTCTGTAGCATGACTCAAGGATGCACGTTGGCAATACATCGCGCTGCCCCCAAAGCAGTCGAGGCGACAGAAAAACCCCAATGGCGACCGGTACAGGGAGCCAGCCGGAGATTTTCACACGACCACATGTTTTGGTTGACTTTCTATGCGCATTGAATCATTCTCAGCGGGCAAGATCCGCTGTGGGATGACAAGCGGTACGTCTCCCCCCACTCAGCAGACGAAAACCTTTCCCCAGCCTCAGGCAATGCCCGCTCCCCCGGCTCCAGGTACGGCTAGATGCCCGGGAGGTCTGCGAAACCACTTTCGTCTTGCAGACGGTAAACCAAAGGAGGTTGACATGTTTGCTCGATTCGTTTCTATGCGCTTGAAAAGCGGTAACCTGACCGAATTCAACCGCATCCTTGAAAAAGAGGTCATTCCACTACTGCAACGCCAGAAAGGTTTCCGGGAGGAAGTCGTCCTGACGAACCCGAGCGCGGCCGAAGCGGTTGGCATCAGCATCTGGGAGCAGAAAGAGAATGCTGAGTCCTATGACCGCCAGAAATTCCCCGAAGTCCAGCAATTGCTGGCGAAGGTGCTGGACGGAACTCCGCAGGTCAAAACGTACGAAGTCTCGCACTCAACCGTTCACAAGATCGCCGCTCACGTAACAGCGTGAAGACGACAACCTTCTGTTCAATATTCTATT
>QHYE01000111.1:32407-33026 GCA_003224055.1 Acidobacteriota bacterium | reverse complement strand
CTGCCACTGGTAACTCAGCGGTGCCGTTCCCGCCGCCACCACCGTGAAGCTCGCCGTCTGTCCCGCCGTCACCGTCTGATTCACCGGCGCCGTGGTGATCGTTGGCGCTACCGGCGCCGCGTTCACCGTCAGCGTCGCTGCCGCGCTGGTCACCGTTCCCGCCGTGTTCGTCACCACCGCTCGGAACGTCGATCCGCTATCTGCCGTGGTCGTCACCGGCGTCGTGTAACTCGCTGCCGTCGCCCCCGCGATGTTCGCACCGTTCTTCTGCCACTGGTAACTCAGCGGTGCCGTTCCCGCCGCCACCACCGCGAAGCTCGCCGTCTGTCCCGCCGTCACCGTCTGATTCACCGGCGCCGTGGTGATCGTTGGCGCTACCGGCGCCGCATTCACCGTCAGCGTCGCTGCCGCGCTGGTCACCGTTCCCGCCGTGTTCGTCACCACCGCCCGGAACGTCGATCCGCTATCCGCCGTGGTCGTCACCGGCGTCGTGTAACTCGCTGCCGTCGCCCCCGCGATGTTCGCACCGTTCTTCTGCCACTGGTAACTCAGCGGTGCCGTTCCCGCCGCCACTACCGTGAAGCTCGCCGTCTGTCCCGCCGTCACCGTCTGATTCACC
>QHYE01000111.1:0-32382 GCA_003224055.1 Acidobacteriota bacterium | reverse complement strand
GTTCCCGCCGTGTTCGTCACCACCGCCCGGAACGTCGATCCGCTATCCGCCGTGGTCGTCACCGCCGTCGTGTAACTCGCTGCCGTCGCCCCCGCGATGTTCGCACCGTTCTTCTGCCACTGGTAACTTAGCGGTGCCGTTCCCGCCGCCACTACCGTGAAGCTCGCCGTCTGTCCCGCCGTCACCGTCTGATTCACCGGCGCCGTGGTGATCGTTGGCGCCACCGCCGCCGCTGTTGCTGTTCCCGCTAACGAGATCGTGGACGTAGGAGTCTGCGGATCATTGCTCGTAAATGAGATTGCACCGGAATTACTCCCGGCTATCGTGGGTGAATACGTCACGTCCAAGGTGACGCTGCCACCCGGGACGATCGTGCTCGGAGTCGTGATGCCGGAAACTCCAAATGGACCCCCACTTACGCTGATCAGGGAAACCGTCAGATTGGAGCCGCCGACATTACTGACCGTTGCCGTACCGTTCCCGGTACCTCCCACAGTGATAGTCCCAAAATTTAAACTTGTCGGATTCAGGCTGATCTGTTGTGGGGCTGGTGTCGCAGTTCCCGAGAGTGCAACCTGTGGGGAAGTCACTCCAGCGTCGGTCGTGACAGTCAGCGTACCTGCCACGCTGCCTGAAGAATTGGGCGCGAACGAAACTTGAAAGCTGCTGGACTGGCCGACCGGCAAGGAAAGCGGCATAACGAGGCCCGAAACAGAAAACTGGGCGTTCGATACATTTGCCTGGCTGATGTTGACCGGCATGTTGCCAGTGTTTGCGACTGAAACGGCCTGGGAGACTTTCTTACCAACGACGGCGCTGCCAAAGTTGACGCTCGCCGGATTCACCTGGATGGCCGCTATCGAATTCGACCCGCTTGCATTCACCATTCCTGAGCAGCCGCTCAAGAACGCTGCGGAAGAACTCAAAATAACCGCGCTTGCCGCGCACACCCATCCTCTTAGGCTCGTTTTCACTGTTCTCATTTCCTCAGGGCTTTGGGCAGCTCGTTAGCTGGGGCGGGGGGTGGGGGACCCGCGAAAATAGCTGCTAACTAATGCCCTATCTTCGCGAGCAGGATAGAAAAGAAATCAGTACCATTACTACTGGCATGCGGAACAGTTTTGGTGCAGGGGTCAAAGCAATCCAGGCATGGCGTGCATACTGGCCTTTGGCCAGGGGACTATTTCCCCGTAGGACACGCGAGAATAGGAATCCGCTGACCCGGCGGCGAAACGGGGCCCCGAAGACTAGGCATATCAGATTCAAGCAAAACGATTGAAAACAGAAGAAATTCACTGGGGGTGGACGCTGGAACAATCCCGCGACCAAAGGGCAGGCAAAAGAGGATGGTAAGGTGATCCGCTAGTCGGTAGAGGAATGCGAAGCGCCGTTGTTATCTAATTGGGAATCCGTGCTAAGTTTCGAGCGCCCGGAGATCAGACCTGTATCGCGAATCTTGTAAATCAAAGCTCGATAACTGATCTTGAGGGCCACTGCCGCTCTCCTGCGGTTCCACTGATTCGCACGCAAAGCTTCGAGAATGAGATTGCGCTCCATGTCGCGGATCGCTTCCCTGGCGATGCGCTTCAAGGGACCGGCATTCGCTTCGTCGGGGGATGCCTGCGCGGCCGCCGCGCGCCGCTTCGGCGATTCCGGGATAATCGCGGCCTCCGGCCCGATCAAAACATACCGCGCGATACTATTCGAAAGTTCGCGCAAATTCCCGGGCCAATCCAGGTTTCGCAAGTAATTCAGCATTTGCGGTTCGAGAGCCGCGGATTCCTTTACGAATTGCCTCTCATACTGCTTCTTGAAATATCCTGCCAGGATTGTGATGTCTTCACGGCGCTCGCGCAATCGCGGCATTCGAATGCGGACCACATTGATGCGATAATACAGATCAGCGCGGAATCTTCCCGCCTCGATTCCGTGCTCTAGATCTTTATTCGTCGCGCATATCAAGCGCGCTTCGACTGCTCTCTCCGACTCATCACCAATTCGCGAATAGTGTCCGTCCTGCAGAAATTGCAGGAGCTTGCTCTGCAACCCCAAATCTAGTTCGGCAACCTCATCGAGGAATAGTGTCCCGTTATGCGCGAGTTCGACTCTCCCGGGTTTGGATACGCGTGCTCCGGTAAATGCGCCTTTTTCATAGCCGAACAGCTCGCTCTCGAGAAGCGTACCGGGTATCGCCGCACAGTTGACTTTGACAAATTGGCCAGTGCGCGACGGAGAGTGCTTATGAATCCACCGCGCAAGAACCTCTTTCCCTGTCCCTCCATCGCCATACAACAAAACAGGTATGTTGGTATCACAGATTTTCGCCGCGCGCAGCCGCACCTCTTTCATGGCCTCGGATTGGCCGAACAAAATAGGATCCGGCGGTAGTAAATCGACCGGTTCGGTACCGGTGATCTTTTTTGGCTTTTCAGACGGCATATTCGCGCGAACTTCCAGCAGGGTAAGGAAGCTGCACAAGGTAGGCCATTGAGCCACCAAGGCTTCCGACCCTGTGGATGAAAGGATCCTTGTTTAAGTCATTTGCTCGGAATAACTTACAGGAAGACCATCTATATAGTTCTAGTACTTCCAACGCCGACATCAAGGTAGGATGAGAAACCCGATAGTAAAAACATATCCAACCTTTGCACTCTATTTTCTCTCCCCGGCTCCCGGGTGCGTGCGCTACTCCAGAGGGTTGTCGTCAGTGGGATGTGTGGTTTGCAGCCGCCGGTCCCTACCGTTGAGGAAATATGAAGGATTCCAGCAAGTCCGCGCGCGCCTTCTCATCCGATGCCACCACTCTCAAGATGTCACTGATGGAAAGCATCCCACGGAATCCTTGGCCTTCGCCGAGTACCAGCAAATGGAAGATCGTGTTCTGGTCCATCAATCGCATGCAGTCTTCAAGCGTCATATCGGGTGTCACCGTGACCAGTTCACGCGTCATGATGTCGGAAGCTTTCATCCACGCGGGGCATTTATTCTCTGCCGCGACTTTGTCGGAGACATCGCTATGCGAGATCACCCCAACGAGCTTGCCGCTCGCGTCCACAACGCCTACCGCGCGCACCTGTTTCTCGCGCAGATATTGAGCCGCCTGATGCACGCTCGTCTCTTCGGTTATGGAGAACACTTCCTTGCGGGACCCGATTAGATCCGACACTTTCATTGGACCCTCCGCGGGACAGTCTGGCCGGATGTTAGGCCCATCATGCCAGAAAATGCAAGACGAAATCCTTGGCTTGTCGGAAGAGAGAAAGCTGTAGGAGAAGCTGGAGGACTTCGTATATGATTTTCCCCGTGAGTCCTCGACGGCGCTCAGGAGATTTGGATCACGCCCTGGCCACTTCACCGCGAATAATATCGTACCGCTCGATGACCGCCGCCACCCCCATGCGTGTATTGCCATCTTCCATGCGGCGCTCCACGCGAACAACTTTGCCGAGAGCTCGCACGAATACCTCTGTGCCATGGGTTATCTCTGCCGGTAAGGTCATTGTAATATCCAACTCCGAGCCAGCCTCCAGGCTCTGACCGACGACGAAGTACAACCCGCGCGTCGAAACGTCTCGTGTCTTGCCTTGCTGTGTATCTAATTCCCGCTCCGTTGGAACCCGGATGATGATCGGCAGCGAGAGGTCATAGCGCCGAGCTGTGCGACGTTCCGTCATTGCCCCCATCCTCCAGCACTCTCCCGCGGATAGCTTTCCTTGCCCGCGTCCCCTTCTAGTCGCGTCGTGTTCCAACTATGGAAGCCGGCTCTTCAGCCTCAGGTGCCGCAGCGGATCGCCTCGCGCGCGGCGTATCCAGGTTAAACTGCCGCATCTTGTAGAGCAGCGCCTTGTAACTGATGCCCAACATCTTTGCGGCGTCTTTCCTGCACCAGCGGGTCTTTTCAAGTGCGTCGGCTATGGCCTCCGCTTCGGCCTCATCCTTCAAACCGCGCACCAGCGCTTTCAACCCCAGTTCCCTCGGCGCGGTAGGCTCTTCACGAGGAGAAGTCCGCTGGCGTGTCGAGGACATTTCGATCAATTCGCGCAGGCTGCCTTCATCATCCTCGAGAATTACATAGCGCTTCACGAAATTTTCCAGTTCGCGCAAATTGCCGGGCCAAGGGTAATTTACGGCTGCGTCCAGCAAATACTTCGAAGGTCCTGGAGGCATCTTGCCAAACTTCTCGCTGTACTTCGTCAGGAAATGGCGGAAAAGAAGCGGTATCTCCGCCGTTCGCTCCCGCAGCGGCGGCACGTTGATGGACAAGACGTTCAATCGGTAATAGAGATCTTCACGGAAACGCCCCGTCTTCATCGCTTCCTGAACATCAATGTTTGTTGCGGCCAGCACCCTCACGTCGGTTTCCACCAGGTGGCGCCCGCCGAGCCTTGAATACTGATGATCCTGCAAAACGTGCAAAAGCTTGGCCTGCAGGTGTGTGCTCATTTCCGCGATTTCATCCAGGAAGATCGTGCCTCTGTTGGCCATTTCAAACTTGCCCGGCTTGCTGCGCACTGCACCCGTAAAAGCGCCCTGTTCGAAACCGAATAGTTACGACTCCAGGAGTTCTCCCGGCAGCGCCGCGCAATTCACTTTCACGAACGGCTGGTTGCGGCGCTTCGAGCGAAGGTGGATCATGCGAGCCACCACTTCCTTGCCCACGCCGCTTTCGCCGCAGATAAAGACCGGCACGTCCACTGGGGCAATTTGCAGGATTTGTTGCCGGATCCGTACCATCTGCGGGCTGGCTGCCAGAAAGCTCAAATCTTCCGTGATCTGATCGCAATAATCCCGCAGGGCTTGGTTTTCTGTTGTGAGCTCTTTTTTCTGGCGCGATTTCAGCATCGCTGCATCGAGTTCCGTTTTCTCAAATGGCTTCGTCAAATAATCGTGCGCCCCGATGCGGATGGCCTCAACGACTGTGCCCACCTCGTTCGAACACGAAAGCATGAGCACGTTCAGGCTGCGATCGATCTGCATCAGCTCTTTTAGCGTCTCGATCCCGTTCATTTCCGGCATCAACACATCCAGGATGATGAAGTCCGGGCGCTCGCCTCCGTTCACTTTCGAGAGCGCTTCTCTCCCGGAGCTGACGGTTTCCACGTCAAATCCATCAACTTCCAGCAGCGTCTGCAGGTACTTTCGAATGCTCGGCTCGTCATCCACAACGAGAATCTTTTCCTTTGTGACCATGAACTGTTCCCTCTCTATCAAAAAGGCTTTTACCTTACCCCTGATCCATCGGTAACAGGAACGTGAACCTGCTTCCGCTTCGTGATTCGCTCTCCACCCAGATTTTTCCGCGATGTGCCTGGATAAGCCGCTTCGCAATCGCCAGCCCCAGCCCCATCCCGGAAGTGTTCCGATCCACTCGGACAAAATCCTCGAATATCTCCTGATGATGCTCCGCCGCGATTCCCGGCCCGGAGTCTGCCACGCTCACTTCCACGCTGTTCGGTCGCGGCAAACGAAATCTCCGTCGCTCTTCCGCGGGAGCCATGGCCGCCACGCGCCGCTCCCAGAAATGGGGCGCCGCATGCAGGGTCACGCTGCCGCCGGCTGGCGTGTGTTTCAAGGAATTGTCCAGAAGATTGGCCGCTGCCTGCTGCACCTTTTGGTAGTCGAACCGGAACGTCGCTATCGACGGATCAATATTGACTTCCAGTCTCACTCCCTTGCGCTGAAACGCTTCCGTCCACCTTTTCGAAAGCTCCTCGAGACAATCTCGCAAATCGTTCTCGCGCAATTGCAGCACCAGCTTGCCGCTTTCCAGCGCCGAATAATTCAGGAACATCGAAACCAGGCGCACCAGCCGTTCGCAGCTATCCTTTGACTCCTCCAAAATATCCTGTTGCTTGTCCGTCAATCGTCCCAGCGAGCCCGCCAGCAGCAGGTCGTAGTAGCCTTTGATCACCGCCAGCGGCGTTTTTAACTCATGCGCCGCCGACGCAAGGAACACTGTTTTCTGCCGGTTTACCTCCTGCAATTTCAGGTATGCCGCCAGAAGATTTCGATACGTAATCTCCCGTTCCTGCAACAGCTCTTGAATCGTCAGTTGCGTGGCAGGATCCTGCGCTTGTTGTGTTTCGGATTTGCTCTCAAGTTCCACAACGAGCCAGTCCGGCTCGGGCATCCACTGAATCTGCGCAGTGGACTTTATTCCCCCGCGCTCGATTTGCAGTTCGACTTCGTGCGCGCCACTTTCGATTTGAGCAAAGATCTGTTTCGCTTCTGCCAGCAGCACATCACCAAAGAGATTCAGGCCGGGAGTCTCACTCAATCCGTAAGATCCCAGCAATTGTTTCGCCCGCGAATTCACCAGCAGTAGATCGCCGTTCCGCTCCGCCACAAGCAGCGCCTTCTCGACCTTATCGAGCAGCCCGCGGACGTAACCCATGGGAAGAACGGTGCGATTCCGCTCATCCGATAAGGGGGGTACTGCTATCCGTCCAGACATCCGTTAGACCCCCTTCCATAGGCTAATGTGGCAAAGATTTTCCCTAGCGGGCTTTCATCCTTACAAAGGGGTTCCCAAGTGTCAATGGCAAAAGCGTTCCATTTGCACATTTGAGGAAGGGAAGTGGATATCCGGGGCAAAGGACTCGTCGCGCCAATTTGTTTCTCCTGTCGTATACATTCATCTCATTCATACAAATGAACTTACTGGCGTGGGCTCGAGAGTTGACTGGCATTCGAGATGCTTGCACCCGTACTAGTTCCTTGGTACCTAGTGAGCGCCCGTGGAGACTGACATTCTTAAGAAGAAGCAGTTCGTGACGTCATCTTCGACCCGACGCTCGCCTCGCATCCGTTTACAGGTGCCTGTTTTCGTTCGCGGCACCGACGCGTCCGGGGCCGAATTCATCGAGCTCACGAAGACTCTCAATATCAGCGCTACTGGGGCTTGTATTACCTCGGCACACATCATCCGGCCCGATCAAGTCGTGCACTTAACCATTCCTGCCCCGTCGCCCGCATCTTCGAGTCTTATTCCCAGTGAAACCCCGCCAATCGCAGCCAAGGTCCTGCGCCAGGATTCCCTCGGGGAGATGCGCCTCTTTGGATTGGAATTTCTTCGCGCGATTGAATGAGTCCCGCCTAACCCGCAGGCCTGGGTAGTTATGTGACATGCCAGCTACAAGGCGATGCAAAACCTGACCGGTCTTTACCCTTTCATCGCTTTGTAATAGGATACCCCCGAATTGGGGAGGTCTAATTCCCGTGTGGGCTCTGCAAGGTCCAGTACGAATGGACTCTTGGTTGCTCCGCATAAATGTAGAAAACTCATTCAGCTTTCCCCAAACCCCGCGGGGATAGGCAGAGGTTAGGTCCATACCGGATATGCCCAGCCCCGGCGCCCCTGTGCCCTCGCGCGTGTCGATTGAGGATTCCTATCTCGAGCTGCTTGTCGATACGCTCGATACTCTCGATCTGCCTGCGCGTGGTCAGTTTCTCCAGCGATACTTCCGCGTGATCGCTCATCTGGATCTGCGCGAACCCCAGTGTCTGCAAATCTGGGATGACATGCTTGCTCGCCGCCGCGAGCTTAGCGATCGCGCCGATCGTCAGATTTCGGTTATCACCGCTCTGATGGATGTCCTCACGCAATCGGGACTCCTTCGTGTTCCCATCCTCATCGAATACGACGACCTGAAAAAACTCCAGCTCAACGCCGTCACCGATCCGCTCACTGATCTCTATAATCGGCGGCTCTTTGCCGAAACATTCGAAAAGGAACTCAATCGCGCCCGACGTTACAGTCATCCCCTGGGCCTCGTCATGCTGGATTTGCATCGCTTCAAGGAAGTGAATGACAAGCATGGCCACCCGCGCGGCGATGAAGTTTTGCGCGCCGCAGCCGCCACCCTAAAAAAAGCGTTGCGCACCTCGGACTACGCTTTTCGCATCGGCGGCGACGAGTTCGCCTTGATCCTCCCGCAAACCGATGCCGCGCAGGCGCTGGCCCTCGCCCGCCGTGTCGAAACCGTTTTTGCGGAAATGCTCCAGCCGCTTCAACTCACCGTCGGCGTCAGTATGGATCATGGCGTCGCCAATTTTCCTCAGGACGGCGAACAAGCCGATCAGTTGATTCGCATCGCCGATGAGCGCCTCTACCGTTTGAAACACACCAATCATAGCCGGAAGGGAAACGGCTCGCCGCGCACAGAGACTCCCACCGCGCAGGAAGAGCCGACCGCCGCTCCTGCCCCTCCGCCCGTGGATCGCACTGCACCCGTCCCTCAGCCAATCTCGATTGAAACGAGACGTGCGCCCGAAAAAACTGAATCCGCGATCGAAGCCGCCGCTTCCACCACCGCTGCCGAGATTTCCGCAAGTCTTCCCGTGCCCGCGCCTCGCGTCTACATCGTCCAACGCAAGGCCGAGCGTGTCTCCATGACCGGCACGAACGCCTACGCGGTTCTCGGCGATCAAGGCGCGCGCCGCGCCCGCGTCCTGGACCTTGGTTTTGGCGGTGTCGCTATCGAAATGGATTCGCCTGAAGAACTTCCCGACAATTTACTTGCAATCTTGCACGTCCCCATTCTTCCGCCTGTTCGCGTAAACCTGAAGCCTGTCTGGAAACTGCAAACTCCTCAAGGCAGCTTCCGCGTTGGATGCGCTTTCGTTTCCTGAGCAGTTCCCGCCGCTCGCAAGCTCGCCGTCCGCTCCAGGGAATTGCCTTAGCTATTCTTCTGCGAAATCAGTTGCCGCAAATGGCGGGACGTGAATAGCAGCGCTTGCTGCAAATGTACCAAGCCCAGCCCCCAGCGCAGGGCGGCTTGATCGCCGTTATCGCCTACAGCTTCGAGTTCAATTCCCAACGAAAGAACTCCCGGACTCGATTCCCCCTTCCCCGCTGAAACCAGGCACAGTCTCGCCATCAATACTTCCGGCGACCCCGCGCCCTTCAATAACTCGATCAGTTTTTGAATCAGCTGAAAATACAAGCCTCGGTTCCGCCCAAACTCCTTTTCCTTGAAAGACAAAGAAACATTTCCGCTGCAAATCCCGCGCCCATCCCCAGCCCGGCTTACCCGCCAATTCCCTCTGTACTCGCTGGCAAAGAGAGAGTCATCGCCCTGCATTGCACTCTGAAAGTTCTGCAGTGCCAGCTTCACCGAAGTATCTTCAGCGGCTTCCCCTGTCACCGCTCCATGTTCCAGAAGGCGTTCTACAACATCGACTCGCATCTATGCGAACCTACGCGATGACACTTCGTACCACAACAAGAATTTCGCTCTCCTTGTACTCGTCTCCCGGACTGGTAATATTCCCTCGCAAATCGAAATCCGCCAAGGAGTCCTCATGACCGAACCAAAAGCAAGCCACGCCTTTTGGCCCGACGCTCTTGAAAAATCTCCTGAAGGGACCGCCGGCCTCAAGCCCTGGTCCTGGGCCCTCGAGCGCCTAGAGAAATCCCACAACTATTGGATTGCCACTACGCGGCCCGGCGGCCACCCTCATCTCATGCTGGTCTGGGGCATCTGGTGGCAGGATGCCTTCTGGTTCAGCACCGGCCGGCGCACCCGCAAAGCGAAAAACATCGCGGCCGATCCTCACGTTGTCATCGGCACCGAAAAAGCGAATGAAGCCGTCATCCTCGAAGGCCTCGCGGAGGAAATCAAAGACCGTTCCTTCTGGAGACAACTCGCGCAAATCTACAACACCAAGTACGGCGGGGACGTGGAGCCCCTTCTCATGTCCTCCGAAGGCTGCGTCTTCCGCGTCAAGCCGCAGGTCGCCTTCGGGCAGGACGAGCATGCGGAAAACTTCGCTGACGCTGTCACCCGTTGGCATTTTCCAGAATAGTACCAGGACCCCTGTGGCTGCGAATTTGGTTTGCAATGCAAACTAGTTTGCGGGTGGTGTTGATTTTGGTCTGCAATACAAACTAGATTGCGATGGGTGATCCCGCGACTCCCTTGCTTCCCATTTGGCGGAATTTGACACATCGCGTATCATAGAAAATTGCTTCGCGACCTAGCGACGCGGCGGTAGTGCTCCGGTCTTACCGGAGCGGCCGTGCAGACCGGACGCGACTGAATGGAGCCTCATGAAACCCGGTATCCACCCCGACTATCATGCCGTTACGGTGCACTGCGCCTGCGGCCACAATTTCACGACTCGTTCGACGATCAAAGGCGACAAGTTGAATGTCGAAATCTGCTCGAATTGCCATCCCTTCTTCACTGGCAAGCAGAAGCTCATTGACACCGCCGGCCGCGTCGAGCGCTTCACCAAGAAATACGCCGACGCCGCCGCTAGAGTGGAAGCCACAAAAACAAGCGCCGCCAAGAAGTAGGCCCCTGGGGGCACATGTCATCCTGGACCCATCCGTCGAGGATGGTGAAGGATCTCAACCCAGTCTCACCATTGTGGACTCTTGTGGGACAGTCATTCCTGACTGTCCTTCTTTTTTTAAAATTTCATCGCGATCTTCCCTACGACTGGTTCCGCTGCTCCTCTCTCTCTGCATTTTCTTCTTTTCTTCCAACCTTCAACTCTCGACTTTCAACTTCCCTCCGCTCCCCGCCCGTGTACAATGAACTTCCATCGTGGCTACTCAATCCCGCATGTTCGATAGCACGCGGCCCGGCGAATTAGTCGAAACCGCCCCGCCCCGCGTCACGCTTCGGAACGCCTTCTCGCATCCGTTCGATTCCGCCATCGCCGCGGCCCGCACCTGTTACGCCCCGCGCCTGATCGGCCCCGAAGAAATCACCGACAAGCAGCGCGTCAACATCGGTGCCGCCACGTTCCATAGCGGTCACCATACCGTCTACCAGCACGCTCATTTCGAATTCGGCCTCGAAAACGTCAGCCGCCAATTTGTGTGGTCCTTCCTTCACGCGCATCCGTTCTACAATTCCGAGCAGCAAAGCCAGCGTTATGTCCGCCTCGATCGCGCCCAGGCGTACGTGCCTCCCGTCTCGCTTTTCTTCGATGAAAAATGCAAGGAAATCTACGAAGGGGCCGTCGCCCGCGCCTGGAACTACTATCGCGAACTATCCTCACTTTTGATCGGTGACACACGCAACATTCTCAACGACATCTGGCACATCGGCCCGATGTCTCATCCCAAGCGCTTCCAGAAAATCGAACGCTCCGCCGAAAAACGCGCCATCGAAATCGCCCGCTACGTTCTACCCCTCGCCGCCTTCACTACCATGGTGCATACCCTCTCGGGCATCGTCCTCCATCGCCTCTGGCGCATGTGCGCCGCCTCAGACACGCCGAGCGAGGCGCGCGCCGTCATCGGCGCCATGGTCGCGCACGTCAAGGAAATGGACGCTCAGTTCTTCGATCGCTTTGGTACGGAACCGCTGGATGAACTGCCGGAGTGGAAAAATGTTCAGCCGGAGCCATCGGCTGGCGAAGCTTTCGCCCGCGAATTCGACGCCCAGCTCAACGGCAAAACTTCAAAACTCGTCGATCATTCACCGAATGCCGTCCGCGTCATCGCCGAATCCTACCGCGCGGTCGCCGGACTCACCGCCGCGCAATGCCCTGACTCCGAAGCCATCGACCGCCTGCTCAACCCTGCACGCAATCTCTACCGCCTCGAAACTCTCAACGTCGGCGTCCACGCCCCGATGATGCGCGCTCTCCAGCACGCCAACTACACTTTCGCGAAAAAGATCAGCCACACCGCCGACAGCCAGGACCAGCGCCATCGCATGGTCCCCGGCTCGCGCCCGCTCCTCACGCTCGCCGACACGCGCGATCCGGACTACATCACGCCCGCGCTCCTCGCCGCCAATCCGCGCGCTAAAGAGGTCTACGACCGCGCCGTACATGACGCCTGGAACGCAAAGAATCAACTCCTCGATCGCGGCGTGCCGGCGGAAATCGCCCTCTATCTCCTCCCCAACGCCAAGTCCATCCGCCTCTACGAATCCGGCTCGCTCCTCCATCTCATTCACAAATGGACCATGCGCACCTGCTTCAACGCCCAGGAAGAAATCTACCAAGCCTCAATGGACGAAATCGCCCAGCTCCGCGAAATCCATCCAGAACTCACGCGTTACATTGGCCCGCCTTGCCACATCCGCGCCGGCATCACCACCCCCATCTGCACTGAAGGCTCCCACTTCTGCGGCATCAAAGTCTGGCTCGACTTCCCCAACGTCACCCGACGCATCTAACGCGGTCCCGCACAACACCTAGGCCAAAAATTTCTCCAGCGGCTCCCAATAATTCCCTTTCCATCCCTCCGCCAGGTGTTCTGCCCGCCCGACGGGAAAGCCAGTATGATCGAAGACGATCTTGGTCCCGGAGCCTTGCTCCACCAGTTCGAACCTCGCGATCGAGTATTGACCCGGATCCCATCCACCCGCTCGCCATGCTTGGACGATTCGCTCGTTCGGCACAAGTTCGATCTGTCGCCCGGTAATATAGCCGCCGAAGAGCGAGAACGCGCCTCCTGCTTCACGACTGATCTCCGCGGGCCCGGCTCCCGGAGGCATGCCCCCCTTCATGGCCGCACTCAGCTGCACGACTTTGCCGAATTGTTTCGCGTCGGTGAGTGTCTCATAGACGCGTTTCCGGCTCGCCTTGAAGACCGGTTTCATATGAATGGATTCCGCCGCATGCGAAATCGCCTCCTCGGTTCCCGCCCAAGCCCTCGTTGAGCCCAGGACGAGACTGCCGAACGCGGCGGCCACGCCCGCGATCGCTTGCCGCCGGGTGGGCACATTGGCCACTTCCCCTAAACTATTTCTATCGCTCATCATTCCCTCCAGATTTTGACTTCCCCTGCGGGTCGCCCGCGGTGACCGCATAACACCACGGCCTCAAAATATGTTCAACATAATATTTTGCTGGTAGCGGAACACGGTTCGAGGCATACTTCAGCACCAAACTGACCAGGAGGCCGCATGCCTTACCCTGCAGGTCATCGCCCGGCAGTAAAGAAAAACATCATTGACAGCGCACGCAAGCTCTTCAATCGCCATGGCTTTGAGAGTGTCTCTCTCCACCAGATCATGGCCGGGGTGGGCCTGACGCACGGTGGCTTCTACAGTTATTTCAAAAGCAAAAGCGATCTCTATGCCAAAGTGTTAGGATGTTTTTTCACGGACCCGGAATGGAAGAGTTGCTGGGAAGGCGTGCATGTGGATCTGTCCTCGACCGACGTGGGGTCGCAAGTCGTCCGCGCCTATCTCTCTCGCCAGCATTTCGAGGACGTCGAGAACTCCTGCCCCATGGTCGCATTGCCGACCGACGTCGCTCGTAGCGGCATAAGCGCGAGGCGCGCCTTCGAGACCGTGTTCAAGGCAATGGTGAACGTCCTGGAGCGGAGCTTGACTCAGAATGGGCGGCGTCGGCGCACCACCGCACAGGCCATAGCTGCCCTGTCCATTGGAGGCATGGTCGTGGCCCGTACCATGATGGACCGCGCCCTTGCGGACGAATTGCGCACCGCCTGCATGGCTGTCGCCCTCGATCTTGGCGGCTGGGACAACAAGCGCAAATCAAGGAACGGAAAATCCAAACAAGCCCCACGGCTTCCTGCGTCTGAGTCCCGAAACCGCTCTGCAGTTCTTACCGTCTAATGTTTGCAGAGGTGCTCGCAAATGCCCGCATCCTTCCGACGCTGCCTCGCGATACTCGCCGCGGCCCTCCTGCTGTCGCCTTCTTCCTTTGCTTTCGACAGCCCCCTGTCCGATCACGCCGTCCGCGAAGCCTATTTCCTCGGCCAGCGCCGTGACGAAAAAACCGCCGAGTTTCTAGATAAATACCGCCGCCATCTGCCCGTACCCGAATCCGGTCCCTGGATTTCTACCGTAGAATTGTTTACTCCTTACGCCGAGGCCGTCGAGCTTTCCCGCCAGCGCTCCTTCGGCTACAGCGCCCAGGACGCCGCCGGTGACTACCGCAAGATCGGGGACCGCCTCCGCGTCGCTATCACTATCGAATTCACTAACTCCTACGGCTCCTTGATCCAGGAAAAAACCAATCAGCGTTCCGGCTCCGCACACGGATTCACTTTTCGATCGCCGGATTTTTGGAAGGACTTTAGCTACCGCCTGTTCGACGGCGACGAACTCGTCGAACCCCTCGAGATGCATGGCAACGCCACTTTCAGGACTGTCGGGGACGGCACCGAGATGACCGGCGCCCTCATCGTGCTCCTCTACGATGCCGAAAAAATCTCCTCCACGGCCGACGCCGCCGTCGTCGTAGACATCCCCGATGCCAAGCAGGTCGTCGCTCCCTTCGACCTCGCCGCCCTCCGCTGACACGCCGCCGGCTCCGGTAGAACAGGCATTCTTGCCTGTCCCCCACTCTCAGGAACGCCACCGCAGCGCCACCGGCCCGGTCATCGGATGTACCATCGGCGCGCCCGTCCGCCGCGACTCCAGCAGATTCGCTTTCAGCGCGAAATACCATTTCGCCTGCCGGTCCGCGTCGTCGATGAGCATCAGGTGAGGGTTGTACTTCAATCCTTCCGCCTGCTGGATCATCGTCAGTTGGTCCTGCCGCAGGAACTTCTTCGCGAAGGGACGAAAGATTGCGACGGGCAAAGGTACGTTCCACGCCGCCACGAAATCAATCCGGCACAAATCGCGCCGCACCGGCGTAACCGTGGCCCGGCTCGAGAACCACAGCTTCCCGCTGCGATCGATCTCCGTGCGGAGATTCGGCAACACGAAATCAATCGTCGTGGTCACCGGCTCGCCCGTCATTTTCGCGAGCAGCCGGTACGGCGCGCTGTTCGCGCTCGGCTGGTGCGGGCTCATGCGGAATCCGTTCGGGATCGGCTCGAACTGTTTGGCCTTCTCATGAATGCTGGCGCGCTTCCGCCAGAACCACGATTGATGCACAAACGGACCGTGGGCCGGATCCATCAGCCCGATGATTCCCTGATCCACGTGCGACGGAAGCTCACACGAAAGATGAATGATTTTGTATTTTTCGCTGAAAACAGCAAGCGCAGGCGCCGCCGGAAGCGTTCCCAATGGCCTTGAGCCTGGCTCGTCGTCGGCTCCGACGCGGCCGCGTGAAGTGTCGGAGGCCGTGCGGCTGCTAGAACTCATGTACACCCAGACGTAGCCATCACGCTCTTCGCATGGATAGTGTCCAGCAAAAATGCGCTCCACTTTCAGCTTGTCCTGGCTCGTCAGCGAAGGAATCTCGACGCATCGCCCGCTGCACGCGTCGAATCGCCATCCGTGATAGCAGCACTCGACAATTTCTCCGTCCAGTCGGCCATACGAAAGTGGAATCCCCCGGTGCGGACACGAATCGCGCATCGCAAACGCTTTCCCGTCCGAAGTCCTCCCCAGAACCAGCGGCACTTCCAACAGCATCGCCGTAACAAGTTTCTGCCCGCGAATCTCCGCGCTGCGCACCGCCGGATACCAGAAATCCCACAGGAATCCCGCATCGCTCTCGGGCGCAGTTTCCCGAGCCGTTTCGGAATTCGTCTGGAACATGGTTCGCATCGCTTCGCTCATCGTTGGCATCGTAGTACAGCGCCTGATGCGGGAGCAACCACGAGTAGATTCCGAGGGTCGGGCGCCGGTGGAATTGCTGAATACGCGGGCGCTAGAGTACAGCGGAGGATGTTGTGAGGCGGCGAATCAGCCAGCCGAGCGAAAAGAGCACGGCCCCGATCAAAAATACGGCAAGGCGTGGCGGATTATTCCAGGAGCCGTCAATGTCCTTGCCAATATTGAGAATGGTCCAGAGCAGGAGTGGGCCCGTTCCGAAATCTTGCAGAATCTGGGCAGCTTGGCTGGGGATGGACGGCAGTTTCTTACGATTGACAGTATTGGAAAGCTCATCGAAATCTGAAGATGTGCGGCCAATCCCCTCGGACGATTCTCGGAGCAAGAAAATGCCCTTTAGAATAAGCATAAGACTGCCTAGTACGAAGACAAGAGGAATGGTGGTGAATTTGGCTTCGGGAGGAGCGAATATCCAATAGCACAGGGCCGCCGCTGCAAGGCCCAGATACAGCAGCGCGCGGCGCGGATGGTATTCCAGGTCCCCGGCAAAATTCTCTAGAAAGAATTCGCGAAGGGTCACGACCCGCAGTGTATCTCAAACCGGACGCAAATCGTATTAACGAGAAATTGGTCCATTCTGAACTCCGATTTGCGTGATTTGGAATTCGGCGCTATCCTTACTGCAGAGCAAACCGATGTACGCCGCTTTCTATTAGCTGACTCTCCCTCGCTCCCGTACCGGAGCGCCGCTCCTGACTTTCACCAGTCACCAGTCACGAATCACGCTTTGTTCGTAAGAGGATTTGCCATGGCTACACTGACGTTAACTGAAAAATTGGATCAGCTCGGCGCGCGCTACGACGAGCTGACGCAGCAGCTCTCGACTTCCGAAGTGGCTTCCGACTCCGCACGCTACCAGAAAGTTGCGAAGCAGCACGCCGAGCTGGAAGAAATCGTCGAGAAGCACCGCGAGTACAAACAGCTCGAGAAGGATCTCGCCGGCGCGCACCAGATGTTCGTGGAAGCGGAAGATGCTGAAATGAAACAGATGGCACACGACGAGGAGAGGGAGCTCACGGCGCGCAAGGAAAAAGCCGAGCGTGAATTGAAACTTCTGCTTCTGCCAAGGGATCCCCTCGACGAAAAGAGCGTCATCCTGGAAATCCGCGCGGGCACGGGCGGCGATGAAGCCGCCCTCTTTGCCGCGGAACTTTTTCGCATGTACTCGCGCTACGCGGAAACGCAGGGCTGGAAAGTTGAAGTCCTCGAAAGCTCTCCGTCTTCGCTCGGAGGCCTGAAAGAAGTCGTCGCCGCCATTCAAGGGCAAAAAGTGTATTCCAAACTGAAATATGAAAGCGGCGTGCATCGCGTCCAGCGCGTTCCCGCCACGGAAACGCAGGGCCGCATCCATACTTCCGCCGCGACCGTCGCGGTTCTCCCCGAAGCGGACGAAATCGATATCAAGATCGAAGCGAAAGACTTGCGCGTCGATACGTTTTGTTCTTCCGGCCCGGGCGGCCAGTCTGTCAACACGACCTATTCCGCCGTGCGCATCACGCACATTCCGAGCGGCCTCGTGGTCTCGCAGCAGGACGAAAAATCGCAGATCAAGAATCGCGCCAAGGCCATGCGCGTTCTCCGCGCGCGCTTGTACGAGCAGGAACAGGAGAAGCGGCAGGCCGCGCTCTCCGTCGAACGACGCGGCCAGATCAAAACCGGCGATCGCTCCGAAAAAATCCGCACCTATAATTTTCCGCAGAACCGCGTGACCGACCATCGCATCGGCCTGACGCTCCACCAGCTCACCGACGTGATGGAAGGAAAGCTCGCGCCGCTCGTCGACGGCCTCGTCTCGCACTATGAATCCGAGCGCCTCCAGCAGGAGCTCGCGGGTGCATAATCCTTAGCAAGGAGGTGCCCCATGTTGACTCGTCCGGGTTCCGCTCCTGGTTCAGGTTGGATGAGGGACATGAGCGAACGCTTAGCCTCGGGTCCTGCCGACACTCGCCCTGTCCCGCGTCGCTTTTGGGTTTTGTACCTCGTTTTCATGATCTCGGCCTTAGTTATCGTGCCGATGGCAGGGCGTAGCGCGATGCCCACTTACAACGTGCGTTCCTATGAATCTACTTCGCGCGTCGCCGGCCTCCCGGTATTCGCTTCCGGGGCCGCCCCGGTCGCTATTATTGCAATCGGCGGCCGTCCTCGCGGCGTGATTGCGATTGGCGGACTTGCCTTCGGCGTTGTTGCAGTGGGAGGAGTGGCTGTAGGTGGTTTCGCCATCGGTGGCGTCTCGCTCGGCTTCCTCGCGCTGGGCGGACTGGCCATCGGTTGGCGGGCACTAGGTGGCGGTGCCATTGGCTATCGCGCGTTCGGCGGCCTCGCCATCGGCGGTTATGCTTATTCCGGTAACGGTGTAGCCTTGGGCTATCACGAAGCTTGCGGCCGTCAAAAGGAAAAACTCTTCGGATGAAGCCGCAGACGGCGCCGCTCATCGTCCGCACCGCTCTGCGCGAAGCCTTCGCGCAGTTGCGCGCCGCCGGCGTTCCATCGCATACCCTCGCGGCCGAGCTGCTCCTTATGCACGCGCTCGGCCGCGACCGCGCGTGGCTCTATGCACATCCTGAAGAAGTAATTCGCGATTCCGAGGTACATCTCTTTACCAGCCTGCTCGCCCGCCGCGCCGCTGGCGAGCCTACGCAACACCTCACCGGCAAACAAGAATTCTGGAGCCTCGAATTTGAAGTCACGCCGGACGTCTTGATTCCCCGCCCGGAAACCGAGCACGTCATCGAAGTCGTGCTCGACCGCCTCGCCGTCCGCGAAATTCGCGCCGGCCACAAGCAAACATTCAGCGGCGAGGGCCTGCAAATCGCCGACGTTGGCACCGGCTCCGGCTGCATTGCCGTAGCCCTCGCAAAAGAGCTGCCCGGCGCAAGGATTTACGCCACGGACATTTCGAGCGCCGCGCTCGCCGTCGCCCGCCGCAACGCCGCGCGCCACTCCGTCTCCGATCAAATCCATTTCCTCGAATCCAACTTACTCGACGCGCTTTCCGTCGTAGAGGCCGGTGCCACTCACGAGTCACAAGTCACCAGGCACCAGTTACTTTTCCTCGACCTGATCGTAAGCAATCCGCCCTACATCGGCCGCCGCGAAGCCTCAACACTGATGCGCGAAGTCCGCGATCACGAGCCGGAGATCGCGCTTTACGGAGGCGAAGAAGGTTACGAACTTTACGCCGAGCTCATCGCGCAAGCTGGCGCCAAGCTGAAGCCCGGTGGAATCCTCGTACTCGAACTCGGCCACAACAGCCTGCCCGCTGTCCAACTGCTCCTCGATGTACCACTCTGGACCAACGTCGGCGCCACCAACGACCTCGCCGGCATCCCCCGCGTCATCGCCGCCGAGCGGTTGTAGCGGGCCATCAACCGGAAAAGTTGAGGCCGACAGATGTCCGGAGTAGGCTAAGGGGCATGCCGGACTTCGCACGGTTCCGAGCCAAGCATGGGCCTCTTGAGGACCAGTCGGCCCTCGCGCAATCGTCCATACTCCACGTGGACATGGATGCGTTTTTCGTTTCCGTGGAATTGCTGGAACGGCCCGAGCTTCGCGGCAAGCCCGTGGTGGTCGGCGGGCGGCCGGACCAGCGCGGGGTCGTTTCCGCGGCGAGTTACGAAGCGCGCAAATACGGGATTCATTCGGCGATGCCGCTGCGAACGGCGGGACGGCTTTGCCCGCACGCGGTTTTTCTTGATGGGCATCACGAAAAATATGGAGAGTGGAGCGACCGCGTCGTCACCATCCTCGCGAAATTTTCTCCGATCGTGGAGATGGTTTCGATTGACGAGGCCTATCTCGACCTTTCCGGCACCGAGCGCTTGCATGGACCGCCGCTGGCCGCTGCGGACAAATTGCTTAGAACGATCACGCAAACGACCGCGCTTCCCTGTTCTGCAGGACTGGCAACGACTCGCCTGGTTGCCAAAGTTGCTTCCGACCAAGCCAAGCCGCGCGGGCTTGTCTGGGTGCCCGCGGGCAGCGAACAGCGATTCCTTGCGCCGCTTCCCGTTCGAAAGATCCCGGGCATCGGCGAAGTGACGGAGCGGGCGCTGCGGGCGATGGGCATCGAAACCGTGCAGCAGATTGCTGCTGTTCCGCAGGAAAAACTGGAAACGATTTTCGGCCAATGGGGAACGGCGCTGTATCGCAAGGCCCGCGGCGGCGATTCCTACGAATTCGTGATTGACGCGGAGCCGAAATCGATTTCGCATAATCACACGTTCGGCGAAGACACGGAGGATTCCAACGCGCTGGGCGCGATGCTCAGCCATCTATCGCAGAAAGCCTGCAAGCGCCTCCGCGAAGCCGGCCTCGCCACACGGATACTTACACTCACCATTCGCTACGCAGGTTTCGAAACGCATACACGATCAAAGACGCTCGGCGAACCCACGCGTCTCGACACGGATATCTTCGCTGTGTTTCAGGAGCTCTTTCGCGTGCACCGCGATCCGCGCAGAAAAATCCGGCTGCTTGGCGTAAGCCTCAGCGGCCTCACGCACGGCAACGAGCAGCTGGATCTGCTCGACGCGGAGCGCCGCGCAAGACTGGAAAAACTTACCAGTGCCGCGGACCGGCTTCGCGATCGCTTCGGATTCAGCAAAGTGCAATTCGGCGGCTCACTTTTGCGTGATGGGCCGGATCACAACGGCGCCGATTCCTAGCTTCCAGCGAAACACCCGCGAATGTCCCATACTCTATTCTCCATTCGCAAAATTTTATGAGCGAGCTTCCTATCCCCGTTGCCCCGCCCGCCCGGCCCCGCGTGGGGCTTGCGGATCGCGTGCGGCACTTCTGGCAGCGCGTCAGCGAAGGCCGCGAAATTGACGACCTGTGGTCGCAATTCGTAGCCGATGCACGCGCCAGCTACGGTTTCTATGACCGCGACGTCGACTGGGAAGAAATCCAGAAGCTGCCGCGCTGGCGACGGCCGCTCCATGTTGCAAAGGAATTCTTCTGGGCGCTGCTCCTGAAAATGTCGCCGGCCCGGCGCGTCCTTCTGCTTATCGCGTTTGTGATGCTGGTGATGTCTGTAAGCAAGTCCCAGATGAACTTTGAAGTGATTGCCGTGATGCTCTTCCTGTTGCTGCTTTCGCTGGAGCTGGCGGACAAAGTCACCATGAAGCGCGACCTGGAAATCGCGCGCGAAATTCAGAGCTGGCTGGTGCCTTCGCAGGCGCCGGATGTGGCGGGGGCGGACATCGCGTTCGCCACGCGGCCGCAGAATTCCGTTGCCGGCGATTACTATGACGCTTTCTACCCGGATCCCGATAACCATGAAAAATTGATGCTGGTGATCGCGGACGTGGCGGGCAAGAGTGTTCCCGCCGCGCTGCTGATGGCCACGCTGCAAGCCAGCCTGCGGACTGTTGCTGTAGAAAATGCCCCGCTCGCGGACCTTGTGGCGCGGCTGAACCGCTACGCCTGCGCGCATAGCCTAGATGGCAGGCGGTTCACCACGGCGGTCCTGGGCGAATACAATCCCGTCACGCGGCGTCTCGTCTACGTGAATGCCGGGCATAACGCGCCGATCCTTCGCCGCGCAAACGGAGATCTTCTGCGATTGGACGTTGGCGGATTGCCGTTGGGAATTCAATCAAACGTCGTTTACGAGACTGCGGATCTGGAGCTCAAGCCCGGCGACGCGCTGATTTTCTTTACTGATGGCGTCGTTGAAGCCTTCAACGAGGCAGGCGAGGAGTTCGGAAACGAACGATGGAACGGGGCCATCTGCAGTCTCCCCGATTGGGACGCCCAGCAGACGCTGCAGCACTTGATGAAGAAAGTGGACGAATTCGTGCGCGCAACGCGGCAGTCCGATGACATCACCTGCCTGGTCTTCCGCAGCAGATAGCCGCAGGCCGATACTTTCGAGAACTCCGATTTCCTCTCGCGGCCGCGTCTGGCGCATAATCACTGCGTGACGCCACGCGAGCTGGCCAATTCGATTTGCGAAACGCTTCGCCGGAACGGGTACCAGGCATTTCTGGTGGGCGGTTGTGTGCGCGATTTGCTACTTGGCCGTGAACCTGCCGATTACGACGTGACGACGGACGCCACGCCCGATCAAGTGATAGGGCTCTTCCCGGAAAACGTGGCCGTAGGTGCGCAGTTCGGGGTGGTTCTTATTCCGCAGGAGGAGTTGAAAGTAGAAGTCGCCACTTTCCGTTCCGATATCGGCTATAGCGATGGCCGCCATCCAGACCGCGTGAGCTTCTCGAAAACGGCTGAAGAAGATGTGCAGCGCCGCGATTTCACCATCAATGGACTATTGATGCGGCATGACACCGGGGAAGTGCTGGACTACGTGGGTGGCCAGGCCGACTTACGAGCCAAAGTGATTCGGGCAATCGGCGATCCGGATCGCCGTTTCACGGAGGACAAGCTCCGCATGTTGCGCGCGGTGCGCTTCGCGGCGCGGTTCGGCTTCGAAATAGAATCCGATACGTTGCGCGCCATCCGCAGGCATGTGGAAGAAATCCGCCAAGTGTCTCCCGAGCGTCTGCGCGATGAGCTTACCAAGATGCTGACGGAAGGGACAGCCCGGCGAGCGATCGAATTACTGGATGAGACGGGCCTCCTTCAACAAGTCCTGCCGGAAATCGCCGCGATGAAGGGCGTCGAGCAGCCGCCGCAATTTCATCCCGAAGGAGACGTGTGGATTCATACGCGGCTCATGCTGGAAGCGCTTCTCGCCGGCGTTTCACCAACGCTGGCGTGGGGCGTCCTTCTCCATGACGTGGGCAAGCCGCCAACGTTCAAGTCCGCCTCGGAAACAGGGGACCGGATTCGGTTCGATGGACACGTGGATGTGGGTGTTCGCATGGCCGAGGAGATCTGCCGCCGGCTGCGCTTTTCCAACGAGGACACCGAACAAATCCTCGCGCTGGTCGACAACCACATGCGCTTCAAGGATGTGGAATCAATGCGCGCTTCCACGCTGAAACGGTTTGTGCGGCTGCCGCATTTCGACGAGCACCTGGCGCTGCATCGAGTCGATTGCCTTTCGAGCCACGGCAACCTGGACTCGTATGAGTTGGTCCGGCGATTCATCGCCGAGACGCCGCCGGAACAGGTTCGGCCCGAACGCTTGATCACGGGGGACGACTTACAAGCTATGGGGTTCCGGCCTGGGCCGGTTTTCAGCCAGATTCTGGGGAGTCTTGAAGATGCCCAATTGGAGGGGGAAGTCAAGACACGCGAGGAGGCGGCCCAGTTTGTGCTAAAGCAATTTGGGGCGAACATGAATAGGGTATAGGTTGCGGAGGCCCGTGCGCGAGAGTTGGGCGGGGGCGACTAGCAAATGGAACTATATGACTGATTACAATAACTTTATGGGTTTTCTAGTGCGAGGCGGAGTGGAATGGCAGAATATGAGCGCGAAGTGCTAAGGTTTTGTGATAGCAACATTTGTACTTTCGCGCACCCTTTCAAGCTAGCCAGCATCTAAGATGGTATTGCGCGGAGGCAGTTCCCGCCGCGCTGGAACATGGGGGCCATGATGGCTGAAAAGAAATTTGTGGTGCCAGAGATCCTTCCGATCCTGCCGGTTCGCGACACCGTCTTGTTTCCGGGCGCTGTCCTGCCGTTGACTGTGGGCCGGGAGAGTTCGCTGGCGCTGGTAAGTGCCTTGCAAGGCGAGGAAAAAATGCTGGGCGTAGTCGCGCAGCTCGATCCGCGAATTGAAGATCCTGCTGCGGCGGACCTTCACAAAGTGGGCACGCTCGCAAGAGTGCATAAGACCGTCAAAATGCCGAACGGGAATGTGGTGATTTTCCTGGAAGGACTCCAGCGTATCCAAATCGTGGACCTGATCGGTTTGCGGCCGTACCTTCGCGCCAAGGTAGAGGCGCAACCGGATATTCTCGGCGAGGCCGACACGGAGCTTGAAGCGCTGGAACGGAATGCGCAGGAACTCTTCCGCGACGTGGTGAGCCACTCGCCGCAGCTTTCCGACGATTTGCAATCGGCGGCAATGAACATCGACGACCCCGGCCGGCTGGCGGATTTCATCGCCGGCACGCTCCCAACGCTTTCCACACTCCTGAGACAGGAATTGATTGAGACGTCGAGCGTGCGGCGGCGCCTGGAGACGCTGATTCGCGAACTTTCCAAAGAGCTCGAAGTGTTGGAGCTTCGCTCGAAAATTCACGACCAGGTGCAGGAACAGGTCAGCCAGAATCAGCGTGAATATCTGCTGCGCGAACAGATGAAGGCGATCCAGAAGGAACTCGGCGAATCCGACGATACGATGCAAGAGATCGACGAGCTGCGCAAAAAGGTTGACGAAGCGGGCATGACCGCGGAAGCGAAGAAAGAATGCGACCGCGAGCTGAAGCGGCTGGCGAAGATGACTCCAGCGTCGGCGGAGTACATGGTTTCGCGGACCTATCTGGAATGGATGACTTCTCTGCCCTGGAGCAAATCTTCCGGCAGCGAAGAGATCAACATCGCCAAAGCGCACGAAATTCTCGACGAAGATCATTACGACCTGCAAAAGGTGAAGGAGCGCATCCTCGATTACCTGGCGGTGAAAATACTGCAGCCGGGAATGAAAGGGCCGATCCTGTGCTTCGTGGGGCCTCCGGGCGTGGGCAAGACTTCGCTCGGCAAGTCCATCGCGCGTTCGCTGGGCCGCAAATTTGTGCGTATCGCTCTGGGCGGCATGCACGATGAAGCGGAGATCCGCGGGCACCGGCGCACTTACATCGGCGCGTTGCCCGGGCAGATTATTCAAGGACTGAAGCGCGGGGAAACGAACGACCCAGTCATGATGCTCGACGAAGTAGACAAGCTCGGGCGCGACTTCCGTGGCGATCCGTCATCGGCGCTGATGGAAGTTCTCGATCCAGAGCAAAACAACTCGTTCCGGGATCACTACCTGGATGTGCCGTTTGATCTTTCGAAGGTACTGTTCATTGCCACGGCCAACTGGATGGATCCCATCCCGGAGCCGCTGCGCGACCGCATGGAGATCATCGAATTGCCCGGCTACACGGGCGAGGAGAAGCTGCACATCGCGCACAAGTATCTGATCCCGAAACAGGCCACGGAACACGGGCTGAAAGTCGGCGAACAGATCGAATTCCAGGACGCGGGGCTGCAGGAGATTATCCACAGCTTCACGCGGGAAGCCGGCGTGCGCAACCTGGAGCGCGAGATCGCGACGATCACGCGGAAGCAGGCGCGGCGCATCGCCGAAGGCAAAATGGAAAAGATGATCGTCACACCGGAAGTCGTTCGCGAATTCCTGGGCGTGCCGAAGTTCCGCACGGAGAAGGAAGTCGAAGAGCGCGTCAAGCGGCCGGGAGTTGCCGTGGGGCTGGTCTGGACGCCGGTGGGCGGAGACATCATCTTCATCGAGGCCACGCGGATGCGCGGCGGCAAGCAGTTCACCATGACCGGGCATCTCGGCGAAGTCATGCAGGAGTCCATGACAGCGGCGCTGACGTGGACGCGCGCAAACGGCGAACGCTATGGAATCGATCCGGACTTCTTCCGCAAGCAGGACATTCACATTCACGTGCCATCCGGCGCGGTGCCGAAAGACGGCCCGTCGGCGGGCGCGGCGATGGTGACGGCACTGGTGAGCTTGCTCAGCGGTAGGCCGATCAAGGACCGGCTGGCGATGACCGGCGAGATGACCCTCTCGGGTATTGTCCTGCCGATCGGCGGCGTGAAGGAAAAAGTGCTGGGCGCGAAGCGAGCGGGCATCAAGGAAGTGCTGCTGCCCGCGGACAACGAGCCGAACGTCGTGGCGGATCTGCCGGCGGACATTCTGGGCGACATGAAGATCACTTACGTGCGCACGCTGGACGAAGTGCTCGAGCATGCGCTGCAGAAGGAGCCGATTGCGCCGCCCGTCGTGCCGCAACCGGAGCCGAAGCAGAAGCGCGTAGATCCGAATAGTCCAAGGGCGATCCACTGAGCGTCAGACAGAAGGCACAAGCGAGACGTGGTCAAGCGGCTCGCGATTTGTAAAAGAGCCCGGCGAAAATCGCCGGGCTCTTTGTTTTGCACCCGTGCCGGCAACACGGCAGCCAAGTCCTGCTAACATGGTTGCAGGCATGGCGCGGGAAAAACAAAATCAAAAGGATGCCGCAGCGGAATTGTGCCAGCGGCTCACGGAAGCGCTGATGCGGGAGCGCGTCATGCCGCGGTTTGTGGATTCTTACGTGATTGAGAACGGGCGCCATGCTTTGCAGGTTCACGCATCGCTTTACCGTGATTTACTCTCGCTGTTGCAGCGTGAGGCGCTGCTCGCTATGAGTGTCCGAACGCTGGAAATCATCTGCAAAGAGCCGCAGCCGGCAGGGAGGTCCAAGCCGCGGCCGATGCTGCGCAGGGATGCGGCAATCTTCCGCCGGAAGTTTCTGGCCTCGCTCGCGCGGCAGCAAGGATGGACCGCGGGCGATGCGCTTGATTTTCAGCGGGACTTGCAAATGTATGAGGAGCTACTGGCGCGAGGATCGTCCTCGCAGCGCAGCCGGAAACCGTTTGAAGCGGCGAACCATCCGTTTGTGGACCGGTGCGCGTTCTTACTCGATTCGTCGTTCATGGAGAAGGCGCGTCTGGCCGCGAGCCAGGCGCTGACGGGCATCGAGGAATTAGCCGCACAGATTGTGGCAGCGGAGAATCCGCCGCCGAGAAGTTCCCGCCCACACTAGAGCTGAATCACTGGGAACTACGTTCAACCTGCACGGCCGTGCCGTAGGCGAGCACTTCGGTGACTCCTTGCATGACTTCGGTGGCGTCATAGCGCATGCCGATCACGGCGTTTGCGCCGTGCTCCGCGGCGTGTTGCAGCAAGAGTTCGAAAGCATCTTCGCGGGTTTTTTCGCAGAGATTCGTGAGGATGGTGATATTTCCCCCGATGATGGTCTGCAATGCTGCGCCCAGATTTCCGATGACGCTACGGGAACGTACGATGATTCCGCGAACGATTCCAAAATTTCTGACCACCCGGTAGCCGGGCAGCTCCAGCCCTGAGGTCACCATTGCTGCGTCCACTCTAGCCATGTTGGATGCTCCTGGAACGGGACGTTTACCGCTGCGATTCTACCCGGTCAAACGGTGTTCGGCGAGGAATCTTCCTCTGCTATTCTCAAGGGGCGTGGAGAAACTTTTCTATTTTCTGGCGTCCTTGCAGGTCCTGATGGGGGCTTACCTTATCTGGCATGCCCTGCAGTGGCTCGGATATGTGCGGCGCAGATTGAACTCAGACCCTGGCTTTTATGCGCCGAAAGCAGCCGTTCTGTGCCCGTGCAAAGGCGTCGAGCCGGGACTGGAACGGAATCTTGTCTCGCTGACGGAATTCGAGCGGCAAAACTATGAGATTTTTTTCATCCTCGCTTCTGGCTCGGACCCCGCGCGCAGCATCATCGAGCGCGTGGCCAAGAACTCGCGTGTGAAGGCCCATGTGGTAGTTGCCGGGCCGCCCAGCAACTGCAGCGAGAAAGTGAACAACTTGAGGGTTGCCATTGAACAGCTGCCGCCGGAATTTGAAGTACTGGCGTTCGCGGATTCCGATGGCCGCCCGGGAAAATCCTGGCTACATCATCTCGTCGCGCCTCTGGGTGACGTTCGAATTGGCGCGGCGACCACGATGCGCTGGTTCATTCCGAATCGCAGTGATTTGGCGACCGCGCTACTCGCGGCTTGGAATGCCCCCGTGGTTACGATGATGAGCGAGAAAGGAAAAAACTTTTGCTGGGGCGGAGGCACCGCGATCCGCCGGAGTACCTTCGAGCAATCTGGAGTGCTGGACGAATGGAAGAATTCCGTCAGCGACGATTATTCGCTGACGCGCGCCCTCGCACGCAACAATCGGCCGATTGTATTCTTGCCGGAGTGCCTGACACTTTCTTATGTCGAGACCGATTTCGACGGGCTTATGGAATTCACCAACCGCCAGATTCTCATTACTCGTGTGTACGCGGACAAAGTCTGGGCCCCGGCGGCGGCCACGCATTTTCTCTACTGCCTGACTCTGGTGTTCGGCACCTTACTCGTCTTCGGCGATCTCCTGGCGCAGAGGCCGGCCTTTCATCTCCTGACTCTAACCTTTCTGCCGCTTCTGCTCTCCGCCATCCGGGGTTCCATCCGCCTCATTGGCGTGACGGAAGCACTTCCTTCCGCTCGTTCCCAGATTACCGGCCAGGCGTGGATCTATGTGCTGGTGACGGCGTTCATTCCGTTCCTGTACCTCGTAAATTTTGCGAATTCGCTGGTTACGCGAAGAATCCGCTGGCGCGGTGTGACCTACGAACTGATCAGCCCCGAGCAGACTCTTGTTGACTGATTGAGGACATTTCGAGCGCCGTGGACTGGGGTTCATCACTTTTCCACAGGGCATGGAGCGAGCGTGCAAATCGATAGAAACCACACTGTTTTTTCGGCCACATCCTCGTACGGTGGAAAAATTTCGTTGACCATGCAATTCCTACCAAGAAATGTGATTCGTGCCCCCTCATCTGCTCGTAAGGCCTCAATTCCTTAGTAAGTTACAAACCACTCTTTTCGGCATTTCAAGTGCACCGAGGGTGGGGTTCGGTGTAGCGGCCTCAGGCGAACTTTCAGGGAGTTCCGGGCCGCGTCTGGGCCTTGCCGTTCGATATGGGTACGAGTCGCTGAGGCTACAGTCCTCTGTCTTGACTACTTGACTGAGTGCCCGATCTGGGGAACGCCTCGTCGAGGGGCGAAGAATAGAAAACTCATCGGCTTCGGTTTCTGCACGAGGCCGCATTCTGAGGGGGTGCAAGTGAAGGTGATCCGCAGAAGTGCACATCCGCATCAACTGACGAATTCTCGAACAACATTTCCTCGAAATATTTTCTTTTTCTACGAAAAAAACTCCGGAGTAGGACAGTTTCATGTCGAGGCAGGCCCGGACGGCAGATTTCCAGTCGATCAGGCCGCAGGGCTTCTGGCCATGCATTGCATGGTGCGGGGCCAGTCTCCCAGCGATTATGTGGTAATGGTCCAGGCGGATGATGAGGCGCTGGAAGGCCTGAGCGAGAAAACGGCTGCGCTGTTGCAGGCAGGAAACTCCGTCCACAGCCAACTCAAGCTCACACGCCGGGAAGAAGAAGTACTTTCCGGCTTAATGAAGAGCCTCGCCAACAAGGAGATTGCAGCGAACCTGAATCTCTCCGAGCGAACCGTGAAATTTCACGTCTCCTCTTTGCTGGCAAAGTTTCGGGTACGTGGCAGGATGGAGCTGGTTCGCGAGGCGTCGCGCCACACGGTTGGAGCCATGCCTATGCCTCTGCCCGTGGCGACGCGTGAGGCCAGCACCTATACTCCCGCTGCAAGAAACTACCCCGTTCCACGGCGCGAAGTGGCTGTGGTTCCTCTGGCGAAGCGGCAATTGATGGCTTGATTCAGAATCAGTCTTTAGAGGCAAAAACAAAAGCCCCCAACCAGGTTGGGGGCTTTTGTTTTGTCAATCCTGACTCGCAGGAATTATTTTTTCGCGGCGCTGAATAGCTCAGTGGCTTTGTCCCAATTCACGACGTTCCACCAGGCTTTGATGTAATCCGCTCGCAGGTTTTGGTACTTCAAGTAGTAGGCATGCTCCCAGACGTCCAGGCCCAGCACTGCCTTGCTGCCCCCGGCAAGCAGGTACGGCGTGTCCTGATTGGGAGTGGAGTCGATAGCCAGCTTCCCATCTCTCACGACGAGCCAGGCCCAGCCGGACCCGAATCGTCCCAGACCTGCTGCGGCGAACTTTTCCTGAAACCCGGCGAAAGAGCCGAACGCTGAGGCAATCGCAGCGCTCAGGTCGCCTTTCGGCTCACCGCCGCCGCCCTTCTTCATCTGCGTCCAAAAGAGCGAGTGGTTCCAGTGGCCGCCGCCATTGTTGCGAACAGCAGTACGTATGTTCTCGGGAATGGAATCGAGGCCCTTGAGAAGATCGTCGATGGACTTGGCCTGCAAATCAGCGTGGCCGTCCAAGGCCTTGTTCAGGTTCGTGACGTAGGCACCATGATGTTTGTCGTGATGGATCTCCATCGTCTTGGCGTCAATATACGGTTCGAGTGCATCAAACGAGTACGGCAACGCGGGGACGCTAAATGCCACGGGTTTTTCCTCCGGTGTGAGATTTGAATCCGAGTTTGTAGCAGTGCCGGCGCGCAAAAGACCAGGAGCGGCCTTCCCTCCTCCGAGCAATCCAGCGCCGACGATACCTGTATTGGCCAAAAATTTGCGGCGATTCATAAGATCTCCAGCAAAGCGGAGGGCTAGTTAACCTGCGGGTGGGATTATACCGCTAGTCCCGGCTGGATGGTAATACCGCTTGAAAAAGGCTCCGTCCTGGATGCCATGCGGCTTTCCCGCGGCTGCGGGCGACTTCTCTTCCCGTGGCCAATCTCCTCACGCAATCATTGGATGCGCGACAACGCCCATCGGGCAGATTCGGCTATGACCGGCTCAGCCGAAGCCGCAAGCCGTTCCAGCAGAACGCTGGCGCGCGCATGAACTTTCGTGCCCCGCCGCAATTTGGAATTTCCCAGCGCGTTGCAGGCATTGCGCACCAACCCGCGCCATTTAGTGCGCTTGATGGGGCTGTCCCTGAACATTTCCCGGAATTCTGCTTCGCTCATACCCGCTAACCATTCGAGCCTTGGCTGAAGGAGACTCTCGTCTTCGGAGGAGAGAGATACGTCGGTTTGTTCCTCGTCTTGAGAAGGAAAAACTCTTGGCCGGAATTCCTCGAGGGCCACGATCGGCGCTCGCCGATTCCAGGGGCAGACGTCCTGGCAAATATCGCAGCCAAAAACATGACCTCCGATCGATTCGCGGAATTCCTCGGGGATGCCCTGTCGCAGTTCGATGGTCAGATAGGAGATGCACCTTCGTGCATCCATCACGTAGGGCTCGACGAATGCCTGAGTCGGGCAAGCATCCAGGCACTGACGGCAATTCCCGCAGAGGTCCGGCGGAGGCAATTCATTTGCCGCGAGGCTCGGCGGCAATTCGAGGGTGGTGAGGATGACGCCCAGGAAAAAGAAGGAACCGAGCGTTTCGTTCAGCAGCAAGGTGTTTTTCCCGAGCCAGCCCAAGCCCGCATGTTTTGCGAGGACGCGTTCTTGCACGGGGCCGGTGTCCGTGTAGGACCGCGCTTCGAACGGCCCGGTAAAATGTTCGCGAAGGGAGTCCACCAACTGGTCCAAGCGATCCCGCAACACGTCGTGATAATCGCGTCCCCAGGCGTACCTGGAAATCCACCCACGGGGCTCTTCTTGATCGTTTTGTGGCTTGGTTTCCGTCGAAAGTGGATGTGCCGTGTTGTAGTTGAGCAAGCAGACGATAACGCTGCGGCCCCCCGGCAGGACGCTTTGCGGGTCGGATCGCCGAGGGTCCGCCAGATATTTCATCTCGCCCCCGTATCCGCGAGCGAGCCATTCCGAGGTCTGCGCCAGTTCTGGAAATTTTTCCGCGCGGACCACTCCGCAGCGGTCGAAACCTATGGATTTCGCCCGTTCCACAATCCACTGCGTATCCGAGACGTAATTCATGCGGCAGCCCGGTTCCTCCGAAAGATTGTGCCGCAGACACGGGTTGGATGCGAGCTAAGGAGAGGCAGAGACTAACGCTAGTGCGCCGGAGCCGCAATCAATCAAAACTGCGGATGGCGGTTCCTTCGTCCGTAAACACATCGAAGACGGTGAACAACTTCGTGATTTGCAGAAGGTCGCGGACCTTTTTCGTCAGATGCAGCAATTTCAAGTTTCCATTCCGGTTCTTTACGGCGGTGAAGCCGCTGACGAGCTCGCCGATTCCCGAGCTGTCGATGTAGTCCACGTCCGCAAGATTGAGCAGAATCTGCGTGCGCTGGTCGTCCAGCAATCCGCGGACTGTTTTTCGCAGTAAAGCGCTCCCGTCTCCGAGCGTGATACGGCCGCTCAAGTCCACAACAGTAACTTTCCCAGCGTCGCGATGCGTGGCGTGCAGTGCCATCTTTATTCCTTTATGCTCCCTGGTGCGGAGCGGTGCTTTGGCCACCGTCGCCATTGGGGGAACTACCCGGAGCAGGCAATTTCTTGGACATCACAATTTCCGCGCCGCCGGTTTTTCCGGGCACCACGTCAAATTCGTCCATGAAAGCTCGCATGAGAAAAATCCCCCGCCCTGAGGTACTCAGCAGATTTTCTTCCGCGAGGGGGTCCGGCACTTCGGAAAGCTTGAATCCCGTGCCTTCATCCAGCACGTGAATGATCATCTTGTCCGGGGTCAGGTCCACGGCCAGATGAATCTTCTTCTCCGGACGCTCCTGGTTTCCGTAGTGGAATGCGTTGATCACGCCTTCGCGCACGCTCATGCCGATGCGATAGCAATCGTCTTCGCCGAAGCCGGCCGCCTCCGCTACGCGCAGGCACATCTCCTCGGCGAGATTCACGCTTTCGACCTGCGTCTCCAGCGTCATTTCAAGGTGCTTCGTGTCAGGCGCCATGTTTTGATGAGCCGATGCCCCGGGAGCCCCCAGACTGAGCGCTCTATGGGTAACATAGCCACGGAAACGGAGTCAATGGAGGAGAAGGGCCAGCCTGTGTCTCCTGCGCAAATCCTGGGCAAGAGCCGGCTTCAAGCCCAATAGGAACGGTCCAGTGTTCTGTACAGAATGGCCTCGCTCAGATACCGCGGCTCAATGCTCGCGGCGCCATCGAGGTCCGCGATGGTGCGCGCAACTTTCAGGATGCGGTCGTGTGCACGCGCGGAAAGGCCGAGCCGGGTGATCGCGTTCTCCAGCAGCTTATCGCCCTCCGCGGAAATCGCACAATGCTTTCGAATCATCTTCGGCATCATCTGCGCGTTTGCGTAAGTCTTCTTCTCGCCGCTGAATCGCTCGAGCTGCCGGTCACGCGCT
>QHYE01000110.1 GCA_003224055.1 Acidobacteriota bacterium | reverse complement strand
TCTATTTATGACTCACCAGACTAGTTATAGTTAACAATAATCACTCCTCCCCCCTGTCTTTTGTAAGTATTGCATCTAGTATTGCATCTAAAGGATTTAGGTTTTACATAAGTCCTTTGTTTTCAACACCTAGGCTCTGTTGACATCCGGGGCACCGTTTTCGTTGCAAGGGGTCGACAAGGAGAGGCTTACGGTGTTTTCTGCTAGGGCAGGAGGGACGATGGCCGAGGTCGGACTCCTGCCTTTTGCTCGCGTGGCGCTGCAAGTAGCCACGCAGGTTTTGCCGCCCTACCGCACGCGTTTCAGCAAACACCCGTTCACCCAGCCGCCGTTGCTGGCGGTGCTGTGCCTGATGCGCTACGAAGACTGGACCTTTCGCGAAGCCGAAGTACGCCTGCGAGAGCACCACGAGTTGCGCGCCGTATTGCAATTGCCGGCGGTGCCCGACTACACCACGCGGTATCGTTTTCTGCGGCCGCTGGAGGATGACACCGTCGATCGTGGATTGCAAGAAACCGTGCGCCGGCTGCGGCGACGCCGACGCCGGCCCATTTCTGCAGCCATCGACGGCACCGGCCTCTCTTATACTTCCGTCAGCACCTTCTTCCTGCGGCGCTTGGAGCAGCATGCCCACGGGACCCGGCCTCGTCGTCCCTGGTTGAAGTGGTTGATTGTAGTGGATGTGCAGCAGCAGATTTTGTTGGCGCAGCGGGCTCGGCAAGGGCCGGGGTGCGACGCGCGTGCTCTGCCGGGGTTGCTCGATGTGGCGGCGCGCGGTGCTCCCCTCGGGGTGGTACTGGCGGATGCGGAGTTTAACTCCGAAGCCCACCACCAACACATTCGGCAACGCTTAGGAGCGAAGAGCATTATCCCCGCGAGGCGCCGGGGTGTTCCCAACGGGGCCATTCGCCATCAGATGTTCCGAGCCTTTCCGAAAAAACCGTATCGGCAACGCGCCAAGATCGAAAGCATCTTCTCGGCCGTCAAACGCAAGCTCTCCTCGCGCGCACCCGGACGTAGTCTAGCCACCCAGATCCGCCAAGCCCTGTTGTGTGCGCGATTGCGAGCGTCGAACATCGATGCCTCAGCGGGAAGTGTAGAGGAGCTGAAGCGCATCGTAGAACAGATTCGTTCCGCGTGGCCCCTGGTGCGTAATGGTCGTGCGTGGGGACTCCGGATTTTGCCGCGAGGAGCTGATGGCTTGGTGTGAAGCGAACCGCGTAGAGTACTTGCTGGGACTAGCGAAAAATGAACGCCTGAAAGCCGAGATTGCACAGGAGCAGAAGGAAGCGCAAGCCCGGTACCAAGAGACCGGACACGCGGCCCGGTTGTTCAAAGAGTTCGTCTATCAGACGCGGAAGAGCTGGAGTCGTGCGCGACGGGTGGCGGCCAAGGCCGAGCATCTGGAGAAAGGAGAGAACCCGCGGTTCGTAGTGACCTCTTTGAGTAGAGAAGCATGGCCAGCACAGGCGTTGTATGAAGAGCACTACTGTGGAAGAGGAGACATGGAGAATCGCATCAAGGAACAGTTGATGCTGTTCACTGACCGCACCAGCACGCACTACCTGCGCAGCAATCAATTGCGGCTGTACTGCTCTTCGATCGCTTACGTGCTTTTGCAGATGCTGCGGCGACTGGGACTGGAGGGAACGGAGTTGGCCAAAGCCCAATGCTCCACCATTCGGCTCAAGGTGTTAAAGATCGGGGCGCTGATCCGCATCACCGTACGGAAGGTGTGGATTTCGTTGGCCGGTGGGTATCCCTACGTCGACCTCTTCCGGCAAGTCTACGAAAAGCTGTGTGCCGTGCCGCTAAAGCATTGAAAAAGAAGGATCCCGAACAACTTTTTTCTAGCTTATGTCGACAGGTGGTAAGGTGTGCGCCGAAACCGCCTCGGAGAGAGAAAAAGTCTCACGCCAACCGAAAAACGGGTCAGCTAAACAACAGCACCCCGCGAAACTATCTCGCAACTCCCAATTCAAACAAATTTCATTCCCCTTCTGCCAAGCTGTGAGAGATAACGGCTAGGGGACAAGGAGCAGGGATTAGGCCGAGGAAGGAACTGGGAGACCTGCGAGGCTGAGTGGCGGCAACCATGTGGAAGGATAGCACGCGCCAATTAAGCTGTTAAATGTTTTGCACTGAAAGCAGGAATTGCGCGCTGAACGGCTACGCAGGCGGGGTGAACGGCTGCGGTGGACGTGCCGACGAACAAGAAAAAAGCAGACTCAAACGCTCCGCCTTCCGACACCGAGGAGGGGGACGCAAATTCGTATGAGCAATTATCGTCCGGGCCGCTCGTCCCGTTGCAGACTCTTTGCGCGGCCAAGTGATTCATTTCAAAGCGGAAAACTGGGGCGGAGAAGTTTCCTTCCCCGCCTTCCGAATGCTCTCGGGTGCTACTTCAGGCCGAAATTGAAGTAGACGCTCGTCCCGTCATTCAAATCGATCCGGAAGTAGTAGGTCTGATTCATCTTGTTCGCGGGTGCGGTCTTGGTACTCATATTGAAGATCCACTGCTGACCCATCGGATCAAAGCGCCACCCTAAGTCATTCGTCGAATTGTCTATAGTCTCATCAATAGGGGCTATGGTCCCCGAATTGATCTGGTAGAGGACAAACCCGGTGATAAGTCCGGTGGTCCCGATGGAATTGCCGTTCACGTCGCAGACTCGGAATTTAGCAGGGACAGTACTTCCCTGTTTGAAGACACTGTTGCCAGGATTGCCTGCATTGATCGGCTGCAGGATCTGGTGCCCTGCGTCGCCGCCGCACATGCCGCCGGTCGCGTACTGCACGTTGATCTGCACCGTCTTTGAGGCAAGGTTGTAATTCGCCGTTGCCGCGGCGGTAACGCTCAGGGTCTGAGTGTTGACCGCAAGCAACGTGCCTGCTCCCGGCGCGTATGTTAGAGCGCCCGTCGGGCTGCCGCCGGAAACGCCTGTCACAGTTGCATTCAATTGCGCGCTGCCCAGCGGGGTACCCAGAACGATTGGTGCTGGGTTGCTCCAATTGATGATTTGGGCCGCTTTTGCAACGTCAATCGAGACTGTCTTCGTAGACGGATTGTAATTGGAAGTTCCAGCAACATTCACTGTTAATGGCTGACCGTTTCCGGCGTTCAGCATGATGCCGTTGGCCGGGCTGTAGCTCACCGCACCGATGGCCGATGGTCCACTGCCGATGACCACGGCAGTCAGTTGTGCTGGGCCGAGCAGTGTTCCGTAGGTAATGCCAGCCGGGTTGTTCCAATTAATGGTCTGATTGCCCTTTGCCACATCTATCGAAACGCTCTTGCTGGCGGGCTTATAATTGTCCGTTTCCGCTGCAGTAACGCCAAGCGTTTGCCCAAGCCCGGCGTCAAGAATGGTCCCGGCGCTGGGTGTGTAACCCAGTGCACCTGGTGCGCTGCCACCGGTTGCGCCAACCACAGTGGCATTCAGTTGCACTCCACCGAGTGGCGTACCGTAGACGATACCCGCAGGAGAGGCCCAAGTAATGGTTTGATCAGCTTTGGCGACATTGATGTGGACCGTTGCCGAAGCTGCTTTGTAGTTCTGTGTTGACGCAGCATTAACAGTGAGCGCGTTTGCTCCCGCATTCAACAAGCTGCCCGCACCTGGCATGTAGGTGAGAGCGCCTGCAGGGCTCCCACCAGACGCGCCCGCCACTGTCGCATTCAACTGTGCCCCACTCAGCAGCGTGCCGTAAATGATGCCCGCCGGATCAGACCAGGTAATAGTCTGGTCCGCCTGGCTGATGGTGATCGACACATCACTGCTGGCCGATTTGTAGTTGGCATTGCCTGCGAAGGTCCAGTGCGCCGTGCCGCCCGAGACATCAGTGAAGCTGGCACCGAGGTTGAGCAGACTGGTCAGATCCTCGCCCTTCACACCTGTTCCCGATCCCGTAGCTCCGTGCGCGTTGCCGTCATATTTCCCGGTGAAGCCGCTCACGCTGATGACAGCGTCCGCCTGGCTGATGGTGATGGACACGTCACTGCTGGCCGATTTGTAGTTGGTGTTGCCTGCGAAGGTCCAGTGCGCCGTGCCGCCCGGGACATCAGTGAAGCTGGCACCGAGGTTGAGCAGACTGCTCAGATCCTCGCCCTTCACACCTGTTGCCGATCCCGTCGCTCCGTGCGCGTTGCCGTCGTACTTCCCGCTGAAGCCGTTCACCTCGATCGTGGCGTCTGCCTTGTTGATGGTGATGGCCGCGTCGCCGCTCGCTGAGTTGTAGTTGCCGTTGGCGTACGTGGCGTTGAATGTCCAGTGTGCCGTGCCGCCCGGTACGCTGGTGAAGGTGCTGCCCAGGTTGAACAGGCTGCTCAGGTCTTCACCCTTCACGCCCGTTGCCGTGCCGCTGGCCCCGTGCGTCTTGCCGTCATATTTCCCGGCGAAGCCGCTCACGCTGATGACAGCGTCCGCCTTGCTGATGGTGATGGACACATCACTGCCGGTCGATTTGTAGTTGGTGTTGCCAGCGAAGGTCCAGTGCGCCGTGCCGCCCGGCACGTTGGTAAATGTCGCGCCGAAGCTCAAGAGGCTCGTTAGATCTGCAGGGGTCGACTCGACCCCCTTCGCTGTGCCCGTAGCCCCGTGCGGGTTACCATCGTAGACGCCCGTGTAGCCGCTAACGTTGATCACCGCGTCCGCCTGGTTAATGATTAGCGGAACGGCCGCGCTCTGCTTCTGGTTGTAGTTGGTATTGCCTGCAAAGCGCGCGGCCACCGAGTAGTTACCGGCATCCACTGGTGCCGAAGTCAGCAAATTGCCCGGCCCCGGTGAGAGGCTGTATGCCACGTTCACCGATGGTGTGAGATCCTCATCCTGAACGCCCTTCGCAGAGCCGCTGCCGGCGTGCGGATTGCCGTTATAGTCGAAAGCTCCGCCCACAGCCGTCACCACGGGGTCTGCCTTGCTGATCGTGAAGGCTGCGGTATTCGAGTTAGCCACGTAGTTGGTGCCTGTTCCGCCCGCCGAGCACTGCAGGAAGTAACTCCCCGCGTTGGTCGGAGCGCCGCCCAACGGGTTGTGGCTGCCATCCTGATAGGACGACGTGGCCGTCGGGTGCTCGCCGTTCACGCCGTCTGCCGTGCACGTCGTCGCCCCAACATAAGGGAGTCCTGTGTAAGTGGTGCCTGTGGCCGAGACGTTTATCGTCAACGTAGCTGGCGT
The DNA here is from genome assembly GCA_003224055.1 of Acidobacteriota bacterium. GTDB lineage: Bacteria > Acidobacteriota > Terriglobia > Acidiferrales > UBA7541 > Acidiferrum. The sequence continues at coordinate 797 of QHYE01000110.1, read as the reverse complement.
GATGTGGCCCGCGCCACTGGCCGTGGTCGGCAGCACGTAGTTGCTCGCCAGCGCGCCTCCCGTCGGCGTGAACTGACCTGCCAACAGGCTCGCCGTCACTGTCGTAGCCGTGGTCACATCCTTGAAGTTGTAGGTTCCCGCTGTCTGTGTCACCGTGAAGTTTTCACTGCCCACCAAAGGTGACAGAGAGAAATTCGCCGAAGTGAGTGTCGCGATGGTGTTGCCGTTATACGGCCTGTCCGGATCGCCGGTGATTGAAGCGGTCAGCGTCACCGTCGTAATGTGCCCCGCGCCACTGGCGCTGCTTGGCAGCACATAGTTGCTCGCGACTGCGCCGTTGGCCGGCGTGAAGTCGCCGCTCGCCAGACTTGCGGTTACGGTCGCAGCCGCCAGTACGTCCTTGCTGTTATAGGTACCGGTGTTCTTGGTCACGGTGAACGACTCGGTCCCCACCAGAGGCATGAGGGAGAAATTCGTCGAAGTCAGCGTCGCATTGGTGTTGCCGTTATAGGGCCTAGTCGGATCGCCGGTGATTGAAGCGGTCAGCGTCACCGCCGTGATGTGCCCCGCGCCGCTGGCCGTGGTCGGCAGCGTGTAGTTGCTCAGCAGCGTTCCTGTGCCTGCCGTGAAGTCACCGCTCGCCAGGCTCGCCGTCACTGTTGTCGCTGAAGCTACGTTAGCGTTGTTGTATATCCCGCTAGTCTTGGTCACCGTGAAAGAGTCGCTCCCCACTAGACTCGTGAGAGAGAAATTCGCCGGGGTCAAGGTAGCGTTGGTGTTGCCGTCATAGGGCTTCG
>QHYE01000109.1 GCA_003224055.1 Acidobacteriota bacterium | reverse complement strand
TCCCCTGGAGGATCGCAAGTCCTTGTTTGAACACCTTGCGGGCGGGAACCCGCTCCTCCTTGCCCGTCAGCGGATCCCAGAGCATCAATCCCACTTCGGCCAGCTCAAATTGTTCTTTCAAGCGGCTCTCGATGAAACTCGCTAGTTGAAGTACGTCACCCCGGCGCGCTTCTCCGTTGATTTCTGCCGAGAGACGATGCGCCAGTTCCATCTCTTTCATAGCCGTTTCCTGGAGCCTTCGTCCTAGCGCTCTTTGCAACGGCTCAATGAAAATCACGAGGATGAAAAGCAGAATTGCCGCCGTCGCCTCAGGAGGCAGCACCGGCTCCAGCCACGTACCGAGCCTGCGCACCAGGCTCAAGTAAAGCAACGCCAGGAACGTGGCGGAAATTGCGTACAGCAGATTCTTCTGCCGCCCAATCTGCAAGAAATTATGCCGCTGCACGAGGTAGATCAACACCGTGAACGGTAAGATGGGCAAAAACGAAAAAGCCGTGGCCACCGCTTCTGCCGTTCGCGCTTCAACAGGGATCGGTGGAAAATGCAACGCGGCGACTGCCAGAGACGACAAGACGAAAAAGGCCAGCAGCGTCCAGTGGAAATAGCGCTGCGGCTTGTCTGGTGCGGCCGCAGCGAACCGCGCTTCCCATCCCGCGCTCCACGCCTGGGCCGTTGCAAGCACGATCGCGAAGCCCTGCCCAAGGGATCTTCCGGGCACGAGAAAATCGAAATGGGGATCCTGATAAAGAAGCGGAATCCGCTGAACCGCGAGATGCACGCAAGCGGCATAGAAAACCAGCAACACGGCCAGCTTCCATCGCTTGCTTCTTAACAGCCCGCGCGTTTCCGCGTACTCGACGTGCAGATGCAAGAGCACTGCGGGCAACAAACACAAGCCCAGAGTGATGATTCCAATCGCAAATTCGTTGAGTGCCGCGGGCGGCTGGGGATAGTAGAGGTGTGAGTTCAGCGCGAGAAGGGACCCGCTGTAAAACAAGAACAGCGCCACACAGAGAGAAACGAACACGCGCTCAAAATTTCGCTGTCGCCGGTAACCGACAATTGCCACCATCCAGAAGAGCAGCAACAGCGTGCCAAACGTGTGGCCTATCAGCCGGATGTAGATCAGCGATCCCATGAGCCTTCCGCGTGCAGAATTCTACGCCGGGCTTCTATGCAGTACAATCACCATGTGTCACTTTTTCCTTGCACTAGCTAAGTGCTTATAAACAGACAGTTTACAAACTTATAAAAATCCACAGTACTATCGTGGCTTGTCCGGGAAAGGCTTGACATGCAGGGCTTTTCTGCTATATTAGCAGTCGGCTACGAGGAGTGCTAATTCCCCTTTCCCTTGCAGCCACACTATAAGCCGCAAGTTCACCTATGGAGGTTGTTCAAGATGGCAGTGAATCTCACCCCGCTCCACGACCGTGTCGTCGTGAAGCGTATTGAAGAGAAGGAAAGCATCAAGGGCGGCATCATCATTCCGGACTCCGCCAAAGAGAAGCAGCAGGAAGGCGAAGTCATTGCCGTTGGCCCTGGCAAGCGCGAGAAGGGTGAACTTTATCCCCTCGACGTCAAGGTTGGCGACCGCGTGTTGTTCGGCAAGTACGGCGGCACCGAAATCAAAATCGAAGACGAAGAGCTCCTCATCCTCCGGGAAGAAGAGATCCTCGCGAAGCTGAGCGGCGCCGCAAAAGCAGCAAAGAGGTAGTGGCGGGTCTTTCGACCCGTTCGTTTCTGTTCAGAATTTCCCACTTGCACGAAGATTATCAGGAGGAATTTAGAAATGGCGAAGCAGATTGTTACAGGTGAGGCGTCACGCCAGGCGATTTTGCGCGGCGTGAATATCCTTGCCGACGCAGTGAAGATCACTCTCGGCCCCAAGGGCCGCAACGCGGTGATCGAAAAGAAGTTCGGCGCGCCGATCATCACCAAGGACGGCGTGACCGTAGCCAAGGAAATTGAGCTCCGCGATCCCCTCGAGAACATGGGCGCGCAGATGGTCCGCGAAGTCGCTTCCAAGACTTCCGACGTTGCCGGTGACGGCACGACCACCGCGACCGTGCTAGCGCAGGCCATCTTCCGCGAGGGCGTCAAGACTGTCGCCGCAGGCGCCAGCCCCACCGCTCTCAAGCGCGGCATCGAGAAGGCCGTCGAAGTGGCTGTCGCGGAAATCGCGAAGCTCCACAAAGACGTCAAGGGTGAAATGATCGCCCAGGTTGGCACCATTTCCGCTAACAACGACAAGCAAATCGGCGGCATCATCGCCGAAGCCATGAAGAAGGTCGGCAAGGATGGCGTCATTACCGTCGAGGAATCCAAGACGATGGAGACCACCCTCGAAGTAGTCGAAGGCATGCAGTTTGACCGCGGCTACCTCTCCCCCTACTTCATCACTGACCCGGACCGCATGGAGTGCGTGCTGGAAGACGTCCGCATCCTCATCCACGAAAAGAAAATCAGCTCGATGAAGGACCTGCTCCCGCTGCTCGAGCAGACCGCCAAGATGGGCAAGCCCCTCTTGATCGTCGCTGAAGACGTCGAGGGCGAAGCGCTCGCGACTCTCGTGGTGAACAAACTCCGCGGCACGTTGCAGTGCGCTGCCGTCAAGGCCCCTGGCTTTGGCGACCGCCGCAAGGCCATGCTCGAAGACATCGCCACCCTCACCGGCGGCAAGGCCATCACCGAAGACCTCGGCATCAAGCTGGAAAACGTGAAGCTTGAGGACCTCGGCCGCGCCAAGAAGGTTGTGATTGATAAGGACAACACCACGATCATCGAAGGCGCCGGCAAGTCTGCCGACATCGAGGGCCGCGTGAAGCAGATTCGCGCGCAGGTCGAAAACACCACATCCGACTACGACAAGGAAAAGCTCCAGGAGCGCCTTGCCAAGCTCGTCGGCGGCGTCGCCGTCATTAAAGTCGGCGCAGCCACCGAAACCGAGCTGAAGGAAAAGAAGGCGCGTGTCGAGGACGCTATGCACGCCACTCGCGCGGCTGTCGAGGAAGGTATCGTTCCCGGCGGCGGCACGGCCCTGCTGCGCTGCCTCGCGGCCATCGAGAAGCTCAAGCTGCATGATGACGAAGCTGTTGGCGTCGGCATCGTGAAGCGCGCTCTCGAAGAGCCTTCCCGCCAAATCGCACTCAACGCCGGCCATGAAGGCGCCGTTGTGATCGGCAAGATCCGCGATTCCAAGGACGAAAACTTCGGCTTCAACGCCGAGACCGGCGAATACGGCGACATGATCAAGATGGGCATCATCGACCCTGCCAAGGTCACCCGCCTCGCGCTGCAGAACGCAGCGTCCATCGCGGGCTTGATGCTCACCACCGAAGCTCTCATCGCCGACATCAAGGAAGAAACCAAGGCAGCGGCAGCCGGCGGCGGCGCCCCCGGCGCAGGCGGCATGGGCGGCATGTACTAATCCTGGTGGCACAGGCTTGCCTGCCGCAGGCAGGCTTCAGCCTGGCTCAGGGATCGCTTTACCAGCTCGCCCTAACCTCAATCCTAAAGGGGCGTCCTCGGTGCAAACCAGGACGCCCTTTTTCTTTCTTACTCGCCCCGCGCGCGCCTGTAGGGCTGGCTTTCTGAGGCCAGCCGCTCCACACGTGTAGTGGCCGGTCTTCGGACCGGTGCTTCTCCCTCTTCTCTGTGTCCTCTGTGCGCTCTTCCCCTCTGTGCCCACTGTGTCAATTCTTTTTTCTTCCCCCCGCCAACCCATAAAGCGCGAGAATGTCACCGGCCGCCACCAGCACGTTCCGCTGCGGCCGCCCGCAAAACGAAATAGGAGGCAACAGAGAAAATGGCCGACTCAGAGATAACTCGCAGAAATTTTAGCAAGACCCTCGCTGGAGCCGCCGTTGGCATGCTCGCCTCGGCCGGGCCGCTGGCACGCGCTGTCCTGGGAGCCAATGATCGGATCGGCATCGGCCTGATTGGCGCCGGCGGCATGGGTCAATTCAACCTAAAGGATTTCCTGAAAACTGATCAAGTTGATGTCGTCGCCATCGCCGATCCATTCGTACCCAATCTGGACCGCGGCCTCGAGCTTACGGACGGAAAGGCCAAAGGCTTCAAAGACTTTCGCGCGATCCTCGACAACAAAGACATTCAGGCGGTGATCATTGCAACCCCTGACCATTGGCACGCCATCCCCATGATCATGGCCTGCGAAGCGGGCAAGGATGTCTATGTCGAAAAGCCTCTCTCGCACACGCTGGCCGAGGGCCGCAAGATGGTGCAGGCTGTGGCGAAATACAACCGCATCGTGCAGGTCGGCACCCAGCAACGTTCCGGTGAACATTTCCAAAAAGCGGTCGAATTGGTGCAGAGCGGAAAAATCGGAAAGGTCACGCTTGCCAAGACGTGGATTCACAGCAATAGCTCGCCCGCCGGCATGGGCAATCCTCCCGACACCGATCCCCCTGCTTGGCTCGACTGGGATCTTTGGCTTGGACCCGCTCCCTACCACGCCTACAACCGCAATCGCTGCATCGGCAGCTTTCGCTCCTTCTGGGACTATTCCGGAGGAACGCTGACCGACTGGGGCGTCCATCTGCTGGACATCGTCCATTGGGCGATGGGCGTGGATGCGCCCAAGACCGTGAGCACCTTCGGCGGAAAGTACGTCCTCAATGACAACAGCGAAATCCCGGACACACTCGAAGTGGTCTTCGAGTACCCCGCATCCCCCGTAAGCGGCAAAGAATTTATCGTCACCTGGAGCAACCGCCACACCAATACGCGTGGGCCGGACGGCCACAACTATGGCATCGAGTTCTACGGCACCGAGGGCACGCTGTTCCTCGACCGTGACGGCTACACCGTGTGGCCGGAGCGCAAGCCCGTCGGAGGCGAGAGCGTCATGGCCTTCGGCGTGATTAAGAGCGAAGGCTCCGCCCAGCACTACCCGCACGTGGTGAACTTCCTGGACTGCGTCCGCTCACGTCGCAAGCCACACTCCGACGTCGAGACCACCCACCGCTCGACCAGCGCCCCGCACGTAGCCAACATCGCCTTCAAACTGGGCCGCAAGCTCCGCTGGAACCGCGACGACGAGCAGTTCCCGAACGATCCCGAAGCCAACAAATTCCTCACTAAACAGTACCGCAAACCCTGGAATATGATTTAGCCCGTGCGCGATCCCCTCCAGCGCAAAACTTTCCTGCAACGCCACCCCATCGCCAGTTACTTTGCGTTGACGTTCGCCGTATCCTGGACTGGCGCGCTGCTTGTCGCCGCACCGCACCTCTTGCGTGGCCAGCCCGTGCCAAAAATGGCGGGCATCCTGATGTTTCCCGCCATGCTTCTCGGCCCCAGCGTGGTCGGCATTGTTTTGATCAGGCTCGCTGATGGCCGCTCTGCTCTCCGCGAACTCTTTTCGCGAATGCGCCGTCATCTAGTATCGGTACAGAAGATCGGGTCGCCCCTCCGAAGCGAACCCCCAGCGCATGTTCTCCCTGTCGCGAAGCCGAAGAGAGTCATCGGGATAAGGCGTGCAAGGAAGCGGCGCATCCCAGCACTGATTGCCCTGCATTGGAAGATAAACTTTCAGTCCGGATCCTGTCTGTCGAACGGTCAGGCCGGCCCTGGGCAGGGGCGACGGTGCCTTGGCAGCGAGCATGGACTGATAGGGTTGTTTCCAGCCGAAGGAGATTAGACACCACAACAATAATCCCAAGAGCCCTGCTAAGACTGTGCTTACGTACCGCCCCTGGAACACCCCACCATCTACGGAAACAATGCCCCAAGTAGCCAAAGTCCCGGCGGTAGTCCAGATAGCGAATTGCCCGAATCTTGGGTCAGGACTCGCCAGGAACCAAAAAACTACCCCAGCCAGAGAAGGAACCAAAATCAATAGCCAACGGGAGGTCGAAACGCGTCTTCTGCGAAGCCGATGGATGACCGCAACCGCCAAACCTGCCAGTGAAATCGCAAGGGGAACTTGAATGGCCGACCTGTTTCGGATTGCTTGATGCCACCATCCCGGCAGCCACAGATAACCTTGGGTGTCGGCAATCCGCGCGTCGGGATTCCGCCCCCAAGAATGAACCAGAGCAACATACAAACGTGCCGCATCTTGCGGATATTTCCAGTCAACAGGAAATCCCATCGCGGTTGCCGGGTAGAAGGGATACCCGGTCAATACGATTCCACGCAGGCACCACGGAAACAGAATGAGCGTCGATAAGACCAATGCGCCCGCAATGTAAAGCTTTCTACCGCGCGCCGACTGTTTGATGAAATGAAGACGCCCGAGTGTCAAACACCAGGCAATGACAGCGAAAACGATTGTGGACATTTTGCGCGCCCACAATTTGACCGCGCAGCACACAGAAGATCAGGGGTATCGCCAGAACACACTGAAACCAATCCGCCGCAGACTTGGGACACCTCCGCGCTACCCGTACACACGCAGGCAGAATTGTGAAGCACATGGCAGCCATCAGATATCCGGTAAATAAATGAAAACTCAACCCCTTCCAGACGCCTGTATCGAGCGCTGCAAGACATAGGTATGCCGAGCTGTTGAAACCAAGCCGCCCATAAAGATTCGCAAGTCCGGGTACCGTTGGGTAAGTTAAAATCCACTGCACTGCTGAGGCGCCGTAAAGACCCGTGTC
>QHYE01000025.1 GCA_003224055.1 Acidobacteriota bacterium | reverse complement strand
CCCCATCGAAGGGCAGATTGCCCACGTGTTACGCACCCGTGCGCCGTGCGCCAGTTGTATTGCTACAACCGCGCACTCGACTTGCATGTGTTAAGCACGCCGCCAGCGTTCGTTCTGAGCCAGGATCAAACTCTCGTTTGAAACTGGTAGCTTGGCGAAAAAAATGCTCCGATTTGCATCGGAGCCAGCCTACCAAGCAAATTATTGTCGCTCGAATTTACTCAGACCATTCGCGCTCGAAAACTCGAATGGCTTCGAACAGATTCTGGCACATCGTATCGGTTGTCAAAGAGCAAAGCCCCCCTGTCCAGCAGAAAGGCACAGCTACAGCCCAAGGAGTATCTCAGAGGGCAGGAAGATTGTCAATACGCGATTGTCGATTTCCACAGGCATCTTCGGCAACCCTGCAAGTGCTTTGGCCATGGTAGTATGCGCGGCAACAGCTGGCAATCGCGGTGCATCGCAGTGCATGTTGTCCCCCACGGAGGAATTCCATGAAAAAGATCCTTGTGGCCCTTGTTGTGGCCTTGCTGTTCGCAGACATCTCCTTGGCGCAAAACCCAGATGTGAAGTTTATCGCTGATACGCTGATAGTTCAGGCCGACGGAATATACGAAGCGGATCCCGATGTGGCGACGCTTACATTCGACATTTCCGCTCAGGAAAAGAACTAAAGCCCGCCTACGACAAGGCATCCCAGTCCATGCGGAAGATTGCAGAACTCGCAGATCGCAGTGGAATGAAGAAAGAAGACGTCTCCACAGGGGTGCTAACGGTGACGCCCTTTTATGAGGGGGACCGCAAGAAGCGGGCGCGGTCCTTTCTCGTGAGCGGGCGGATTGTCCTCAACGTCAGGGATTTTTCGAAGCTCGGCTCTATTATGGATGATTCGGTGCAAGACGGAATTGTGGACTTTCGCTCCCTCACGTACTCACTGTCGGATGAGGAGGCTGCCAAGCAACGGGCTGTGGCAGAGGCGATGAAGCGGGCCATCGCGCGAGCGAATTCGGCGCTGGAGCAGAAGGGACAGAAAGTTGGAGCGCTACGATTCGCGAGCCTGGACGTCAAACAGCTCATCGGAATAGCGCAGATTCAGGTAGCCGCCTTGGCCCAGAGCGTAGAGGTTACGAACGGTTTCTTCAGCCACGCAAAGAGGGCTATGACACCGCCGCCGCCACCTCCCGTTGTGCACCCGGAGAAAATCACCGTTAGCGCGACGGTGCAGTGTGCCTTTCAGATTCAATAGCGGCGTGAGTTTTGAAGCCTTGACTGCTAGGATGGCGGGCAGAGGATTGTAGAAGCTCTGTTCCCGTGCGCTCTACGTTAAGCCAAGAACTATTCAAACAGGTTCGCGACACGCAATTCCTGCGCCCAGGCGACCGCGTGGGCGTGGCCGTGTCCGGCGGGGCAGATTCTGTGGCGCTGCTGCTCTTACTGCAGGAGCTCCACGAAAAACTTGGCATTGTGCTTAGTGTCGTTCACTTCAACCACAAATTGCGCGGCAAATCTTCTGACGCCGACGAAAAATTCGTCGCCAAGCTGGCCGCAAAACATGGACTGGAGTTTCACACGGCTTCCGTTCACGTTGCAAAGAAAGCCAAAAAGGAACACGCCAACCTGGAGGACACGGCACGTCGCGCGCGCTACGATTATTTCCGCTCGCTGGTGGAATCGGGAGCGCTCGCGCGCATCGCCGTTGCACACACAGCTGACGACCAGGCGGAAACCGTGCTTGCGCACGTCCTGCGCGGAACGGGGCTCACCGGCCTCGGCGGAATCCATCCGGTCGCTGGTCCCGTCATTCGGCCCCTGTTGCATGTTCGCAGGGGCGAGTTGCGAACATATCTTCGCGCCAAGAAACAGAAATGGCGCGAGGACGCCACGAACCGTGACACGACCCGAACGCGCGCGCGCATTCGCCGCAAACTTCTTCCCTTGCTTGAGAAACAATTTCAACCAACCATCGTTGAACATTTGGCGACGTTGGCTGACCTCGCCCGCGAAGACGAAGCATTCTTGGAAGCGGTGGCGGCAAGACGAGCGGCGGAACTGGTTCAAAAGTGCGGCGAAGGCTTACGAATTGCAGCGACAGATTTACTTGAACCAGTGAGCAAAATGGAAGAGGCTCAGGCAGTGAGCAGACGGCTGGTGCGCCATATTGTAAAAAGCTTGAAGCCGCACAGCGGGCAACTTGGGGCGGGGCATGTGAATGCAGTGCTGGAGTTGGCGCGCCATGGTCAAGGCGGAAGTTCGCTTCCCCTGCCCGGTGGCGTCGAAGTACGCAGGGAAGGAGCTGGGCTGGCTTTTCATGCCGTCGGAAAAAAATTTGCTTCAGGCACTCCCAGCAAAGCGCGCGAATTCGAGTACAACATCGATATGGCTCGCGGCGCGCAAGAAGTGCGCGTTCCAGAACTAGGGTGTGTATTCCGCTTCAGGGTGATTGACTGGCCCGGCAAGAGAGCGGAAACTAGTAGAGATGGGGCGGTCTTGGACCGTGACCGGTTGCGTTTGCCTCTCGTGCTGCGTAACTGGCGTCCTGGGGACCGAATGCGCCCGCTGGGTCACCGCAACGCGCACAAGCTGAAGCGTTTGTTGAATGAAAAGCGCATCGGCCGCTGGGCACGTGACGGCTGGCCGGTGTTGACGAGCGGCGGGATTCTTGCGTGGGCCCGCGGCTTTGATGCCGCTGCGGAATTTGCTGCCGATGAGAGGACCCGAGCAGGAATGGTGATCGCCGAGGATGCGTTGTGACTCGCTTGCGCAAAGTGGCGGTTTCGCAAGCGCGAAAAGGAGCGGCGTTTTCCGCAGAGCGTATCGCCTCTCGCGTCGGCGTGCTGGGCAGAGAGATTTCGCGGGAATGCCAGGGCCGCAGGCTGGACGTGGTGGTTACCCTGGATCGCGGATTTATTTTTGCAGCAGACCTGGTGAGGCAGATTGAGGCGCCCATCGTTTGCCATTTCGTGCGCGAGGATGTTCGTGACGTCGATCAGGGCGGGCACGCGCGGCGCGAAGTTTTTTTCGGTTCCCATCCGGAGTTAGGCGGACGGGATGTCTTGGTCGTGGATGCGGTGCTCGAAAGCGGCGTGACGCAGGATTTTTTGCTGCGGCGATTGGGTGAAAGCAAACCGCGTTCGATCCGCCTGGCGGTGCTTCTGGATAAGCCGGAAAGCCGCCGCGTGGCGCTGGAGCCCGATTACTTTGGGTTCCGGACGGCATCTAAAGAAGTATGGGTTGGCTACGGCTTGGCCGCCGCCAACGGCACGGGGCGAAACCTCCGGCAACTTTCATCGGGAGCGAAGGTGGCCCCCAGGAAAAAGGGCAAGGGGCGGAAGAAGTAGACTGCATGTGATTTCTTCCGGCTGGTTTTGGGATTAGTGAGGACAACGTGAATTCTGGTTCAACATTAAAAACAATTCTCTTCTGGCTTTCCATCGTGCTCTTGGGCGTCATGCTCTGGAAGCTGGTTTCCGCCAACGGCGCGCAGGCGCGAGAGGAAGAGCCGAGCTACAGCCTGCTGATGGCCAAGATCGACGCGGGGGAAATCAAGGAAGTCACGATGTACCTCTCGCCCAACAGCTACGAGCTGCAGGGCGAATACTCCAAGCCCCCAAACCAGAAGTTCCGCGCCATCATCGCCAAGGAAAACGCGCCCGAGGTCACCAAGGCTCTTCGGGACAAGGCCGTCCAGGTCAAGGTGAAGGAAGTCCGCAGCGGCGACTGGGTGTTAATTTTGTTGAACGCTGCGCCCCTTATTCTTCTTGTAGGCTTCTGCTTGTTCCTGATGCGGCAGATGCAAGCTGGCGGAAACAAAGCCCTGAGTTTTGGTAAGTCCCGCGCACGGCTGCTCTCGGCGCAACAGAAGAAGGCCACATTCAAGGATGTCGCGGGAACCGACGAAGCCAAGGAAGAGCTGCAAGAAATTATCGAATTCTTGAAAGATCCCCAAAAATTCCAGAAGCTCGGCGGACGAATCCCGAAGGGCGTGCTGCTCGTGGGACCTCCGGGCACGGGCAAGACTTTGCTGGCCCGCGCGATCGCCGGCGAAGCCAACGTTCCATTTTTCTCGATCTCCGGTTCGGATTTCGTGGAGATGTTTGTGGGCGTCGGCGCGAGCCGCGTGCGCGACCTTTTCGAGCAAGGCAAGAAGAATGCTCCCTGCATCATCTTCATCGATGAAATCGATGCTGTCGGCCGTCATCGCGGCGCCGGCCTCGGCGGCGGACATGATGAGCGCGAGCAGACGCTGAACGCGCTGCTCGTGGAAATGGACGGCTTTGAATCGAACGAAGGCGTGATTTTGATCGCTGCCACGAACCGGCCTGATGTTCTCGATCCGGCGCTTCTCCGCCCCGGCCGGTTCGACCGCCGCGTCGTCGTTGCCCGTCCCGACGTGAAGGGCCGGGAAGAAATTCTCCGCGTGCACACCCGCAAAGTTCCCATCAGCGATGACGTGGATCTGTCCATCATCGCGCGCGGCACGCCGGGCTTTTCCGGCGCGGACCTCGCGAACCTGGTGAACGAAGCAGCTCTGTGGGCGGCGCGCCAGAACCGCAAGTTCGTCATGATGGTGGACTTCGAGATGTCCAAGGACAAGGTCCTGATGGGCGTCGAGCGCAAGTCCATGATTCTTTCCGATGAAGAAAAGAAAAACACGGCGTACCACGAGGCGGGCCACGCGCTCGTCGCCGCGATGACCCCGGGGGCCGATCCGGTCCACAAGGTCACCATCATTCCGCGCGGCATGGCGCTGGGTCTGACCATGCAGTTGCCGGAAGACGACAAGCACACCTATACCCGCGAATACCTTGAAACCATGCTCGCCGTGCTGATGGGCGGCCGCTCCGCCGAAGAAATTTTCCTCGGCCACATCACTACGGGCGCGGGCAACGATATCGAGCGCGCCACGGACATCGCGCGCAACATGGTTTGCGAATGGGGCATGAGCGAACTTGGACCGCTGGCTTACGGCAAGAAAGACGAAGCCATCTTCCTGGGCCGCGAAATCACCCAACATCGCGACTACTCCGAAGACACCGCCATCCAGATCGACAAGGAAGTGAAGCGTATCGTGAATGGCGGCTACGAGGCTGCGAAGAAGCTCCTATCCAACAATCGCGAAACCCTCGAACGCATCGCGCAGGCGCTGCTCGAACGCGAAGTCATTGACGCCAACGAAGTGAAACTGCTCATGGAAGGCAAGCCGCTGCCGGAAAAGCTGCCCCCGCCTCCGCCACCGACGCAGGCCGCACCCGGCACGGACCCCAAGGTCGTTCGCCCGGAACTGCGCCCGGCTCCCGGCTTCACCCGCGGAGAAAACCCCGCCAAAGCCTAAACAACTCGTGTAGCTTTTCCTAGGAGGGCGCAGGAGTGCTGTGCCCTTCTTTTTTCATGTGGACGGCGTAGAATAGCCTCATGGGAAATCCCAGCAGCGAGAATTTGAATGTGACGTGCCCCTGCTGTCATGCCAAGCTGGTCGTGGACGCCGTCTTCGGTGCCGTGCTCTCGCACGAAGCGCCGGTCAAAGCCGGACCGAATGTGGATCTCACCGACGCCCAGAAGATTCTTGCCGAGCAAAACCGCCAGCGTGAAGACAAATTCCGCGATTCTTGGATGCAGGAAACCAACAAGGAAGACATCCTGGCGAAGAAATTCGAAGAGGCCATGAAGAAAGCCAAGGACGCCCCGGCCGGCAAGCCTATCCGCGATTTCGACCTCGACTAGCCTAACTCACCTCTCGCACGCGTTTGTTGCGTGCTCTTCTCGGCGCCGGCTCTGCGTTCTCTGCGCCTCTGCGTTATCTTTTTCTTTGTTTCTCGCGCTAAACTAATTTCCGCCAATGATCCGCCGCAAACTCTTCCGGCTCAAACTCCCCTCCCGCACTCTGGTCCTGGGCAAACGCACTCTCATCATGGGCGTCCTGAACGTGACGCCGGACAGTTTTTCCGACGGCAGCAAGTTCTACACCGAGGAACATGCGATCGAGCACGGGCTCCAGATGGAACGCGCAGGCGCCGACCTCATCGATATCGGCGCAGAATCCACGCGGCCGGGTTCCGAAGGAATTTCAACAGAAGAAGAATGGAGAAGACTCTTCCCCGTGCTCAGCGGCTTGCGCAGACTTTTGAAAATCCCCATCTCCATTGACACGCAAAAGGCCGAGGTCGCGGAGACCGCGCTCGACGCCGGCGCGGAAATCATCAATGACATCTCCGGATTGAAAAGCGATCCGCGCATTGCCGAAGTCGCCGCACGTCATCGCGTCCCGCTGATCCTGATGCACATGCGAGGCGAGCCGCGCACGATGCAAAAAGGGCCATTCGCACGGGACGTGATGAAGGACGTCCTGCAAGGCCTTCGCCGTTCCGTCGCTATGGCGCTCAAAGCCGGTGTCACGAAATCGCAGATCATCCTCGACCCCGGCATCGGCTTCGGCAAGAGCTTCGCGCAGAACTACGAAGTCCTGCTTGAGCTGCCGCAATTGGCGAAGCTCGGTTTTGCGCTACTCGTAGGCACATCGCGCAAGGGCTTCCTTGGCGCGACTCTGGCGCGTGACGGCAAGCCCGCATCGCCGGAAGAGCGTATCTGGGGAACGGCCGCAACAGTGACCACGAGCATCCTCAACGGCGCGCACATCGTCCGCGTCCACGATGTCGTCGAGATGGCACAAGTGGCGCGCGCCGCAGATTGTGTACTCGATCCCAAGCTTGCGCCAAGGACCTAACCTCTCAGGCGGCGCGTTCATTCCATGTACAGATGCTCGGGTCACGCTCGGTTGGGTATAATCCGCTCCGCAAGCGAACACCGAAACGCCAGTACGCAACTCCATAGAAAAGAGGGCCCATTCATGCCCCGCCGCACGATTCTCCTTTCTTCATTACTGCTTTGCTTGTTTGTTTCCCTGCTTTCGGCGTCGGCCCAGTTGCCACAGCAGCAGAAGGACCCGCTCAATCCGGCGCAAGTCACCAAGAGTTCGCCAGCTTGCTCCGTCTCAGACACATCCACCTGCGCGCAAGCCGCCGCGAAAATTCTTCCGATCGTGATGGGTCCGTCGCCGATGGAGGAAAACTTGCGGCGGCTCACCGACGAAATTGGGGGCCGCGTAACTGGAACGCCTCAAATGGCCAAGGCCATCGAGTGGGGCGTCGCCGCATTCCGCTCGGCGGGGATTGATGTCCACACGGAAAAGTACACGCTTCCGATGACGTGGAGCGAGGGCGATACGCGGCTCGAACTGCTCGGCCCGGTGAAATTTCCCGTGCGGATGAAGGCGGAGGGATGGTCTCCTGCAACGCCAGCGGGCGGGATCGAAGCAAGCGTCATCGATGTGGGTTACGGCACCGAGGATGATCTTGCGAAGGCGGGAGCTTCCATGAAAGGCGCGATCCTGCTGGTTCACAGTGATATTGGTTCAACCTGGGCGGACCTTTTCAATGAATATCTTCGCCCGCCGATGATCATTGGCCGGGCCGTCAAAGAAGGCGCTACAGCGATTCTCTGGATCGGTGCGCGGGAAAAGTTGCTCCTTTATCGCCATACGAATTCCCTGGCCGGCGAGATTGACAAGATTCCCCAGGCCGTACTGGCGCGCGAAGACGGCTTGCGCCTGGCGCGAACCGTCGCCGCGTATCCAGGGAAGGTCCGCGTGCGGCTGGACATGCCCAACAAAATCGGCGGGCCCATCGAGCAGCAAAACGTGGTCGGAGAAATTCGCGGCTACGAAAAGCCGGACGAAATCGTCATCCTCGGCGCCCATCTCGATTCCTGGGAACTGGGCACCGGCGCGCTCGACAACGGCTGCAATGCCGCGCTGGTGATCGAAGCCGCGCGCGCCATCAAGGCCACCGGGCTCCTGCCTCGGCGTGCCATCCGCTTCGTACTCTTCAGTGGGGAAGAACAAGGAACGATCGGCTCGTTCGAATACGTAAAGGCCCATCGCGCCGAACTCGACAAAATTCGCGCCATGATCACCTATGGTTCCGGCATCGGCCGCGTCACCGGCTATTCGCTGGGCGGCCGCCGCGATATCGAAGCCGGTGTCCGCGAAGTGTTGAACCCGCTCGAATCTTGGGGAGCGAATACCCACACCTACGACGCTTCCTTCGGCACAGACAATTTCGATTTCATGCTAGAAGGCGTGCCAACACTCGTCGCCAATCAGGAAGAGGCCAACTACCTGCCAAATTACCACGCCGCGTCGGACACCCTGGACAAAGTCGATATGCGCGAACTGAAGCTGCACACTGTACTCGCCGCGTTGACCGCCTGGGGCATCGCTGGTCGCGCCGAACCCCTTGGCAAGCGCCTCACGCGCGCCGAGCTCGACGTTTTAGTGAAAGAGACCGGCCTCGACCAGCAGTTGAAGCTCCTCGGCTACTGGGACGCCTGGCAAAGTGGCCAGCGAGGCCGCAAACCCTAGCCATCCACAAAGGCGGAGACAAAATTCTTCTGCCTGATTGGCGTTTATTGAGAAGCACCCCATATTCGTCAAGGAGCTTCCCGGTATACTAGAAGTGTGAAAAGAACCCCAGTCGAATTGAGCACGGGCGCACGCAGGTCGATTCTCGCCATGGATTATGGGCGCGCCAGAATAGGACTCGCTCTCGCGGATTCCGAAACGCGCATGGCGCAACCGCTGAGCACGCTGGAGCGGATTAATCGGAACGAGGACATGCGGCGGTTGCGCGAACTTGTACGCGAGCACGGCGTGAGCCAGATCGTCGTGGGGCTGCCGCTGCGGCTGGACGGCACGCGTGGAGAAATGGCCGAAGAAGTGGAACGCTTCGCGCAGCGCGTGCGGAAACAGATTGGCATGCCGGTAGAAATGGTGGACGAGCGGCTGACGAGCTGGGAAGCGGAACGGCTGCTGGAAGAGGTTCAGGGAAGATTCGTCCACGACGAGAAACTGACCAGCAGCAGGAAGCCGAAAAAAGTACAGACGAAAATGACCGTGGATGCGGTGGCGGCAGCTGTAATTTTGAAGGAGTATCTGGAACGGCAAGGGCAGGCGGCAGCAAAGGCCTGAACGAAGCATTAGACTGAATTGGTGAGGCTGAATTGAAGTTTCTGTTAGTAATAATTCTCTTGATTGTTCTGATTGCCGGCGGCGCTGCCACATCGATGTGGTACGGCATGACGAACCCTTACCAGGGATTCCCGGCCGAAGGTGTTTTCGTCGATATACCGCACGGAGCTTCGCGCCGGTATGCGGCCTACATACTGAAGAAAAATGGCGTGATCCGAAGCGCGACGGCGTTCGAGATTTATGCGCGCCGGAATCCTAAGCGGACGCTGCAGGCGGGAGAATATTTCTTCGACCACGCTGCGACCGGCATGGATGTTTTCTGGAAACTTGCCAAAGGAAACGTTTACCAACAGCCTTTCACGGTGCGCGAAGGTGAGACGATGTTCGATATCGCCCGTGAACTGGCAGCCGGGAAATTCATGCCCGCGGGCGATTTTCTTTTCGCCGTGGGAGACACCGCGCTGATTCGTGACTTCGCGCCGGGGGCGCAGACGCTTGAAGGATTCCTCTTCCCAGCCACGTATGAGCTCCCGCGGCATCCTTCCGCGAGCGAATTGACCGCCGAGATGGTGCGCAAATTCAAGGAAGAGTGGAAGCGCCTTGGGCCGCCCGCAACAAACGGGCAAGCGGGTGGGGGCGACCACCGCGCTATGCTCAGAATCGTGACGCTAGCGTCCCTGGTCGAAAGAGAAACCCCGAAAGCGGAGGAGCGCCCGCTGGTCGCGGGGGTTTTCGCAAATCGCCTGCGGCAAGGCATGCGGTTGCAATGCGACCCGACCGTGATCTACGGGATGGAACGGTTCGGGAAATACAATGGAACGCTGACGGGCAAGGACCTCAGTTTCGATTCGCTTTACAATACGTACGAGCACGGAGGGCTGCCGCCCGGGCCCATTGGAAATCCGGGGGAAGCCTCTTTGCGTGCCGCGCTGCGGCCTGCAGAGTCCAACTATCTTTATTTTGTGGCCAACACGCAGGGCGGCCATTTTTTCAGCCCCACACTGGCGGAACACAACAAAAATGTGGTGAAGTACCGTCGGCTTCTGGCGGGACTGCCGGCCGATCCGCCGCCCCCGCCACCCAGCTCCAAGAAGAATCACAAGAAGCCGCACCGAGGCGCAGCTCGATGAACGAAGAAGCGAAAACGAAAAAGTCGCTGATCCTCGAAACCGCCCGCGAGATCAAGGTGGAAAAATGGACGCCCGCGGAGATCGACCAGTTGCGCCGGCGGCTCGTTGCGGAGCATGGCGAAGCTGGAAAGACCGGCTCGGATTACATCGCGGAAGTGCTCAAAGACGCTGGACACCGAGTCCTGCTGACGCTACAGGAAGAGGCCGAGGAACAGTACGAAGAAGAGTTTGAGGATCTCCTGCATTTCAAAACGCTCGAAGATGCGGAGGTCAGCATCATGCGTCTGGATGAGCTGATGCGGAAATTCCGTTCGCAAGGCGAGCACGCCGCGGTGGGGCGTGTGCTCAACGTGGCGCGGCTCGGCAAGCGCCGGGCGGAGATGATTTCTCGGAATCACAAAGTGGAGCCGCACAAGCGCGAAGAAAAAGTGGAGATCGCGAACTGGTTTCGTATCTGGCTGGAAACACCAGACGCGTTCTTCGACTGGCTGGAAGTGCGCAAGCACTCGCCGGAATTCCGTGCCAAGTTTCCTGACGCGGAAGCCGAGACTATCCAATGAGCGCGGCGGGCAGTCCGGTTCCGGGCGGCGCGCTCGAATTGCCGCCATTTTCGCTGGACGTTCAAGCCCTGGACCTGGGCACGGGCGTAAAAGCCGTGGGACTCGAGCTCGTGGGAACCGAAAATCGCGAGCCGGTGCGCGGCAAGGAAGCAGCCGAAATCTGGTCAGCGGTTTTCCCTGCCCTGGTGGCGGGCGAACCGTACGTGGTGGATTTTTTCAGCCACATCGATCGTGTCCGGGAGTTCTGCAGAGCGCGCGGAATTGCACTGCGAGAGGCAGCCGAGCGCTGCGTCGTGTTGCCGCAGCCGAGTCCGGAGCTATTGCGCCAAATTTTCGAACGGTTTGAAGGAGAAACCTTTGGCATCAGGGTTGGCGTCGCGGCGAACGAGCCTGATATGCCACTGGAGGGCGATCTCTCCAAGCGCGGGCTGGACGCCTACCAGCCTGCCTCCGCGCGCTACACCTTTTGTGCGATCTGCGAGCTGGAAGACGGCTGGGTAACGCTACTGAGCGAAACTCTCTGGCCCAGTGAAGTCATCCGGCGGTTGCGCCCGGCGGTTCAGCCATTTGACGTGCACATCGCACGACCCAATTGAGTGCCTTCTGTGGCTGTGTCCCGCTTGGTTTGACGGGCATCCAAGTGGTTGCTAGATTGCTTCATTTGTATCGATGGGGACGGAACTAGTTGATTCGACGTGTGCCAACCTGCGTGCTTTTGACGACAGTGGCTGCAATTTGCGGCGGCTGCGGGGGCGGGCGGGTTGTCACGGGCCACACCGTCATAACGCAGAGGCCGGTTGTCCAAGATGCCACTCGCGAAGAGCTCCTCGATCGATACAATCTGGTAGCGCACAATACGAAAACGCTGAACGCAACGGTGGAGTTGAAGCCCACGGCGGGCTCAAAGTACAGCGGCGTCATCGACGAATATCACGAAGTGAAAGCGTTTCTTCTCGCTGCTCGGCCGGCCCAGATTCGCATGATTGGGCAGGCTCCGGTGGTTGGCACCACCGTTTTCGACATGGCCAGCGACGGCGAAACCTTCCTGGTTTTCATTCCTTCAAAGCACAAATTCCTGGTCGGCACGGTGGCAGTGGAGAAAAACAGCAGCAAGCCCATCGAGAATCTCCGCCCCCAGCATCTGCTGGATGCCCTGCTCTGGCCCGAAATCAGGAAAGAAGAATCGACAACTCTACGTGAGTTCAACGACGAAAACGCGCGCTACTATGTCTTGACCGTCTTGCGCGGCGGCTATCAGTTGGAGGTCTTGCGGGAAATCTGGTTCGATCGTGCGGACCTCCATGTTGTTCGTATTGAAACTTTTGGGCCGAAAGGACTCCTCGTGTCGGACGTTCATCTCGCGGACTGGCTCCCGATAGAAAATGCCCCGAGCCAGAATACTCAAGCGGCGCCTTCGGACGGCCTGACCTCGTTTCCGCGGGCGATCCGCCTCGAACGCCCGCACGATGACTACAAATTGGACCTGCAGGTGACGAAGATCAGCTTGAATGAAGAGATTCCTTCTGAACGCTTCAAGCTCGAACAACCGCCGGGAACAGAGCTTGTACGGGTCAGCGATGGCGCGGAGAGCAAACAGCCATGATGGGCGAGCTGATCGTCCGCAATTTGCTCCACCGTCCGCTGCGTACGCTGATCGGCGTGATGGCCGTTGCCGTGGAGGTGGCGCTGGTTGTCCTCATTGTGGGGCTCACCAGCGGCTTGCTCACGGAAACCGCAAAGCGCATCGAAGGAATCGGCGCCGACATCATGCTGCAGCCTCCCGCCGCTTCCATCTTTCTTGGGTTCAGCGGCTCCCCCATGCCGATCAAGATCGCTAACAAGCTTGCCGAGCTCAAATACGTCCAGGCTGTCGCTCCCGCTCTCTTGCAATTCAATTCCACGGGCGGCGTGGACGTTATCTACGGAATCGACCGCGACAGCTTCCGCACCGTCTCCGGTGGCTTTGTGTTTCTGGAGGGCCACGACATGGAAGGCCCGGACGATCTGTTGGTGGACGACTGGGCTGCCAAGGCCAAGCACATCAAAGTGGGCGACACCTACAATCTGCTGAATCACGATTGGCATGTCGCCGCCATTATCGAACACGGAAAAGGCGCGCGGCTCTTCGTGCCGCTGGCTACTTTGCAGGACCTTGTTGGTGCGCACGACAAGGCGTCTATCTTCTTGATCAAATGCACGCGCCCCGAACACACGGAAGACGTCATGGATCAAATCCGACACGATCTGCCGGGCTACACCGTCCGCCCGCTCAAGGATTTTCTTTCGCTGATGACCTCCACCAATATCCCCGGTCTGCAAACATTCATCAACGCCATGATTGCGCTGGCCATTTCGATCGGTCTGTTGGTTATCTTTCTGACGATGTATACGACGGTGATTGAACGCACGCGGGACATCGGCGTGCTCAAGTCTCTTGGCGCGGACCAGTCTTTCATCGTTCGGGCGCTGCTCACGGAATCTGCGGCACTCTGTGTGTTTGGAATCCTTGCGGGCGTCGGCTTGAGCTATGCCGTCCGCGCAGCGTTTCTCGCGGGATTCCCCACGTTGTCTATTCGCATTACGCCGGGATGGATCCTCCGCGCAGCAGGAATTGCGCTCGCCGGTGCGATCTTCGGGGCAAGCTACCCGGCTTGGATGGCCAGCCGGAAAGATGCGGTGGAAGCGCTCTCTTATGACTAGCGAGAGGGGAAATTAGCTCAGAGAATGCAAAGAACGCAGAGTTCACCGACGGAAATGCAGCTGCAGCGAACCGAAGGGAACGGCTAGGCACAGATGGGAATCGCGGCTACAATACACCTGCCGAAGGGCTGTTTTTCCAGGGAAAAAAGAGCGTGGAGCCGATACTCAAGACAGAAAATTTGTGGAAACTCTACCGCGCGGGCAAGGTGGATGTCCCAGCCCTGCGCGGGGTGAATTTCGAAGTCCAGCCCGGCGAATCCGTGGCGGTCATGGGTCCTTCGGGCTGTGGAAAGTCTTCCTTGCTTTATGTCATCGGCGGGCTGGCGCAAGCGTCCCGCGGAAAAGTCCTCGTGGACGGCAACGATTTGACGTCCTTGAGTGACGCTGCGCGCACCAAATTGCGCCGCCACAAGATCGGCTTCGTCTTCCAGCGATTTAATCTGCTCCCTACTCTGACGGCAAAGGGCAACATCGCCATCGCGCAGTTCATTCATGGCGACGGCTTTGACCCGCATCGCTTCGAAGTCGTCACGCAAATGCTTGGCCTCGCCGGACGGCTTCACCACAAGCCATCCGAACTTTCCGGCGGCGAGCAGCAGCGCGTGGCTATCGCGCGGGCGATCATCAACGAACCGAAAATCCTGCTTGCCGACGAGCCCACGGGAAATCTGGATTCGAAAAACTCGGAAGTGGTCCTGCAGATGCTTCGCCAATTGAATAAGGATCTTGGCCAGACTATTGTCATGATCACTCACAATCCTGAAGCAACAACTTATTTCGACCGCGTCGTGCATATGCGCGACGGAATTATCGTCGACGGAGTGCCTGCGGATTGACATGGCGAGCCTCGGCCAAATCCTCTCCAAGACACTTTTCTGGTCCTACGAACGAGGGACCTGGCAGTACGACCTCGCGGTTATCCTGATTTTGATTTTCGTGCTGGCGACGCCAAGGAATTGGTTCCACGACAAACCGGAGAGCGGAGGGCCGGCTGCGCCGGGACAAGTGCTGCTCATTTCGCGCGAGGGAAACCGGCAGACGTATCGCGTCGATGCACGCATTCTTGCTCCACCGACAAAACTCGCGCTGCAAAACGGCCTCCACACCGCATTGCAAGACGCGTTGCCGGAGCTGCACAATGGCAACTTCTCCATCGCCAAGATTGAACCCGTTCATGATGACCAGGGCACGGTAATTGCCTATCAGGTGGAAATCCGCCACTAGTGGCGTTCGCGAACGTTATTGAAATCCTGCCAGGAAACGCGCCTGCAAGTTCGCGCATCTCTCTGTGTATGCTAGGATTCCGAAGGACTGAACGAGACGTCGCATTTCCCCTGGAACGAGGCTATTTGAACCGCCTATTTCTTCTCTTCACGCTTGTGATTTTGTACTGCGCGGCAGGTCTGTTTCACACGGGCGCGGCCCAGGCGGCCGCAAACTGGACCATCGAAGGCGTCCTGGGAATGATGGACAAGTCCGCGCAAGACTTCCATACGCTTAGTGCCGATATCGAACACATCAAATACACAGCGGTAGTGAAGGATACCTCGATAGAAACGGGCCACATCTATGTCCGCCGCGATGAGAAAATGCGCATCGAGATTGCCAAGCCGGACCCGCGCACCATTCTGCGTACCGGCGACTCGCTTTTCGTTTTCAATCCAAAGATAAATCGCGTCGAAGAATTCGACCTCGGCAAGAACCGTTCGATGGTCGATCAATACGTGCTTCTCGGGTTCGGTACGAAGAGCGACAACATCAGGAAGAGCTACCTGGTGTCCGTAGTCGGTGAAGAAGAACTCGACCACAAGAAAACCGTCGTTCTTGAACTGACTCCCAAGTCCGATCAGATTCGCAACCAGATCATCAAGATCCAAATTTGGGTCGACGAAGCTTCCTGGCTGCCGGTTCAACAAAAATTCTTCGAAGCGGGCTCAGGCGACTATTTTTTGTTCCACTACATTAATGCGATGAAAAACCTGCCGCTCGGCGACGTCAAGTTCAAGCAGGATTGGCCGAAGGGCGTCACTCGCGTAAAGCCTCGCGGATAATTTTCTCCGTCGCCGGGACTTTCCCGCCACGCCCTCCAGCGTTGATGATTCTCTACTCGGCAGCCGCGCGTTCTTTCCTGAGCAATTGTTCCTTGCGCGAAGGGCCCCAGCGATAACCGGCAAGCGCGCCGTCTTCGCGAATCACCCGGTGGCACGGCACCACGATTGAAACCGGGTTCGTCGCGCAAGCTCGCGCCACCGCTCGCACCGCTTTTGGCTGCCCGAGAGACCGCGCCACCTGCGAGTACGTGCGCGTCCGCCCCCGGGGAATCCGCTGCAATTCCTGCCAGACGCGCCGTTGAAACGCCGTTGCCTGCAAGTCGAGCGGAAGTTCCAGTCGCGGCTCCTTGCCTTCGGTCCGCTGCACAATTTCTCGCACCCATTTCTGGTAGGAATCGCGCGCCGGCGCAATTTCCGCCCGCGGATACTCCTCGCGCAATTCGGCGATCAATGCGCTCTCCGCATCCCCCAAATAAACGGCGGAAACGCCGCGCTCCGTAGCCGCCACCAGAACTTTTCCCAGCGGAGACTTTGCAACTGTGTATCCGATCTTCATACCTTTTCCTCCCTTTCGATAAGTCGCCGGCGTCATGCCAAGCTGCGCATTGCTTCGTTCGTAGACGCGGCTCGATGACCCGTATCCCGTTTCGTACAACGCATCGGTAATGTTTCTGCCCGAGCGCAGCATCGCTTTGAATTTCCTGATCCGCAGCGCCTCCGCAAGCTCGCGCGGTTTGAGCCCGGTCACCTGCCGGAACGCGCGCCGCAGTGTCCCTTGCGTGGTATTGAGAGTGCTGGCCAGCACGCCAAGGCGGACATTCTCTTCCGTGGAGTCCACAAGATGGCGCACTGCGCGCTGCACCAACACAACTGCTCCGGAAACTTCGTTCGGCCGGCAGCGCAGGCACGCCCGGTAACCCTGCTTCTCAGCCTCTTCCCTCGTGTGGAAGAAAACCACGTTCCGTCGCAACGGCCGCCGCGCCGGGCACGACGGCCGGCAATAAATATGCGTCGAGCGCACCGCGAGCACGAACGTTCCGTCCGCTTTCGAATCGCGCGCTAGCGTCGCTTGCCAGTAACGCGCGGCGGCGGGCCCTGAAATTCCCTGCCCCGTACTGGTTTGCATTTCGCTCATGTTCAACAATCCAAAAGTAACGCAGTCCGAAAAACAAATCTATCCGGAAAGGTCTCCCAAAGTGGAAAAGTCGAACGGGCGATATCCCTGGGCAATCACGCTTCGCCGGGAGCCGGCAGCGACTCCTTGACGCGCGCTGGCGTTGGATGCGGCGCGGTAATCACCAGAATCACCGCCGTGAGAATGACCCCTGCAGCAAGAATAGTACGCAGCGTTAGGGGCTCGGCAAGAATGAGCCATCCGAGGAACAATGCCACCACGGGATTCACGAACGCGTAGGTTCCCACTCGCGCCGGCGTGCTCTTTTCCAAAATGAAGACATAAGCGCTGAATCCGATGCCCGACCCGAAACCAATGAGGTACACAAGCGCGAGCCACGACCTTATGGATACAGCGGCAAAATGGAATCCGTGGAATTCTCCTGTAAGCGCGGCGGCCATCAAGAGCACCACCCCGCCCGCAAAGCTCTGCATCGCCGCGTTCAACATGGGAGCAGCGGGCTTGTCGCGGTGCTTCGAATAAAGCGAACCCCAGGCCCACGCCAGCGAGGCGACCATCAGGACTCCCGCACCGCGCAGATCGACCCGCTCCGAACCTCCCAGGTGCGCTGGACCGACCAGCAGCACCAGTCCCCCAAATCCAAGCAGGAGTCCGAATGTGACCCTGGCAACCGGCCGGATTCCGCCCGGGCGGAGCCAATCGAATATCACCAGCCACAGCGATACCGTGGCAACCAAAAGCGCCGCAATCCCCGAAGGCACGGTCTGCTCCGCCCAACTCACCCCGCCATTCCCGATGAACAGCAGCATGAAACCGGTGACCGCCGCCGTCCACCAGTGTGCCCCCGTCGGGCGAATCCCAGTCTTCCGCCGGAAGACCGCGTACAGCACAAGTCCGGCTGTCACGTGGCGAATCCCCGCCAGGACGAATGGCGGAAACGATTCGATTCCCACACGAATCGCCAAATAAGTGGAACCCCAAATCACATATACGGCAGCAAAAGCCAGTAAGACCAAAGTCTTCATTCGGGCAGAAGATTGCCGAGGAGCGGGGGCTCCTACGGAGTTTGGCGGCTCAGTGATGGTCGTTGACATGATTTTAAAAGCTGCCCATCAAGTCATAACCGCGGAGCGCCCTACTGTCGAGCACCATATTGGTAGAGTCTTTTTGGAATGAATCCACAGTATGTTGTGGACAGCATCCAGTACCATGACTAAGTGTTTCAATTTAAGACACTTCAGAAGTTTTCCACAGGTTGACGCCAGCCTTCTCTAGTGACATTGTATCGCTCCGCACCACAACGGTGCGGACGGGGCAATTCCAGAAAGACAGTTTGGAAGTTTAGTTTGTTGGGTCGTTTCCAGCGACAGCGAAGTGTCGTCTCTGAGGGAGAGATGATCTCGGCAAATCGCGCTATTCCAATTCAGAAGTGGCCCGCTGATACAGTCGCGGACGCACGCGACGGTATAGCGGTTCCACGGCCCCTGACGCAAGCTCCGCGTGCCCCAGTGCTACGCCTGACGCCGCTCCTGTGTCCCACGCAGCCGCGCCGCTTCGTTCGCGTCCCAACGCATGTCGTGGGCGCGCATCCGGAGCACCGGGAATATCCCCGCGCCACCCTCAAGCTGCCCCTCCGGCTCCGCAGCGTCGATAGCGTGCCTGAGGAACATCCCATCACCCTCGTGACTCGGGACATCAGCTCGACCGGCGTTTACTTCCTTTCGCCGAAGGCCCTGGCCATCGGAACTCCGGTGGAACTTGAAGTCGTCCTCGTCAGTAAACCCCTGGGCTTGGGAAATGTCGTCCTGGTTTCGATGGCGCGCGTTAGCCGCACAGAGTCTGCCGCCGTTCCAGGCTGGTTCGGCGTCGCTGCGGCTTTCGACGACGTTCAATTTGATCGCGATGACGGCCTTCCTTCCCGCTTTCTGAAACTTTAAGAATTTCATTCCACCTCCTTCCCCAATTCCCATTCACTGCCGTCTTGCGTGCAAACTGGCTCGCCTCCATCAGACCAGTCCGCGGAATATTTCTGCTACTCTGAATGTCCATGGCCAACAAACAGAAACGACCTGTCGAAGGAGTGCTCTTCGACTGGGATGGCACCCTCATCGACTCGTACCACGCCGACAGTTCCGCGTATCTGGCGATGTTCAAAGCAATGGGCATTCGCTGGGGAATCAAAGAGTTCGAGAAAAACTACTCGCCGAATTGGTACCACGTCTATCGCGCCGCCGGTCTGCCGCGGAAATCCTGGGAGGAAGCCGACCGCTTATGGCGAGCGCACTATGCCAAGTACCAGCCGAAATTGATGTCTGGCGCACGTCGGGTTTTGACGCAGCTTGGAGACGCGCATCCTCTCGGCCTCGTTACCAGTGGCGATCGCGACCGCGTCACCCGCCAGTTGCGCGAATTTCGCATGACCACGCTTTTCGCCGCACGCGTGTGCAGCGGCGATACGCCACGCAGAAAACCCCATCCGGAGCCGCTCCGCATGGCTCTCCGCCAGATGAAGCTCGATCCTTCCGTCTGTGTGTACGTCGGCGATGCCGCACAAGATGTCGAAATGGCGCAACGCGCCGGCGTGCGCGCCATCGGCGTTCTCGGCCCGTTCCCCACCGAAAAAAGCCTGCGCGCCGCCCAACCGGAATTTCTACTCGAATCGATAGACGAATTGCCCGGCGTATTGAAGCAACTGCGCGGTTAGCAAGGTGGAGTTTTCGCCAGAACTGCTTATGGTTTTGCGGGCGTGGCGGCAGCCGCGGCCGGGGTTGCCGCAGCAGGCTTAAAATCCGTCCACTTGATAACGATGCGAACCGGAATTTCCAGCCCCTTCTGGTTCAAAGTCTCGTCGGAGCGCGAGTAGTTCGGAAACCAGAATTTCCCATCGACATTTTCCCGGTACGTTTCGAACAGGCTGAAAGGCAACTGTGCAACGCTGTGCATGTCACCCTGGTCCGTCACCCACTTCCCATAGCTTTTCACCACCTCGAGATACTTGGCGTCCACCCATACAATCCCGTCAAAATACGCTTTCGTGCGTTCCACCGCCTTGGGCTTCACCTGAAAAATGTAGCAATCGATTTCGTCCACTTGCTCCTTGCCGAGATATTTCAAGCTGTATTTCGCAAGCTGACCGGCGGTAACCGGAAACGCCGGCACGCGCTGCAACCCTTCGATATCCTCAGTCCTAAGAAACAGATGCTGCAGGGAGGAATACGGCCGCTCGACAACTTTCTCGAAATATTTTCCATCCGCATCGCGCGCCGGCTGCGTCACCACCACAAATTCACCCGACGGCTGGCCGTCCGGACCGAATTCCTGAATGCGCACGGTTCGGCGGTAGGTGTAGCTGGCCCGCGCCAGCAGATAGTTCTCCTCTTTGTCCGTGAAGCGCTTGATGATTTCGGCTTCGGGCAGCGCGGGCGGCGCTTCCGGCTCCGCGTCGCTGGTAATGCGTGTGACGTGGCGCTCCGGCGGAGGCGCGATCGGCCCTTGCGGCGCATCTTGGCCGCGAACCGGAATTCCCGGAAGTAGCAGCCCAATAACAAGGACTGCCGCCGATAGAACGAAAGAGCTGCGTGTACGGGACAAGGATGGACGGACAAAGTTCATAGCATCTTGGATGCGCCAAATTCCCCGCAGGGCAGCCTCCGTGTTTAGCTGAAGTTACAGTTTATCGCATTCATGCCGCGGCGCTGAAGTCCGGCTCCACCCTGGCCAGGAAGAAACAAGAAGTCTCTGTTACAATTTCGGAGCTCCGTGAGCGAAACAAAACAAGCCAAGCGGTATTTCGTATCGGGTATGGTCCAGGGCGTGGGCTACCGTTATTACACGCTGGCTGCCGCGGAAAAACTGCGTGTCAGCGGCTTCGTGAGAAATCTAAGCGACGGCCGCGTGGAAGTATTTGCCGTGGGCACGCCGCAGCAACACGGGGAATTGCGCTCTATGCTGGAGCGAGGACCGCGGTTTTCCAGCGTCAGCGAAGTGCGCGAAGAGCCTGCCATTTTGGATGCGCAAGACCGGGCCGGGTTTTTCATCGACCATAGCGATTATTGAAGTGTGCGTAGCGCAGTGAATCGAGCCGGGAGGAAACGTTCGAATGAACGACCTGAAGAAGCTGATCCGCGAAGTGCCCGATTACCCGAAGCCTGGGATTCTCTTTTACGACCTGACCACGCTTCTGAAAGACAAAGAGGGATTCCATCTCCTCATCGACCGCCTCTGCGAACACTACCAAGGTCACACGATTGATATCGTTGCGGGAATCGAGGCGCGCGGCTTCATTTTCGCCCCCGCTCTGGCCTATCGGCTCGGCGCCGGCTTTGTTCCCGTTCGCAAGCCAAAGAAGCTCCCCGCCAAGACCGCCAGCATTTCCTACGCGCTGGAGTACGGCACGGACACCCTCGAAATTCATGAAGACGCCGTGAAACCCGGCCAGCGCGTCATCATCTGCGACGATCTGCTCGCCACCGGAGGCACCGCCGCCGCCACTGTAAAACTCGTCCAGCAGCTCGGCGGCATTGTCGAAGGAGCAGCCTTCGCCGTCGAGCTCACCTTCCTCAACGGCCGCAAGAAACTCACCGGCGTCGACGTCTTCTCCCTGATTCAGTACGACAAGTAAAAAGGATGTCTAGTTTCATGCTTTAGCGGCGACCGGAGACAATTGATAAAATCAGTATCACGACAATCAAGACGAGTAGGAATTGAAATATCCGGCGTGCTGCGACTGGGTCCCACCGAAGGAGCATAGAGACGGAAGCCCCCGGATCCCGGAGTTCGATCCCGTCCGCGGTTGGCGGCTTGGCCAAGATGAGCCACCGGATAAGTTCTGGCTGTTCTGAATACAGCTGTGTCCAAGATTTGTATTGCGATCGCGCGGAAAGAATCGTGCGCGAACTTCCTCTGCCTTTGACATGAAAATGGACAAAGCTGGCATCCGTCCAACTAATAATTGCAATGTCTTCCCACTTGAGAAGTCTCAGAGTCAAGTATTGGCGGTAATGAATACCCTCCTGGTCGGCCACACCGTAAATCAGATCATGGGAACCCATGACGCCTATGATCGACAAGAGCATTCCCATGCAAAAAAAACTGCAACTGGAACGGCTGTATGTTGACGACCGCAAGAATCAAACCAGCGATTAGCATGACAAGTGAAATGCAGCGGGAGAGCAGCCAGTTCGAAAACGATCCAACCGTGATTTTTGATTCGCCCATGAGCGTTTCAATGCTTCCGAGAGAAGTGTCGCTGGCGGAGAACTTCGAAAAGTACGACTCCTGCAGCAACGGAAACGTTGACGGATTTCACCGGGCCCGTGGTAGGCAGTTTCACCACAAAGTCGCATCGCTTGCGCGTCAAATCGTGCAAGCCCTTGCCTTCGCTTCCCAGCACAATGCCCACCGGTGAAGTGTAGTCCACTTCGGAATAGCTCTTGTCCCCTTCCTCGTCGAGGCCTACCAGCCAATACCCCGCTTCTTTCAATTCCTCCATGGTGCGCACGAGATTCGTCACCTTCGCGACAGGAAGATGCGCCAGCGCTCCCGCGGACGCGCGCGCAACCGTGTCGGTAAGTCCTGCGGCGCGCCGCTCCGGAATCACTACGCCGTGCGCCCCCGCCGCCAGCGCCGTTCGAATCACCGCGCCCAGATTGTGCGGGTCCTCGACGCCATCGAGCAGCACGATCAACCCTCTCTGTCCGCGGCTCGCGTTCGCAACTTTTAGAATGTCTTCGAGCGTTCCTGCCGCGCGCGCTGCAGCCAGCGCGACCACGCCCTGGTGGTCTCTCGAATTCGCCAGCCGGTCCAGCTGCCCGCGCTCTTCAAACCGTACCGGCACGCCCTGTTTGCGCGCCAACTGCACGATTTCTTCAACGCGCGTATCCTGCCGCCCCTTCGCAATGGCAATCCGATCGATCGGCCGCTGCGCCTCCAGCGCTTCCTTCACGGCATGAATCCCTGTCAGGCAGTCCATGGCCGAAACAGTTTACAGGCGAGTGCCCGGAGTGGAAAGCAGCGCCGCAGTAGGACAGGCATTCTTGCCTGTCACTGCAGTTGGTGGAACAGGCATTCCTGACTGTCCTCGATGTGTCAGCGCTAATCCAGCGCCGCGCAGAACTCCACGATTCTCGTCCGCGCCGATTTCACCGCCACCGCAAACGGCAGCCCCGCCGCCTCGTCCAGCAACAGGATCACCCGGTCCAACTCGCCCTTCCCCGCCCGCCCCGCAACCGCCAGCCGGACCGGATGAAACAATTCCCGCCCGCGCAGATCCAGCCCCTCTTTCAGTCGCGTGATGATCTCGCTGAATCTTTCCGAATTCACCGCCCCGCCATCCAATAGCAGCAGTGCCAGCTCCCGCAAGACGTCCCGCGCCGCATATCGGGAGAGCACCACATGATTTTCCACTTTGGAAACAATCTCCCGCGCATCGTAATGAAAAACCAGTCCGAGCAGCTCGCGCAACGCTGCACCGTCCGCAGCGTGTCCGCCCAACATCGCAGCCGCATGCTCACACCATGAAATCTGCTCAGCCGTGGGGTCCGCCGAAAGCCATCCATGCTCGCGAAGAATGGCTGAGACATCACCCGCCGTAAACGAATTCGCTGGTGAGACGGAAGTCTCCGAAGGATCAGGGGAATGCATCAAGCAGATTGTAGCGTACGGTCGCCCGTCGTGGCGGTCCGCGCCCCCGGCCGCCACTTTTCTGTTTCTCCTTGACAGAGACTAACCCTTCAAGTATAGTACGCTCTAGGCATAATCTCGATTGCAGCCCGTAGCGCCAGCATCTTGCTGGCGTTCTTGTTTTGTCGACTGGTTTCGCAGTTAAGTCCTTCAGAATCCGTACTTCTGGACGAACACCGCGTTTTGTCGGGTTTTAGCCGAGGTCTCGTCCCCTAAGTCCTTTGTATTCCGCACTTCCATGCCCCCTTGGAAGTGTTCATCCTAAAGGACTTACGGCAACGTTAAATTCTTTAGAATCAACACTTACAAAAACAGGAGGGGGGGGTATTGTTACTTGAAATTCGGTCCTTCAGCGTGGTTCTAACTGGTCACGGGAGGAATCAGCGGGAAACAAGCGTCGCGACTACATGCGCGGCAATGGCTTCACCCCGGCCAACCGCATCCACGCCTTCATTGGTCTTCGCCTTCAGGTGAATCTTCTCCGCGGGTATACCGAGCGATTTGGCCAGCGCCTCTCGCATCTTCGGAAAGTGGGGGCCCAGCTTCGGCTTCTCCAGGATGACCACCGCGTCCACGTGTTCAATCGCCAGCTTCTTCTCTTCAAGCAGCTTCTTGGCATGTTCCAGGAACAGCAGGCTGTTGGCGCCCTTCCACTTCGGATCGCTATCCGGAAAGTGCGTGCCGATATCCCCGAGCCCCGCTGCACCCAGCAGCGCATCGCAAACCGCATGCGCCAGCACATCGCCGTCCGAGTGCCCCACCGGCCCCTTATCGAACGGCAGCTCAATTCCCCCAACGATAAGTTTTCGCCCCGCTTCCAGCCGGTGCAGGTCGTAGCCAATGCCGCAGCGGGTGCTCATGCCTTCTTGCGCTCCGATTCCAGGTAAAAGCGAGCCAGCTCCATGTCTGCGGGCCGCGTGATTTTCATATTGCGCTCCGACCCGAGCACCACATGCACATCGTGGCCGATACGCTCAACGAGACCCGCTTCATCGGAAGCATTCACGCCATCGGCCTGCGCGCGTGCAAAGGCCTCCTTCAAGAGTTTCGTAGCAAACGCTTGCGGAGTCTGCGCCAGCACCACGCGTTCGCGCGGAATCGTTCCCGTAATCAACGCCACATCTTCCGGCAAGCTGGCGCGCTTCACTTCCTTGACCGTGTCCATCGCCGGTATCCCCAGGATTGCCGCCTGGCAGCGCCGCGCCTCTTCAATCACCCGCGCAATTTGCTCCGTCGTCACAAAGGGACGCACCGCGTCGTGCACTAGCACAATTTCCGTATCCTTCGGCACTTCGTTCAGCGCCGCCGCCACCGAATCTTGCCGCGAATCGCCGCCCTTCACCACGCGCACCGTCTGCCTGAATTTTTCCTTCGCGATTCGCTGCTCGAGCCGGGCGACTTCATCCGCGCGCGTGGCCACGACGATGTCCGTAACCAGCGCGCACGAGGCGATGCGCCTCAGGCTGTGAATCACGATCGGCGTGCCGTCCAGCTCCAGGAATTGCTTCGGCGTTTCCGCGCCCATGCGCGTGCCCATGCCAGCGGCGGGAAGAATGGCGGCGATTCGGTGCATATTGGGAGCGGCTCCAGCCCAGACTGCGCCATGGGCGGGCCCGCAAACTTTAAAGTGTACCTCAAGCGGGCGCGTAGGGAGAAATGCGCGTGGTGAACTCTTCGGGTCATTCTCATCGAGTTCCGCGAAGAATAAGAAGCAGCAGGCAGGAGCTGCGAACTATCGAACGTAAAGCCGCGGCACGCGCTGGCTCACGGCGCACAGAAGATCGGATGTCACCGTTCCCACGCTGCGCGCCACGAAATTCGCCAGAAGCTGCTGGTTGCCGTCCGTGCCGTAAATTGTAGCCACGTCACCGATGGCCGCGTCCTCGATGTCGGTAACGTCGATCATCGTTACGTCCATCGAAATAATGCCGACGATCGGTGCCAGCTTTCCGCGCAGCAGCACATTTCCGCGGTTTCCCAGCGACCGGTGAATCCCGTCGCCATAACCCGCGGCCAGCACCCCGATGCGCGAAGGCCGCTGCGGCACAAACGTCGAGTTGTAGCCGACGCCTGCACCCGCAGGCACGCTGCGCATGCTGATGATCCTCGAACGCAGGCTCATCACCGGTTTCACCGGCAGCCGCGCTTCCGCCTCCTCGCGTTTTTCCGCGGGATCATAGCCCGGATGGTAGCCGTACAGTATCGCGCCCGGCCGCACCATGTCCGCCCAGGTTTCCGGTCGCGTCACAATCGCGGCGCTATTCGCAAGATGCACGATTCCCGGGTCCACACCCAGCGCGCGCAAGCGGTCCAGCGCCGCATAAAATCGCTCTTCTTGTTCGCGAGTCTGCTGCCCGACCGCGGTGTCGGTGAAAACTTCCGAAGAGGCGAAGTGGGAAAAAATTCCGGTGAGTTGCAAATGCTTGCACTTCGCAAGCTGCCGCGCAAAGCATTCTATGTCCGAAGTAGCAATGCCCAGCCGGTTCATTCCGGTATCGATTTTCAAATGAAACGGCACGCGCTTTTTCCCGTGCCGCGCCGCCGCGCGTTCGAGCACCGCCAGTTGTTCGCAGCGATGAATCACGGCAGTGAGGTCGTGTTTCACCAGCCGCGTTTCTTCTCCGGGCACAAAGCTTGTCAGGATCAGAATCGGCTTTCGAACACCTGCCTTGCGAACCGCAATCCCTTCGTCCGTGCACGTCACGCCGAACCAATCCGAACCCGCTTTTTCCAGCACCAGTGCCACTTCCGGTCCCCCGTGCCCGTAGCCGTTGCCTTTCACGATCGAGAGGATTTTGCGCGCCGTCTTACGCTTTTCTTCCGGCGGATTCACGTACTTTCGAATGGCCTGGAGATTTTGCGCCAGGGCGGAAAGCGAGACTTCGGCCCACACGGGCCGGCTCACTTCTTTGCGGGGACTTTTCTGCGTGCGTGCCATGTACCTTCCGAATAAATTAGTTTACGACATTCCATCGCCGCAGGGCCGCGGCCACACGGGCTGCCGCGTGAAAGACAACACTCGGCAAAATTGCATGCGAAGTGCCACAAACTGGAGTGCGATGGCGTTCGCCGACGGAGGCTCAAAGGCTCGTCTAAAGCCTGTATTTACTTCAGCTTCCAGCGCAGACGGGCGTGGTGCGTGATCGTCCCTTGCAAATAGGAGATGCGAGGCCTGTGGTTATCCTACCGCGCTGTGGCAGCAATTACATGTTGTTGGGATTGAACTGGGAGAAGGCGTCCGGCGCGGCCTCTTCGAACCGCGTGAACCGGCTGCGAAACACAAACTTCACCATGTCGGTCGGGCCGTTGCGCTGCTTGGCGATTCGCAGCTCCGTTTCTTCTCGTTCTTCCGGCGTCGCGCCCGCTTTGAAAAAATGCGGCCGGTAGATGAACATCACCACGTCCGCGTCCTGTTCGATGGCTCCCGATTCGCGCAAATCGGAGAGCTGCGGCCCGCGCTCATCGCGTTCCGGCGCGCGCGTCAATTGGCTGAGCACCAGCACCGGAATCTGCAGTTCTTTTGCCAAGCCCTTCAAGCTCCGCGAAATGCTGGAAACTTCTTCCTGGCGGTTGCCGAAGCGCCCTCGCGCGGTGATCAATTGCAGATAATCCACCACCAGCATCGAGAGCCCTTTGTCGCGCTTCAAGCGCCGCGCCTTCGCGCCGATTTCCAGCACGCTGATCGAGCCCGCGTCATCAATCCACAGCGGCGCGGACGAAATCGTTCCCAGCGATTCCGTCATGCGGCGCCAGTCCTCCCGGCTTAGGTGCCCCGTTCGAAACTTGTGCGCATCAATCTGCGCCACGGACGCCACCAGGCGCTGCAGCAGCGATTCCTTGGACATTTCCAGGCTGAACATCGCCACCGGATGCCCGCCGCGAATCGCGATGTTTTCCATCAAGTTCAGCGCCAGCGCCGTCTTCCCCTGCGAAGGACGCGCCGCCAGAATCAAGAGCTCCGAAGGCTGCAATCCCGACGTGAGCTTATCCAGCTCCGTGTAACCCGTCGGAATGCCCGTGATGCTCTTGCCTTCCTTGAATATTTTTTCCAGGCGTTCGAAATTGTCGCGGACAATTTCCTTGATCGGAATCAACCCGGCGCGCACGCGGTCTTCCGCCAGCGCGAAAATCGAAGACTCCGCTCCGTCGAGAATGGCGTCCGCGTCCTCTTCGCCTTCGAACGCCCGCTGCTGGATGTTGTGGGTGGTGTGGATCAGGTTGCGCAGAATCGCCTTCTCTTTCACGATCCGCGCGTAATGCTCGACGTTTGAAACCTTCGGCATGCCATCGGCCAGCGCCGCCAGATACGGCGCGCCACCCGACGCTTCCAAATCGCCCTTGCGGTGCAACTCCTCCGTCAGCGTCACCAAATCGATGGCCTGTTGGCTCTCGCCCAGCGCGATCATGTGCGTGAACACGCGCCGGTGGTGATCGTGAAAGAAGTCCTCGGGGCGGAGATTTTCGATAGCGATGTTCAGCGCATTGTTATCCAGCAGGATCGCGCCAAGCACGGAGCGCTCGGCATCCAGGTTATTCGGCAGTGGCTTTTCGAGGGTCGAGTCAACAGGCATGAGAGGTCTGCTTTGTGTTCGCCTTTTCTTCGCTTTTGTACCACGTTCCACGCGGGAGGGCAAGCGCGGAAATTTTTATTCCCGCTACGAAAGCTTTCTTGTTCGAAGCGATGCCGCATTGTGCGCGGAAGCACCGCGCGCGTCAACCGGAGTGCCTGTGCATCGCTTCGGAAATCGTTGCAAAACTTTTTCCAGCCCGCTCGCGGGCAGCGCCTTGAGTTGTATCACTTTTCAAGGCAGGAGCATCCAAGTTCTGTCCACAAATCCAGAATGAAGAACGGAGAGTTTCGATGGCCAAAATGAAAGTAGTACAGGTACCGAAACCAGGAGCGGACTTCGAAATCGTCGAGCGCGAAATTCCCAACCCCGGCGCGGGACACGTGCGTATTCGCGTGCAGGCTTGCGGCATCTGTCACAGCGACGTCATCACAAAAGACGGACTCTTCCCGGGCATTCAATATCCACGCGTGCCAGGACACGAAGTCGCCGGGGTGATCGACGAAGTAGGCTCTGGCGTCACCGGCTGGAAGAAAGGCCAGCGCGTCGGCGTCGGCTGGCATGGCGGTCAGGACGGCACTTGCATCGCCTGCCGCCGCGGAGATTTTGCCAATTGCCTCAACCTGAAAATTTCGGGAATCAGTTACGACGGCGGCTATCAGGAATACATGATTGCTCCTGTGGAAGCGATTGCGGCGATACCGGAAAGCCTCGATGCTGCGGAAGCTGCTCCGCTGATGTGTGCGGGAATCACGACTTTCAATGCGTTGCGCCACAGCGGCGCTCTGCCCAGCGACCTCGTCGCCGTGCAAGGCGTCGGCGGCCTGGGGCACCTCGGAATTCAGTTCGCCAGTAAATTCGGCTACAAGGTTGCCGCCATCGGGCGCGGGCCGGAAAACGCCGCGCTGGCGAAAAAACTTGGCGCCAGCGTTTACATTGACAGCAAAGCCACCAACGCCGCGCAAGAACTTCAGAAGCTTGGCGGCGCCACCGTAATCCTGGCCACCGCGCCGGACTCAAAATCCATGTCCGAACTTGTCGGCGGTCTAGGCTTGAACGGAACCCTGATGGTTGTCGGCGCGGGCCAAGGCCCCATCGAGGCCTCCCCGATTCAATTGCTGTTTGGGCGAAGGAGCGTCAAGGGCTGGTCCTCGGGCATTCCCACGGACTCCGAAGACACGCTGCGCTTCGCCGAACTGACCGGCGTGCGCCCGATGATCGAAAAATATCCCCTGGAAAAAGCCGCCGAGGCTTACGCGCGAATGATGAGCGGCAAAGCCCAGTTCCGCGTTGTCCTCACGATGTAGGGCTGAAAACTACTGCGTTCACCAGATGGAAGTGAGTATCAAAAAAATTGGGGCGCTCTGAACCGGTCGGAGCGCCCCGATTGAAAAATATTTGGCTGGACTGACGACTACCCTTCTTTCTCGACGCTCACCTTGATTTCGGCGGTCACATCCCGGAACACCTTCACGGTCACGGGAAACTCGCCAATGGTCTTCAGGGGTTCACCAAGCTGGGCCTGGCGCTTGTCAATCTTGAAGCCCTGCGCCGCGAGCCCTTCGGCGATATCCGCGGAAGTGACGGAGCCGAACATCTGATCGTTCTCGCCCGTCTTGCGCTTGAATTTCAGCGAAACGCCATTCAGCAGCTCGGCCTGTTTCTTGGCCGCTTCCATCTCCGTTGCCGTTTTCTTTGCCAGCGAAGTCCGAATGCGCTCGATGGCTTTCAAGTTTCCAGCAGTTGCCTCGACGGCGAGTTTTTTCGGCAATAGAAAATTGCGCGCATACCCGGGCTTCACCGTGACAACGTCACCGCGGTGCCCCAGCTTTTCGATGTCTTCCTGAAGAATAATTTGCATGAGTGTTCTCCTGGCTCCTCTCCCCTTAGGCCTTTGGCGCTTCTACGCCTGCAGTTGGAGCAACCGTAGCCGGTGCAACCGCGGCCGGCGTGACCGCCGCGGCTTGCCCGGCCGCCCCCGGTACCACCACGAGAGGCGCCTGCGTGCCCGCTGCGCTGCCTGCAAAAGGCATGAGGGCGATGTTTCGCGCCCGCTTAATCGCGACGCCCAGCCAGCGCTGGTGCCGCGCGCACACGCCGGTCATCCGGCGAGGCAGAATTTTCCCGCGCTCCTGCACGAACTGCGACAAAATGTCCGCGCGCTTGTAGTCGATGAAATCCATCTTCTCGACGCAGAACTTGCAAACCTTCTTCTTGCGGAAATATTGCCGCTTCCCGCGCGGCCGTCCGCCTGGACCGCCAGGGCCTCCGCCGCCCGGCCCGCCTTCGCGCCGCGGTCCGCCATGTCCGCCGCCGTGCCCGCCGTGGCCACCTTCACGCCGCGGAGCTCCTCCCGGCGCCGGTGCTTGTTTCTGTTCTTCTGCCATACATTCCACCCTTTCACTTCTTGCCCGGCCAGTGCCGGGGTCTCTTCATCTGAGTCAAAAAAACTGGAATCGCTCTTGAGCTGAAAGCTCCAGACCGCAAAGCTAGCTTGTCGCGGCTGCTTGTTCGGGCGCCGGTGCAGGCGCCGCTGGAGGAGCCGCCGTCCGGCGCGGACGCCGCGCGGCGCGCTTCTCGCGCTTCAGCGTGAGTTTCTTCTGCCGCTTCAAGTCCTCGTCCAGGCGCACGGTCTGATATTTGATCACGTTGTCTTGGACGCGCAGGCGCCGCTCCAGCTCGGCAATCAGCTCGCCGTGCGTGGTATGAATCTCCTGGTGAATGTAAATCCCTTCGCGGTGCTTCGCCACGCGATACGCCAGCTTTCGCGTTCCCCAGTTCTCGGTCTTCTCGATCTTGCCACCCTTTTCCGCGCAAGTATGCTCGATGACCGTAAGCACTTTCTTAATCTCCTCTTCAGGAGTCGCCGGGCGCACAATAAAAACCAAATCGTACAAACGTTCTTCCATGATGACCTCTTTCCTTCCACTCCCGGGCACAGGGCCCGGCAAACTCGTTCCTACTTTTCTTCCGGCTCTTCGGACTCCGCTGCTTTCCGCCGGTTGTACTGATTCATCGCCGCGTCGATCCCCTGCTTCAGGATCATCTCCACGGCGTCGCCGGCCTCGCCGATCATCTCCGCCGCGATTTCCAGCTCCGCCTTCTTCATGGGCCGCAGCACGTATTCCTTGCGGCTATTCAGCGGATGATCCGGACCGCAACCGAGCCGCAACCTTGCAAATTCCTGCGTGCCGAGCGAACCGATCACGGACTTCGCGCCGTTGTGGCTCCCCGCGCTGCCGTCCGGATGAATCCGGATGGTGCCCAGGGGAAGCTGCGCCTCATCCCACAACACCAGCAAATCCTTCACGTCCAGCTCGTACTTCTGCAGCAGCTCCCGCACCGAGATCCCGCTGAGATTCATGTACGTCTGCGGCTTCGCCAGGATCACGTCTTCCCCGGCGATTTTTCCGCGGCCCGCCAGCGCCTTGCCTTCGGGCCGTTCCACGCGAATCCCATTGCGATTCGCCAGTTCATCCACCGCCATGAAACCCAGGTTATGCGGCGTCCACTGATACTCCGGATCGGGATTCCCAAGTCCGACAATGAGCCGCATAGACTGTCACCCGATGGCGCGCTACTTCTTCTTCTCGCCCTTTTCGGTCTTCTCCGCCGCCTTGGGCTTGGCTTCTTCCTCGGCGCCTTCTTCGCCTTCCACTTCCTTCTTGCCCTTCTTGATGACTTCCGGTTCGGCCGGCGTTGCCGTTTCCGCCGCCACCGCTTCCACGGGCTTCTCTTCTTCGACCTTCAGAGTCACAACGTGCGCCAGCACGCGCTCCGGCTCGGTAAGCAGCTTCCACTTGTTCTTATCGATCGGAAGATCCGCGGCCCGCAGTTGCGCGTTCAGCGCCAAGCCGCTGACGTCCACTTTGAACTCCGTCGGAATATCGGCCGGCAAACATTCGATTTCCACTTCGCGCGTCACCACCTCGAAAACGCCGCCCTCGACCTTTACGCCCGAAGGCTCGCCGAACGTATGCACGGGAACCTTCACCTTCATGCGTACATCCATCGCCACGCGCAGAAGATCCACGTGCAGCAAATTGCCGGTGACGGGATCCACCAGCCAATCCTTCAGGATGGCCGGCTCGTGCTTTCCCCCGAGGTCCACCTGGAACAAAGTGTTATGCCCGGTCTCGGAACGAAGAATCGCGCTCACCTGCTTGGTATTCACCGCCAGCGTGATGGCTTCCCCCTTGCCGCCGTACAACACGGCCGGCAACTTGCCCGCCTGCCGCAGCCTCCGCGCCTCATTCTTGCCTCGCGTCGCGCGTGGCGCGCCTTCCACTACAATCTTGTCTGCCATGGCCTTCTTCCCTTCCTTCTAATTCCTTCCAAATTTTTCGACTCTTTGACTCTTGAACTCTTTGATTTCTCCTCAAATAAACAGCTCGCTGATCGAAGTCTCTTCATGAATCGAGCGGATGCCCCGCGCCAGCAAATCTGCCACGCTCAACACCGTGATTTTCCCCATCTTCTTCGCCGCTTCGCTCAGCGGCACTGAGTCCGTGGCCACAATCTCGGTGATTCTGGACTTCTCGATTCGCTCGATAGCCGGTCCGGAGAGCACCGCATGCGTGCACGCCGCGTACACCTGCGTGGCGCCTTCCCGCAGCAAGGCCTCCGCCGTTTTCACCAGCGTTCCCGCGGTATCAATG
Organism: Acidobacteriota bacterium; assembly: GCA_003224055.1. Classification (GTDB taxonomy): domain Bacteria; phylum Acidobacteriota; class Terriglobia; order Acidiferrales; family UBA7541; genus Acidiferrum. The sequence continues at coordinate 33,366 of QHYE01000025.1, read as the reverse complement.
ATGTCGTCCACGATGAGCGTGCTGCGTCCACGCACGTCGCCGATCAAGTTCATCACTTCGCTCACGTCCACGTCCACACGTCGTTTGTCCACGATGGCCAGCGGCGCATCCAGCTTCTTCGCGAAAAACCGCGCCCGCTCCACGCCGCCCGCATCCGGCGAAACCACGGTCAGATTCGGCAAGTTCAAATGCCGGAAATGCTCCACCAGCACCGGAGAACCGTATAGATGGTCCACCGGAACGTCGAAATAGCCCTGAATCTGCGGCGCGTGCAAATCCAGCGTCAACGCGCGGCTCGCACCCGCCGTCTCCAACAAGTCCGCCACGAGCTTCGCGGAGATCGGAACGCGCGGCTTGTCTTTGCGGTCCTGCCTCGCGTAGCAGTAGTACGGCAGCACCGCGGTAATCCGCCACGCCGAGGCGCGCTTGAACGCGTCAATCATCAGCAGCAGCTCCAGCAGGTGGCAGTCCACCGGAGCATGGCAGGGCTGCACCACAAACACGTCTGCGCCCCGCACATTCTCCAAAATCTGAAAATAAATTTCGCCGTCGCTGAAGCGTCCCAGCAGCGCTTTGCCCAGCGGCACGTCCAGGTGGCGGCAGATGCTTTCCGCCAGAATCGGATTCGCTGTTCCCGAGAAAATCTTAAATCGGTCGTCGTTCACGACGCTTGCACTCCAGTGCGACCGCTCAGCAATCGCACGCGTTCAAACTTCGTTCCCTGGGGCCGATTCTACGAACGAGAAAGACACGAAGAGACGCTGAGGCTGAATCCACGAAGCGTGCGCAGTCTAATCTGCGTAGCGCATCAAACGAGCGTACCGATCGCGCGAGATCGTCTCGCAAACGAAGGTCTGATCGTGCGGAAACCCTGCAGCGGCTCGGCGCGCCATCGCTGGGCTCGGGAAAACTCCAAACACCGCCGAACCGCTACCCGCCAGCGAGGCTTCTGCAGCTCCTCTTTGGAGCAATTCCTGCTTGATGCGATCAAGCCGGGGATGCCGCCGGAAAACCGGCCGCTCGAAATCATTCGAAAGGCCGCTTCCCTGCGCGCTCCAGCATAGAGCGCAGAACTCAAAGAGTTTATGGTTTGCGGCTGATTTTGTCAATCCCAGGGGCTTGGCCTTCAGCCAGCGATACGCATCCGGCGTGGGCACATGAATTTCTTCCGGTGAAACAACGAGGAGGTGTTGCTTCGGAATGTCCTGCAACGGATAAATCTCATCGCCCTTGTTCACTCCCAGGGCGCGCCCGCCGAGCAGGAAAAACGGCACGTCCGCACCGAGCGAGGCGGCAAGCTCGATCAATCGCGCCGCCGGCAATTTCCTTCGCGCCAGCCGCAAGGCGCCGAGCAGCGCCGCGGCCGCATCGCTGGATCCCCCGCCCAACCCTCGCCCGGCAGGGATCGTTTTCCGCAACTCAATTTCCACGCCCCCGCGAATCTTCAGTTCCCGGCGCAACACATCCACGGCGCGATAGACGAGATTGTTCTGGAAAGGCTCTTTCGAAAGCGATTCATTTCCGCGAATCGTCAGCGAAATCCCCGGCTGCCTCGAGGTCCGCAGCCGCAATTCATCGTGCAGCGAAATGGTCTGAAATATCGTGCGCAACTCGTGAAAACCATCCGTGCGCTTTCCCAGAATGTCCAGGCGGAGATTGATTTTTGCGTACGCCGGGATGCGGACTTCAGACATGAGGTTGATTAAGGTTTCGCGACGCTCGAAGTGGATTTCTGCGCCAGGCGCCGTTTCGATTGCGAGAGCTTTTTCTCCAGCTCGGCCACTTTTTCCGGCTCAACGTCCGCGGGCAGGGAACGCCGCCATTCGTTCAGCGACTTTTCCCATTCGGCGGCGGCCAAATCGCCGCGCCCCATCTTGGCATAAAGATCGCCGAGATGAGAATGAATCGTCGCATCATGGCTTTCGCGTTCCACGGCCTTCCGCAACGTCGTCTCGGAAGCCGCCAATTTGCCCTGTTTGAAATAAATCCAGCCCAGGCTGTCCAGGTACGCCCCGCTGAAAGGCTCTTCCTTCAGCGCCCGCTGCACCAGCGCTTCCGCCTCATCCAGCCGGATTCCCAGATCGCCCAGCATGTAACCGTAATAATTCAGCACCGGCGCACTCTTGGGATTCACTGCAAGAACTTTCCTGAACTGTTCCTCGGCTTTATCGAAAAATTTCTGGCGCTCGTAAATGGCGCCGAGCAGGAACCACACCATTTCATTGTCCCGCGCCTGCCCGGGCAGGACTTCCGCCGCGCGCACCGATTCCTCGGCTTCCTTGTAGCGCCGCCCGCGTTCGTAGACCTGTGCGATGTTCAGATAAACCTCCCGGTCCGCTTCATTCCCGCGGAGCTGCGCGCGCAAAATCTTGACCGCGTCTTCCGTCTGCCCGCTCTCGCCCAGCAACAATGCATGGCTCGCGCGTATGGATGGATCCGCCGGATATTTCCCAAGTGCTTCTTTGCCCGCTGCCAGCGCTTTCGGCAAATCCTTCGCCGCGCGGTACGTGTCCATGATCATCATCCGCGCGCGCCGATCTTCTTCCTCGCCGAGGCGCCCCAACTCTTCGTACGTGAAAACCGCTGCCTGATAATTCTGCGTATCGCGGTACAGTTGCCCCAGTTGCTGATACAGGATCGCCAGCGACCTCCGCCGCGTCGGCTGCGCCGCGGGTTGCGCCTTGACGCCCGTCACTCCATCGGACAACACGCGAATCGCATCTTCGTAGCGCCCTTGCGCCTGGTACAACATGGCCTCGTTATACATCACTTCCAGGCTGCCCGGCGCGTACTGCCGCGCCTTCACCAGGTTGCTTTCCGCTTTGTCCAGCTGGTGCAGCTCGCGGTAAATTTGCGCGATCCGCAGATACACGTCCGAATCATCCGGCATCAAATCCGATAGCTTTTGAAACACCGCCAGCGCTTCCGCATATTTTTCTTCCGCCAGCAGCGTCTGGCCCAGCCCACGCTGATGGCTCAGCTCGGACGGATCCAATTCCTGCGCCTTGCGGTACGCTTGTTCCGCCTTCGCGAGGTCATGCGCCTGCGTGTACGCGTCCCCCAGCAGATCCAGCAGCACCGGCGAAGGCGAGTGTCCGGCAGTTCCCTCGAGCAGCGCCACCGCTTCCGCGGACTTCCCTTCATCCATCAGCAGTTGCGTCAATTGCTCCACCGCGAGTTCGTTTTCCGGATCGGTTTTCAGAATGCCTCGAAGCACCTGTTCCGCTTTGTCGTGCTCATTCTTCAGCCGGTAAAGCCGCGCCAGCCACAACGCCGATTCCGTGTCCGTAGGATCCAGCCGGTTAATCTCGCGATACTGCTCGATGGCCCGGCCCACCGTCTCCGATTGGCCGCTGCCCGAACTGAGATCCCCCAGGCTCCGCAGATAGATTCGTCCCAGCAGCCGCCGCGATTGCACGTCGTCTGGATTGCGCTTCAGGATTTCCTGTGCTTCTGCCACGGCCTCTCTGATGCGCTGCGCCTTCCAATACATCTCCGCCAGCCGCTCGCCGATGACCGGCGATTTCGGATCCAGCGCATACGCCTTCTTGTACGCCTCAATCGCCGACGTGGCGTACTCCGCCCGGCTTGTCGCTTCGTACTGTTGTTCGTAGATGTGGCCCATTGTGTAGTTGAAATAGGCCTCGGCGCGCACCGAATCTTTTTTGGGAAGGGCGGAGTTTGGAAGGACAAACTGCTCCTGCGGCACCGTAGAAGCTTCCGTCTTCCTCGCTGGCACGGAATCTTGGGTTGTCTTCGCGAGGGTCGCGGCGCCGAACGCGCCGGCGAGTACTGCGACAAAGCTAATCCTGTAAAGGTTCATGTCAGCCCCGGAAACAAAAAGTATCCCATGCGGCCGAAACGCGGTCAAAAGCCAAAAGAGGGACCGTTTCCAGGGCCCGGGAGGCACACCACTAAGATGCCGCAGCCGGGGTAAGCGTTGACAACGAAAAAAAGGTTGACATCATTCCATATTTCCGCAACTATCGAAGCATGAGGAAGCCCGATCCGCTTCTGGTCACTCGCTCCGCCGACCGCTTCTCCGCCCTCGGCGCGGAGCCCCGCCTCCAGATTCTCCGGCTCCTGCTTGCCGCCCATCCCGACGGCATGGTCGCCGGCGAAGTCCAGGAAGAGCTCGGCATCCCCGCTTCCACTCTTTCGCATCATTTGGAGAAACTGAAACAGGTGGGCCTCGTCCATGTGCGCCGTGAGAGCACCTACCTCTGGTATTCCGCGGACACCGACGCCCTTCGCGAAGTTATGAATTTTCTCTATGAAGAATGCTGCACGCGCAGCCGCGCGGTCCCCGCGGAATCGGTCGTCCAGATTTCAAAGTGAGGAACTTCTATGAGTGAGCCAAACATCCAAGAAGCCGTGAAACAAAAATACGGCGAAGCCGCCAAGCGCGCTGCCAGCGGCGGCACGGCGAACGGCGGCGGCGGCGCCGAACTCAGTTGCTGCGATCCTATCACCAAGGACCTCTACAACGACGCCGAAAAAGCCGCACTCCCGGAAAAAGCCGTCGCTGCCTCGCTCGGCTGCGGCAATCCAACCGCCCTCGCGCAGCTTCAGCCCGGCGAAATCGTCCTCGATCTCGGTTCCGGCGGCGGCATCGATGTCATCCTTTCCGCAAAACGCGTCGGCCCTGCCGGCAAAGCCTACGGCCTGGACATGACCGACGAAATGCTCGCCCTCGCCCGCGAGAACCAGAAAAAAGCCGGCGTCGAAAACGTCGAATTTCTGAAAGGCGCCATTGAAAACGTTCCTCTGCCGGACAACTCCGTCGACGTCATCATCTCCAACTGCGTCATCAATCTTTCCGGCGACAAGGGTCGCGTCCTCCGCGAAGCCTTCCGCGTGTTGAAACCCGGCGGCCGTTTCGCCATCTCCGATGTCGTCGTTCGCGGTGAAGTCCCCGCTGCCATTCGCAAGAGCATGGAACTCTGGGTGGGCTGCATTGCCGGCGCACTCGAGGAGTACGAATACCGAGATAAACTTTATGCCGCCGGTTTCGAATCCGTGGACATCGAGCCCACTCGCGTTTACAAAATCGATGAAGCTCGCGATTTTCTCGCTTCTGCCGGCCTCGATGTCGAAAGAGTCGCACCGCTCATCGACGGCAAATTCATCAGCGCCTTCGTTCGCGCCGCCAAACCCGCGCGCCGCGGCAACGTCGTCGGCCCTTCCTGCCGCGCCTGAAATCAGGATGCAATCGCCCTACAACGTTCTATTTCTCTGCACCGGCAATTCCGCCCGTTCCATCATGGCCGAAGCCATCCTCAAAACCCAATTTCGCCGCCTACAGCGCAGGCAGCTTTCCCGCCGGCCGCGTCAATCCGCACGCCTTGAAGCAACTCGAAGCAGCGCGCCTTCCCACTTCCAACTTGAGCAGCAAGAGCTGGGACGAATTCGCCAGGCCCGGCGCACCTCCGATGAATTTTGTCTTCACTGTTTGCGACAACGCCGCTCGCGAAGTCTGTCCCGTCTGGCCGGGACAACCCATCACCGCCCATTGGGGCGTTCCCGATCCTGCCGCCGTCGCCGGCAGCCCCGCGCAGATCGAACGCGCTTTTCTCGACGCCTTTGTCGTCCTGGATCGCCGTATCGGCTTGTTCCTTTCCTTGCCGCTTTGGAGCCTCGACAAACTGTCCCTCAAAAAGGAAATCGATCGCATCGGCCGGCAATGACGCATTCGTTCTAAAGATTTACCGCCAGTGTTGTATATACCTACCGAGGCCGCTCATGACACTTTCAAATCGTTCACTTCGTCTCTTCGCCGTCATTCTCCTCGCGGGTTTTTCAATTTTCGCCGTACATGCTCACTCGCGCGCCGCGCAAAAAGAAACGGCCCACGCCGCCATCATCACCGTCACGCCCGAAAACAGCAAACCCGCGCTCGAGGATTTTTCCTGGCTCGCCGGCCGCTGGGAAGGCCATCTCGGCCCCATGACTGCCGAACAGCAATGGATGGCTCCCAGGAACGGCACGATGCAGGGCTTCTTCCGCCTCACCGACACCGAAAAAACCATCGTCATCGAGCTTTTCACCATTCGCGAAATGCCCGGCGGCATCGAGTTTTACTTCCGCCATTTTTCTCCGGAGTTAAAACCCTGGGAGGAAAAGGAAGCCTACCACCTGAATCTCACGAAATCGGAAGGCGGCGTCTTCCGTTTTGACAATTCCGTCGTGAACCAACTGAAGGATGCGATCCTGACGCGCGTGGACGGCGACACCTACGTGTCCCACGGCGACATCACCGACGCCGATGGCAAACCCAAAGCCATCGAAGTCACCTACCACCGCGTGAAGTAGCGCGCAGTTGCGAGCCGTCGCAATTCAATCGTTGGGGCGATGCACTTTTAGGTGCTTATGATCGGCGACCGGATCCAGCAGCCGCAAAACATGCTCGCCGGTGCTTGCTTCGAAGCGGTAAAGCAGCACGGCATCGGCCGCGCGCTCCTCGCGTTCCAATTCCAGCTCCGGATTGTCCATGATCAGATCGCCGTTTTTCCGGATACGAAATTCCGCGCCAACCTGCAAGACAATCTTGGTTCCTGCGCTCGGTGCCGCCATGAATTCACCTCGCTGCGCTCGTCTCGCTTCTCGCGCGCTGTCCAAATGGATGCGCAGCCCCAGCAAAAAGACGCATCACATTTTTCCACGCTAAGTCTTCCCTCTTTCAGGCTCTGACATCTGGGTCTCACAACGGGCAAGCGTTAAAGACCCCTGGGGAACACCGCAAAACCTCGGACCCAACATCAACAGCGCCTTCAACGACGCCAGCCCCGCTCTTTCCTCCGACGGGCACAGGCTGTATTTCTCGAGTAATTGTCCAGATGGGTTTGGCAACAATGACATTTATGTTTCTCGACGCAACAACAAGCGCGACGACTTCGCTTGGCAACCCCCGGTAAATCTCGGCGGCGGAGTCAACACCATAGCCGACGAGCAAGGCCCGGAGTACTTTGAAGACGACGAGACCGGGATCATCACCCTGTACTTTGTCTCGAACCGACTGGGAGGCCTGGACGGGAACGACATCTATGCCAGCACGCTCAATGAGGACGGCGACGAAGAGACCTTCGGTCCGGCCGTCCTGGTTACGGAACTCAGCAGCCCCTTCGATGACCAAGGCCCGGCCATCCGGCGGGACGGCCGAGAAGTATACCTAACCTCTAACCGGCCGGGGACGCTCGGCGCGGGAGGACAAGCCATTGATCTATGGGTTGCGACGCGCGCGAGCACTTCCGACCCCTGGGCAACCCCGGTGAACCTGGGGCCGGTCGTCAACAGCGTATTTATTGATGGAGGCCCGGCGCTCTCCCGCAACGGCACGGAACTCTACTTCCACTCGCCATTCCGTCCAGGAAATGTGGGAGGGCCCATGTTTGATATTTGGGTGACCACGCGCACCAAGCTCCGGCACTCGGACTGAGCAACGAGAGAGGTCAAGAGAGAGAAGCGGCCACTACAAATCGGCGGGGCCCAGCCCCTTGAACCACAGCGGGTTTGCAAGGGTGACTGCTTCCTGCGCACTCCGACCTTGTCGGAGGGATGCGTTACGGCCCGGTGGCCCGGACGTATTCCCGTAGACGACTCTGGCTGCCCCGTCCGGTGTTGGAAGGCGGGGCTTTTGACTCTCTCCGACTGTTTCGCTCTCCAATTCCCGTTTCCCGGCGCACCATCCTAATTTGCCCAACTCCTAACAGCTCAACATCTTACCGCTCCGTTCGAATGATACGCAGAAAGTAATTGACACGCAGTGTACTTTTGTGCTATTCTTTCCCGTGTTTGCCATTCAAAATTCCCCGCTTTTTCCTATCCTTCCGCGCCGTCGCCAGTGGCCCGTCGGATCCGGGTGGCGTACCACTTCGTCGCAAGTCTCACCTCTTATGAGACACTTCCGCGCAAAAAGCGCATTCGCAAATCCCTTGTTTTCTACACGCTACGCACTCTTCCAAGTTCCGTATCCCGTAAGTCCTGTATTTGCCACTCTTACGAAAACTGCCGGGTGTGTACCAACAATTCCCATTCTGGAACTCGCTGCCTCGTTACCTTCGACCCTTCACCCTCTTCGACCCTTCGACTTTTCGACTCTTCGACTCTCGGACTTTCCGACTCCTACATCTCAGTGCAGAAAGTGCCGCATCCCGGTGAACACCATGGCCAAACCGAGACGGTCCGCCGCCCCGATCACGTCTGCGTCGCGAACCGAGCCGCCCGGCTGGATCACGGCGGTCGCTCCGGCCTTGGCGGCTTCCTCCACGCCATCGGGAAAGGGGAAAAACGCGTCCGACGCCACTACGCTTCCCGCGAGCGGCGATTGCGCCTTCATCACGGCGAGTTTCACGGAATCGACGCGGCTCATCTGCCCGGCGCCGACGCCCAGCGTTGCGCCATCTTTCGCGAAGACGATGGCATTGGACTTCACGTGCTTCGCCACCTTCCACGCGAAGCGCATCGTGTGCAGCTCTTCCGCTGTCGGCGCGCGCTTCGTCACGGTGCGCAATTCGCTTTCCTGGACTTCGCCCAAGTCGGGCTGCTGCACCAGCATTCCCCCGAGAATGCGTTTGAGTTGCAGCTCGCCCTCCGGCTCCAAGCCGCCGGGGGGCAGTTCGAGCAATCGCAGATTTTTTTTCGCCGCGAAAATGGCTTTGGATTTTTCATCGAAACCCGGCGCGGCGATGCACTCCACGAAAAGTTTCGCGACTTCTTCCGCGGTCGCCGCGTCCACCATGCGGTTGAACGCCAGAACGCCGCCGAACGCCGAAAGCGGATCGCACGCCAGCGCTTTCAGATACGCTTCGCGCAATGTTCCTTGCTCCGCTGTCCCGCACGGATTGTTGTGCTTGATGATCACCGCCGCGGGTTTGGAGAATTCCGCGGCTAGGCTGCGCGCCGCTTCGAGGTCCACGAAATTGTTGTACGAAAGCTCCTTGCCCTGGAGCTGCTTCGCCGCCGCCAGTCCTTCCGGTTTCCTTCCCGCTGGCACGTACAGCGCCGCGGCCTGGTGCGGATTTTCGCCGTACCGCAATTCCTGCTGCCGCCGAAGTGCAATATGCACGCGCTGCGGAAGCACCGGCCTCGCTTCCAGAGAAATATTTCCCGAAGCTGCCGCCAATCGCTCCAATTCCATCGTGATAGTTCCGTCGTACCGAGAAGTTGTCGCAAACACTTTGCGCGCCAGTTCCAGCCGCGTCGCCAGCGTCGTGTCGCCCGCGCTCTCGAGTTCCTTCGCCACGCGCTCGAAATCCTCGGGATCAGTGACGACCGTCACGCTCTCGAAATTTTTCGCCGCCGAACGCAGCATCGTCGGCCCGCCGATATCGATGTTTTCGATCAACTCTTCCGCGGTCAGCCCGGCTTTCGCCGCCGTCGCCTCAAACGGGTACAGATTCACCACCACCAAATCAATCGGCGCGATGCCGTGTTCCGCTGCCTGCTTCTGGTCTTCCGCGTTCCTTCGCCGGAAGAGGAGCCCCCCATGCACTTTCGGATGCAGGGTTTTCACGCGTCCGCCGAGCATTTCCGGCCAGCCCGTGAAATCCGAAACGTCGCGCACGCTGACGCCCGCTTCGCGCAGCAGCTTCGCCGTTCCGCCGGTCGAGAGAATCTCGATCTTCAGCGCGGCGAGCCGCTTCGCAAATTCCACGATTCCCGACTTGTCAAACACGCTGATCAGCGCGCGCTCCACCGCCATCGATTCCTCCGAAAATGGAAAAGCAGAACAGTGTACGAGTCTCGCGCGAATAGGGGAAGTGCACGGCCTGTGGGAAACGCACGGAAAAATCTACGATTTCACCAGCGCTTTCAGTTTGACCTGGCCTTCGACGGTTTCCACCACATATTCGACGTCTTTGCAATTTTTCTGTTTCTGGAGTTCTTTGGTTTTTTTCAGCACGAATTCATTGAAGCTCGAGCGTGAAAGTTTTCCGGTGTGCTCGCCGGCCTGCTGCTTCGCCTGCAAGAACGCCTGGTACAGCTGCTCGACTTTTTCCGTCTCGCGCTCCGGCTCGGAACAGGTCATGCGGAATGCCTTCGGCTCGTGCGCATGCTCTTCCTCTTCATTCTTGCGGCGGGCCGCTTCGATCTCTTTCGCCGCTGCGCCAAAGTGGCGCTGGACCTTGCCTTCCTCTTTCGCCGCGGTTTTCTTACGAAAGATGTCTTTGTACTTCGCGTACGTCTGCGAAAGATTATTGAAGCGGAACCGCTGCGCGAATTTCAGTTCGCCTCCGCGTTCCGCGTAGCGCTTCACGAGCAGATCAATGCGCCATTCGATTTCCGTGGGCGGACGCTTCCGGCCGCCTCCGAAAAATTGGTCGTATTCGATCTTGAGCTGGCGGATGTCCCGTTCGAGCTGGCCCAACTCTTCGTCAATGGTCGCCATGCGTGGAGAAAACCCCCGAACCTCCATGCTAGGAGCACAAGCGAATCGCGTCAACCGGAGGGGCGCGCAGCGACGCGCATACGCCACCGCTGCGGGCCGCCGGCATTGCCCGCGGCTCCGCTCTGTGCTGAAATGTTCGAATGGATGCCCGGGCCAAACGCGCGGTTTCGAACGAGCAAGCGGAACTGCTGCGGCAAATTCCTTCGGTGGACGAATTGCTGCTGCAGCCGCGGCTGGCGGCGCTTTCGAATCGCGTGGACCGCGGCGTGGTCGTGGAAGTGGCGCGCGCGGTGCTGGCGGATCTTCGCGCGCGCATCGCCGGCGATTCGAATTGGAGCGCGATGGCGCTCGGTCCGGGTTCGGTGGAAGAGCTCATCGCCGCTGCCGTGGAACGAATTCTTTCACGGTCGCTGCAGCCGGTGATCAACGCCACCGGCGTGATCCTCCACACCAACCTGGGCCGCGCGCCACTGCCGGAGGCCGCGGTGGAAGAATTGCGCCGGACAGCCACGCAGTATTCGAATCTAGAATACGATTTAGAGGCGGGCGCGCGCGGCAAGCGTGACGTGCATACCGCGGAACTTCTTACGCGCCTCAGCGGCGGGGAATCCGCCATCGTCGTCAACAATTGTGCCGCGGCCATCCTGGTGGTCCTCGCGGCGCTGGCCCGCGGCGGCGAAGTGATCGTCTCGCGCGGCGAACTCATTGAGATCGGCGACGGCTTTCGAATCCCGGAAATCATGGAGCAGAGCGGCGCGCTTTTGCGCGAAGTCGGGACGACCAATCGCACCAAGCTCGCGGACTACGAAAACGCGATCAATGAAAAAACACGCATGCTGCTTCGTGTGCATCCTTCGAATTTCACGGTCACAGGGTTCACTGACAAACCTTCCCTCGAAGAGCTGGTGGCGCTCAGCCAGCGGAGCGGATTGCCGCTTGTGGAAGATCTCGGCTCCGGTTGCTTGGCCGAACTTGCCGAACACGGCATTACCGAGCCAACGGTGCGTCAAAGCATTGACGCGGGTGTGGGCATTGTTACCTTCAGCGGCGACAAGCTTCTTGGCGGGCCGCAAGCGGGAATTATTGCCGGGAGAAAAGATCTGGTGGCGCGCGTTCGGCGGCACCCTCTTTTTCGGGCGTTGCGCGTGGACAAGCTCACGATTGCCGCGCTTGAGATTACGCTTGGCGCGTATCTGCGCGCGGCCTGGGATGAAATCCCAGTGATGCGGATGATTCGAATGACGCCGCAGGAACTGAAGCGCCGGGCGGAGAATTTCCTGCGCGAACTCCGCCTCGAGCTTCCGCTGGATGAAGTCGAAATCGAGATTACGGACGGCACTTCGCTCGCGGGCGGGGGCTCCACGCCGTCGCAATCGTTGCCGTCGAAAGTGATTCGAATCGCCAGCGCCCGTTATTCCGCGACGAAACTTGAACATCGCCTTCGCCGCGCGCCTGCTGGCGTCTCGGTGATCGCCCGAGTGGAAGACGACCGCCTCATCCTCGATCTCCGTACGGTGTTCCCAGAACAAGAGCCAGTCTTACTCAAGACACTGGCCGCTGCCCTTCACTGATTGCGGAGACAGCCAAAAATGCTCGCGTTCGCAGCGCGCAACCACAAACTCGTCTCGAAAAACAGACCGCTGCCGAGATTGCGGAGAGGTTGGGCTCTTATCCGAGTGCGGCTGGCGGGAATCTGCAACACGGACATCGAAATTCTTCGCGGCTACCACAATTTTCACGGGACACTGGGGCACGAGTTTGTCGGCGAAGTTGCGGAAGTGCGCGGCGTCTCGGCGGCAGCGAAGAAGAAATGGCTGGGACGGCGAGTCTGCGGGGAAATCAATGTTTCTTGTTCGGCGTATGGTTTCAAACCAGTTTGCAGTTTTTGCAAGCGCAGATGGAAGACGCATTGTGCACGCCGGACCGTCCTGGGGATCGTGAATCACGACGGCGCGTTTGCGGAATATCTCGCGCTGCCGGTGGAAAATTTGCACATCGTTCCGGATAACATTACGGACGAGCAAGCTGTTTTTGTCGAGCCGCTAGCCGCGGCTTGCGAAATCCTCGATCAAGTCAATGCGAAGGAGTTTCACTCCGTTGCGGTCCTCGGCGATGGCAAGCTCGCGCAGCTCATCGCGCGCGTTTTGAAAACTGCCGTGCCGCGTGTCGTGATGTATGGAAAACACTCTGAAAAACTCGCGTTTGCTCGCCGTGCTGGGATCGGAACCAAAAAGGTTCGGGGGAACGCCAGTGATTGGAAGCGCAGCAAAGATAGTTTTGCGCTTCTCGTTGAAGCTACCGGCTCGCCAACGGGTTTGGCGATGGCGCTGCAAATGACCGAGCCTCGCGGAACGCTCGTTTTGAAGTCCACATTTCACGGCGCGGCTCCCGTCGAGACCTGGCCGATCGTGGTGAAAGAAATTACCGTGGTGGGCTCGCGGTGCGGGCCATTCACCAAAGCGATTGCTTTGCTGCGTTCGGGTGAAGTGGATCCAGCTCCGCTGATCACTCGGACGTTTCCGCTTGCGGAGGCGGCCGCAGCAATCCGTTTCGCCCAGCAGCCGGGCGTGATGAAGGTTCTATTGAGAGCGTGAGGGCAGGCAGCGATACTTGCGCTGGAAAAGAAGAAGAAAGAGACAACGCAGAGACGCCGAGTGCTCAGAGATTCGCAGAGAATTCCAAAGAAATCTTCAGAGTCGGTTGATGCAGGAGGCGACGCAAGCGGCGCCGAAGCCGTTGTCGATGTTGACAACGGTTACATTCGAGGTACAACTGTTAAGCATACCGAGCAGCGCGGCGACGCCGCCGAAGCTGGCGCCGTAGCCGACGCTGGTGGGAACGGCGATTACCGGCACGGCGACGAGGCCGCCGACGACGCTCGGCAATGCGCCTTCCATTCCTGCGACACAAATGATGACGCGGGCTTCGACGAGTTTTCCGCGATGATCGAGCAGGCGATGGATGCCGGCAATGCCGACGTCATAGAGCGGCTCGGCGCGATTGCCCATCATGCGGGCGGTGAGCAAGGCCTCTTCCGCGACGGGAATGTCGCTAGTGCCGGCGGAGACCACGAGTATCGTGCCTTTGCCGGTGATTTCAGTACTGCGCTCGATGGTGATCACGCCGGACAGCGCGTGGAATTTCGCGGTGCGATTCAACTTCTTCACCGGCGCAAACAATTTCGCGTCCGCGCGCGTTACTAAAATGTTGTGCCGCGAATCTTTCTTGCGCAGCATGGCCTTCACGATGGCGGCAACCTGCTGCGGCGTCTTTCCTTTGCCGAAAATGACTTCGGCGAAGCCCTGGCGCAGCGCCCGGTGATGATCTACCTTTGCGAAACCCAGATCTTCGAAGGGCAGATGCTTGAGGCGGTCGATGGCCTCGACGGGCGCGAGGTCGCCAGATTTCACGGATTCCAGAATTTTCAACAATTCACTCTGATTCATATGGTCCGGCCGATGCGAATTCTAACACTGCATGCGCTCAACTCCTCGGCTTGACTTGCCCGGAGGGCGCTGCGAGACTGAATCTATCCTCGCGGAAAACATGGCTGACACGCAAAAACAGATTGTAACCGTGGGTGTGACCGGGGCCAGCGGGGCCATTCTCGCGCAAAAGGCGCTGGTTTTGCTCGAAGAAGATGCGCGCGTCGCGCGCGTGCACCTGGTGGTGACGGAAGCGGGCCAGCGGCTTTTTGCCGAAGAACTCGGTCTTTCCGCAGGTGATCTGAAGCAACTGCCGAGCCGGATTCTCGGTCACCCGGCCGCAAAAATTGAAATTCTGCCAAATAAGGATGTCGGCGCGTCCATCGCCTCGGGCAGCTACGTGGTCGACTCCATGATTGTGATTCCCTGCTCGATGGGAACGCTTGGGGCGATTGCCAACGGGATCAGCGACGATCTTGTGGCGCGTGCGGCGGACGTCATGCTCAAGGAAGGCCGCAAGCTCGTGCTTTGTGTGCGCGACACGCCGTTCAACCGCGTGCATCTGGAAAATATGCTGAGGGCGCAGCAGGCAGGCGCGGTAATCATGCCGGTCGTTCCCGCGTTCTATCACCATCCGAAAACGATCGACGATCTGGTGACGCAGTATGTCTGCCGCGTGCTTGCGCAGTTTGATCTGCCTCAAGAAAAAATGTACCGCTGGGCAGGCACTCCGGCGTCGAAGAAAGCTGAGGCATGAACTAGAAATGGCAGGCCGCATCAAGACCGTGCTGGAGATGATTAAGTTCGAGCACTCCGTGTTTGCGTTGCCATTTGCGTTGACCGGAGCGTTGCTCGCCGCGCGCGCTACCCAGCACGGATGGCCCACGTTGCGGCAAATTTTGTGGATCGTGATTGCCATGGTTGCGGCGCGGTCCGCGGCCATGACCATGAACCGCATCGCAGATCTTCGCTACGATCGCGAGAACCCGCGCACGAAGCAGCGTGCGCTGGCGACAGGCGCTCTCTCTGTGCAGTTTGCGTGGTTCTTCACCGTGGTTGCGGTCGCCCTGTTTTTTGTGGCGGCCTGGCAGTTGAACCTCCTTGCGCTGAAACTTGCGCCGTTGGCGATCGCGATTCTATTTTTCTACTCGTTCACGAAGCGCTTCACGAGCTGGTCGCATCTTTTTCTTGGCTTCGCTTTGGGCATTTCGCCGGCGGCGGCGTGGATCGCCATCACCGGCGGGCTCGACTCGCGCATGCTGATTCTTTGCGGGGCGGTCACGTTGTGGGTCGGAGGCTTTGACGTGCTCTATGCCTGCCAGGACGTGGATTTCGATCAACAAGCCGGGCTTTTTTCCGTCCCGAAAAGGTTTGGGATCGCGAATGCGCTGTTGATCGCGCGCGCGATGCACGCCGGCGTGATCGGGCTGCTCGGATGGCTGGCGTTCAGCTTTGGTTTGCCGTGGCCGGCTTGGATGGGAATCGCAGTTGTGGCGGCGCTGCTTGCGTACGAGCATTCCCTTGTCAAAGCGAACGACCTGAGCAAGCTGGACGCTGCGTTTTTCGCCGTGAACGGCTATATTAGTATGTTGTTCCTGCTGTTCTGGGGCGCGGCGGTTGCGGTTTGGCGCGTTTGATATTTTCGACGGATTCAAAATGAGCGAACTGACGATTAGCGATCTTCGGTTGAAGCCGATTGCGGACAAAGTCCTGTCCGGCGAACGGCTGAGCTTCGACGATGGCATCACGCTATATCGCTCGCCCGACCTGCTGGCCGTGGGCTGGCTGGCGAATCACGTGCGCGAGAAAAAGCACGGCAATATCACGTATTACAACGTCAACCGGCACATCAATCCGACAAATATTTGCGTGGCGCACTGCAAACTTTGCGCGTTTGGCCGCGATCCCGATGCGCCCGGCGCCTACAATTTTGCGCTGGATGAGATCTACGACCGTGCCGAACAGGGTGTGCGCGAAGGCGCGCTGGAATTTCATATTGTCGGCGGCCTGCACCCGGACTTACCGTTCGAATATTTTCTGGAAATGATCCGCGGGCTGAAGCAACGCTGCCCTGGAGTGCATTTAAAGGCGTTCACCATGGTCGAGGTGGGCTACTTCGCGCGCATCGCGAAGCTATCGACAAAAGAAACATTGCTGAAGTTGAAAGAAGCCGGCGTTGATTCGCTGCCCGGCGGAGGCGCGGAGATTTTTCATCCACGCGTGCGCCGGATCATTTGCGACCACAAGGTCAGCGGGCAGATGTGGCTGAACATCGCCCGGCAAGCGCATGAAATTGGATTGCATTCGAACGCCACGATGCTTTACGGCCACGTGGAAACCGAAGAAGAGCGCGTGGATCACCTCGTCCAGTTGCGCGAATTGCAGGATGAGACGCACGGCTTCGTAGCGTTCATTCCGCTGGCGTTTCATCCAGACAACACGGCGCTCTCGCACATCCCGAAGCCGACCGGTTACGCGGATTTGCGCAACATCGCAGTGTCGCGCCTGGTGCTTGATAATTTCGAGCACATCAAGGCGTACTGGATCATGCTCTCGCCGAGCATCGCGCAGATTGCGCTGCGTTTCGGCGCGAACGATTTGGACGGGACGGTGGTGGAAGAAAAGATCTATCACGACGCCGGCGCGAAGACTTCCCAGTTTACCTCGCGCAACGAACTGGAACGCTTGATCCGTGCCGCCGGGCGCGTTCCCGTCGAGCGCGACACGCTCTATCGTCCGGTGGACCGCTCGAAGCTGCCGCCGCTCCCTCCGCCGACGCGACCGGACCTCGTCAGCCTGACGTTAAACGTCTAGTGTGACCCTGTCCCGAAGCTCATTCAACACCATTCATGAATGGTGTTGACTACTCCACACTTTCTGTCTATGGTGGTCTCTGGAGGTTCGCGCAATGCGCCACCAATTCGTTCTCGACAAACGAACTAATAAACTACTCGAAGAACTTGCATCCTACCGCGATGGCAATCGAAGTGTAATCGTACGCGAAGCTATCCAGCTTTATGCGGACATGGAAGAGCGCCTCGACAGGATCGAAGCCGACCCTGCCTTTCGAGAAATGATGGCGAAATCCGACGCGGATATCAAAGCGGGACGCGTCATAGCGCATGGCGAAGTTATTAGAATGTCCCGTACCAGAAGCACAAAGAGAAGAAAACGGTGAAACACGGGGTCGTCTGGACCCGCACAGCCTGGGAATTGTTTGAAGAACTTCCGGATCGAGACCGGGAACAGATTCTCGAGAAAATACCCGCGCTTTCATTTTTTCCGCACATGTACCCCGTCAGAACCAAGGGACGCCGCTTTCGCCGCCACCGCTGGTTTAATGCGGGCAATTGGCTGGTCTATTATCGAGTGGTGGACAACACGGTATACATTCGAGGCCTTTGGCCCGCGCGGATCCCTTGATCGCTGTGCCGGCACGGCGGGCGACCCTCCGCGACAAGTCATCCATTTTCACCGAGCTTGGCTGCAACTGTTGAGCCGATTGCGGTCCTGGTTCAGCGGACAGTTGCGGCCTTGGCTGCTACTTTCGCGAGGACGTCTTCGGGCAAGGTGGCGTAGCCCTCATCCTGGGCGATTCTCTGGCCGCTGGTGTAGACCCACTTCAGGTAGTCGGCCACGGCGCGGCCGCGCGCGGGATCCTTGGCAACCGCGGGAACATAGAGCCAGGTGAAACTGCTGATCGGATAGCTATTTTTTCCGGGCGCGTTCGTCAGTGAGATCCGAAAATCATGAGTCATCTTGCCGCCGCTGGAGGATGCCGCGTCGATCGACTTCGTGGAAGGCTTGATGAACTCACCCGCCGCGTTCTTGATGCTGGCAAAGCGGATGCCGGCGCCGGCGGCAAGATTCAACTCGGTGTAGCCGATCGCGCCGGGCGTGTTTCGCAGCTTAGCCACCAGGTCCTGCGAACGCTGGAAGGCCTGGCCTACAGGCCATTTTGGCGATTCGCCGCGGCCGGCCGTGGCAAGAAATTCAGGACTGACTTTTGCAAGATAGTCCGAGAGGATGTAATTGGAGCCCTTGCCGTCAGCGCGGTGGAGGACGTGAATCGGAAGTTCGGGGAGTTTCATTTCTGGATTGAGTTTCGCGATGGCCGGATCGTTCCAGGCTTTGATTTTCCCGAGAAAAATATTGGCCACTACGGGCACGGTGAGTTTGAGCTCGTTCTTCACAGGGCAGTTCGAAGATCACTACAATTCCGATCAGCACAGCCGGCAATTCGAGAACTGGTTTCTTCGCGGCGCGGAGCTGTGCTTCGGGGATGGGCGCATCTCCGCCGCCGAAATCGCCGGAACCGGCAAGGGTGTTGCGGGCGCTCTCCGAGGTTCCCGAGGCCATGTAGCGAATATCGGTCGAGGGCTGCTGTTGGTGATACGCCTCGATCCAGCTCTTATAGAGCGGCTCCGGCATGCTGGAGCCGGTGGCCACCAGCACGGTTTTTTCCTGGCCCTCGGCGATGGCAGAAAGAAAAAAGCTCAATACAAGAAAAGCAACAAAAAACCTGTGCAATCTCGATAGCACGCAAGCCTCTCTTCGATTCAAGCGTTCTTCGTCCAATCCAGGAATATGGAATCTAAGTGCTACAGGGTATGCAACCAGAGTACGGGAGTGGTCAATGCCGGAGAAGGGGCAGGAATGGCCTTGTGTGGAATCCGGCATTAAACATTTGACGAAATTGCAACACCGGTGAATGCTTTTCCGTCTCAATGCCAGTTCTGTTCGCCAATCCATGAGGAGCCACCAAATCGAATGAGAACCATCGTATTGCTTACGATTTCCAACATCTTCATGACCTTCGCCTGGTACGGGCACTTGAAATACCGGAACGAGGCACTCTGGAAAATGATCCTGGCCAGCTGGGGCATCGCCTTTTTCGAATACTGTTTTCAGGTGCCGGCAAACCGCATCGGCTCCTACCAATTCAACGCCGCACAATTGAAGACGATTCAAGAGATCATCACGCTCTCGATCTTCCCGGTGTTCTCGGTTTTCTATCTCGGCGAGAAGCTCAAATGGAACCACGGCGTGGGGTTCGCATTTATCGTGGCTGCGGCGTTCTTCATTCTTCACAAGTGGTGAGAATTAGCGGCTGCGATTCAGGTCACGCGCACGGGCGGCCAGACGAGCACGTCTTGCCTCCGCGCGAAATGCAAGAGCGGCGGCCGCTCCAACGCAATTCCGATCGGCTCGGCCATGGTGTTGCGCGCAAGCTCCGCTCGAGCCTGCTGCAGCGGCCAGGGGCGATGATGAATTTCGCCTCGAATGAGCCGGTGACTGCCGTCGAGCGCATAGAGACAGTAGCGCTCCGTCAGGAAATGTTCGAGCGTGCCCCGCTGCGGAAAGAACACGGGGGCAACCGGACGATATCGCCCTTGCAATGCGGCGGGAGCAGCATCGGAGTGGTCTCTTTGGCTGGCGTACTCGATCCAGCCATTGCGTTCCAAACACAGCATCCGCGCACGGAAGTACGGCAAGTGGAACCAAGTGCGCGCGATCGCAACGGCAAGTGAGTTGTCGGCGTCCAGGCTGAAAAACCAGACACCCGGCTTCCCATCGCAGACGACGTAGGTGCGAACGTTCAGTTCGGGAAATTCCGAGAGCCATGGCACCATGGACGTCCCACGCAAGCGAACATTCGTCATTCGAAACGGGACGACGGCGAGCCACGCCCGGCCGTCGAACGTGTCAATTTCCAGCCGTTCAGAAATCAGCGCTCGCAGTGTTTCGGCATCGACAGGCCAATGCGCAAAGAGGAGATCGTGCCAGCTTTGCGTCATCACCCACGGGCCCGCAGGCCGAGGCCACGGGCGGTGCGCAACGTCGCGCAATATTTCCTTTAGCATATGTTTCACTTGCTGCTCGACAGTTTCATTTTGTGAATATACCCTTCCTGCTTGCCGGAGAATCGAATTCTCTGATTACGAAACAGACGAAAAACGCAAAAGGAGAGAAACATGCAGCGCAAGGCATCAGCAGTCTGGCAGGGTGGTTTGAAGGATGGCAAGGGCACGATTTCCACCGACAGCGGCGTCCTGAAGCAGACGCAATATTCGTTCAGCACGCGATTTGAAAATGGGGTCGGCACAAATCCCGAGGAACTCCTTGCTGCGGCGCATGCGGGGTGCTTCACGATGGCGCTTTCCGCGCAGCTCGGCAACGCGGGATTGACCGCACAGAAACTGGAGACGACGGCTACCATTTCGCTCGAAAAACTCGCGGACGGCTTCGCCATCACCAAGAGTCATCTCGACCTGGTCGCTAAAATTCCTGGCGCGGACAAGGCCAAGTTCGACACGGCGGTTAAGGCCGCGGAAACGGGTTGCCCGGTTTCGAAGCTGTTCAAGGCAGAAATCAGCGTCAGCGCGCGGCTCGAACCCTAACGAACCGGGCGTTCTCTTCCCCGAACGGGTACAATGCCGCACATGATTCCAGCTCCGGGCGCTTTCGCCGCGGGTGTCGCGATCTTCCTGATCGTCATTTGGGATGCATTCGAGGCCATCATTCTTCCGCGACGCGTGACGCGACGATTCCGGCTGACCCGTTTGTTTTACAAAACGACGTGGACCACCTGGAAATTCATCATTGGGCTCGTATCGTCGCGGAAGGGCCGCGAGACGTTGCTGGGCTTCTTCGGCCCGATCTCGCTGCTGATTTTGGTTGGCGTGTGGGCCGTGGGACTCGTTCTCAGTTTTGGGCTGATGCAATATGGTGCCGGCTCGGCCGTGGTCATGACCGGAGCGCAGCCCGGCTTTGTGACCGATCTGTATCTCAGCGGCACGACATTTTTCACGTTGGGACTCGGCGATGTCGTCCCGCACTCGCCGCTGGCGCGTGCGCTGGTAGCCGCCGAAGGGGGCTTTGGGTTTGGTTTTCTTGCCGCCGTTATTGGCTACCTGCCATTCATCTACGGTTCGTTCTCGAAGCGCGAGGTAAATATTTCGCTGCTGGATTCGCGTGCGGGCACGCCCCCCACTGCGGGCGAGCTGCTTCGGCGCCACGCTTACCCGGGAGGCAGCGAGGCGTTGCGTCACCTCCTCAAGGACTGGGAGTTTTGGGCCGCCGAACTCATGGAGAGCCATCTTTCGTATCCGGTGCTGGCGTTCTTCCGCTCGCAGCATGACAACCAGTCCTGGATCGCCGCGCTCACGGCAATTCTGGACACCTGCGCGCTGGTCAAGGTCGGCGTCGAAGATGCCTGCCAGCGGCAAGCCGAGCTGACGTTCGCCATCGCGCGGCATGCGGCGGTAGATTTGTCGCAAGTCTTCAAGACTCCACCGCGAGCGCTTCCTCACGATCGGCTGCCCGCCGAGGACCTACGCCGCATTCGCGACATGCTGGCGCAGCACGGCGTGAAACTGCAGGATGGGCCGGAAGCGGATCGCAAATTGACCGAGCTGCGCCACATGTACGAGCCTTATCTTTATGCGCTGGCGGAGTATTTAATACAGTCGCTGCCGCCGTGGATCCCTGCGAAGAAGGGGAAAGACAACTGGCAGACGACCGCCTGGGGCCGCTCGGCCGGTCTGACTGAGAAGGAACCGGCGCCCATCGCGGCTGACGAGCATTTCTAGTGTCGCAAGCAATGCCGTTTCGGCAATTGGGAGATCAGGCGAATGAAAGCGGTTCTCGTTCGTGAATTTGGCGGGCCTGAAGTCCTCAAACTGGAAGAAGTCCTCACACCCAAGCCCGCGGCCGGGCAAGTCCTTGTGCGCATTCACGCTGCCGGAGTGAATCCGTATGACACCTATATGCGCGCGGGCACCTACGCTGTGAAACCCCCGCTTCCGTACACCCCAGGTTCCGATGGCGCGGGAGTCATCGAAGCGGTTGGCGATGGCGTGAAGAAAGTCAAGAAAGGCGACCGCGTCTACACCGCCAAGACGCTGAGCGGCGCTTACGCGGAGTACGCTCTCGCGCTGGAAGAGCAAGTGCACGCGCTGCCGGATAAAATCAGTTTCAGCCAGGGCGCTGGCGTTTGGGTTCCTTACACAACGGCGTATCACGCGCTGCATCACTCCGCCCAGGCACGGGCCTCGGAAAGCGTATTGGTGCACGGCGCGAGTGGCGGAGTGGGAAGCGCCGCGGTCCAAATGGCGCGGGCCATGGGCCTCACTGTGTTCGGAACGGCGGGAACGCAGAAAGGCATCGATCTCGTAAAGCGCGAAGGCGCGCACCAGGTGTTTGATCACAGCAAAGCGGGCTATCAGGAAGAAATTCTGAAAGCGACAGGCGGACGCGGCGCGGACGTCATTCTCGAAATGCTCGCGAATGTGAACCTCGCGGCCGACCGTAAGCTGCTCGCAACAAACGGCCGCGTCATCGTTATCGGCAACCGCGGGGAGATCACGATCAATCCGCGCGACCTCATGCTCCGGCGCGCCTCCGCGCGCGGCTTCACGCTGTGGGCCATTACGCCCGCGGAAGAAACCGAAATCCACGCCGGGCTGATCGCCGGGCTCGAAAACGGCACGCTTCGTCCCGTCGTCGGCAAAGAGCTGCCGCTGGCCGAAGCAGCCCGCGCACACAAGGAAATTCTTGAACCGGGCGCCGCGGGAAAAATCGTGCTCGTCCCATAAGGGACTGCCGCCTGGTCCGGCTGGTTCAGACGCATTGACTGTCAGCATCTCCGCCTTATAATCGTTGTCTCCGCATGCCGCGCGGGGTAACACGCGCGGTCTCTGGATCAGCTCAGCGACGTGAACACTACACTCCTACTCACGATATTTCTCGCGGCACAGAATACGATCAGCCATTACTGGCACAAGGTTACCGACCCTACGTTCCGAGGCATCTACCACGCCAACGCCTTCGACCTCGCGATGATGGTTCCCTATTTCATCGTCCTCTTTGTCCTGGCGGTTTATGGGCTGCATCGCTACTGGCTGGTCTACGACTACTTTGCTTATGCGAAGAATGTTCCCCCATCCCCACCCGAGGTCAAGGAATGGCCGCGCGTCACTATTCAGCTCCCGATTTTCAACGAGCGCTACGTGGTCGAGCGGCTCGTCGAGGCGGTCTCGCATTTCGATTATCCCGTCGAACTACTGGACGTGCAGGTGTTGGACGATTCCACGGATGAAACGCAGCAAGTCGCGCGCGCTTGCGTGGAGCGCCACGGCGCGCAGGGCATGCCCATCGTCTACATCCATCGCACCAACCGCGAAGGCTACAAAGCCGGCGCGCTGGAAAATGGGCTGAAAACCGCGACGGGCGAATTCGTCGCCATCTTCGACGCGGACTTTCTCCCGGAGCCCGATTTCCTCCGCCTCACGATTCCGTACTTCATGAATCCGGAGGGCGGCGAAAAAATCGGCATGGTGCAGACGCGCTGGACGTATCTCAACAGCGACTACTCCTTGCTCACGAACGTGGAGACCATCCTCCTTGACGGCCATTTCGTCGTCGAACATGGCGCGCGTTCCCGCCGCGGCACTTTTTTCAATTTCAACGGCACCGCCGGTGTATGGCGCCGCAAAGCGATCGATGAAGCCGGTGGCTGGGAGCATGACACGCTCACCGAAGACACGGATCTTTCCTATCGCTCGCAGCTCAAAGGCTGGAAATTCCTGTACCTTCCCCAAATCGAGTGCGCTTCCGAGCTTCCTGTGGACATGAACGGCTTCAAAGCGCAGCAAGCGCGCTGGGCCAAGGGCCTGATGCAGACCGCGAAGAAAATCCTGCCCAAGGTTTTGAGGTCCGATGCTCCCTGGCACGTCAAAGCCGAGGCCTTTTTTCACCTGACGGCCAACATCAGCTATCCGCTCATGGTGCTGCTCTCGACGATGTTGCTGCCGGTAATGATCGTTCGCTTCCAGCAAGGCTGGTTTCAGATGCTGCTGATCGACCTGCCTTTGTTTCTTGCTTCCACGTGCTCGATCTCCAGCTTCTATCTCGTGGCGCAAAGAGAGCTTCGCCCGAAGACCTGGCAGCGCACATTTTTCTATCTGCCGTTCGTCATGGCCACCGGCATCGGCATTTCCGTGCGCAACGCCCAAGCGGTCCTGGAAGCCATCGTTGGAAAGAAAAGCGAATTCGCGCGCACGCCAAAATTCAATATCGAAGGCAAGCAGGGCACCTTCGCGAAAAAATCCTACAGGAACAAAGCCGGCTGGCTACCCTACGCGGAAATTGTTCTCGGGCTCTATTTTTCCATGACCGTCGCCTACGCGATCATCAACGAAAATTACGCCACGGTGCCGTTTCTGCTGCTCTTCGTCTGGGGCTATCTCTACACCGGCCTCATGTCGCTCGGCCAAACCTACTTCGCGCGGCTGCGCTTCGGCGTCAACGCACCGGAAATGCGTCCCGCCACTTCCGGCGCACCGGGCTTTTGATACTTTTTTGCTCTGAGACGTGATGCCGCTCGGGCAGGTAGAATCTGCTGTGAGGTTGAACTCCCTGGAAACACTTGCCTTCCAAAATAGCGAAACTGCGTTGCATGCCGTCGCCGCAGGTCCGAAGGATGGTGCGGTCGTAGTTCTTCTCCACGGCTTCCCTGAGTTTTGGTATGGCTGGCACAAACAGATCGCGCCGCTGGCCGCCGCGGGCTTTCGCGTCATCGTGCCAGACCAGCGCGGCTACAACCTCAGCAGCAAACCCGCTGGCATCGCTTCGTACGCACTCTCGGAACTCGTCTCTGATGTCATCGCCATTGCAGACCAGCTCGGGCAGCAGAAAATCTTCCTTGTAGGTCACGATTGGGGCGCAGCGGTCGCGTGGAGCGCGGCGCTGCTCCATCCGCAGCGCGTCGCCAAGCTCGTGGTCCTCAATGTCCCGCACCCCTCGGTGATGCGCAAATTCATGATGACGCGCCTGCGCCAGGCGCTCCGAAGCTGGTATATCTTCTTTTTTCAACTCCCCTGGCTGCCGGAAGCCCTTTTCTCAGCCTTCCATTTCCGCGTGGGCGCGCGCTCGCTTCTTCGCTCCAGCCGCCCCGGCACTTTCTCCACCGAAGATCTTGCTCAATACCGCGCCGCCTGGTCGCAGCCTGGCGCTGTGACCGGTATGATCCACTGGTATCGCGCGCTATTTCGCTATCCCACCAAGTTCCCCGAGCGCACCGTTCGCGTTCCCACGCGCATCCTGTGGGGCGAACGCGATGCGTTTCTGCTTTCCGAAATGGCGCACGAAAGCCTGCGCTACTGCACCGACGCAGAGCTCTATACCTTCGCTAACGCCGGCCACTGGCTCCAGCACGAAGAATCCGCTCGCGTCTCCGAACATCTGATTGAGTTTTTCCGAAATTAGGGGGTGCGCTCCCGGCCGTTTAGCTCGTCAGAGTTCCGGGTTTTTATTCAAACTGGAGCAGCACAATTTCCGGACTCGATCCGAGGCGCAGCGGCGGCCCCCAGGTCCCCGCGCCGCTGGATGTGTACACCTGCATCTTTCCGATCCGGCTGAGGCCGTAAGCAAACTGTCGGTAGATTCGCCGCGCCACCCACGTCCAGGGGAAAAACTGGCCGACGTGCGTGTGACCCGAAACCTGCAAGGAAATTCCGGCTTCCTCCGCGACGTGCGGACGATCGGGCGCATGAGTCACCAAAATGCTCGCGCGGCTTCGGTCCACACCGATTCCTTGCAACACGGAGCGCAGATGTCCGTCATGGGTGGCGTGGTTGTAGGGCACGCCCACGATCTGCAAATCGTCTGCCTCTACTTTTTCGTTGTGCAGGATGTGAACTCCCGCGCCAGTGACCGCTCGCAGAAACCTCGAATCGTCTCCGAATTGTTCATGATTCCCCGCCACAAAGTACGTCCCCTGCGGTGCGCGCAAACCACGCAGCGGCTCGGCCGCCTGTGCAGCGTCGATTGCCGTGCCATCGTACAAATCGCCCGCGACGAACACGGCATCCGGCTTCTCCTTCATCACCTTTGCCACGATCCGCCGCAAGAAACCTCCGTTCCTCACGTGCCCCAAATGCAAGTCGCTGATGAGCGCGGCTTTGCGCCCGCGCCAGGCTTCCGGCAAGTTCTCCAGCCGGACCGTAATTCGCCGAACCCTCGTCAAACTGGCATTGAAGACGCCGAAGAAGCCGCTCAGCAGCGCCGCGCCGAACAGCACTTCTACAACCCGGTGAAAGTCCGGGTGCCATCCCGCCACCAGCGCGATCCCGAAGACGATCCAGGACAAAACAGCGGCAAAGAACAGGAAACTGACGAGTCCGAGCCACACCGCGGATATCCGGTAAAAGACCCGCAGCACGGGGTTGGTGTGACGGAAGGCCAAAACCGATGCCGCGAGGAAGCTCACGGACAACGCCGCCAGGACAATCTTCAGCAATGGGGTCGAAGGAAGATCGTTCCCCGCCGTCGAAAATGTCCACGTCTCGTAAAGAAAAACGTGAACCAGAAACAGAATGGACTGAAAAATGGCCAGAAAGCCGATGAAGCGCGCTGGTATTCGCATGTGTATTTAGATTCGCAAAGCACCCAAAAGGTCATCTGCAAATTCAAGGCTCAGCGGGGCGGTCTGCTACGAGGATTAGACTTACACCAGGGAAATCC
Organism: Acidobacteriota bacterium; assembly: GCA_003224055.1. Taxonomy (GTDB): domain Bacteria; phylum Acidobacteriota; class Terriglobia; order Acidiferrales; family UBA7541; genus Acidiferrum. The sequence goes on along the minus strand of QHYE01000025.1, from coordinate 7,029 downwards.
GCGAGCCCAGTCTTCGTGCTCACAGGATTGTGCGAGAATTCCGGTCGGCGCCCCATTTCGGCTACAATCGCGGGGCCGCTTGCACGCGGCGAACTCACTTGCCCTGTGGGTTCAGCACCAAAATGGTGGTTTCGAGGTGAGCAAATGAGTGGTCACCCATGGCGTGTCTGGCCGCGTGTTCAGCTCGCCTCCGCGCCACTAATTCTTTCTGGACTGCTTTGCACGGTCTTCCTCCTCTCCGTCGCCCAGGCCCAGGAGCGCCGCGAGCGCGAACCCAATAGCGCCTACGCCGAGCGCCGCGCCAAGATCGCCGCGGAGGTGGACGGGCCGGTCATTCTTTGGGGTTACACGGGCCGCGAAGAATCCGCTCAAACCTACATTTTCCACCAGGAGGATGGCTTCTACTACTTGACCGGACACAATGAGGAAGGCGCCGGCCTGATTCTCCTGCCGGCTGCAAAGAACGGCTCCACGAATGATAACTGGACCGGCCCGCGCGAGATCTTGTTCCTCCCGCCGAAGGATCCCGCCAAGGAGAAGTGGAACGGCGTTCGCATGTCCCCTTCCGACCCGGGGATTCAGGCGCGGACCGGCTTCGCCGCGGTCGAAGCTTTTCCGGAGATGCGGGCGACTGTGGAGAGGCTGGCGAAGCTGTATCCAACTTTGTTCACGATCCTGCCGTACGAAAAAGAAAACGGTGGCTACCCGCACGAAAAGGCCGTGGTTGAATGGCTACAGCTCGCCGCGCCGCAAGCCAAGTTGAAAGACGTTCGTCAGCAGATCAACGCATTGCGGCAGATTAAGTCGCCCGGCGAACTTGCTTTCTTGCAGAAGGCCATCGATCTATCCCTCGATGCGCATCTCGAAGCGATGAAAACGATGCGGCCGGGCCTGTACGAATATCAGGTCGGCGCAAAAATGGTGGAAGTGCACGCCTGGGGCGGTTCAGAAGCGGAGGGTTATGCTCCTATCGTCGGCGCCGGCCCCAATTCCACGGTGCTGCACTACGACAAGCTCGAGCGCAAGATCGCGGACGGAGACATCGTGGTTCTCGACGTCGGCGCGCAGTATTCCGGTTACACCGCGGACATTACGCGCACGATTCCCGCGAACGGCAAGTTCACGCCGCGCCAGCGTGAAATTTATTCCATTGTGCTCGGCGCGCAGAATGCCGCGCTCGCCGTGCTCAAGCCCGGCAACAACGTCTGCAAGAAGGGCGACAATAGCGCCTATAAGGTTTCCTACGACTACATCAACTCGCACGGAAAAGATCTGCACGGCAAGCCGCTGGGCCAATACTACATTCATGGTCTGAGTCATCACATCGGCCTGGATGTTCATGATCCGGGCGAGTATTGTGCGCCATTGCGGCCCGGCATGGTCATCACTGTGGAGCCCGGCATCTACATCCCCGAGGAAAATCTTGGCGTTCGAATCGAAGACGACGTCCTGATCACCGAATCCGGATACAAATTTCTGAGCGAGCGCCTCACCCGCGACCCCGACGAAATCGAAAAAATCATGGCCGCTGCCGCGAAACAGCGCGCCAAAGAATCCAAGAAGGGCGACGATTGACCGGCTTCACGGAGCGCCCTTATACTGTATGTTCCCGCTGGGCTTGAATTTCTTCCCAGTGTGCCTCGAGTCATTCCGCGAGCAGTGCAGGGGCAAACTCCAGCCCTCCGGAATTTCCGAAATCAGCCAATTCTCTAGGGAGCCATCGGTCCCGACCCTGTCGAGGCCGAAACAAAAATGAGCAGCGTCAAAGCGACACAACTCCGCCCCGGCATGGTCATCCAGCATGAGGGCCAGCTTTTCACCATCTTCAGCGTCGATCACCGCACGCCGGGCAACAAGCGCGGCTCCATGCAGACGCGCATGAGAAACCTGCGCACCGGATCCATCATCGATTACCGGTTTCGCGCGGAAGAATTCGTGGACCGCGCCATCCTTGACGAAGTCGAATTCGAGTACCTGTACAGCGAAGGCGACGATTTCCACTTCATGAACACGAAGAACTATGAACAGATGCAGATGAGCCGCGAAGAGCTGGGCGAAACCGTCTATTACCTGATTCCCAGCACCATCGTAAAGGTCGAATTCTTCGAGGAAAAAGCCATCGGCGTGGACTTGCCCGATACCATGGACATGAAAGTGATCCAGACCGAGCCAACGCTGCAGAAGGCCACGGCCAGCGCGGTGATGAAGCCCGCGACGCTCGAGACCGGGCTCGTGGTCCAGGTGCCTCCGTTCGTGAACGAAGGCGACCGGATCAAGGTCGACACCTCGGAAGCGCGTTACGTGCAACGCGTCGAATAGCTCTCAGTTTTCTCGTTTCGGTTTTCTGATTCGAGTGCTATTGTCGTTTTGCGAGTTCCTAGTTTCTAATTTCTGATTTCTAGTTTCTGTCTGAGTTTCCGCCTCCGCAGCTAATTTCAGCGCAAGCCGGAATTAGGAGAGGCAGGACGGCGCCCCGGGTAAAACCGGGGCGCCTTTTTTTGCGGTATAAGCAGCTCGAAATTCTTCAGTCAGCGCTGGCTAGTGTTTTCCCACCCACCCCGTCATGGTTTTTTCGCCGGCAGGATGCGCGCCGAAGACCCGGTCGAAGATGGCGTCCACATACCGCAATTGCCGCTGCAAATCGAAACTGTGGGCAAGCGCCTTGGCATCGAGGTGTTTGGTGATGCGCGCGTCCGCCGCAACGCAGTCGCGGAAGCCGCTCTCCGATTCCCACGCAGCCATGGCGTTTTCCTGCACCGCTTTGTAGGCATCGTCGCGCGGCATGCCCTTCTCCACCAGGTCTTGCAGAAGTTGCCCCGAGAACACCAGTCCGTGTGTGGACTCTAGGTTGCGCAACATGCGCTCCGGGAAAACCCGCATCTTGAAAAGGACGCCGGACATCTTCTCAAGCATGTAGTCCACAAGAATCGTGGAGTCCGGAAGAATAATTCGTTCCACGGAGCTGTGGGAAATATCCCGCTCGTGCCAGAGACCGATGTTTTCGTACGCCGCTAACATGTTGGAGCGCACCAGGCGCGCGAGCCCGCAGATCTGTTCGCACGTGACGGGATTGCGCTTGTGGGGCATGGCGGAACTGCCGCGTTGTTCTTCGCCGAACGGCTCTTCGGCCTCGCGGACTTCGGTGCGCTGCAGATGCCGGATTTCCAGCGCGATTTTTTCCAGTGTGGCGGCGATTAGCGCCAGCGTGCTGAGGTAGTGCGCGTGGCGGTCGCGCTGAATCACCTGCGAGGACACGGGCGCAACTTTCAGCCCCAGCCTCTTGCAGATGCGCTCTTCCGTCTCCGGACCGAGGTGCGAAGCATTGCCGACGGCGCCGGAGATTTTTCCGACGGCCATCTGTCCGGCGGCTTCACGGAAGCGCGCGATGTTGCGCTGATTTTCCGCAAACCAGTTGGCGATTTTTAGGCCGAACGTAATCGGCTCGGCGTGCACGCCATGCGTGCGCCCGATTTGTGGTGTGTGGCGAAATTCGTGCGCGCGCAGATCGAGCGCTTCGCCGAACAGCACCAGATTGCGCTCGATCAGCTTCGAGGCTTCGCGAATTTGGAGAGCTTGCGCGGTGTCCACGACGTCGTTCGAGGTCATTCCATAGTGCAGCCACCGGGCCGCAGCAGGATCGCCGATCGATTCGCCCACCGCCATGGTGAACGCAATGACATCGTGCTTCACGCGCGCTTCAAGTTCCTGGATCCGCGCCACGTCGACCTTCGCCCGGGAGCGAATCGCCGCCGCCGCCTCATTCGGTACGCGGCCATTTTCAGCCAGCGTTTCTGTGGCGGCGACCTCCACCTCCAGCCACTTGCCGAATTTATTCTCGTCGCTCCAAACGTGGCCCATCTCCGGGCGCGTGTAGCGTGGAATCAATGCCATCTCCTCAAGCGCAAGAACGGAAAATCGCGGAAATTTCCAGGTCGTTGCTCTCTCCATGATACCGCAGATGAGGGTGGTGGCGGAGACTCCGGAAGCCCCGCGGGTGTCCGGATTTGGGATGCGGAGTCGCGCAAGCGGGCGCTGGTTGATGGAGGAACAAGTGAACAGTCCGGATAAGCCGTTGCTGAAAAAGGAGTTGAACGCAGTTCCAGAGCGGCACCGGAGTTGCACGGAGCAAGGGTGTAGAACGTCTACTGGCTGGGTGTAGAATGCCGACACCCTTGGACAAGACTTTCGGCGGGGTCGCGACGTCAAAGGGACAGCAGGAGCAAACGTGCCGACGTGGGGAGCAACGATGCCTGAGAAGAGAGCGCGGTACCAGAACCGGATCGAGCTACTACAGGGAACACTGGATCTCCTAATCCTGCAAACGCTGCAATGGGGGCCGCAGCACGGCTACGGCATCAGCGTGGCCATCCGCAATCGCTCCGGCGAAACACTTCAGGTGGATACGGGTTCGCTCTATCCCGCATTGCACCGGCTGGAAAAGCAGAAGTGGATCAAAGCGGAATGGAAGACCTCCGAAAATAATCAGCGCGCGAAGTTTTACCGGCTGACGGCCACCGGCAAGAAGCAATTGAGCAAGGAACGCTCCAAGTGGGCGCAGCTCTCCGACGCGATTGCAGGTGTACTAAGTCCCTTTGAAAGGTAGTGCGTACCATGAACTTTCCTTGGTGGAGACGCAAACAGCAAGAGCGCGAGCTGGATGCGGAAGTGCGCACTCACTTGGAGATGGCCGCCAAAGAGCGTGTGGATCGCGGCGAAGACAAGCGAGAAGCCGAGCGAGCTGCGCGGCGCGAATTTGGAAACGTGGGATTGGTGAAGGAAGTCACGCAGGACGTTTGGGGGTGGAGATGGTTGAGAGACGTCGCTGCTGACGCGCGTTACGGCTTGAGGATCCTGCTCAAGAATCCGGGATTCACGGTCGTTGCCATTCTGTCTCTGGCGCTTGGCATCGGGGCAACTACAGCGGTCTTCAGCGTGGTCTACGGCGTCCTGGTGAACCCGTATCCATATGCCAATTCAGACCGCATGGTGCATCTGGCGGTTCACGACAGCACCGGAAATCGCCGTTTTGTAAACCTCAACGGACCGCAATTGCAACAGCTTCGCCAGGCCAGATCGGTCGAGAGCGCTGCTGCCATGGATGGATGGAACCTCACCACGACCGAGGGCGATCTTCCCGAAGACGTTCAGGCTGTGTATTTCACTTCCAACGCTTTCAACTTTTTTGGCGTGCCCATGCTGCTGGGGCGCGGGCTGTTGCCATCGGATGCGCCCGAGGGCCAGGACCCGGAGAATGTAGCCGTCCTGGGTTATCAGTTCTGGCAGAGACACTACAACGGAGATCCCGGTATTGTCGGCAAGAAAATCCAACTGGTTCGCAAGAACTACGAGATCGTGGGTGTAGTCCGGCCGCGCTTTACCTGGGGCGACGCCGAAGTTTATCTGCCGCTCAAGCTCACGGCCGATCCCGTGCGCACTCTTTTCATCATGACCCGGATCAAACCGGGAGTTTCGCGTGCGACTGCAAATGCAGAGCTTCAGTCACTGTTTGAACAATTCGCGCAGCAAACGCCGAGCCACTTCCCTGAGCACTTCCGCGTGACTCTCGAAGGTTTGAACGATCAGTTTGTTACTCGAATTGGCGGAACATTGTTCCTGCTGCTCGCTGCAGTGACTTTGTTGCTGCTGATCGGCTGCGGAAATGTTTCGATTCTCCTGTTGGCCCGAGCGACGGGACGGCAGCACGAGATGGCGGTGCGCTCAGCGATTGGCGCCGAGCGCTCTCGCATCCTGCGGCAGTTGCTCACGGAAGCGCTGATGCTGTCGTTCACCGGGGCGGTCATTGGCGTGGCGTTGGCAAATAGCTTGGTGAAGCTCATCGTCAATTGGCTTCCGGAATTCTCATTCCCCCATGAAGCCGCCATCAGCATCAATCTGCCGGTTCTGTATTTCAGCGTAGGTCTTGCGCTTCTGACCGGCATCGTCTTCGGCATCTCTCCGGCTCTTCAATCCGCGCGTCCGGATATAGCCCAGGTGATGCAATCGACTACACGTAAAATGAGTGCCGGGCTTCATGGCCGCCGGACTCACAGCGTCCTGATCTCAGGCCAGATTGCCCTGACGCTTCTGTTGCTGGCGGGAGCCGGCGTTGCGATGCAAGGCTTCGTGCGCATGATGCGCGTGGACCTCGGCTATGACCCGCACAACACGATGTCAGTGGGAATCCCGGTGCACGACAACACCTACACAACGTGGGAGGCCAGGAGAACATATTTCAATCAGCTCCTGCAGAAGGTCGCTGCTATGCCGGAGGTCGTCTCCGCCGGGCTTTCGACCAATGCAACTCCGCCAAGCAGCGGCTGGGAGCAGCGCTTCGAGATTTCCGGAAAGCCAGTGGCGGAACAACAGCGGGCGCGCATCAACTTCATCAGCCCTGAGTATTTCTCCGTGCTTCACATCCCGCTGCTGCAAGGAAGATTCTGGGATGAAACGGAGACGATGCACGGCTCCAAGCTCGCCCTGATTAATCAGACCTTGGCTCGCCAATATTTTTCGAACGGCGATGCCATTGGCAGCGAGATCCGCGTGCCCCAAATGAAAGGCGAGCCTCCGTTTGCGCTCGCAGTTCCCGGGAGCGACAGCTGGTTTCAGGTGATTGGCATCGTCGGCGATTCTCGCAATGACGGCTTGCGCGATCCCACCAAGCCCGCCGTGTATGTACCGTACACGATCCGGATGCCGGTCTGGACCCAGATCCTCGTTCGAACCAGGGTCCCGCCGCTTACCGTGCTCCGCGCTGTCCGCGAACAGATTCATACGGTTGATCCGGACCAGCAATCCATAAGAGACGTTCGCGATCTCAATGGCTGGATCACCACGCAGCAGGAGTGGCAGCAGGGACATCTGGTGGCCACCTTATTAGCGGGGTTTGCCTTGCTTGCGCTGGCGCTGGCCGCAACTGGACTGTACAGCGTGATTTCCTACACTGTTGCTCAACGAACAGGTGAATTCGGCATCCGCATGGCGCTCGGAGCTGGGCGAAAAGATGTTCTGCTGATGGTGTTTCGTTCA
>QHYE01000108.1 GCA_003224055.1 Acidobacteriota bacterium | reverse complement strand
CACGCACGCAATCCAGCTCTCGCCCCGCGCTTTCGCCGGAGGAGTTTTACGTCCAGCAGCTCAACCGCCGCTATTCCCGTCCCAACCGCTGCTGCTGAAACTCTTTTCTTGCCGCTGCCATCCACCCGCCATACAATCCGATTCGACTTGAACCCGGCTTTCTCATACGAACGGAGGCAGTGAGCATGGCGATCAATCAGGACAAGCTCCATGAATTTCTCGGCAAGGCCATTGTTGATTTCGGCGCTGTGTTCAGTGCCGCTTTAATCCGCATTGGCGACAAACTCGGCTTGTACAAAGCCCTGGCTTCCGGCGGGCCGCAGACTCCCGCGGAGCTCGCCCGCAAAACGAATACCACCGAGCGCTACGTCCGGGAATGGCTCTCGAACCAGGCCGCGGGCGGCTACGTGAACTATGACGCGGCGACCGGCAAGTTTCATATGAGCGAGGAACAGACCTTCGCGATGGCCGATGAAAGCAGTCCCGTTTTCCTGCCGGGAGCTTTTCAGTGCGCATTGGCTGCGACGAAAGCCGAGGAGCAATTGACGGAAAGATTCAAGACCGGAGAAGGCCTGGGTTGGCACGAACATCATCACGAACTTTTTGTCGGCACCGAACGCTTCTTCCGTCCGGGCTACGCCGCCAACCTGATCGCCAGCTGGATTCCTGCTCTGAGCGGTGTTGACGCGAAACTGAAGAGCGGAGCACGCGTTGCCGACGTGGGCTGCGGCCTCGGCGCTTCCACGATTCTCATGGCCAAATCCTATCCAAAATCCGAATTCATCGGTTTCGACTATCATGGCAAATCCATCGAGACGGCGAAGGAGCGCGCGAAAGATGCCGGCGTCGGCGATCGCATCCGTTTTGAAGTCGCCAAAGCGAAGGAATATCCCGGCAAAGACTATGATTTCGTCACCTTCTTTGATTGCCTCCACGATATGGGCGATCCAGCCGGTGCTTCGGCGCACGTCCACAGTACTCTGAAAAAAGACGGAACATGGATGATCGTCGAGCCCTTCGCTGGAGATAAGCTGGAGGAGAACTTGCACCCCATTGGCCGCGCCTTCTACGGCGCCTCCGCGCTTATTTGCACGCCGGCTTCGCTATCCCAGGAAGTCGGCCTGGCGCTCGGCGCACAGGCCGGAGAGAAACGCCTCCGCGAAGTCGTTACCGCTGGAGGCTTTTCCCAATTCCGCCGCGCCACGCAAACGCCGTTCAATTTGATCTTCGAAGCGCGGCCCTGAAGCTTTAAGGTTTGGCGGAGACGCCGGACCTCACCCTCGTCTTCGCTGCCCCCTAGACGTTGAACACGAATCTTGTGTCCGCCAATCTTCGGGAGTACACTCGCGCTAATCCCGGCAGGGCCCTGTCAGACATCACTATTTCGGAGGGATAAATGCTACGTACGTCTCGCGTGCTTCTCTTTCCTCTCCTAGCGCTTTCCGCCAGCATTATCTATTTCACGTCCTACGCACAGGAGAAATCTTCCAAACCTGACTTCGATATGACCGCCAGCTACATCGAAGCCTGCAGTTGCGACATGTTCTGTCCCTGCTACTTCAACACCCGCTCCACGAATCATATGAGCATGGGTGAGCATCATATGGATGAACATTTTTGCCGCGCCAACCTCGTTCTCAAAGTGGACAAGGGCTATTACAAGGACACCAAGCTGGATGGCGCCAAGGTCTGGCTTGCGGCCGACCTAGGCAGCGACTGGAGCACTGGTAAAGACTCCTGGCTGGTGATGAACTTCGATCCCAGCGTCAGTAAGGAGCAGCAGGCCGCATTCGGTGACATACTCCCCCAGCTCTATTCGGCGATTCCCTGGCAGAAAAAGGCCGTGGATACTGCCGCATTTTCCTGGAACGTGGACACGAAGACTGGCGTGGCGCACGCCAAGATGAACAGCGGCAAGGGCGAAGTAATCCTTGAGCGCGTGAAGGGCGATAATTCCAATCACGAAGTTGTCATGCACAACTTGAAATACTGGAGTGCGCAGTCCAACGACGGCTTCCGCATGTGGAAGAACAAGCATGAAGCCTTCGAAGGAGACGGCCACAAGTTCTCCTATGATGGAACGAATGGCTTCCTGATTACCATTCACTTTTCAGGGAATGCCAAGGCCGCTTCGGCGGATTAATCCTTACTTGGGCTACAACTCTTCGTCGTCTTCGCCGTGGTGTTTCAGCACGGTCGTCTTGTGCGTAATGTGAATGCTGTTATTGCGAATCCCGGCTAGAATGGCCCGGCGCGTTTCCGCGGGCAGCATCTCCGGCGCGAACACGCCGGCGAGCTCCCGCGGGAAAAATTTGATGAAGAGTGCCGCCACATGAGCCGTGGCGAATGCTACCGGCGTCGTGAATAGTCCTTTCCGCCGAATTTGATAAAGCGTGGGAAACAAACAGTCGCTGCGGATCAGCAAGTGTAAATCCTCCTTCTTGCCGCGCTTCTTCCCGCGCACCAGTACCACTGCTGCGAATCGCGCGTTTTGCAAGACTCCTTGCCGAATCAGTTTCGCGATCATCCGCGGTGAAGACGTTTGAGGAAATCGCAATTTTGCCATCCCGCGGGATTTCGATAGTTTCCCCTGCTTGTGCCACCGCCTCAGCCGGTCGATTTCATTCCCGCCGATTTTCACATCGAGTTCGCGCATCGGGATGTAGCGCGGCAGCGTGGCCACTTCATCCTGTGCCGCGAGCACCACGCTTACCGTCCCAATCGGCTCGGGGAAGCGAAACTTTTCGACTTCCGAAAAACGCTTTCCGAGCTGAAATTTTCTATTTCGATAGACTTGCGGATGCGAAATCGCTTCGTCAAACGACACTTCCGGCGACCACTGCGAAATCGGGTCATCGCTTTCCGTGCTTTCATACAGCCGGATGTGCACAGCCTCGACCTCGTCAAGCATCTCGGCCGCGCGCTTCACCAGCAGATTGGTCAGCCCCGGCGCTACTCCGGCATTGATCAGCGCCGTGCGGTTTTTTTCTTCGAATCTCTTTGCGTAACGAAATTGCTCCGCTCGGAACGGATGCCGCGTCAGGTGGGAACTCAGATCCATGTAATGCGCCCGCAGCCGCAGCGCCGCGCGCAACACGATCTCGTTAAAAAGCGATGCCGAGGCGTTGACGATGAGGTGGCAGCCCTTGGCCGCCTTTACGATTCCGCGCAAATTCCGCGCGTTCACTTCCGTGACGGCAATGGTGCTTTTCTTGCCCAGGAAGCGCCGCGCGCGCTCTGGGTCGCGGTCGCCGCACCAGACCGTATGTCCTTGCCGCTCCAGCAATTGTGCGAGAAGGGAACCGGTTGCTCCGGCTCCCAAAACGAAGATCCGCATGGCGTGGCAAAAACTCTATCACAATCCACAGCACTCCCTTCAGCCCTGGCTTTAATTTGCCCCAATTGCGCACTTCGGGCAGGCGGCGTAGACTATCGCTGTAACTCCGACCTCTGCGGCCTACGGGAGAGACATCCCACGGCGACAGGGGCGACGTCCCGCGAACTCTCGGGACTGAGGGTTTGGGTGGAAACGCCCAGGCCTCCCGCTTGGAAAGGAGCCACCGACGAAAATATATATTTTTTCGTCTGCGCCCGATTCCAAGCCATGGATCGGGCGGTTTTGTTTTCGAGGCTTCTTGCGCCCGAAACCCGAGGAGCGGCATCAAAGTACTGCGGCAAGCCATGACCCTTCACGACAAATTCGGCCGGCAGATCACCGACCTGCGCATCTCCATCACGGACCGCTGCAATTTCCGCTGCGTCTACTGCCGCTCCGCCGACCCGGAAAACTATCGCGACCACGATGAAATCCTCTCCTGGCCCGAGCTCGACCGCCTCGCTCGCGTCTTCCTGCACCTCGGCATTCGCAAAATCCGCATCACCGGCGGTGAGCCGCTCGTCCGCGACGGCGTCGAAGATTATATCGCCCGTCTTCATGCCCTCGGCGTCGAAGACCTCTCAATGACCACCAACGGCCACCTCCTCGCCGAGCGCTGCGATCGCCTGATCGCCGCCGGTCTACGTCGCATCAACATCAGCCTCGATTCGCTCGACACTGCCAGATTCGAAAGCATCACGCGTACCAAATCGTTCACCAAGGTCATGGGCGGCATCGAAGCCGCCCAAAAATCGCGCCTCGCGCCCGCCAAAGTGAACGCCGTCCTCGTCCGCGGACTCAATGACGATGAAGTCGAATCCTTCGCGCAATTTGCCCGCGACCGCGGTGTCATCATGCGCTTCATCGAATTCATGCCCCTCGATGCCGACCGCCACTGGACGCGTGATCTCGTCGTCCCCGCCGCGGAAATCCAGAAACGCATACACGCCCGTTGGCCCCTGGAGCAAATTCCCCACGAGCGCAGCGAAACCGCGCGCAAATACCGTTTCGCGGATGGCGCCCCCGGCGAAATCGGCCTCATTGCTCCTGTAACGCAACCATTCTGCGGCCACTGCTCGCGCATCCGTCTTACCGCCGACGGCAAGCTTCGCACCTGCCTTTTCAGCAAGGACGATCACGACTTGCGCTCCATGCTGCGCGAAGGCGCCTCCGACGAGGACTTGATCGCCTACATCACCTCCATCGTCATGGAAAAAGAAGAAGGCCACCGCATCAATGAGCCCGGTTTTGTCCCCCCCTCGCGCACCATGGTTTTTATCGGAGGCTAGGGAGAATCTCACCGAAGCGCGAAAAAAATTGAATCTTGCATCGACCCCACGGTGAGTTTGCGTTAGCATCACAGTAGAACAGACTTTTGGTCTGTTCTCTCTTGGGCGAGCGTAGATTCCGCCGAAACGGAACCTCATGGCAGACGAAGACGACGACCAGCACCAGGATGATGCTCCCGAGCCGGAGCAGCGCCTCTTCACTCTTAAGGAAGCGGAACGTGCATGCCAGGAACTCGAGCCCTTCCTGGTCGAAGCCATGAGCTGCCGCAAAAAACTTAGCGGCCTGGAGAACGAGTTATCCGCCGTAGCCGCGCGCATCATGATGATGGGCGGCGTGATTGTGCCGTACGATAAGCTGGCCGCCGTCCGCATGGAGCATACGCAGCTCGCGGAAACGCTGAAGACCTCGCTCGACCGCATCTTGGAAACCGGCTGCGTCATCAAGGATCTCGAAGTCGGCTTGCTCGACTTTCCGTCGGTCATCGGCAATGAAGAGGTTTATCTTTGCTGGAAGCTCGGCGAGGACCGCATTCGTTTTTATCATCGTCAGGACGAAGGATTCGCCGGCCGCAAGCCGCTCGACCCGCGCGACCTCGCCCCCGGCGACACCGTCCAATAGCTTCGCAAGCTCAAACTGTGAGCGACTTTGAGCGACCATCCTGAAAACCGTCTGAAAGATTCCGCCAGCCCCTACCTGCGCTCCGCCTCACACCAGCCGATTGACTGGCACGAATGGAACGATGCCGCTTTTGCTCGCGCCAAGGCCGAAGACAAACCCATCCTTCTCGACATCGGCGCTGTCTGGTGCCACTGGTGCCACGTCATCGACCGCGAAAGCTACGAGAATCCCGAAATCGCGAAAATCATCAACGACAATTTCGTGGCCATCAAAGTGGACCGCGACGAGCGCCCCGATGTGGACTCTCGCTACCAATCCGCGATCAGCCTTATCTCTAAACAGGGCGGCTGGCCGCTCACCGGATTCCTGCTTTCGAACGGCAAACCGTTTTTCGGTGGTACGTATTTTCCGCCCGATGATCAGATGGGCCGTCCCGGCTTCCGCCGTGTGCTGCTCGCCGTCGCCGATTCCTACCGCAACAAACGTGCCGAGCTCGAACGCGCGGCTGATGCGATCTCTGAAGACGTCGCACACGCGGAAGCCTTCATCCGCGCCGGTGCTGAATTTGATCCCGGTGTTGTCGCCGCCCAAATCGATTCCATCACGCAACTTTTCGACATAAAAAACGGCGGCTTCGGTCGTGCGCCGAAATTTCCCCACGCCTCCGCCATCGACCTAATCCTTGAACGTTACCAGCAAACGAAGGAAAAACATCTCCTCGCCATGGCCGAAACCACCCTCGAAAAAATGGCCCGCGGCGGTGTCTACGATCAGCTCGCCGGCGGTTTTCACCGCTATTCCGTCGATGAACGCTGGCTCGTCCCCCACTTTGAGAAAATGTCCTACGACAACTCAGAACTTCTGAAGAATTACCTTCATGCTTCACAGATCAGCACGAAACACGATTGGGAAGCGTCCTTCGACGACACGGCGCAAAGCATCGTGCTTTGGGTGAACGAAGTCTTGTCAGACAAAGAAAACGGCGGATTTTATGCCAGCCAGGATGCAGACTATTCGCTCGACGACGATGGTGATTACTTTACTTGGACGCTTGACGAAGCACGTAGCGTGTTGACGCCCGAAGAATCGCGCGCTATCGAGCTGTACTACGACATCGAGACCCACGGCGAAATGCATCACAATGCCGCCAAGAACGTGCTTTGGATCGCACGGGGTTTTGAGGAAATTGCGCGAACTTTGGGGCGCGAGGCGGATGATATTGTCACGATAAAGTTGAACGCGGAAGCCAAGATGATGAAAGCGCGCCGCGAACGTCCCACGCCCTTTGTCGACAAAACGATGTATGTCTCGTGGAACGCGATGTTTGTTTCTGCGTATCTGGAAGCCTCTCGCGTACTGATTGATGACCGAATCGGTCGGGAATGCCGTTCATTCGCCCTGAAAACCCTCGACCGCATGTTGAAAGAAGTTTGGACCGAATCCCGCGGCTTCGGTCACCGCATTGGCGGCCCCGCGCTCGAAGGCTCGCTCGACGATCAAGTTTTCAGCGTCCTCGCGCTGCTCGACGCCTACGAAACGACACTCGATCCGCGCTATTTTACCGCCGCGCAAAAAACGATGGACCTCGCCATCGCCCGTTACGGCGACGCGGAAGGCGGCGGCTTTTTCGATCGTCCTTCCGACGCCGCACCCATGGGCGGCCTCGACGTTCGCCGCAAACCCTTCCAGGATTCGCCCACACCCAGCGCCAATTCCGTCGCCGCCATCGCGCTGATTCGAATGCACGCCTTCACCGGCGACAATCGCTATTACGATTTTGCGAAAAAAACGCTCGAAGCCTTCGCCGGCATCGCCCCGCAGTACGGCCTCTTCGCCGCCACCTACGGCCTTGCTGCCACGCTCTTCGCCCATCATCCGCTGCAAGTCGTCATCACCGGCAATTCGAACGATCCCGCCTCCCAAGCCCTCGAAGCCGCCGCCCACCGCGTCTTCCGCTTCGGCAAATCCGTCATTCGAATCACCCCCGGCGCCTCGCTCACACATCTCGCCGGCGCCCTCAAGGAAACTCTTCCCCATCTCCCCGCCGGCAAAGCTCTCGCCGTCGTCTGCTCCGGCCAAGCGTGCCTTCCCCCCACCGGCGACCCCTCCCAACTGATCGCCCTCCTCGAAAACGGAGTCGCTGGCGCCGCCACTTCCTAGCCGATTCAATTTTCTTCCACAAACAAATGCGGGCGCGGTGCTCGCGCACCGCGCCCTGAAGTTGCCTTTGCTAAATCAGATGCACCGCACTCGCGTTGGGAGGGTTCTCACCAGTCACCAGTCACGAGTCACCAGTCGCTCTTACTTCTTCGGCCGCGATTCCGGCGGCACCATCCCGTTAATCCGGTAATACACCACCAGGTTGCCGTAGTGCTCCCCGGAGTGCTCGATCAGGCCGTACGCCAAGTTGCCCAGCCGGATCAGCCGCGGCCCGCCATCATTCACACTTTCGTTCAGCCCTTTGTCGCCTTTAGCTTTGATAAGATCCGCACCGTCTTTCACGCACTGCTTCACGAATGCTACCAGGTCCGCCTTGCTATTGATTTTTAGGTCTGCGGGCTTGGGATCATCCGGGTAGCGCGGCTTCTGTTTCTGCGCCGAATCCGTGAAGTAGTACATGGAACCCGAAACGTGCAGCAGTATCGCCCGGAACGTCCGTGAATCCGGATTCGGCTTATAGTCGTACTTGTCTTCCGGCAGGTCTTCCGCAATCGCAATCAGCTTCCTGCCGATATCATTCCATTGTTCGAGCACCGCTTCCGATGGTCCCGGCGCCGGTTTCGGCGGCTCTTTCTTCGCCGCCTCCTGCCCCAGCACCGGCAATGCGGCCAACCCCACTGCCAGAGCCACTCCCGCCACCCACTTCAGGTTCTTCATTTCTTCTCTCCTCAGTTGCCCCCGCCTCTCCCGCTGTACTGAACCGGGCAGGGCGCTCATTCCTTCAGACGGACCACCGCGCCAAGCGTTTCCAACGACCGGATTTGCGTGTGGCTGGCGTTCCGTGGGGGACCATCTTACGCAGGAAACGGCCATGCGTCACACCAAAATTCCATACGTTCGGGCGTGCTAGACTCGATCTTTACAGCTTGGGGGACTTCACTTTTGAATTGGGCATTTTTGCTCTTGCGCATCGCCATCGGTTTGAGCATTTTGACGCTGCTCTTTCTCTCGCAGCGTTTCTGGTACCGCTCCCTTTGGCGCATGACCTCGAATTGGGGCCAGGTCTGGCTCCGCGTCGGTGCAAGACTCGCTTACGTATCGATCCTGCTGATCGTCATCGCCACATTGATCGAAGCCATTAGTCTGGGCCGCGGGCGCATTATTCCTCGCGCCTCCCTGATTGGGGTTCTCACGGGGCTTTGGTTTTTCAGCGCGCTCTTTTCGTATCTCGCGGTCAAGATGGTTCATGGGCTGGAACGAATCTGGAGATGGACGCGAAACGTGACCGCTTCGCAAGCAGCTGTCCCTCCGCAGACTTTGGCGCAAGCCTGGCCCATCCCTGCTGTCGCCGAGACCCTTGCTGACCCCGGCCGCCGCTACTTTTTCCGCGCCGCCACCGCCGCCGCCGGCGCCGCTCCATTTCTAGGCGCCATGTACGGTTTTGCCGCCGAGCGCCTGAACTACCAGGTTCGCCGCGTCGAAATTCCCATGCACAATTTGCCCCCTGCGCTCGACGGCATGAAAATCGTGCAGATCAGCGACGTTCACTTGAGCAGCTACATGTCGCGAGCGCAGGTGCGCCGCGCCGTGGACATGGCCAACGATCTCGGCGCCGATCTTGCGGTCGTCACCGGCGACCTCATCACCGGCATGGGCGATTCGATTGCCGATTGCATCGAAGAAGTTCGCCGTTTGCACGCGCCCCTTGGCACGTGGGGCTGCAACGGCAATCACGAGATTTACGCGCGTGTGGAAGACGAAGCGGCTTATCGCTATTCGCAGGCCGGCATGAAGCTCCTGCGCCACGAGAACGCGCAAATTACTTTCAAAGGCGCGCGGTTCAATCTCATCGGCGTAGACTACCAGCGCGAGCGCACTTCCCGCGGCCAAAGACAACAAACGCTGGCCGGCGTCGAGCCGCTCGTCCGCCGCGACATGCCCAATATTCTTCTTTCGCACAATCCAAATAGTTTTAATCGTGCCGCGGAGCTGGGCATCGAGCTTTCTCTCGCCGGCCACACCCACGGCGGCCAGATTCAGGTGGAAATTCTCGACCATCGCCTCAGCCCCGCGCGCTTCATCACCGACTATATCGCCGGCCTCTACCAGCGCCCGCTCTTTAGCGCAGCAGTCAATGATCGCGCTTCCGCAGCCAGTGACAAGCCGCCGGTGACCATGCATTCTTCTTCCATGGCCCGCATCTACGTGAATTGCGGCCTGGGCACCGTCGGCGCTCCCGTCCGCCTCGGGGTCCCTCCGGAAATCTCTCTGCTCGTCCTTCGCCGCGCTTAGTCAGCCGCTCCCCCCTAGGCAAGTCTGAGGATCCTCTTCGAATCGTGGAATAAATATCTCCCGTCTTTGGTATACACACCGGTATCCAGATTCCGTTTTTTGGAGTGGGCCCTTCTCCGTTTGGCGTTCGAATGTGCAAGTTCCCTGTTCTCAATCTGGGGGCGATTCACCTTCGCACATTCCAGCTTGGAATCCGGCTTGCAGCAACCACCCATGAGTCCAATCGGCAGAAGTTCGTCTGCGAACGCATGGGACGTGTTTCGCGTCGAAAATCTCGCTTTGGAAGGATTCTCAAATGTTGTCCACAAGTAAGCCCTGGAAGTCTCTTCCAGTTGTCGCCCTTTCGCTTTTCTTGCTCCCCCCTGTAACCCAGGCGCAACACTACAAACAAACGAACCTGGTTTCGAATCTGGCTTCGATTTCCACCCCGAACCCTACCGACCCCAATCTGAAAAACCCTTGGGGACTGACTCGTTCCCCGGGCGGAAGCCCCTGGTGGGTCGCCAACAACAATTCCGGTACGTCCACCCTCTACAACGGCACGGGCGGTGCCGTTCTCATTAACGGCACTGGCAACGTCACCGTTCCGCCTCCGAATGGCTCGCCGGCGGGAACCCAGTCGACTCCCACAGGCGTCGTTTTCAATGGCAGCCCCACGGATTTTCTGGTTGCTCCCGGCAAATCCGCTCACTTCATCTTTGCCACGGAAGATGGAACGATCTCCGGCTGGAATAGCGGACAGAACGCCGTCCTCGTCGTTGACAATTCCGATAACGGTTCCGCGAATGGCGCCGTCTATAAAGGCATGACGAGCGGTGAAATCGATGGACACCGCTTCCTCTACGTCACGAATTTCCGCAAGGCTCGCGTCGAAGTCTACGACACCAATTTCATGCCCAAGCGCCTTGGCGACGATGCATTCGATCCCGATGGCGATGAGGGTCACGGCCATGACGATCGCGGTGGGGAGCGCATCCCGCGCGGCTTCGCGCCTTTCAATATCCAGAACATCGGCGGCACGCTTTTCGTCACCTATGCGAAGCAGAACGCTGCCCGCCACGATGACGTGGCCGGCGACGGTCTCGGTTTCGTTGAAATCTTCACGACTTCCGGCAAGCACATCGGGCACCTCCAGCATGGCACGTGGCTCAACTCGCCCTGGGGCGTCGTATGGACCACTCGCGATTTCGGCGAGTTCAGCAATGCCATTCTCGTCGGCAATTTCGGTAGCGGCCGCATCGCCGCGTTCAACGGCTTCACGTACAAGTTCTTGGGCTTCGTGAAGAATCCCGACGATTCCATCCTCACCATTGATGGACTCTGGTCCCTCACCTTCGGCAACGATGGCGACCCCGCTCCCCCTAAAAACGGGGCTGGACCAGCCAACACTCTGTTTTTCACCGCCGGCATTAACGGTGAGCAGGACGGCCTCTTTGGCACCATCACTCCCGTCGACGGCCTCGACGGCGACGAGGAATAGACACCGCAATTTCCGTCTAACAAAGACTAATGGTACGGACCGGGACGGCAGGCTATCAATGTCGCTGCCGTCCCTTTTTTTCTTGTTGCACGGATTACCGCAATTGTTTTTCCGGCCGCCGTCAATGCTAGAATCTCCTCACGCCAGCTCCGTCGATGCCCATCCAAGAAAAGAATTACTGGGGGACCACTGTCGCTTCATCAACTCTCGCCGCCGCGCCGGAATTCCCCAATTCCGTTGACGTCGCCGTAATCGGCGCGGGCTACTGCGGTCTTTCCGCGGCGCGCACGCTGGCGAAACGCGGCGTGAGCGTGGCCGTGCTCGAAGCCGAAACGTTCGGCTGGGGAGCGAGTTCGCGCAACGGCGGCATGGTCCTTACCGGGATGAAGCTTCCTGCGCCGACGCTCATCCGGCGCTATGGCATCGAAACCGTGCGCAAGATGTACGCCGCTTCGCTCGAAACCATGGATTGCGTCGAGCAAATCGTCCACGAAGAAAAGATCGAGTGCGATTTTTCGCGCTGCGGCCACCTCGAAGTGGCCTGCAAGCAAGCTCACTTCGATAGCTACGAAGAAACCGCCGCGCTTACCCGGCGCGAATTCCATCACGAGCTGCGCATCATTCCGAAGAGCGAGCTGCGCGCGGAAATCGGCTCGGACATTTATTTTGGCGGCATGGTGGACGAGGCCAGCGCGGGGTTGAATCCCGCACGATACGTCGCGGGCCTCGCTGGTGCGGCGCAGCGCGCGGGCGCGCGCCTTTTCGATCACACGCGTGTCACATCGGTTGAGCCAGAAACAAGAAACGGCGCTCGCAAATTCCGTGTGGTCACTCCAAAAGGCGCGCTCACCGCTCGTGAAGTGATTCTCGCCAGCGGCGCTTACACCACCGAAGCTACTCCGGCGCTGCGCAAGAAAATCATTCCCATCGGTTCATACATCATCGCCACGGAAATTCTCCCTGCCGATCTTGCGCGCGAACTCAGCCCGCGCAACCGCATGATCTACGACTCGAAACATTTCCTCTACTACTACCGCCTCACGCCGGATAACCGCATGCTTTTCGGCGGCCGCGCGGCGTTTTTTCCCGAAACCGAAAACACTGTGCGGCAAAGCGCTGAAATTTTGCGGCGGGGCATGGTTGACGTTTACTCGCAACTGCTCGACACAAAAGTTGAATTCGTCTGGGGCGGCACACTGGATTTCACGCTGGACGTGATGCCACACGCGGGGAAAATCGACGACATGTATTTCGCGGCAGGCTTTGCGGGACACGGCGTCGCGGCCGCAACCTGGTTCGGCGCGAAACTCGCCGGAGTGATTTGCGGCGAGCCGAACGACATTCCCTTCGACGGCATCAAATTTCCGGCCGCGCCCTTTGGTCTTCGCAGCGGGAACACCTGGGCGCTTCCTCTCGCCGGTGCGTGGTACAGAATTCTCGATTTCTTTACATAGCCTGCCGGCCGATCGCAGTTTTTCCAGCTTGCAATTTCCGGAACACAAAATACATCACGGGGCCGAGCAGGACGGGAACCGGCCCCCATTTCCGCGCGAACGGATCGCTGGCCACGAGTGCGACGACGCTCATCGTCAGCGGCGCGACGATGACATAGAGCAGACCTGCGCGTCCCCAGGGAATGCGGAAGGGGCGCGGAAGATCCGGCTGAGTCTTGCGCAGCCGCCACGACGCCAGCACCGTCAAAATCGTTACGCCGATCCGCAGCCACACGTAGACAGTCAGAAGCTGCACCATCGTTCTCCGCGCCAGCAGCGCGTAGATAATGCAGGACGCGATGATAGCGATCCACGGTGTGCCGTAGCGCGGATGCCGCGCGGCGAGCGCCAGCGGCAAGTAGCCGTCCTCGGCCATTGTGGAGGGCATGCGCGTGCTGGTCAGCACGGTGGCATTCAGCAGCGAAAGATTGGTGATCATCGCCGCGATGGTCATCGCAAATCCCAGCCACGGCCCGCCGATCAAATGCGCGGCTTCGGAAAAATATCCGGTGTGCCACCTCTGCCAGTTCCCCAGCGCCGCAAGCGAAAACATGGTGGGCAGAAAATACGTCGCCATCGAAAGCGGCACGACGATCGCGAGAGCAATCGGATAGTTCCGCTGAGGATGTTCCACTTCCTCGGCCACGCTCGAAACCTGTTCGTAGCCGGAGTACAGCCACAGACCCAGCGCGAGTCCCACGCCGAAAACCTGAAACGGCGGCACGTGCGGCGGAATCAGCGGAGTAAACGGATTGTGGTGCCACTTCGTAGCGGCGATGGCGCAGAGCACGACGATCGGCACAAGAATGGAAATTTCCAGGATGGTGGCAACTCCGCCCACCATCTGAATGCCGCGCACGTTGATGTGCCCGATCACCGCAATCACCGCGACGGCAATGGCGTAATGCATCCAGCCAGGAATTGTGAAGTAGAACGAAAGATAATTTGTAAGGTAGTCCGTGAATAACACGGCGTACGCGGCGGCGAGAAGGAACGACGCGCTCCAGTTCCACCAGCCCGCCAGAAATCCCCAGAGGTCGCCGAAGCCCGCACGCACCCAGCGGTAGAAGCCGCCCTCGACAGGAATCGCGGTGGTGAGTTCCGCCGCCACGAGCGAAACGGGGATGCACCAGAAAAACGGGATAAACAGTTGATAGAGCAGCGTCAGCCCCGAGCCGGTGGTGGTGACCATGTCCTCGAGCCCGAACGGCCCGCCGGTCGCGTAGGCGTACATTACAAAGACGAACGGCAGCAGCGTGGCTTTGCGCAGGGCCGCGCGCGTGGAGTTGGGTTTGCTGGGCGTGGAGGAAATGTTCGCTGGCCTCGTGTGAATCCAGACGGCGAATTTGTGCCGCAGAGGGTAGCGCATCAGGTTGCAAGATGGGAAGTGACCCCGACAAGGTCCGGGCGGGGAAACGCAGAGTGGATGGGCGAGTTCCAAAACGGGAAGAGTTGGTATACACCCCGGTTGTTTTCGTATGAGTGGCAAATACAGGACTTACAGCCGCGAAGTCTATATGAGTGGCAAATGCAGGATTTGAAGTATTTGTGTTTTCAGTGAATTGCGGGTGACTCGTATGAGTGGCAAACAAAGGACTTACAGTGGTGGGAGATGTGACGCAGTGAAGGAAGCGAGGTGAGCGCAGGGCGGCGGAAGCGAGGGAAGTGGATCGACGGAAGTTTTGTTTGGCAAACACGAGGGAGAATAGCATGCCAGCATGGAATGCTTAAGCAATGAGCAGCGAGCTGGAGAAAATAAGGGTTGGACGGTCGCGCTGGAAGCTGAACGGTCCCGGCGGATTCGAGACTGTCGCACTGCTCTGATATTAATCGCCGGGTGCCGCGCGCGTCGACATTGTGAGTGGGGACTTTTCTTGCTTGGTAAAAGATGTGCATGCAAAATGCATTACGTGAAGAAAGCCAGCATCCACGATCTACGTTATCGGTTCTCCGCCCTGGAAGACCTACTCCGCGACGGCGAAGAAATCCAGATAACCAAGCGCAAGCATGTCATTGCAAGGCTGCTTCCGCCGGATCCCGCGGCACCCGCGAGCTTCCCGGACTTTCTGGCGCGACAGAAAAAGATCTTCGGCAAGCGGCGCCTGAAGGTTTCCGGCACCGAGCAACTTGCCGCCGAGCGGAAACGCTCCTGATTCTTTCAAGGACGGAGAACATACTCCTTTCCCCTAGAAAGCGCCCGGCGCAAGGCCCTTCGTCCCTAACTCCCACCTCCTGGCTGGTGCAGCATACCTAGGATTCGGAGCGGAGGCGGGCTATGACGAGGCGGATTTCTTCGTAGGGAATTTCGGGTGGGAGGGCTTCCTTGAGAGGCTTGAGGCGGTCCATGCCGAGTTGGCGGCAGGCGGCGGCGATTTGGTTGTAGCGTTCGGAGGCCAGCCAGCCGGGCTGGAACTGGGCTTCGCCTCGTTCGATGAGATCGGCGACAAGGGAGACGACGGCGCGGAGGGTTCGGGCGCGGATTTGGGCGATCTGTTCGAAGGTGCGGCCTTCTTCTAGCAGACGCAGGGTTTCTTTCGCGGGGGAGGAGACTTTTAGTTTGCCTTCGTTGGTGGCGCGTTCGCCCTGGCGGAAGCGGCGGAGGACGTCCAGGATTTCCTTGCCGTACATTTCGACTTTCTTTTCGCCGAAGCCAGACACGCGCCGCAACTCCTGCAAGTTCGATGGCTCGACGAGGCACAAATCTTCCAGCGCGGAATCGTGCAAGACGACGAATGCTGAGACGCCCTTATCCTTCGCGGTGTTCCGCCGCCACTCCCGCAAATACTCATTCAACTCTCGATCCACCGAGGCGTTAGCGACCGGAATTGAGACTCGCTGCTGTCCGGAAAGTGCTGGCTTCGGCGGACGCGAAACAGTGCTGCTTCGCCTCCTTTGGGCTACTTCTATTTCCAGCCAGTCTGGCGGGGCGGCGCAAGCGTCGCAATTGCCGCACGTTTCCCATCTGGGAGTTTCGCCGAAGTGCATACAAATGTGGCGCTGGCGGCAGCTTTCGGATTGCACGAACTGCTCGACTTCGCGGTAGCGCTGCCAGGCGCGTTCTTTCTCCGCATAGTCTTCGATTTTTCCGTTGAAGTAGGCGTGGAGGCCGGAATCTTTTTTTTGCCAGAACAGGAAGCAATCGGCGGGGAGGCCGTCACGGCCGGCGCGGCCTGCTTCCTGGTAATACTGCTCGACACTTTTCGGGAGAGCGAGATGAATGACGGCGCGCACGGCGGGCTTGTTGATGCCCAGGCCGAAGGCCATGGTGCCCACCAGGATGCGCACTTCGTCGGCCATCCACTTTTCCTGGTTTTCGCGGCGGGCGCGGCTATCCATCTGGCCGTGATAGCCGATGGCGGCGATGCCGTTTTCTTCGAGGAAATCGACGGTTTCTCCCACGCGAGCGATCGTGGGCGCATAGACGATGGCGCTGCCGTCCGAGACTTGCCGCACGGCGCGAAGGAGGAGTTCGTCCTGTGTGCGGGCGTTGGCCTGGCGGACGATGTAGCGCAGGTTCGGGCGGCGGAAACTGGCGATGTGTTTGTACGGATCGCGCAGACGGAGCTGCTCGATGATGTCGCCGCGAACGCGTTTCGTGGCGCTGGCGGTGAAGGCTGCGATGGGGCGGTCGGGAAAAATCTCGCGCAAGCGACTAAGCTGGCGGTACTCCGGGCGGAATTCATGGCCCCACTCGGAAATGCAATGGGCTTCGTCGATGGCGAAAAAGGAAATGGGGAGGCGCTTCAGCCAGTCCATCGTGTTGCTAAGGGCGATGCGCTCCGGAGACAGATAGAGAAGCTGGTATTTGCCGGTGGCGGCTTGCTGGAGGATGTGAGCGCGCTCGTCAGGGAGGGTGGCGGCATTCAGGCAGGCGGCGGAAATGCCCATCTGGAGGAGTTGCGCGACCTGGTCCTGCATCAGGGCGATGAGCGGGGAGATCACGACGGCGGTGCGGGCGTCGAGCACGGCGGGAAGTTGGTAGCAGAGCGATTTGCCTCCGCCGGTAGGCATGATGACGCAAGCGTCGTGGCCTGCGGCGAGGCAGCGGACGATGGCTTCCTGTCCCGGGCGGAAGGATTCGTAGCCCCAGTAGCGGTGCAATGCTTCGTAAAGGAGGGTGCCGTCGTCGAAGGAAGGCGCGTTTTCGCGGCTTTGATCCGCTAGGCCAGGTGCGGCAGCCATAAAGAGCTCCGAGGCCCAGTAGAGGATGGGCGCCCAGATTTTCGCTTTTGTTTCGCCATGTGTCAAGTACAATTTTTAGCATTCGGCGCGCTCGTTTCTTCGAATGGGTCGCAAGTTGCGGCACCCATCTCCGGGTGCCATAATTCCACTTCGTAGTGTGGATTCGTGGTTCGAAAGATTCATTGAGAGTCGCGGAGCACGCGTCGGCAGGTCTGAGGGGGTTCTATGGCATTGCGTGACAGCTGGATTGAAAAGAGAGAAGCGGGGTTTGCCGGTGCCTTTCCTGTGACAGGACAAGCGAACGGCAACCGGAACGTCTCGCAAATGCATCTGGCGCGGCAGGGCGTCGTTACGGAAGAGATGCAGTACGTCGCGAAGCGGGAAAAGCTCGAGCCGGAATTGATTCGCAGCGAAGTGGCGCGCGGGCGAATGATCATTCCTGCGAACGTGAATCATCGAAACCTGGAGCCGATGGCGATTGGCATCGCGAGCAAATGCAAAATCAACGCGAACATTGGAAATTCCGCGACGAGTTCGACCATTGACGAAGAGCTGAAGAAACTGCACCACGCGGTACATTATGGCGCGGATACCGTAATGGATCTTTCGACGGGCGGAGATATTCCGACGATTCGAAAGGCGATTATCGAGGCGTCGCCGGTGCCGGTGGGGACCGTGCCGGTGTATGAAGCGATTTCGCGTGTGCGGCGGCCGGAAGATTTGACGATCGAGCTGATGCTGGAAGTGATCGAAGAGCAGGCCGAGCAGGGCGTGGATTACATGACGATTCACGCGGGCGTGCTGCGGGAGCACGTGCCGCTGGTGCGGAAGCGGATTACGGGGATTGTGAGCCGCGGCGGGTCGCTGATGGCGCACTGGATGGAGCATCACAAGAAGCAGAATTTCCTTTATGAAAACATTGAGGACGTTTGCAAGATTTTCAAGAAGCATGATGTGAGCTTTTCGTTTGGCGACGGACTGCGGCCGGGGTGCATTGCGGACGCGAGCGATGAAGCGCAGTTCGCGGAGTTGAAAGTGCTAGGCGAGCTGACCACGAAAGCGTGGGAGCAGGATGTGCAGGTGATGATTGAAGGGCCGGGGCACGTGCCGCTGGACAAGATCAAGGAGCAGGTGGACAAGGAAGTGGAGTGGTGCCACGAGGCGCCGTTCTACACGCTGGGGCCGCTGGTGACGGATGTTGCGCCGGGATACGACCACATCACGAGCGCGATCGGGGCGGCGATGATCGGGTGGCACGGCGCGTCGATGCTGTGCTACGTGACGCCGAAGGAGCATTTGGGGCTGCCGAATCCGGAGGACGTGAAGCAGGGCGTGATCGCGTACAAAATTGCGGCGCACGCGGCGGACGTTGCGCGGCACCGGCCGGGCGCGCGGGACCGTGACGATGCGTTGAGCTATGCGCGATTTTTGTTTGACTGGAATAAACAGTTCGAGCTATCGCTCGATCCGGAAACGGCGCGGAAGATGCACGACGAGAATTTGCCGGATGATTTTTACAAAGAGGCGAAGTTTTGCTCAATGTGCGGGCCGAAGTTCTGCTCGATGAACATCACGCAAATGGCGGAAGCCGAAGGCGGCCACGACCAGGCGGAGCGGAAACAGAAGTTTGTCGAGTTGCTCGCTAAGGTTCAAGGCGCCTAGCGCCCGTGAAGACGGAACTTCACGCCCGCATCCTTGCATTGGTTTCGTGGACTACCGGTGTGAAGTCGGAAAAACTGCAGCTGGGGACAACGCTGAGTCGGGACCTCGGCATGGAAGGGGACGACGCGGTCGAGTTCTTCGAGAAGTTCGGTGCCGACTTCGCCGTTGATCTGACTGACCTTTTTCGTGATTGGAAATTCTACTTCTCCTCTGAAGGAGTACCTCTCACAACGGCGCTCTTAGTCGTAATTCCAGCGGTAGTGCTTGCCCTCTTTCTGGAAAGATTTTTTCCTTACCTGCAGGGGATGGTTGCTTTCGGAATCTCCGCTCTGCTTTGGTTAGCGGCACTCGTGCAGTGGAGCAGGTGGCGATACAAGAATCGGACGGCCCAGATAGCGATGGAGGACCTCGTGCAGAGCGCTTCCTCTGGAAAATGGACAAAGGCTGTCCCGGAAGAAATTGTACGCCGAATGAACAAGCCGAAATTCTATGATCGATTCATTGCCCGATAGAAAGCTGCGCGAGGAATTTGACCGCTGGGCGGAGGCGGGGCGCGGCGCGGAGATGGAGCAGGACCACCTGCCAATCACCCTGCCGGTGCTGGAGAAAATGCGGCTGGCACCGACGGACAACGTGCTGGACGTGGGTTGCGGCGCGGGGTGGCTCTCGCGGCGGCTGGCGAAATTGGTGCCCGAGGGCCGCGTGGTGGGAATGGATATTTCCGACGAAATGATCCGCCATGCGCGGCGCGCCAGCGCGGACTTCGGCAATCTGCTGTTCATGACAGG
Organism: Acidobacteriota bacterium; assembly: GCA_003224055.1. Classification (GTDB taxonomy): domain Bacteria; phylum Acidobacteriota; class Terriglobia; order Acidiferrales; family UBA7541; genus Acidiferrum. The sequence goes on along the minus strand of QHYE01000108.1, from coordinate 17,262 downwards.
CGAAGTTAAGGAAATTCCCTGGCAGCCGCATTTTTTCTCACACGCCATTTCCGTGGAATCGTCGTACTACTGGCCGGATCCGGCCGCCGGAATCAAAGATATTTTTCGCGTGTTGCGCGACGGCGGGTCGGCTTGGATTTTGATCAACTATTACCGCGACAATCCGCATTGCCACCAGTGGGGTGAGTTGCTCGCCGTGCCGACGCACCTGCTTTCCGGCGACGAGTGGGCGGAGTTGTTTCGAAACGCGGGATTCACAAATGTGGTGCACGAACGAATCGTGGATCCATCGCCAACGCCAGCAACCTATACCGGCCGGTGGTTTCGCGATGCGGAGCAGCTCCGCGCGTTCAAAGCGGAAGGCGCGCTGCTGATACGCGGTGCGAAAGGATGAAGCAAGTGGCCGCGTCCGGCCTCGCCGAGAGGAATGCCGCCGCGCGATGAGGTTCTCCAATGTCATTTTTGAGTCATGGAGTCACCGTGGTGACAGGGGCGGGTTCCGGCATCGGGCGGGCGCTCGCGCAGCAACTCGCGGCGGCAGGTTCGGCCCTGGCGATTGCCGATATTGATGAAGCGGCGCTGGCGGAAACTACACAATTGCTCGGTAAGAAAGCCGCGCTGGTGACGGCGACGATCTTGGATGTTGCCGATGAGGCGGGCGTGAGCGCGTTTGCGGAAGACGTCGGCCGCAGGCATGGACGCGTAACGCTGCTCATCAACAATGCGGGAGTGGCGATGGAGGGTACGTTCGAGGAGATCTCGCTGGATGATTTTCACTGGCTGATGAATATCAATTTTTGGGGCGTGGTGTACGGCGTGAAGTTTTTCCTGCCGATGCTGAAGCGGGAGCAGCGAGCGCACATCGTCAATATTTCCAGCGTTTTTGGGTTGATCGCGCCGCCGGGCCAACCAGCGTATTCCGCAAGCAAATTTGCGGTGCGGGGATTTACGGAATGCCTGCGGCATGAGCTTGCGGGCACACCCGTGCAGGTTTCTTGCGTGCACCCGGGCGGAATCAAGACGGCGATTGCCCGCCGGGCGCGCGTGGGGGCTGGCGTAAAGCGAACGGGACTCGAGCAGAAAGCGGCTCGGTTTGAAAAGCTGTTCCGGACTTCTCCGGAAGTGGCTGCGGCACGGATTCTGCGCGGCGTTGAGCGTCGCGAGCCGCGCATCCTGATCGGCTCGGATGCCTACAAGATCGACATCCTGCAGCGCCTGCGGCCGGCTTCGTACTGGAAGACGCTGGCGCGCATGGCGAAAGACTGAGTCCTAGCGTTCCATCTCGCAGAGCTTTAATTGAATCTATTGCTGAAGGTTGACAATGACAGCTGGACGCAAGATGGCACGAAGTAGACACCCCCGAAGAATTTCAATGAAATTGAGATCTTTATTCCTTTGTACCTCCTTGTATATGGCCCTGGGATGCTCAACAAATGAACCGGCATCATCACCCGGGGCACCGACCGCGAACCGATCGGGAGCGAGCTCACCTGGATTTCCAGCTTCGCCGATACAAGTCACGACTTCGGCCACGTATGCCTATCCGCTCAAGATCTCGACGAACCGCAGATACCTTGTCGATCAAAACAACAAGCCATTCCGCATCCAAGGGGATTCCGCACAGTCCCTGATCGCCAACCTCACATATGCGGAGGCAGATAAATACCTCTCAGACAGGCAGAAAAAGGGATTCAATACCGTTAACATCAACCTGCTCGAGGCCAAGTTCGCCATCCATGCGCCAGCCAACAGAAATGGAGATGCTCCTTTCACGAAGCCCGGCGACCTCTCGACACCGAACGAAGCTTACTTTGCCTTTGCGGATTCGATCATCGATCTCGCAGCGTCGAAAGGGATGCTGGTCAGCCTTGCGGCGATGTACCTTGGTGTTAACGGCGGGGACGAGGGCTGGTGGAAGGTGCTAACTAATGACGTCAATGCGCAAACCGTTTGCTACAACTTCGGTTTGTATATCGGGAAAAGGTACAAGAGCCGGACGAACATTCTGTGGGTCATCGGTGGGGATTATCTGCCCCCAGAAGGATCAGAAGGAGAGACGCGACTTCGGAGATTCCTGGAAGGCGTCAGGGATGCCGGGGCCAAGCAGTTGTGGGCTGGGGATTGGAGAGCCCCTTGCATCTCGACCGACGAGAAAGCATTCGCTTCTCTAATGGATCTTAATGCTGTCTATACCTACGGTATTCCAGACCACCCTGGCACGACCTACGGCGAGGCGCGAACCGCATACACTGATTCTCCCCCACGTCCGGCTTATCTAAAGGAGGCCGGCTACGAGAATGAGAATTGGGTTGCCGGTGACCCGGCCTCGGTTCGCAAATACGAGTATTGGAGTATCTTGGGAGGCGCCACGGCGGGCGCATTCTTCGGCAACCGTGACATCTGGGAATTCGCCACGTCCAGTTGGTGGTCAGGTTATACCTTCGGTCATGGTCCTTGGCAGGCCGCGCTTGATTCGACCGGCGCATTTGACATGACGCGACTCGGGCGATTCCTCGATCCGTTGCCTTGGTACAACTTAGTTCCTTCCGGACTCGGCGGAAGGAAGACGCTCGTGACTGAAGGTGGCGGTACCTATGGACAGCTTGACTACGTCACCGCCGCAACGACGAGCGACGGTAGTGTGCTCCTGGCCTACGTACCACCGGGGACGGCGCGCTCCTCCAGCTTCACCGTGGATATGACCGCGCTCAGGGGTTCTGCTCGCGCCCACTGGTTTGACCCAACGTCTGCAAGTTACTTAGAAATACCCGGGAGTCCCTTCCCTAACGTTGGGACGAAGAGCTTCAAAACGCCGGGGAAAAACTCAGCAGGCGCAGGAGACTGGATGCTCCTTCTTCAGGTCTTCTAGAACGGCCCAGGGTGATGACCTTTGCACCCATAAAATCGTGCTGATATACTCCGCGGAAGATAGCAGAGCTGCGGGGAGAATGGCGGCCTATGGGTGTACTGGACCAGCGGTTCGAAAAGAATTTCATGATCACCTCGGTGGACTACGTGTTCAACTGGGCGCGAAAGAGCGCCATCTGGCCGCTGACGTTTGGTTTGGCGTGCTGCGCGATCGAGATGATTGCGTCAACGACGTCCCGCTTCGATATGGCGCGGTTTGGCGCGGAAGTGTTCCGGCCATCGCCGCGGCAGGCAGACCTGATGATCGTGGCGGGAACGGTGACGCTGAAAATGGGGCCGGTGCTGAAGCGCGTCTGGGAACAAATGCCGGACCCAAAGTGGTGCATCTCGATGGGAGCATGCTCGAGCGTGGGCGGGCCGTTCAATGCATATTCGGTGCTGCAGGGCGTGGACAAGATCGTTCCGGTAGATGTGTACGTTGTAGGATGCCCGCCGCGGCCGGAAGGGCTGTTTTTCGCGCTGCTGAAGCTGCAGGACAAGATTGACCAGATGACGCTGGCGAAGCGGCCGACGGAAGTGCGGTTGAAGCCGGAGATGGTGGACGAGTTCAAGCAAGGAGTGATGGTGGCGCAGAGTCCGGCGCCGAGATAGGAAGCAAATGAGGTAAAGAATGTAAAGGAAGTAAAGGAAGAGGGCACAGAGAAGAAAGGGGAGAGAAAAAGGACCATGGCGCTTGCGCGGGCTGCGAAGACGAATGAGATTACTCCGGGAACGATTCGCGAGTTCCAGGTAGATGGCAAAGCGATTGCCCTGGCGAACGTTGGCGGTAAGTTCTACGCCATTAACAATACCTGCTTGCACCGGGGTGGGCCGCTCGGCCAGGGGGTTATGGACGGCAACGTCGTCACATGCCCCTGGCATGGGTGGCAATACGACGTAACCACGGGCAAAATCAGCCAGAACCCAGCCGTGGGCGTGGATTGCTACCGCGTAGAGGTTCGCGGAGAAGATATATTCGTTGACGCCGCTTAGCCCTTTCTATCTATAAGAAACTAATAGAGATAGTGTATTCTTGACAAAATATTGCCATCTGAGCCGCCTTCCTGTGGCGCACCCCAGAATCGCCTAACCCCCACATTTTGTTTCGCTTTTTGTGTGTCAGCGTGTATATTGCTGCCGTCTCCAAGCTATCGATGTCGACTCCGACTGCTCAACGACACTACTGGATCTTCTCCGCCGACCCCCACCACTATCACTGGGACACCCTCTTTGTGAAGGGTAAGGAAATGTGGCACGGTGCCAGCTCGAAACCGGACGCGATTCGCGCGCTGAAACAGGTGCGCAGAGGCGACCGCGTGCTGTGCTATCACTCGGCACCCGAGCGCTCCCTGTACTCGATTGCGGAGGTCACCCGGGATCCTTATCCCGATCCGCACGATCGCAAGGAAAAAAACTTGGTCGCGGATTTGCGGGCGTTCGAAAAGCTGCCGCGGCAGGTAACGCTGGCGGAGCTCCGCGCCAATCCGGCGCTCAAGAAAATGAAGCTCCTGAAGAGTGTGCGGTTGATTGTCTCGATGATCAGCGATACGGAATACCAGGAGATCCTGCGCATGGCCGGGATTGTTGCGACGCCGGGCATCCCGCTGCCGTAAGGATGAACGGGGGAAAGAAATGTCTGCCGTGGGCCGTTCCGGTGTGCTCGCCCTTTGCATTGCCGCCCTCATAACAATGTTTCCAGACAAGCCGCGCCAGAATTCGATGCTCGAAGGGATTCCGTCGGGGAAGACGCGAGTGCTCGATCTCAGCTACACGATCAACGACAAACTGGTGACCTGGCCCGGGGATGAAAGATTCTTCGAAGCGAAGGTGAATGCGACCATCGAGAAGAATGGCTACTTCACGCGAAGCTTCTGGATGCTCGAACATTACGGAACGCATCTGGACGCGCCGGCGCATTTTCCGCCGGGGAAAGCGACGGTGGACCAGATCCCCGCGAAGCAACTGATGGGGCCCGCGGTCGTGCTGGACGTGCGCACGGAAGGAGCAAAGGACGCGGATTTTCAGCTTCCTGCGGCGAGCGTGGAAGAGTGGGAGAAGCGGCACGGGCGGATTCCGGAAGGGGCCATCGTGTTGCTGCGAACGGGTTGGGCGTCCCGCTGGCCGGATGCGCAGCGTTACCGCAATCAGGATGCGCAGGGAAAGATGCATTTTCCCGGGTTTTCGTCGGGAGCGGCAAAACTGCTGATCGAAAGAAAAGTGAGTGGGCTGGGCTGCGACACGATGAGCATTGACTATGGAGCATCGGAGGATTTCGCGGTGCATCACTTGGCGCTCGGGGCGGGTTTGTATCATCTGGAAAACCTTGCTGACCTGAGTGAAATGCCGGAGCACGGAGCGTTCCTGATTGCGGCCCCGATTAAGCTGGAGGGCGGTTCGGGAGGGCCGGTGCGTGTGTTCGCGCTTTTGCCCTGACGCATCTCATTTTTGCAAACATTTTTGTGGTTTCTTACGTCTCAGAATGTAAGTTCTGTGCCGGGGTCGGTACATCAAGCCAACCATGTCGTGAACGGCGGCTGCGCGGCAGGCTAGCGCATTTATTCCCAGTTGTAATTTCATTTTGTTTCACGGAGGAGGCATGCGCTTTCGAATGGCAATCCTGATTGGAATGTTGCTGGCCTTTGCAGGCCTGACCAGAGCGACGGAAGAAACGCCATTGCTGGCACATTCACCCACGGTGAGCCGAACGCAGATCGTTTTTACCTACGGCGGATATTTGTGGAGCGTTCCGCGCGATGGCGGCGATGCGCGCCAACTGACCACCGGCGGACACGAAGGGCTGCCGGTGTTTTCGCCGGACGGGAAATGGATCGCGTTCACGGCGCAGTATGACGGGAACGCCGATGTTTTCGTGATGGCGGCAGAAGGCGGCGAGCCTCGAAGGTTGACGTGGCATCCGGCGCCGGATGTTGCGGTGGGATGGACTCCTGACGGGAAGGGCGTGCTCTTCTTTTCACCGCGCGAGGCTTACGCGGATTTTGACCGTCTCTACACCGTTCCTGTCGAGGGCGGGCCGGCGGAGGTTCTGCCGATGTGGCGCGGGGAGGATGCATGGTATTCACCGGACGGCACGCGCCTCGCGTACGTGCCGAATCTGAAGTGGCAGACGTCGTGGAAACGCTATCGCGGCGGGCAAACGACGCCGATTTACATCGTGAGGCTGAGCGATCTGGCGCTGGAAAAAGTGCCGCGCGAGAATTCGAACGATGCGCAGCCGGTTTGGTTTGGAGACACGGTCTATTTTCTATCGGACCGCAACGGTCCGGTGACGCTCTTCGCGTATGACACAAAGGCCAAGACCGTGAAGCAGGTGGTAGAAAACAAGGGTTTGGATTTCAAATCGCTATCCGGCGGACCCGACAGGCTGGTGTATGAACAGTTTGGCGGAATTTATCTTTTCGATCCGGCGACCGGCAAATCAAAGAAAGTGGACGTTCGAATCGCAGGGGACTTGCCCGCGACGCGGCCGCACTTTGAAAAGGTGAGCGACAAGATTCAGGCGGCTGCGATTTCGCCGGCTGGCGCTCGTGCGGTGTTCGAAGCACGCGGCGAAATCCTGACGGTCCCGGGCGAGAAGGGCGATATCCGCAATCTGACGCGGACGACCGCAGCGGCGGAGCGCGATCCAGCGTGGTCCCCCGACGGAAAGTCGATTGCCTATTTCTCGGATGAGTCCGGGGAATATGCGTTGCACATCAGCGATCAGGCCGGCTCCGGTACGGTGAAGAAAATCAGTCTGGGGAATCCTCCGTCGTTTTTCTACGGGCCGTTGTGGTCGCCGGACAGCAAGAGAATTGCTTATACGGACAAGCGGCTCAATCTGTGGTACGTGGACGTGGAAAAAGGCGCGCCGGTGAAGGTGACGACGGACCGCTACGAGGACCCGACGTCGGCGTTCAATGAAAATTGGTCTCCAGACAGCAAATGGCTGGCTTACGGCAAGCTGCTGGAAAATCACATGCGCGCCGTGTTCGTCTACTCGCTGGAAACGGGCAAGGAGTCGCAAATTACGGATGGTATCAGCGACGCGCGCTATCCGGTGTTCGATAAAGGCGGAAAATCGCTCTTTTTTGCCGTCAGCACGGACGTAGGGCTTTCCACGGGCTGGCTTGATTTGTCGAGCTTTCAGCATCCGGTATTGAGGAGCGTCTATGCGGCGGTGCTGAAGAAGGGCGATCCTTCACCCGTGGAACCGCAGAGCGACGAAGAAAAACCGACGGACGAGAAGAAAGACGCGGCGGGGGGAGATAAAGGCAAGGACGCGGACAAGGGCAAGGAAAGCGAGAAAGGAAAGGAAGGCGGCAAAGGAAAAGAGGGCGAGAAAGGGAAGGAAGGCGAGAAAAAGGAAGAGCCCGTCAAGGTCACGATTGATTTGGACGGGATTGGCCAGCGGATCGTGGCGCTGCCGATCAAGGCTGCGAATTATGTGAGCCTGGATGCCGGCAAGGCCGGGACCCTCTTTCTTTCGGAAATTGTGGACGTGCCGCGGCTCACGGAGCCGCCTGCGGTTACGGTTTCAAAATTTGATCTGACGACGAGAAAGACCGAGCCGTTCGTCGGCGGGATCAACGCCTTCGTGGTCTCCGCGAACGGCGAGAAGGTGCTGTACCGCCAGGGGCAGGGGTGGTTTATTACGGGAACGGCCGTGGTGGTAAAGCCGGGAGATGGAGCACTGAAGCTGGACGAGATGGAAGTGCGCGTGGACCCGCGAGCGGAATGGAATCAGATGTACCACGAAGTGTGGCGTATTCAACGCGACTTCCTCTACGACCCGAATCACCACGGACTGGACCTCAAAGCCGCGGAGAAGAAATACGCGCCTTACTTGAAAGCTGTGGGCGGACGAGCGGACCTGAACTATCTCTTCGATGAAATGCTGGGAGAAATCACGATCGGCCACATGTTTATCGCAGGCGGCGATGTGCCCAAGCCGAAGGAGGTGAAAGGCGGATTGCTTGGCGCGGACTACAAAATCGAGAACGGACGCTACCGGTTTGCCCGCGTCTTTAACGGAGAAAACTGGAATCCCGACCTGCGCGCGCCGCTGACGCAACCCGGCGTGGACGTGAAGGCCGGAGACTATCTCCTGGAAGTGGAGGGGCGGGAGGTTCGTCCGCCGGCGGAGGTTTATAGTTTCTTCGAGAACACCGGCGGCAAGCAGATCCGGATCAAAGTGGGCCCGAATGCGGACGGCAAAGACGCGAGAGAAGTGACGGTGGTGCCTTTGCCGAGCGATTTTGCACTGCGGAACCGCGCCTGGGAGGAAGACAATCGGAGGAAAGTCGACGAGCTGAGCGGAGGAAAGCTGGCGTACGTGCACGTTCCGGACACGGCCGTTGGCGGATGGCTCAATTTCAACCGGTTCTACTTTGCGCAGGTTGGGAAACAGGGAGCCGTGATTGATGAGCGATACAATCACGGCGGGGAAGTGGCGGATTACATCATTGACATGCTGAAGCGGCCGTTGCGCAATTGCGCGATTTCGCGCGAGGGTGAACGGTTTTGTTCACCGCTGGCGCAAATCTATGGCCCGAAGTCGATGATCATCAACGAAATGTCCGGATCCGGCGGCGATGCGCTGCCGTGGATGTTCAAGCAGGACCAGATCGGGCCGCTCGTGGGAACGCGCACATGGGGCGGACTCGTGGGGATTTACAGCTATCCGTCGCTGATGGATGGAGGTTTCGTGACCGCGCCGCGCGTGGCGATCTACGGCCTGCACGGCGAGTGGGAAGTGGAGAACCGCGGGATTTCGCCGGACATTGAGGTCGAAAACGTTCCGGCGTCCGTTGCTGCGGGGCACGACCGGCAATTGGAGAAGGCCGTGGAAGTCACGCTGGAGGCGCTGAAGAAAAACCCGGTTGTGATACCGGGGCATCCGCCGTATCCGAATTATCACAAAAAGTAGCCGGGCCGGACTTTCATTGCAGGGGTGCAACAATGCGGCGCCCCTGCAATATCAATGAAGCTGATCCAATTGCTCGTTGTTTTTTTTCTCGAAACTTTCGCACCAAATCGCTGAACTGCCGGAGTTCACTTGCTGTGCGAAGAGCGCTGGTTTCTGGGGTGTGTTATTTTGAGGACTTGGTTCTCTTATGCCGGAACTTCCTGAGGTCGAAACAGTAGCGCGTGGATTGCGGCGAGCGATTCTCGGACGGCGGATTGTCTCCGTCACGCTCGGGAAGACGGATTTCATTGATGATCCCGCGGCCCTGGAAGAGCATTTGCCGGGGCGGCAAATTGCGGCCGTGGAGCGTTTTGGAAAGTTCATGTTGTTGCGGCTTTCCGCGGCGGCTGGATTGAACCGCGTCCCCACGAATGGCGATGCTGCGCCTGCGGCATTGCTGGTGCATTTGGGCATGACCGGTCAAATTGCGCCGATGCCCTCGGCGCAACCGCGTGAAAAACATACGCATGTCTGCCTGCTGTTGGATGATGGGCGTGAGCTGCGGTACACGGATGTACGGCGCTTTGGGCGGATCGCGTACCTGACGGAAGCGCCGCTTGCCGAAGAGCTAAAGGAATTCGGGGCCGACCCGCTGGAGGCGAGCGACGATGAATTTGCGAGCCGCATTCGGGGGAGGCGCGCGCGGATCAAGGCGCTGCTGCTGGACCAGAGCGTGCTGCGCGGCGTCGGCAATATCTATGCGGATGAAAGTTTGTGGCGGGCCAAAATCCATCCGGCGCGGCTGGGAGCACAGCTGAGCAAGCAGCAGGCGAAGACCTTGCGCCGAGTGTTGCAAGAAATCCTGCAGAAAGCGATTGTGATGCGTGGATCATCGATTTCCGATTTTCTTGACGCGGAAGGAGAGCCGGGGGAATATCAGCGGCACCATCGGGCGTACGGACGCGAGGGGAAAGCGTGTTACCGGTGTAAGAGTTCGGTTCGGCGAGCGATTGTCGCCGGGCGAAGCAGTTATTTTTGTCCGAAGTGCCAGCCCGGGCCGCGGGGATTTGCGGTCCTCCCGTTGCGCGGGGAAACCAAGAAAAGGGTAAAAAGACGAAACGCGCGAAGACCGTCTGCACGTCTATAGGAACAAGGCCGAAGAGTGGGCCGCTCAACCACCGCCGATAGCGAGTGGAGATGGCTGCGCGAAGGCGAATGAATTCTTTCCGTGAAATCTTGCTAAAGACTTTGAGGGAGAACGAATGAACTCACGTCGAGTGGCGGTGTTGTTCTGTGCGGTGGTGCTGGTATTTGCCGGAGTGCGCGCGGGGTTGGCGAAGCCTGCGGCGGAAGATGCGAGTGCGTTCGCTGCGGCGGACGCGCAGATTCTGAGCGAGGTGCGCGACCACAGCGAGGTGATGCAGAACAGCGAATACCTGGGTGACGCCATCGGGCCGCGGCTGACGGGCTCGCCGCAATTGAAGCAGGCCAATGATTGGACGGCGGTGAAGTTTCGCGAGTACGGCCTCACGAATGTGCATCTGGAGCCGTGGACCATCGCGCATTCCTGGACACGAGGAACGGCACACGCGCGCATCGTGTCTCCGACGGAGCATCCACTGACGATCGCGTCAGCGGGTTGGGCTCCGGGCACAGCGGGAATCGTACGCGGCTCGGTGGCGTACGTTGACATCAAGACGGATGAAGATTTTGAAAAGTATCGTGGGAAGCTGAAAGGCGCGATCGTGATTGCTCAGGAACCCGCGAGTCTTTCGCCGCCAAAGCCAGACGAACCATTCAGCGAGGTAAATCGTCCAATGCAGACACCGCCGCCGCTGAAGGGCCAGCCGGCTGCGCCGTCGCCCTTTGCGGTGATGATGGCGGTAGCTCGGAAACGGACGGAGTTTTACAAGCAAGAAGGTGTGGCGGTCGTGCTGCGCGATTCGAACAAACCGCACGGTCTGCTGAACATGACGGGAATCGGCGGAGAACAGTTCAACATCGGCGCGATTCCCACGGCGTTCATCACTGGCGAGGGCTACCGGATGCTCTACCGGATGCAAAAGCATGGCCCGGTGCAAGTCGAAATCGAGATGACCAATTCGTTCAGCGACAAGCCGGTGGAGGTCTACAACACGGTCGCGGAAATCAAGGGAAGCGAAAAGTCGGACGAAGTCGTGATTCTCGGGGCGCATCTGGATTCGTGGGATTTGGGAACCGGCTCGACGGACAATGGGACCGGCTCGATGGCGGTTCTTGAGGCAGCGCGCGTCCTGGCAAAACTGAACCTGAAGCCGAAGCGGACGATCCGCTTCATTTTGTTCAGCGGAGAAGAAGAAGGATTGTGCGGCTCGGTGAAATACGTGGAAGCACACAAGGACGAATTGGAGAAAATTTCCGGCGTGCTGGTGCACGACACGGGAACGGGAAGAGTACTGACGCTGGCGTTGCACGACAATTATCAGGATCGAGAGATTGTGGACTAGGTGCTGGCACCGCTTAAAGAATTGAGGCTGCTGGAGCCGACGATGATGCACATGTCGGGGACGGACCATCTGTCCTTCAACGAGGCGGGAGTGCCGGGCTTCTGGGCGCTTCAGAATGGCGCGGAATACAGCAAGACGCATCACAGCCAGTCGGACACGTTCGACAAAGTGTGGAAGGACGATCTGAACGAGGGAGCGCAAGTGCTGGCGGCGTGGGCGTACAACACGGCACAGTTGCAGGAAATGTTGCCGCGGCGGGCGCTGCCGTACCGTCCTTCCGCTGATGCGGCGAAGGCCGAAGCGCCAAAGCCGGATCCGATCGTGGAAATGGACACGAAGATTCTGGAGCAGGTGAAGTCCGACCAGGCTGAACTAAAATCCAACATGAAATATCTGACGGATCGTATCGGCCCGCGGCTCACGGGTTCTCCACAGCTCGATCGCGCCAGCCATTGGATGCTGGAACGATTCAAGGAATTGGGACTTTCGAATGCGCACCTGGAGCCCTGGACGATTGCGAATAGTTGGACGCGCGGTCCGGCGACGGGAAGAATTCTCGCTCCAACCGAGGTGACACTCACGATGGCTACCGCAGGGTGGTCTCCCAGTACGAATGGAACGATTCGCGGAGCGGTCATGGGTTTGGCGTACGACAAGTTGGAAGACTTGGACAAATACCGGGGAAAACTGAAGGGAGCGATTGTCTTGTTAGGGCACCCAAGGGAGATGGAAGCTCCGGGAAATCCGATGACCACGCCTTGGGGCGAAGAAACAATTCCCGTTGCGCATCCCAAGGGAGAGGCGCCATACGTTTCGGGCGAGTATCGAAAAATCCGCTTGGCGCTTACGAAAATGATTTCCGGTGAAAAACCGGCGGCGGTGCTCATTGGTTCCGAAAAAGAGTACGGGCTGCTCAACATGAGCACGTATTCGCGGGACTATCAGCCGGCGGGCGCCCCGGTCGCCTATGTGGCGCGTGAAAATTATCGGCAACTGTGGCGTTTGCTGGACGAGGGGCCGGTTCAGGTGGAAGTCAACATTGAGGGGAAGCTCAGCGGAAAACCGGCGGAAGTTTATAACACCGTGGCGGAAATTCCGGGAAGCGAGAAGCTGGATGAGGTGGTGATTATCGGCGCGCATCTCGATTCATGCGATTTGGGGACCGGTGCAACCGATAATGGCACTGGCTCGATGGCCGTGCTGGCCGCCGCGCGCGCGCTGCAGAAAATCGGCGTGAAACCAAAGCGAACAATCCGCTTCGTGCTGTTCACCGGCGAAGAACAGGGATTGGTCGGATCGCGGGCGTACGTGAAAGCGCATCAGAGCGAATTGGGAAAAATTTCAGGCGTCCTGGTGCACGACAGCGGCACCGGCAAAGTGCTGACGGTCGGCCTGATGGGAAACTATGCCGCGCGCGAGACGATCGACCACGCGCTGTACCCTCTGGGCCGCGCGAAAGAAGTCGGATTGATGGAGCCGACGCTGCGTACGGAAGGTGGCAGCGATCATGTGCCGTTTGATGAGGCCGGCGTGCCGGGATTCTGGTGCGTGCAGGACCCCGCGGATTACGACAAAACCCATCACTCGCAGGCGGACACCATCGAGCGAGTGCGCTGGGACGATTTGACGGAAGGCGCGCAAGTGCTGGCGGTTTTCGCGTACAACGTGGCGGAACTTCCGGAGATGCTTCCACGCAAGGCCGCGAAAAAGGGAAGCGACTAAGCCGGGCGCATGCGTGCCGTCCTACAAAGAGTCAGCCGCGCGCGTGTGACCGTGGAAGAAAAAGTGACGGGCGAAATCGGCGCCGGGCTGATGATTTTGCTCGGCGTGGGGCGCGAGGATACTTCTGCTGTTGCGTCCTCGATGGCGGAGAAGTGCGCGAACCTGCGCATTTTCGAGGACGACCAGGGGAAAATGAACCGGTCGCTGCTGGACGTGAAAGGCAGCGCGCTAGTTGTCTCGCAGTTTACGCTTTACGGCGATGCACGCGGGCAGCGGCGGCCGAGCTTTATTGCGGCGGCTCCACCCGAGCAAGCTAAAGCCTTGTATGATGAATTTTGCTCTGCGCTTCGCAAACTCGGTGTGACTGTGGCGACCGGAGTTTTTCAGGCAATGATGTCCGTGGAGCTTGTCAATGAAGGCCCGGTCACAATCCTCCTCGACTCCGACAAAACATTCTAAGCGGAATTCCGTCCCGCATATTCAGAGAAAGAAGTGGAATTGTGCGCGTGCGTTGCGCGAGCTGCGCTCCCTGGGAGAACAACGAAATATTGATGGCATGGCGCGGTACGGGATTCGCGCGAAAGTCGTATATGGCGTAGCGAAGCCGAAGATGGATGAGCTGGCGCGCAGAATCGGGCGGGACCACGAACTGGCGCTGGAACTGTGGGACACGGGCGTGCACGACGCGCGGATTCTGGCGGGAATGATCGACGTTGCAGAGCATGTCACATCGAAGCAAATGGATCGCTGGGTACATGATTTCGATAACTGGGATGTGTGCGACGGTACGTGCTGCCACCTGTTTGTTTTTGCGGAACCCGCTTGGAAGAAGGCAATCGCATGGAGCAGACGTAACGAAGAATTCGTCAAGCGGGCGGGGTTTGCGCTCATGGCGTATCTTGCTTATCGAGACAAGACGGCCGCGGATGCAAAGTTTTCGCGGCTATTGCCGATGATTGCGCGGGAAGCCCATGATGAGCGGAATTTTGTAAGAAAGGCCGTGAATTGGGCTTTGCGGAACATCGGGAAGCGAAACGTTCGGCTGAATCGGGCCGCCATTCGCGAAGCGGAAAAGATTCGCGCGCGAAATTCACGCGCAGCACGATGGATTGCCGCGGATGCACTGCGTGAGCTGAAGAGTGAAGCGGTGCAAGCGCGATTGCGGCGGAAGGCGACTTGAGGCAGATGGCAGCAGCAAGCAAGAGCGAACTGAAGATCCGGCGCGCGAAGAGCGCCGATACGCAGCGGATTGCGGAGCTCAGTGGACAGCTTGGGTATCCGGCAACCGCGGCCCAGATGCGCGAACGATTGCGCGGAATCAAACCCGTCTCGCAGCATGCTGTTCTTGTGGCGGAATCTGCAAAGGACGGAGTCATCGGCTGGGTGCATGTGAGTCGAGAACCGCTTCTGGAAGTGGAGATACGCGCCGAAGTGAATGGGCTCGTCGTGGCGGAAGGGCAGCGAAGCGCGGGAGCGGGCGCACGGCTGCTGGCAGCCGCGGAAGATTGGGCGCGAAAGCACGGCTGCAAAAGCATGTCCGTGCGATCGAACGTGATTCGCGAGCGCGCCCACAAGTTTTACGAACGGAACGGCTACGAGCACTACAAGACGCAGAAGTCCTTCCGCAAACCGCTGTAGAGTGTAAGAGTGCCACTGGTAACCCGCAAACCACTTTGAACCTAGCGAGAATTCCTACGTAATTACTTCCAAAATCATGTGGCGCGAAGGTCGCGGAATATATCGCATTGCGATATGCTTTCCCAATGGCGAAGGAGATCACTTCCGCGGAGTACCAGGCGCTCGCCGAGCTGCGATACCTCATCCGCAAGTTCGTCGGAGAAGGTGACGCGGTGGCGCGCGCCGCGGGCCTCGAGCCGCAGCAATACCTGTTGCTGCTTGCGATTCGCGGGCTGCCCGAAGGCGAAGAGGCCACCATCCAGGCCCTGGCGGACCGTTTGGCGCTGAAACACCACAGCATGGTCGAGCTCATCGACCGCCTCGAGGTACATGGCTACTTGCGCCGGAGCCGCAGGCGGGACGACCGGCGCCGCGTACTGGTGTCGCTCCTGCCGAAGGGAGAAAAACTCCTCGAGCAAGTGGCGCGTCACCGCATCAGCGAGCTCCGCTCGAATGGCACTGCTTTGGTGAAGGCCATCGGGGACTTACTGGAGGATAGAAGAGTGTAAGAGTGGAAGAGTCGAAGAATGTAAGAGTGCAAGAGTGCAAGAGTGCAAGAGTCCGAGAGAAACCTTCGACTCGCTGGGCTCGCTCCCTTCGAGGTTCAGGGCAAGCAGGACAAGCATCCTCATCGGATTTAAGAGAGGTCCTTCGTCGCGATGCTCCTCAGGATAGATTTCAGTGTCGGAAATCTAGTTAACCATAACATCCCCCTCCCCCTATGTTTTTCATAAGTGTTGATTCTGGAGGATTTAGGTTTGCTGTAAGTTGTTTGGAATCAACACTTGCGGGATGGTTTGTAAGTGTTGCATTTAAATGGGTTAGGGAGAGCATGGAGAGTGCAAGAGTGCAAAAGTGTAAGAGTGTAAGTGTGCAGAAGAGGAGGGTGGCAGGGACGGCTGATGGGACTGGTCATTGGTGGATTGCCTCTGGGTTGGAGTGGGCGCCGGGGGAGGTAGGCTGTGGGGCGGAAGAGCCGGGCCGAGGGCGGCGCCGAGATCGTTGGCGGAGAGGTACTCACCCGAGAGGAAATAGGACAGTTCGCGGGCGAGCTTATTGGCGGAGCGGGCCTGGGATTCTTTGCGGGCGTGGTCGAAGCAGAAGTGGGGATGATTGGGGGAGCGGGGAGTGCGGCACTGACGGCCGTCGGCAAAGGTGAAGCGGCACAAGGACACGCGATCTTTAACGAGTGTGGCCGCAGAGCGGCCAACCGGGCGAAGAGAGGACATGGGTGGCTCCAGAAAGTTAGATTTAGATTGCTGATAAAGAGCCGGCCCTTCGAGGCTCAGGGTAAACCGGCACTCCAAAAAGAAAAGCCTCGCAGGAAGCGAGGCGCAATACTGAACGACAGAATTATATGGGATGAGTTATATGACTGTCAAATGAAAAATTGGGAGGAACCGGGAGGAGCAGCGCATAAACGGGGAAGAAACAAGGCGGCGGGCGGTCTGGCGGGGAACAAGTCAAAACCCGCAGCCTCCGCAAATACATCCGGAGCGCAAATAACGCGCTTTAAATCGAAGGCTGCGGTACCCCGGCATTCACGCGGATAGCCGATTCTCTAAGTACAAGTGGCTGGGGAATTGAGGCAAGCGACAAAGTCTTGTCATCAATGCGGCGAGACGTGGGCGATCTGGCTCAGCCAGCGCTGTGAGTTTTAGCCCCAGTCCCGTGCCGGGCTTGACATGGCGCACAATAGCCTCGGCCCTGATCTGTCCCTCCTGAACAAGAAAATCAATCTTGACCGTGGCGCCCAGAGGCCGTGTGTCTGATGTCTCGATAAACAGACCACGAGGGCTGAGATCGCTTACACTCGACAGATCATCACGTGCATTGCAGCGCCAATAGACCCACACGTCCTCGGGTGTCCCGACCCGCGAACTCAGCCGCCTTGAAAAGGAGTGACTTTGGAGCACGGTTTTCATGGCTTATTAAGCCCTCGCCCACGCTTCCGCCCGGGAGAACAGTAGCAGCCCGACAGCAAACCTGGTCTTCGTCAAACGCTGGGAATAAATGATCTGCCCTCTCAACTGCACGCCTTCCTTTGGAGAGATAAGTAACACGTGTTGGCGCGGCCGCCATACCTGCTCCACAAGAGCCCGGGCCCCGTGAGGACTAACGTTTTCGGTCCAAGCCCTTTCTTTACGGATTGGTTCGTCCTGGCGGTAGATATCTACCGGCACCTCTCTCGCAATCCGCTTCTCGGATCGGCCATCGGCGCCCGAAGTGTTAGCCTTCTGTCCCATCTCACACTTGCCTACCACTGGCTAGCCTAGCTGACCATCCGGTACAGACTGTAATTCCCCTGCCGGTGATCTACTTAGTACGCCCTAGGGCCTTGGAGCCTCTTCTTTGCCGCAAGATCCAGAGGATTGGACGAATGCAGAGGCGGGCAAGCCGGAGAGTTGTAACTTCCTCAGTTTGAAGCCCTTCCCTGTCCGAAAGCTCCCGAATTTCATGCCTTCCGCACACGCGGGCCATCAGTGCTCACGGCGCTTTGATTCTCGTGTCGACGCCGGTATACAGAGGACAGCAGCTCACTCTGTCGAACATCCAGGCAAAAGC
>QHYE01000024.1 GCA_003224055.1 Acidobacteriota bacterium | reverse complement strand
CACACTCACAAGCCCCAACACCTGGCGCAATTCGCGATGCTCGCCCAAACGCACCTCGGCTTCACGAAAGGTCCAGTCTTCGTAACGCATCAGGCAGAGAATGGCCAGCAACTGCGGCTGGGTAAATTGACGTTTGCTGAAACGGCTTCGGTAGCGCGGGAGCACCGCCCGGGAGACTTGCAGAGCGATGCAGGCAAAAGGCAGGAGTCCGACTTCGGCCATCGCACCTCCTGCCTCCATAGAAAACCACGCAGCCGGTCAATCGCCCTCTCGAATTTCAATGAAGTTGCTAGGATGTCAACAGAGCCAGATAACTTCTAGTGATTTCGATCGCGTCACGGCTCACCCAGAGCACGCGGACGCCTTTTTGTTCGAGTGTGCTCGCTAGCTTCATCCACCCCTCTTGATTTGCTTGGCAAGCCGGGCAGCCTGGCGAGAAGGTGATGATGAGGAGCTTGGAACCCGCCGCAGGAAGGGCCACTGGCTCCAGACGGCCATCGAACGCTATTCCCGCAAGCATTTGCAGTTGCGTTCCCGCTGTGATTTGAGGAGCTAAGGCTTCGCTCAGGTGCCGGTTCTGCTGGAAAAGGAAAATGTTTTCGGCAAGCACTCCCAGCCCGGCAAGCCAGAGAAGGATCTCTATCACTTTACTGAATCGGATTTTTGGCTTAGTCCCTGCCATTTTAGTTTCCTTCGAAAGCTGGCTGTTTCAATCTGTGCAGAGCACAGGTGTCGGCTGTAGCTGCTCTACTCGTGCCTCAGGGCGAGAATTGGGTCCACTTTGGTCGCCCGCCACGCAGGAACGTAACTGGCCAGGAGCGCCGCAAGCCAAATCAGGAAAACGGCGGCCAAAAAGACGGGACCGCGCTGATCGAAAGGCAGGAGATCGTCGTTAACGAGGCCTAGCTTAAGCCACACTAAAGGAGCGGCCAAAGCCAGACCGCTTCCAATCCCCACCGCCCCCAGAACCAGTCCTTTTTTCACCACCATTCTGAGCACATCGCTTCTCCGGGCCCCGAGCGCCATGCGGATTCCAATTTCATGGGTCCGCTGTGCGACTGCGTAAGCCATCACCGCGAAGACTCCTACCGCAGCCAAGGCCAGCCCCAGACCCGCGAAGGTGCCGATGAGAATGTTCGCCACGCGCATGCCGGCGCCGGACTGGGCCATTACTTGGTTCATGGTTTGGGCAGCGGCGATAGGTTGGTCCTTGTCCACACCCCAGACAGCGCGGCGTAACGTCGGAGCGAAGGCCGCCGGGTCGGATCCCGTCCGGACGACGAGAGTCATCACGGAGGATGACTTCTGGGTATAAGGCTCGTAGGCCTGGGGTACATATTTCCGCTGCTCAAACGAGTCTCTCACGTCACCGACTACGCCCACGATTTCACTCCAATCCGGCCGGTCCAACCCACTGGTATCGAGCCGAATGCGCTTACCGATGGAATCCTCATTCGGGAAGTAACGCCGAACGAATGCCTGGTTTACGAGGGCTACCGGCGGCTCCTGCGCGCTGTCGGAAGACAAGAAATTGCGGCCGCGAATCAGCGGGATGCCCAGCGCGCGAAGATAATCAGGGCTGATCGCGAAATAATCCGTCCGCCCCCTTTCCGTGCGTGACAGAGCAGGACGGCCCTCGATGCTAAACGTGACGGTGCGCTCGTAATCCCCAAGCGGCAAGGTACTTGTCGCGCCCGCCGAAATTACACCGGGAAGCGCTGCGAGGCGCTGGATAGCTTCCTGGAAGAAGGCCGCCTGCTTGGAGGAATCTTTGTAGCCCGCGTTCGAAAGGGAGATGTTTGCCGTCAAGACCTGATTCGAGTCAATTCCGAAACCAGCGTGAACTCTGTCGAGAAATTCCTGGACGAAAACTCCTGCTGCGATCAGGAGCACCAGAGCCAGGGCGATTTCCGCGGTCACCAGCACACTTTGTGTCCGGTGGCGGGCCTTGCTCTGCGAAATTGCGCGGCTACCTTCTTTGAGAGTCGAGTGGAGACCCAGGGCCGTCTGGTGCACGGCCGGCACCAAGCCGAAAAGAACGGCTGCGAGAACCGATACGCCGAGCGTGAAGATCATCACCGTATGATCGATGGTCATTTCGCGCCCT
The DNA here is from genome assembly GCA_003224055.1 of Acidobacteriota bacterium. Taxonomy (GTDB): domain Bacteria; phylum Acidobacteriota; class Terriglobia; order Acidiferrales; family UBA7541; genus Acidiferrum. The sequence goes on along the minus strand of QHYE01000024.1, from coordinate 120,395 downwards.
ATCGAACCAACGTCGGCGGTCAAGCTGAGACCCCTACGGAGCAAGTCCACGCCCCACGAAGCAAGCAGCAGGCCTAGTCCGCCCCCTGCAAGAGCAATGAGAAGACTTTCAACGAGCGATTGGCGGACCAGGCGGAAACGGCCCGCGCCCAGAGCCGTCCGCACGGCGAACTCTGTTTGGCGCTCTGCGCCGCGCGCAAGCTGGAGACTCGCAATGTTCACGCAAGCAATGAGCAGGACAAAGAGGGCCACTCCCATCTGCAGCCTCATGCCAACCCCAAACTCATCGGCAATGTAGTGCTGGATCGACATTGCTGAGGCGCTCCAACCCTTGCTCGTGCCGGGGTGGGCTTGCTCGGAGCGTTGGGCGAGAGTCACCATCTCAGCCCTTGCCGTCTCAACACTTGCCCCGGATTTCAGCCGAGCCATGACTTCCAGGCTGCGGTTCCCGCGAGATGCAGGGAGAAAGCTTTCCGGGGGGAAGACGAGTGGCGCCCATAATTCGGGGCCGCCGTATACCCCAATCCGGTAGTTGCTGGACATGACGCCGATCACCGTATAGCCTTCGCCATTCAGGCGCACGACCTCCCCCATCACCTTGGGGTTGGAGCCGAACCGACGTTGCCACAATCCGTCGCTCAGAATGACTACTCGGTTGCGACCAGACTGGTCCTCATCCGCCAGGAAGGTCCGCCCCAGAGCAACCTCGACGCCCAGAGAATGGAAGTAGTCCGCGGACACCCGCAACCCTAGAACCCTTTCCGGCTGGCCTTCTCCGCTCAGCACAAATTCCTGCTGCTCGCCCGCCACCATAGCCTCAAAGGATCGGCTCTGCTCCCGCCAAGCCACGAAATCAAAGGCCGAAACAGGTTGGCGGTCCCATCCCCATCCTTCCTTGGCTGGGTCGGCGGTTACGATTACGACCACCCTGGCGGGATCCTTGATGCGCGGGCGTCGCAACATGCAGCCGTTCACCGCACTAAAGATGGTCGTATTGGCCGCGATTCCAATCGCCAGCGTCACAATGGTCACGGCCGCGAAGCCCGGGTTCTTGCGGAGCATGCGCGCACCGAATCGGACATCCATGAAAAAATCTTCTATGGATGGCCACTGCCAGACTGTGCGGCTGTCTTCCTCCGTCAACGTTACATTCCCAAACTCGCGCCGCGCCGCGTACGTGGCTTCCTTCCTCGACATACCTCCCGCGACTAACTCCTCGATCTTTTCTTCGAGGTGCTCCTGAATCTCTTCGGAGAGATCGCCATAGAGGCGGCGTCGCGAAAACAGTTGTTTTAGCCACATCATGATTCACCCGGCGCTAAGACCCGTGTAATCCCTTCGAGCATCTTTTCAAATCGCGATACCTCATTCTCCAGATGCTTCGCTCCCTTTGCCGTCAGCTTGTAAGTACGCACGCGACGGTTTGTAGAGGAAATGCCCCACTCGGCTTTCACCAACTCTTCCTTGAGGAGCCGCTGGAGTGCTGGGTAGAGTGACCCTTCTTCGATCTGTAGCAAGTCGTTTGAGGTTCGCTTGATCTGCTGGACGAGGGCATAGCCATGCAATGGCTGCCGCTTCAGTGTTTTGAGAATCATCATCTCCAACGCACCGGGAAATAGGTCTCGCTGTTCGCGGGTTTTCATCAACGGGGAGTTCCTCTCACCTTTGTTCCAACATAGGGTATGTTACTCTAGGCCTAGAGCACAATAGGATATGACGAGTCTTGAGTCAAGAGAAATTTGAGCGAGGCATTACCCAGTGCCTGAATTTCGATGACTCAGCGGATGCCAACTCAAACAGACTCCCTGTTTACCCTGAGCCTCGAAGGGCTATCCCACAGCATCCAAACCACTTACAAGTAATCATTGACATACGGTACCAATGTGCTATAATTTGGTCATTAAGGCGGCACGATTACTCCGCCTGCCGGTCGCGGCTCTGGCGATCGCAGATTCGGCCCTGTCGGAAAGGAGGGTGCCCCGCGAACCATGCTCGCCCGCCAGGTAGTCCTTCTAACTTCTTCAGAATCCTTCCACCCGCCAACAATCCACTCCCGCAACTCCTTTAGCTGCAACATTTATCGATTTCCCCGCAAGTGTTGCAAACAAAAGACTTACGGCAGAGCTAAGCCCTTTAGATGCAACACTTACAAAAAACAGGGGGGTGGGGGGTATTATGGTTAACCAACTCCCTGCTGACTTCAACGTTCCAACGTGCAATTCTCATTCTGGAACTCAATCTCCCCTTTGCACAACGATCGTCCTCGCTCTTTCTTTTCATTCACTTACGAATTGCCCATTTTCTATCCCCTTTGTTTTGACATTCATGCATCGGATGGGGGGTGTATGGGGGCTGCTTCCGCCGGCGTTTCGCGGAGTCGTTAACCCACCGACCTCACGGCGTAAAGAAATACCGCACCAGGTGAAAGAAAATCGGCGCGGCGAAGCACAGCGAGTCAATCCGGTCCAGGATGCCGCCATGACCCTCGATCACTGCGCCGAAATCTTTAACGCCGGCGTCGCGCTTGATTGCGCTCATTACCAATCCGCCCGCGAAACCGAGCAGCGTAATCACGAGCGACATTCCGGCGGCCTGCAGCGGCGCGAACGGCGTCGCCCACCACAGCGCCGCGCCCAGCAACGTCGCTGTCGCCACGCCCCCGAGGAATCCCTCCCACGTTTTGTTTGGGCTGACGCTTGGCGCGATCTTGTGTTTTCCCGCGAGCTTTCCCCAGACGTATTGCAGGACGTCGCTCATCTGGTCCACCAGAACAAGGTAGAGCAGCAGCTGTGCGTTGCGGCCCGCGAACCCGGGAATCTCGAGAATCAGCAGCGCCGGCGCATGGCTCAGGCAAAACGCGCAAATCATCAACCCGAATTGGATCTTCGCCGCGCGCTCCAGAAAATGCTCCGTGTCGCCGGACATGGCGATCCGCGTCGGTACGAACACAAACGCGAACACCGGAATCATGATCGCGAAAAATCCATACCAGGCGATTCCGATCAAGTAGTACTGCAGCGGCGTGATGATGAAAAAGCTCCACAGCAGCGTCCGGTGATCCCCGCGTCGCGTCGGCACCAGCGTGATGTACTCGCGCAGCGCCAGCAGCGAGAGCAGCCCAAACAAAACCAGCGACCCGACCCGCCCGATCAGCAGCGTCAGCGCGAAGATCGCGCACATCTTCCACCAAGCGCGCGTCCTCGCATTCAGATTTTCAATTGTCGCGCGTGCCGCATCATTCTTTGCGTTGCGCTTGAGCACAACTCCGATCACGCTCGCCAAAACCAGAATGCCCAGCACGCCGCCAAAGAGGCACATGAGTTGTGCGTTCCCGGAGCTACCTTCAAGTTCGAGGAATGCGTGCTCGGTCGATTCGAGAGGATCGCTCATTGCGCATTCTCTCCGCGTCGCAATCCGCAAACCGCCGCGCGCGCCCGCTCCAGAAACGCTTCTTTGCTTTCGCTCTCTTCCACGAGCATCGGCGCCCCAAACGTCAACACGCTGATCAACGGCACCGGCAGGAATTCCCCCTTTGGCAAAATCCGGTTCAGGTTTTCCAAATACACGGGCACCAGCTCGGCATCTGGCCTGCGTTTCGCAAGATGGAAGAGTCCGCTTCGGAACGGAGCGACGGATTCTCCCGTTCCTCGCGTCCCTTCAGGAAATAGAATTAATGAATCCGTTTCGCCCAGCGCTTCTGCGAGTTGCTCGATGGTGGCGCGGCCCGCAGCTCGCGCTTCCTCTTCACTCTCCGCTTGCGCCGCCGCGCCGCGCTGCACCAGTACCGCGCGAAAAACGTTTTGCGCCAGATATGCTTTCACGCCGCTCTCCCAATAATCCTTTGCCGCCACCGGCCGCGTCCGGGCGCGCACGTCGGCAGGCAGCGCCGACCACAGCACTACAAAATCTAGATGGCTCGTGTGATTCGCAAAATAGATTCGCTGCTGCGCTGTTTCGGAAAAACCATCGGACCAGCGCACCTGCACGCCGCTGACCGCCCGCGCGAACGCCGCGATGATTCCGGCCAATGGATGCACGCGGCCGCTCATTTCTTCGCCGCGGTGTTCTTCAGCTCCAGCAGGGCGTGCCGCGCGCGATTCAAAATGGTGAGGACACTCAGGAGGATCATCGCAAAAAGCAGATAAGGAATCGCCCGATCGATCGGCACCCGAAGTCCCAGCAGGAGTCCTACCGATCCAAAAAGAAATGCGCGATCACTTTTTCCCAATGGGCCGTCGTAACGCCGCGAAGCGCCGATCTGCACGCCAATTACGCCGGTCATCTCCGTCAGAATCGAGAGAATCACGGCGCCAACCACCAGCCACGGTTCGAATCCCGGCACAACGGCCAATGGGAGATACAACCCCACGTCCGCGACCACGTCGCCGAGTTCATTCAATATCGCGCCCAGCGCGCTCTTCTGGTTGTGCTCGCGCGCCAGCATTCCATCCATCGCGTTGAGCGCCATGCGCACGAACAGAACGACGGGCAGCAGCAATAACGATGGTCCACCATGCGCCCGCGCGATCACGTGGCCGGTGCTGAGCGAAAGCAGCAGCGCCGCAATCGTCACTTGATTCGCGGTCACGCCGATTCGCCCCAGCCAATTCACGATCGGCCGCAACAAGCCCTGAAACGCCGGCTTCAGTTGATAAACGCTTGGCATCGCCGTTCGGGAAGGTAGTCGGAACCTGCGAGTTCGGCAAGCGATTTCTGAGGTGTGGGCGGATTCAGCTTTATAGCCAAATCAGTTCTAGAGAATCAACGTTAAACCACGATATTCGTCGTGATTTCGTTTCCCGCGGCGTACTGCTGCAGCAGTGCTCCGAGTCTCTGCGTCCAACGTTCCAGATTTTCAGCGCCGCCGAAAGAAACAATCACCGCAAGAACTTCTTTCGTGACCGCCGTCACCATCGTGCGCTCGGAATCGCTCGTCGCGCTGCCGTGCGGCCCGACGGTATCGGCGAAAAGCGGCAATCCTTCCAGATTCAAATCGTACTTGCCGATGCCTCTGTAAGTTTCTCCAGATTTTCCCGCGCGAAAAACGATTTCTCCCACAATGTGTCCCAGGTCATACAATCCCACCGGCAATCGGCTCTCCACCGAAACAAGATTGATCACATCCACCACTGCGTTGATTTCCGGCAAACCCTTACCGCCAACTACCCGCCGAAGCAACGCTTCCGCGGAACCGCGGTAGCGCGCCGGATCTTTTCCCAGCGCTTTGTAGGCTGCGCGCGTCGCTTCCACTTGCGGCGACGCCAGCACGCCGCGCGGAAACGGCAATTTCTGAATTTCCGACTCTCGCGTTTTCAGCTCTGCCGTCAGCGCGGCAGGTGACGTGCCCGCCTCCACGTGCGCGGTCACGCAGCCCAGCGCCGTCCGCGGACATTTCTTCTTCAAAGCGCCATCGATTTTCACAATCACTGTGTGGGAACTCTCATGTTCCAGATTCCGCGCTTGTCTGGCGCATTCTACTGCAAGCGCCGCCGAGTTGTGCAAGCGCTGCTCCGTTTTCGCGCGCCACTCGTGCTAAACTTTATGGATTCTAGGCCCGTAGCTCAGTTGGTTAGAGCGCTACCTTGACACGGTAGAGGTCTGGGGTTCGAGTCCCCACGGGCCTACCATTCACAGACTTTGGACCTTCTTCCAAAAACAAAAACTTGTACAGCTTCGTGTACCATGCTCCCGTGAAGCAGAGGTAGCTGGCCATGCGCCGCTTCTTTTGGATACGACTCTCGATCTTTCTCCGTCAAAGCCGCTGGGGTTTTGCGCTGCTCGCGCTCTGGTTCGCTCTCGGAACTATCATCTTTTACAGTTTCGAAAGGCTTTCTCTTCGCGATGCGCTTTTGAACGCCCTCTATCTTCGCGTGCAGCCGGGATCGCTGTGGGTTCTTTATGCGTTCTGGGGCCAATGCGTTTTGTTCGGAATCGTCATTTCCATTTTCATTCTTCAAGCGCTGCAGCGCTACAATCCGCAGGAAGGATGCCGCATGCTTGCCAGCGAAATGAAAGATCACGTGATTGTCGTCGGCCACAGCCATCTGGGCGCGCGCCTCGTCGCGCACCTCCGGCAAAGCGCTCGCGCTTACGTGCTGATCGACAAAGATCCCGCGGCGGTCGACGACCTGGTTCGCGCCGGTGAGCCTGTCGTCGTGGACGACGCCAAGCAGGAAAGCACACTCGTTGATGCGGGCATTGAACGCGCCAATCTCGTCGTCATCACCTCCAACAATATCGAAACCGCTCTCCTCGTCACCAAGCGCGCCCGCGAGCGCAACAAGAAAGCCGCCATCGTCGTCCGCTGCTATCTCGACGAATTCACCGAAATCCTTGAGAGCCTCGGCGCCAACGAAGTCATCTCCAGCTCCAAGAGCGCCTTCAACGAAATTGCAACGCACATCGGCACCGCCCGTTGACTTTCCGCGCCGACGAGAGCGTCTGGGTTTTCTCGCAAAGCAAGAAGGCCCGCTCCAGACATCGATTGGCTGTTCATGGCTGAGGTCAAGGCACGGATTGCGTGACAGTGCGGGCAAAAGGCTTAAGTTGCCTCGCTTCTCGGTCTCGTTCGTCGGGCTCCACAAGCCAGATTTGACGATCCTTGAAATGGACGAGTAGCTTTTCGTTTTGCGACGAATCGATGTCCCGCGCCCACAAGACCTGGGCCGAATCAATCTCCGCGCCGTTATAGACCCACTCATAGTGGATGTTGTGAAATTTGGCATACCGCACCATGACAAGGTGTTTGCCCGGTGTGTTGCGAAGTTGGTTGGCTATCTCGGCGCGTTCCGTGATTCCACTGCACGCCCTCTCCAATTGATCGCACTCATGGTTCAGCGCGCGGCCGGCAGTCTGGACGAGCAGAATCACCACGATCACGCGCACCACCATGGCTCCAAGCCGCCAGCCCTTTACTTCCATCGTGTTCATATGCCGCAGCATCTGAACCACCAGAAGAACCAGCACACACACCAGCGGGGCGGCATAGTGTGGTCCTCCCCACACCACCGCAAAGATGCCGAGCGTGACCAGGAGAAAAATAGCGAGCGGCAGTCGCATTTTCCGGTCTCGGAAGAGAAAAAACACGAACGGCAGGAGCAGCAACTCGGCCCGCCAGAAAAAGAAGCCACCCATCAAATCGAGTTTCTCCAACGTTATGCGGCGAGCGTCCTCCCATGTCGTGCGGTAATACGCGCGCTCCCAAGCGTTGTAAAAATTCTCGAACTGCGCGTTCCGGTAGTGCAGCGGAGGCTTCACATGCTGCCAGAGGAACATGGGCGCCGTGAGATGAGTTTCGGTGTTTAAGACGTGCGGTAGCAGCAGAGGATTGTCCGTCAGCCGCCAGTTGTAATACGCCATGAACATGCCGAGTAGCAGCACCGACCCCAGCAAAGGAAGGAAAATTCTGCGGATCCGCGCATGGAGCTCGATTCTTGTTTTGATCTTCCCGCTCATCCACCACAGGAGATACCCAGCGCTTGGAATGCAAAATAGGAATCCTTCATACGGCCGGCTGTTTGCCAATATGCCGATGCCGAGTCCTAGCAGCAGCGCATCGCGCACGCGTGCCGTGCGAGGGATTCTTCCCAGCGCTCCGAACACTAGCGCTCCGCCTGCGGCCGCAACCGCGCCGCCCCAATAGCTGTTCATCCAGTACGTTGCAAAACTCAACTGCAAGGCGGCGATGACTCCACCCAGAAACGCCCACCGTGGCGGGATCCACGCCTGCAGCATCCACACGATTAATGCGCACATCGCAGCATTGCTCAGAAGAACGCCGACCCACGGCTGCCCCAGGAGCTGTCCAATCGCCAGCACGAAACCCTGCGCGGGCGGATACATCGAAGAGTAGGTCGGATTCCAATTGACGTGCATGGTCTCGAAGCTGACCCACATCGGATGCGTCGGATTTGTCAGCCGCCCGTGCGCGAATGTGTCGCTCATCAGCAGGTAGCTGAATTCGTCATGGATGCCGGGGACTGGAACTGGAAGTGCGGGCAGCAACAGGAGGCGAAATCCGATAACTGCAAAGAACAGCACCCAAGCGGAAAGAATGCGCCTTTCCGTAAAACGCACAAAGGTTTTCTCTGCCCGGCCCAAGGCCTCAAAACCGGAAAGTAACGGCAAAATGGACAAGATGGAGAAAACAAAAAGCGCTATCAGCGTGTAAGGCTTGTCAGGATGCAAAGAGAAGATTCCTCACGTTTGCGGTTGAGCGAGAGCGCGGATCCGCCTCGCAAGATTCTCCTCCAGTCTAACGAATTCCCCGAGCTCCGCCCGCGGCGTGTGCCCCGCACTGCAACACTTAATTTGCCGTTAGACGAACAATTCCGGATAGGAAGGAGTGCCGGATAGGAAGGTGCTCCTTGAACTGAATCTTGCTCACGCGCGAGATTCTATCTCACAATAACATCTATGCCCGACATCGCGCCGGAAGCTCCTGCAGTTCCCAACTCACCGGGCGAGACCAAGTCCTATCGCAATTTGTATTTCTTGCTTTTCGTTTGCGGATTCCTCCTGCGCTTCGGATTTGTGCTCTGGAAGAAAACCTACGTCGGCTCCCCGAACGATAATGTTCCTTTCGGCGCGGAGATTTGCAGCATTGCGGACCATATCGTTCGCGGACAGGGATTCAGTTCGCCATTTCACCAGGATACCGGCCCGACCGCCTGGATCGCTCCTCTTTATCCCTACTTTGTTTCATTAATCTTTCGAATTTTCGGCAGCTATTCCACAGCCTCTGCGGTCGTGTTACTCAGCATTCAATGCGTGATCGCCGGGGCAACCGGCATCACCATTCACGCGCTGAGCCGGCGCACGCTCGGTCCGCAGATTGGAATGTGGGCCGCCTGGATCTGGGCACTCAGCCCCATCTTTTTCCGCTGGGCCGTTTCCTGGATTTGGGATTTTGCCGCCAGCGCGTTTCTACTTTCCGTTGTTTTCATCATCACACTCGATGTGGCGGAGAAGAACAGCAGAAAACTTTGGCTGAGGCTCGGAGCGCTGTGGGCGGTGATCGCGCTGACCAATCCAGCGTTGCTCAGCATCATGCCTTTCACGTTTCTCTATGCAATTTTCGTGAATTATCGCGCAGTGCGACCTTGGTTCGCCTCTCTGGCCCTCGCCGGAGTGCTTTTCGCTGCCCTAGTTTCTCCGTGGCTGATTCGAAACGAACGTGTTTTCGGCCGGCCGGTCTTTTTTCGCGACAATTTCTGGTTCGAATTTCATCTTGGCAACTACCACTTCAGCAACGGCCTGGGCTACGCCGGCAAGCATCCCGGCGGCAACCCCGCGGAATTGCGGAAATACGCGGAATGGGGAGAGCTGAGGTACATCGACTATTGGAAACAAGACAGTCTGCGTTTCGTCCGGGAATCCCCGTCGGAATTCCGCGAACTGACACTCCATCGCGCATGGTGGTTCTGGGACGGCACGCCGCTGCATTATCAAGGCCGGGAATGGTGGCAGCCGTGGAAGTTCTGGCCGTTGTCGGTCGGCGGCTGGCTCGGTTTCTTGTTTCTCGTGACACGCCGGCCACGTGGCTGGATTCTCTTCGCCGCTGCGCTGCTCGTCTATCCCATTCCTTATTATTTTGTCTACCCGGTCGCCAAATATCGCCACGCCATCGAGCCGGAGCTTCTTCTGCTCTCCGTCTATTTCGTCTTCGTTCTCTGGGGCGAGATTCGCTCCTTCGCATCGTGAGGGATAATCTTTTTCGGGTAACAGGATTCCCCTTTTTTTCGATAGTATCGACGGCGGCAAAGCAGCCCAGCTTTCGTTTTACTGGCGCTTCGGAGGAGTCTGGATGGAGCAAAACGGCAGAACGGAGCAGAACCGCAGCTGGGTGGCGATCGTGCTCACCGACGTTCATTTCTGGGTCCCGGTCATCGTGCTGGTCGGCGGTCTACTTCTGCTGCGAATCATTCGCTGAATTTTCAGGTGCAAGGACATGGAATCCGCATTGACGCCCCAGAATTCCACAGCAGCCCAAGACACGTCGCGCGCGCGCAAGCTGCAAGTGCTCGGCATTCTTTCCGGCCTCACCGCTGGAGCCTGGCTGGGTGCGGCGGAAGCGCCGACGAAACTCGTCTCCATCGGAGTCTCCCCGATGGTGATTTCGCTCATCATGGTCGTCGGCGTTTTTCTGGCGCGCTGGAGCCTCCCCGCTCTGATCCTGGGCACTTCGTCCGTCCGCGCCGACGTCCGCCGCGCGCCTCATCTTATTATTTGGGCGCTCCTCGCCGGTTGTCTTTGGGCAGTGGCCAACACGCTGACCATCTTCGCCATTCGCGACATTGGTTTGAGCATCGCGTTTCCGCTCTGGAATTCGAACAGTCTTCTCGGCATCCTCTGGGGATTTCTTTTCTTCAACGAATTGCGTCAGGCGGGCTGGCGCCGTTGGGCCGGCGTACTGGGCGGAGCGCTGGTCATGTGCGTTGGGGCGGCCTTGCTCGCGATCGCATCTTCCTCGGAAGCTCCCGCGGCGCATTCGATGCGCGGCGTTTGGGCGGCGCTCGGCGCGAGCGTTCTTTGGGGCACGATGTACATTCCGTACCGCAAGGCCTACCTGACGGGAATGAACCCGCTTTCGTTCGTCACGTTTTTCACCTTCGGCGAATTGGGTATGATGTCGGCGCTCGCGATCAGTTATCTCGGACTCGCCCCGTTGTGGCGCGAATTGATGGGCGCGCGAGACGTTCTTTTCTGGCTGATGCTCGGTGGCTTCATCTGGGTCGTCGGAGATCTCTTTCAGCAATACGCCGCGAAGTATGTGGGCATCAGCCGCGGCATCCCGCTCTCGAATACCAACCAGCTCTGGGGATTGCTCTGGGGAATTCTCGTCTTTGGCGAGCTGGATGGCCGCGGCGCTTCCCTTTATGTGCAAGTCATCGGCGGCTCGCTACTCATGATGCTGGGAGTGGCCGCGATTGCCTTTTCTTCGGCGACCGGCAAGGAACAATCGCGGTGGAAGGAAGCGGCTCGGCGCGAAGGCGAGCGCTACGACGTCGCGCAGGACTACGTGGAAGCGCGCATGGACGGGCGGCAAGCCGCCAATGAAGCAAAACCTTCACGCAGCGCGCTGGACTGGCTTCTGGTTGCCGGGGCAACCTGCGTTTTTGTGGTTCTGGCGACCATGGCCCGGGTGCCGCAGATGTCTCTCCGCTGGGGACCTGCCGCGCTCTTGATCGCCGCAACGCTCGTGCTTCTCCTGGTCTGCGGCGCGAAGCTCTGGCGAACGACGCATTTTCACTGAGCCGGCCGCTCCGCCTTTGCAAATTCCCGCGCTTCGTCTACAGTGGCCCAGGAAAAATGTCGAATCCTTCCAAGGTTGACGTCGTCGGCGTAGGACTCAACGCTACGGACACGTTGATTCCCGTCGCGCACTATCCCGCGCGCGGATCAAAAGTGGAGTTTCGTTCCGCCAATTTGCTGCCCGGCGGCCAGGTGGCCAGCGCGATCATCGCCTGCCAGCAGTGGGGACTGCGCACGCGCTACGTCGGCAAAGTCGGGGACGACAGCGCCGCCGCGCTTCACCGTTCGGAATTCGCGCGAACCGGCGTGGAGGCGCATCTCCTTACCGCACCGGGCTGCGCCAGCCAGCAAGCGTTCATTCTTGTGGACGACAACGGCGAGCGCACCGTGCTCTGGAAACGGGACGACCGCTTGACGCTTCTTCCCGAAGAACTCCAGCGCGACTGGATCATCACTGCGCGCGCTCTTCACGTGGATGGACACGATACCGCCGCTGCCACAGCCGCCGCGGGCTGGTCCCGCGCCGCCGGCATTCCGGTGATCGCAGACTTGGATGAACTCTATCCCGGCGTCGAAGCGCTATTGAAAAATGTCGATTACCTGATCACCAGCCGGGACATTCCGGGCCGGCTTGCGGGAGAAAACGATTTGCGGAAGTCGCTGCCCGCGGTCCGCAGCCGGTTTGGCGGCCGGCTTGCTGCTGCAACTTTGGGCGAGGAAGGTGTGCTCGCCTGGGACGGCAAGCAGTTCCACTACGCTCCTGCCTATCGTGTGCAGCCCGTGGACACCACTGGTGCGGGCGACATTTTTCATGCGGGATTCATCTACGCGCTGCTTCAAGGCTGGCCGCTGCAACGCCAACTCGAATTCGCCTGCGCCGCCGCCGCGCTGAACTGCACGGGAATTGGCGCACGCGGCAGCATCCAGCCCGTCGAAAACATTGAACGCCTCGTGGCCGCTGGCGCCCGGCACGCGCCGGCCTACGACATTTAAAATCTGTGTTAAATGAGGTTCCCGTTAGCGCACAAACCGCATCTGCTTTGGCGCCTTCATTTGCTCATCAAGATACTCAATGCAGCCTTTGCTGAGTGCTCCGTCCCCAACGTCGAATTGGGGTCGAGGGCCAGCTCTCCCAGCAACCGTACGGCGTCGTCGTGGTTTCCCTTCAGATTAAGGACCAGGGCTTTGTTGATTTTGAGAATCCCTTTGGTCCCGGCGTCGGGATTCGCCGCCAGGCCACTCTCAATGGCTGCGAGTCTCTCGCCTTCATCGTCGCACAGGCAAGCAAATTCCTTCCATGCGGGCGCGAACTGAGGGATCATCCTAACCATCTCGCGCACGGCATGCTCTCTTTTCGCTGCATCTTTCATCCACTCCAAGGATACGTATCTCAAGTAGGTTCCAACTGGCAACTCCCCGTTCTGCTCCCGAAGCAACGTGTCCAGGGCGGTAATCGCCGCAAAAAACCCGCGAGGCGACAATTCGAATGTTTTCCTGTAGTACCTTATCGCGCCATCGAGGTCGGCCATCAGAAGATGGGTATACGCTCTGTCGTAGATGGGGTAAGGCCACTCCGGCGCGAGTTCCGATGCCCGCTCCAAAAGCTCGATGGCTCTCTCGTACTCGCCGCGCCCGCCCGCCTCTCGCGCCTGCTGATGCAGGGCTTCGGCCGCTCTCGGTATGCTACCCTTGCCAATAATCTCGTATCGAACCGTGCCGTTCACATCCAGCAATTTGCCGTCGCGAACGTATACCCTGCCTGTTAGGCCCTGAAGATCCTCCATCGTGAGTTTCCTGCCATCCGGAAGGGCGAAAATGATCGTGGGAGCATCCTTCGGTTCCTGACTTGCTTTGTGCCCCCGACCCAGGAAGGGCAGACAGCGGGCGATCCATTTCGAAATCGCTTGAGTAAGCTGCATCCGAGCCTCCCGGTTCTGGTCGCTTCTCAGCCGTCCACATCGAAGGATTCGCCAACAACTACAGGCGCGTTTGGTAATTGTTAAGGCTGAGCGGTTGCCCTTTTACCCTTCTCTGTCAGCGCGTAGAAGTCGCCGCTGCGTGCGTCCAGCATTCCCGCCTGTACCAACTCATCGAGGGCATCGAGCACAAGCAGCCGCTCTTCAGGCTGGTTACCTCCTGCCTCGAAGAGTATATGCAGGTCCAATCGATCTTCTCCCATTTCTCTGAATAATCCCAGAACACGCAAGGAGAGTGGTTTCACGATGAACCTCGTTGAGTGGAAGAGACTACGATACTAGGGCATTTCAATCCATTACACTCGCACGCGTTAAGTTGAGCCTCCACCGACGCGGATGTTATCCTGACCTTCTATGGCGGACCCCGTTGTTTCTCCGCCGGAAGTGGCGTTCACCTCCCCGCTGGAACACTCCCGGCGTCAGCTTGAAGCCTTGCTGGAAGTCAGCGAGGCCATCGCCCAGCAGCGCGATCTGCCCGCGCTGTTCCACGACCTTGCCGCGCGGCTGCACGCCGTCATCGAGTTTGATTTCCTCACGCTCGTCCTGCACGATCCCGCGCGGAACGTGATGCGCCTCCACGTCCTCGAAACACGCATCCCCAGCGAAAAGCCCACGGGCACGGAAGCTCCCGTTGAGAACAATCCTTCCGGATGGGTCTGGCAAACGCAAGAGTCCTTCGTCGTCAGCGACGTCGAGGAAGAAACGCGCTTCCCCGAATTCTTGAAGCGCTTCCGCGAGCATAACGTCCGCTCCCTGGCGATCATCCCGTTGACGACGGCGCAGCGCCGGCTGGGCGCCATGGGCTTCGGCCGCTTGGTGCCGCAGTGCATCACGGACACCGAGCTGCAATTCATGCAGCGCGTGGCCAGCCAGGTGGCCGTCGCGGTGGACAACGCGCTCAACTTCCAGAGTTCCCAGGCCTATCAAACACAACTTGCACGCGAACGCGACCGTCTCCAGGTCCTCCTTGAGGTCAACAACGTTCTCATTACCACGCGCGAGCTTCCCGAACTCTTTCGCGGCATCGTCGCGACTCTGGAGCGCGTCATTCATCATGACTACACCAGCCTGGCTCTTCTCGATCCCGCCACCGGCTTGCTTCGCATTCACGCCATCGATTTTCCCGGCAACCAGAGCATCTTCAAGCCGGAAACGACCGTACCGCGAGACAACTCCCCCGCCGGCCGTGCCATCGCCACCGGTCGACCGCTCGTCGCACGCGGCTCCGAACTCGACCAATACCACTCTGAAATCATCCGCGTTCTCCGCGCCGAAGGCTTGCAAGCCGTTTGCTGCACTCCGCTGACCCGTCACGGCAGCACCTTCGGAACGCTCAATCTCGCGAGCCGCCGCATCGATGCTTTCACGGCTCAGGACGTCGAGCTGCTTCAACCTGTTGGAGCGCAAATCGCCATCGCCGTGGAAAACGCGCTGGCGTTCAAGGAGATCGACGCCCTCAAGAATAAGCTGGCGGTCGAGAAGCTCTACCTCGAGGAAGAAATTCGCAGCGAGTTCAATTTCGAGGAAATTGTCGGCGAAAGCCCCGTGCTCAAGCGCGCTCTTGCGCAGGTGGAGCTTGCTGCTCCCGCGGGCACGACCGTCCTTCTCCTCGGTGAAACCGGCACTGGCAAGGAACTTTTCGCGCGCGCCATCCACAACCTCAGCCCACGCCGCGATCGTACTTTCGTCAAGATCAACTGTGCGGCCATTCCGAGCGGGTTGCTCGAATCGGAACTCTTCGGCCATGAGAAGGGGGCGTTCACCGGCGCCATCGCTCAAAAAGTCGGCCGCTTCGAACTCGCCGACCGCGGTACGCTTTTTCTCGATGAAGTCGGCGACCTGCCGCTCGAACTGCAGCCTAAGCTTCTCCGCGTTTTACAGGAGCAGGAATTCGAACGCCTCGGAGGCACGCGAACGACTCGCGTGGATGTCCGTGTCGTCGCCGCCACCAACTCCGATCTTTCGAAACTGGTCGCCGAGCGCGCCTTTCGCAGCGACCTCTACTACCGTCTCAATGTTTTTCCCATTCAAATCCCCGCGCTACGCGAGCGCCCCGAAGACATTCCTCTTCTCGTCCGCTATTTCGTTCAAAGATTCAGCCGCAGCCTCAATAAAGAGGTCGAGTATATTCCCGCCGACGCCATGGACGCGCTTTCGAACTATTCCTGGCCCGGCAACATCCGTGAACTCGAAAACCTGCTGGAACGCGCCGTGATTCTCTCCCCCGGCAAGGAGCTGCGTGTTCCGCTTTCCGAGCTGAAATCAGCAACCCTCGCTGCTGCCGCGGGCGCCGACTCTTCTTCCTCCTTCACCCCCTCAACTTCCTTAACCTCTTCCATTTCCACTCTGGAAGAAGCCGAGCGCCAGCATATCCTCCGCGCGCTGAAGCAAACGCAATGGCGCATCGCTGGCCCCAAAGGCGCGGCTGTGCTGCTTGGCATGAAGCGCACCACGCTTCAGGCCCGCATGCGCAAGCTCGGCATTCGCCGCCCGGTCTGATCGCTTTTGATGGAACGGTGTCGCGTCGCGTTTCCGCGGCTACTCGCCAGGGCATCCCGTCTTGTCCAGCTCCCGCAGCCTCTTGATGGCTCCGGCGTTCCGCTTCTCGGATGCCACCAATAACAGCACGCGCGCCTGCGCACAATTCTGGGGGACGCCTTCACCCTCTATGTAGAGTTCGGCCAGCTCCACGGCCGCCTTGCTGTTGCCGGCTTGTACGGAAGCCCACAGTTGCGAAGGGGTCTTCGCGGGCTGCCTTTGACTCGCATTCTCGCTCGAACGCAGTTGAGAGAACGTGGCCGCTGCCAACGGACTATTCAAGTTGTGGCCCGAAGACGTCCCCCTCTGCTTGCTGGTTGAGAAAACTTCCCCATAAGCCGGTTTAGGCGTCGTTGGCGTTGCGAGCGCCGGCGGTTGGACTTCCGGTCCAACTTTGACGGCGAGGGATTCTCCCGCCAGCTTTTCTGTGTCCGTGGTTTGGCGCCGATAATTCGAATACTTGAACGCAGCCAAGGCGAACGTGGCGGTGACGCAAATACCTAGTAATAGTCCGAAAATCAGCTGTTTTTGCTTTGCGGCGAGATACCTCTGCACGGGAACCAGCTCCGATGCTTGCTCCGCCGCTTCTTGAAAAGTCAGGGATGGCAAAGGGTAGTCGCCAAAGCCTTCTCCCCAGGCCAAAAGAGAAGAACGCCGCGACCGGGCTTTCGCAACGAATGCAGCGACGGCGTCGTGTTTGTTGGCGCTGATCTCGCCGCGCGTTCCATCAGCGCCGGCCTGCGGTGCGAACTTTTCGTCAGAAACATCCCGCGCGGAGAATTCCGCCGTCCACTTGCGAATCTGCGCGCGATCTTCCTCGGAAAGTCGCAGGAACCTCAGTCCCCCGCTCTTTCTTGCCGCATTGGTCCAGACCACTTCACCCCACGCTTCGATCCGGTCGCGTAGATTCAGAGAAAACCAAAAATGAACCGGTCCCTCCTGGTGCACGGGAGCAAACGTCTCAAAGCGTAGGCCCGATTCGGAGATATCGAGTACAGCCCCGCCGTCATCCCGCTCCAATTGTATGAAGGCAAATTGGTCCGGCATCATTCTGAACTTTCGGCGTCGATCGAAGTCCATGTTCCTCGAGAGGCTTTTCAAATTTTCGGAGCGACCTTCCATAGCCGGGGATGAAGGAATACCGAATCGGCGGGCCCAGGGTGGGTGTGGGGCCGAGCCTACTGGCCTCACGCGGGCCATTATACCCTCGTTCACTCGGATGGAGAAATTCGGACTTGCACGCACTGCTTTACGGTTGGCGCCGCCTGCGCCAACTTTTTTTGAGTCTCGGGGTTCTATTGACACGTCATCGAGAGACGCTGGTATCCTGAACGTCTCACCAGCCGTGCCCAGCCTCTACGCTCGGGTGAACAGAGGCAGAGAGTCATGAATCCAGAGAAACTCCGCGTCGCGCGGGAAAAGCTCACCCGTGTGTTCCGCTACCTGGAAGCGCTCAACCAGCACCGCAATCCGGCCAAACGCCAGATTCGCGAACAACTCTGGAGCCTCTGGTTGCACGATCTTCCGGAGCATGCCTCCATCAAACGCGGCGCCTCGAAATCCAGCACCGCGAAAACAAAAGCCGCGGACTCTCAGAATGGTGACGCGAGCGCCGGCGGATTCGTCCTCAAGGTGCAGCGCCCGGAGCTGACTTCTCCTCCCGAACCTCCCTACGGAATTGCCGCTTGGCTGGAGGCCGGATGGGACGATCCGTCAAAGGAGCCTTCCGTCAGTGCTTCCCGGAACGAATCGGATCAAGAGGGCGAGACCCGCGTTGCCAATTTCGAGGACGACCCGGCAAGGCTCGCGGCATTGCGGCGTTGGAAAGTGGCGCGCGAAGAATGGGCCAAAAACGAAAAGCCCGCTCGCGCGGCGATGAAAATCTTCGAGACCCTGTACGCGCTCCATGGGCGCATCGACCGCGAAGCCGAGCGCGTCGAGCTGGTTCTGGGAGACGGCATTCTCAGTTGGAGCCGCGCCGAAGGCAGCATCTACCATCCCGTTCTGCTGCAACGCCTGCAACTTCAGTTCAATGCCGCAGTACCCGAATTCACTCTGTCGGAAGCCGACCACCCGGTCGAACTTTATTCTGCTCTCTTCCAATCCATGACCGATGTGGACGGACGCGCCATCGGTCGCTGCCGCGAAGAGTTGGAGCAGGAAGGCTTTCATCCGCTCATCAATGGCGCCACCTCCGGGTTTCTGAAGCGCCTGGTTGTTCAGCTCTCGCCGCGCGGCGAGTTGCTCGAGGACCGCGCGCCTGCCGGTGAAGCGATTGATCCTCGCATCGGACGCGATCCGATTCTATTTCTGCGCGCCCGCACCCTGGGCTTCGCCGCTGCTATCGAGGGCATTCTCGCGGACCTTCGAACGCGCGAAGATTTGCCGTGGTCTCTCTTGAATATTGTGGGAGAAGAATCCCCGGTTCCCGACGCCCGCGAAGCGAACTCCTCCGGGGACGCTAACGGCGAGGCCGATGCCGATGTTCTCTTGAGCAAGCCCGCAAATCCCGAACAAATACGGATCGCCAAACAGCTCGAAGAATACGGCGGCGTGCTGGTTCAGGGCCCTCCGGGCACTGGAAAGACGCATACCATCGGCAATCTGATCGGCCACCTGCTGGCCCAGGGGAAAAGCGTTCTGGTCACCAGCCACACGACAAAAGCATTGCGCATGGTGCGGAATCATATCGTTCCGGAGCTGCGGCCGTTGTGCGTGAGCGTCCTGGAGAGCGACCTGGACAGCCGCAAACAACTGGAAAGCGCGGTAGGTTCGATCGCGGAACGATTGTCGCGGGCCGACGCCGGTTCGCTCGAAATGGAATCGAGGAAACTGGAATCCGAGCGTCGCGAGGTTTTGAAAAAGCTCGATGACGTTCGCAACCAGCTCGCGGACGCGCGGGCCGATGAGTATCGTGACATTGTGATCGCGGGAAAAACCTGGGCGCCCGCCGACGCCGCCCGCAAAGTCGCGCAAGAAAAGGAGACCCTCGGCTGGATTCCCGGCCCTGTGGCCGCCGTTGCTCCCGTTCCCCTTTCTCCTGGCGAGTTGGCGGACCTTTACCGCACCAACGTTTCTCTTTCTCGCGAGGACGAGAGCGAACTTGCCGGCCACCTTCCGGAGCTCCATGATCTTCCCGGCCCGGAAGACTTCGAGGCTTCGCTGAGCGAGCGGACTCGTATAAGCATGGAGGACCTGGATGTCCGCTCCGACCTCTGGCAATCCGGGACGTCGCAAAGCTCACCGGATGAACT
Organism: Acidobacteriota bacterium; assembly: GCA_003224055.1. Classification (GTDB taxonomy): domain Bacteria; phylum Acidobacteriota; class Terriglobia; order Acidiferrales; family UBA7541; genus Acidiferrum. Next base: position 101,375 of record QHYE01000024.1, on the reverse strand, counting down.
TGAAACTCTTGCGGCGAACCTGGCGCAATCCGTCGAGCCGCTTTCCGGGAAAGAGAAGTGGAAACTCGCCGCGGTTTACGCGGGGAAGTACGGCCATGGCCATCGTGAGGCGTGGGACCAGTTGGTCAGCTTTGTGCGCCTCGTCCACCGTGAGGCCGCCAACGCGCAGGAATCGTTCATCAAGTACGGCCCGCAGCTTTCAGACAATTTCGCGCTTGAAGACCAGGAGCGTATCGCCGGGGAAATCTTCGCCCATCTCGAAAATGGCGGCAAACTTGGCTCCTTCGCGCTGCTCACGCATAAGGCGTGGAGTCAATTCATAGATTCAGCCAAAGTAAATAAGGCAAAACCGCGCCTCCCGGAACACTTCCAAGCATTGCGCAAACTCGCGCGCCTCAAGACTTTTCGCCAGGACCTCGCCGGACGCTGGGACCGCCAGATGGCGCCCCTCGGGACGCCCTCGTCGGGAGAAATGGGCGAGGAAGTTGAAAAAACGCTGATGCAGTTTTGCGATGCCATCGAGGATTGCCTGGGTTGGCACGAACAAACGTGGCTCCCGCTTCAGCAGCAGCTCGAAGATCTCGGCTTTCGCTGGGACAAATTTCTTGCCGAGCAGCCTGCGGTTGTCGGCGCCGATGGCGAATTGGTGCGTATCGGCAAGGCCGTCGCCCATTCTCTTCTCCCCATCCTTGACTCGCGTTTCAAAAAATTGAGATTGCTCCAGCTCGAAGCAGAACACCGTGACCTCAAAGGCCGTCTGAAACTCGCCGCGCGGCTTGCTAAGTCTTCGAAAGCCACATCCAAACTCCTTGCTGCCGTGAGTGACGAGGATTCCGGCGATTATCGCGATGCTTACGATCGTCTTCTGGAACTCAAGAGCCGGCAGGCCGATCTGGACTTGCGGCGCGCGCTGCTGACCAAGCTGGAGAGCGCAGCTCCTACGTGGGCCGGCGCCATCCGCAATCGCACTGCTGTTCACGGCCGTGGCGAACCGCCGCGCGATCCGGCCGCGGCGTGGAGCTGGCGCCAGCTCAACGATGAACTCGACCGCCGCGCCGGCGTTTCACTCGAAGCCCTGCAATCGAAAAGCGAGAAACTTCGCGAGCAGCTCCGCCGCGCCACCGTCGGCCTCATTGACAAACGCGCGTGGTCCTCGCAGGCCCACCGCACCTCCTCCCGCCAGCGCCAGGCGCTGGTCGGCTGGCTGGACACCATTCGCCGCATCGGCAAAGGCCACGGCATTCGCGTTTCTCTCCTGCGTGCCGAAGCAGCCAGAAAAATGTCCGAATGCCGCAGCGCCGTTCCCGTCTGGGTGATGCCGCTTTCCCGCGTCGTTGAAAATTTCGACCCGCGCATCACCCGCTTTGACGTAGTCATCATCGACGAAGCCAGCCAGAGCGATGTCATGGCTCTCGTCGCGCTCTACCTGGGAAAAACCGTCCTCGTTGTCGGCGACCACGAACAAGTCAGCCCCTCCGCGGTCGGTCAGGACTTGGGCATCATTCAAAACCTCATCTTCCAGTACCTCACAGGTATCCCCAATGCCGATCTCTATGACGGCCAAATCTCCATCTACGATCTCGCGCGCCAGTCCTTTGGCGGCGCCACCTGCCTTGTCGAGCATTTCCGTTGCGTCCCAGAAATCGTCCAATTCAGCAACATGATTTCCTACGATTGGCGCATCAAACCCTTGCGCGACGCCAGCCGCGTTCGTCTCCGGCCGCACACCATCGCGTATCGCGTTTCTGGCTCGAGCCGCGACGGCAAAATCAATCGTCAGGAAGCCCTGGCCACTGCCTCGCTCCTCGCCGCGGCGATCGAGCAGCCGGAATACAAGAAAAATGATGCCGGGCAGCCCACCAGCTTCGGCGTGGTTTCTCTGGTCGGCGACGATCAGGCGCTGGAGATCGATTACCTGCTCCGCGGCCATCTTTCCCCGGACCGCTACGAGCTCCATCGCCTCCTCTGTGGAAACGCCGCGCAATTCCAGGGCGACGAGCGCGACGTCATCTTCATCTCTCTCGTTGACACCGCGCAGCGCGGCCTGCTCTCCCTCCGCGACCAGGAATTGTTCAAGCAGCGTTTCAACGTCGCCGCCAGCCGCGCCCGCGACCAGATGTGGATTGTCCACTCTCTCAATCCCAACAACGATCTCAAGGCCGACGATCTTCGCCGCCAATTGATCGAACACGCGCAGGACCCCAGCCGCCTCATGCGCGCGCTCGAAGAAAAAGAGCAGCGCACCCAGTCGGCCTTCGAGCGCGAAGTCATGAAGCGCCTGATGGCCGCCGGCTATCGCGTTGCTCCCCATTGGCGCGTGGGGGCGTTTCGCATCGATCTGGTCGTCGAAGGCCACGGCAATCGCCTCGCCATCGAGTGCGACGGCGACCGCTATCATCCCCTTGAAAAACTTCCCGAAGACATGGACCGCCAGTCCGTCCTCGAACGCATGGGATGGATTTTCACCCGGATTCGCTGCACGGAGTTTTTCCGCAACCCCGAACGCGCCATGAAACCGGTCTTCGAGAAGCTTCAGCTCCTCGAAATCTCCCCCGATGGCGCTGCCCCCGACGTTGCTCCAGCAAAGCGCGCCTCTGCCGATCTCATCGATCGCGTCATCCGCCGCGCGGAAGAACTTCGCACGAGTTGGTCGGCTTCCACCGAAGCCGCCTCTCGCCGCCAAGCGGAAACTCGCCCGGTGTCACAGCCAGACCCTGTTGTCTGAGAGAACGTAATGCGTGATTCGATGCATAGTCGTGCATTCCTTCTTGGCTTTCAAAGAAAATCGCGGTAAATTTTCGGTTCCAGCCGAACGAGGTACTCATGAAAGTTCTCATCGGTCTGTCCCTGCTGGCGATTTCTTTTTTTGCCTTCGCTTCTGTGCTTCCGGAAGCGCCTTCCGGCTTTGACAACAAAAGCAACGGCCTGGTGGACGACGCCACGCACACGGCGGATCAAGAAAATTTTGATGAAATTGAGCAAGTATCCGACGGCCTAGGCCCGCTTTACAACGCGCAATCGTGCCGCGAGTGTCACCAGAATCCCACCTCCGGCGGCTCCAGCCAGGTCTCTGAATTGCGCGTCGGCCACCTTAGCCCCGGCGGCAAATTCCAGAATCCCGAGATTCCTATCGCCCGCGGCGCCGAAATCATCAAGGGCCGCACTCTGGTGAACGACCGCGCTATTTGCCCGAACGCGGCCTTCCCCAGCACGGAAATTCAGGAACGCGTTCCTGATTCGGAGAATATTCGCACCTTCCGCGTTTCTCTGAACGTTCTAGGCGATGGATTCGTGGAAGCCGTCCCCGATCAGACTTTTGTGGACCTCGCCAAGGAGCAATGCAAGAAAAACCACAAGAAGATTTGCGGCCAGGTCCTCTACGTTCCCATCCTCGAAGCTCCCGGCCAGACGGGGGTCGGCCGTTTCGGCTGGAAAGACCAGCACGCCAGCCTGCTGTCCTTTTCCGCGGACGCCTACCTCAACGAAATGGGCATCACCAGCCGCCTCCAGCCCGACGAAGTCACCAACCTTTGCAACACCGTCAGCGAGCCCAATGACAAGCCTGGCCCCGACGGCCTTTCCGACATCGATCGTTTCGCCCGCTTCATGCGCGCCACCCAAACTCCCGCGCGCGACTCGCAAGTTGCCAAAACTCCCAAAGCACGCCAGGGCGCTGAATTATTCGACAAAGTGGGCTGCGACATCTGTCACGTCCAGACGCTCGCTACCGCCTCTGCCGGCACGAAAATTAACGGCGGAACCTTCTCCATCCCGCCGGCGCTCGCGGAAAAGCAGTTTCACCCCTACGGCGACTTCCTCCTTCACGATGTCGGTACCGGCGACGGCTTCGTGGTGGCCATGCTGGAGCACTACGGCAAGAACATGTACCAGATCAACTGGAAAAACCTCTCCATCCCTGAATACAACAACACCGCCAATAAGATCCGCACCGCCCCGCTCTGGGGCGTCCGCCTGCATTCGCGTCTCATGCACGACGGCAATTCCGTAACGCTCCTCGACGCCATCCTTCGCCACGGCGGCGAGGCCGCTCACGTCATTAAGAAATTCGAAAAGCTGAAGCCCGCCGAAAAGGAAGCCCTTCTCGAATTTCTGCGTTCGCTATAAATCCTCAGCAGCCTCTTCACTGCCCCATCCCGGTGCACCCCCCGGCGGTGGTAATTATTTGCGCAAAACCCCGTTTTGCGCCGTCCCCAGCCGGCTTTTTCCCTGCTAGCCTATAGATACGAAACGGCATCCAGCCCCTTCAGGCAGTCCGAACACTCGTTCCATCGGGGCATTATGTCGTCATGTTCGTCCGAGCCGCAGAGCGGTCGTCGGAATGGAATCGCCTTCAATGGCGATAGGGGAGCTTTGACGTGAAAATCGCATCGGCTTTTCTCGCGTTCACTGGAATTCTTGGCGCCCTTGCTGCGCCAACGGTCGGCCAAGCGCCATCGTCCGCCGGCACCGTCAAAAATGTTTCTCGCACCACCAAAGCGGTGAATTACCGCCGCGCCGGCGGCACCACCATGATCAATTTTCAGGGCACCGAACTGATGCAGGTGGCCAGCGGCGAAGCTAAAGTCCAGAACAAGGGCAACCGCATTGAAATCGAAGCAAAATTCATGGGCCTCGACGACGCCACCAAGTTCGGTCTCGAGTATCTGACCTACGTCTTGTGGGCGGTTTCTCCGCAGGGCCGCGCTGTGAATCTCGGCGAAGTGGTGCTGAAGAGCGGCGCTGGTCAGGTCAAAGCCATCACCGACATGCAGACCTTCGGCATGCTCGTCACCGCTGAACCGTATTTCGCGGTCAACCAGCCTGGCAACACCGTCGTTCTCGAAAACGTTTTCGGCCCCACTACGCTCGGCAAAGTGGAAAACATCGACGCCAGCTTCGAGCTCCTGGGCCGCGGCATCTATTCTTCCTCCAACACCAAAATCGAAAACGCCATCTTCGGCATCGACCGCAAAACACCGCTCGAACTTTTCGAAGCGCGCAACGCCGTTCGAATCGCGCGCATCGCCCTGGCCGACAAATACGCCGCTTCCACTTTCTCCAAAGCCGAGCAGCAGCTCCGCAACGCCGAGGAAGTTTACGGCCGCAAGAGCGACAAAAAATCCGTCGAAGCCGCCGCGCGCGAAGCGGTCGGCACCGCCGAAGAAGCTCGCGTCATGGCCGTCAAACAAAAGGCCGAAGAAGACGCGCAAGCCAAAATCGCGGGCGAGAAGAGAGCCGCCGAAGAGCGCGAAGCCAGGGCCCGCGCGGACGCCGCTTCCGAAATCAAGCGCCGCCAGGAAGCTGATCAGGCTCGCGCACAAGCCGAAGCTGCCAAGGCCGACGCCGAACGCATGAAGCAGGAAGCGGAGAAGGCCGCCGCCGAAGCCGCGCGCCAGAAACAGGAAGCCGATCAAGCCACCGCCTCCGCCGTAGCGCAGCAGCAAGCCGCGCAAGCCGCCGCCGCGCAAGCCGCCCGCGACCAGGCCGCCGCCGAAGCCGAAACGCAAAAAGCCCGCCAGGCCGCCGCGCAAGCCGAAGCCGAAAAGGCCCAGCTTCGCGCGCAACTCCTCGCGCAGCTAAATTCCATTTTGCAAACGCGCGATTCCGCCCGCGGCCTCATCGTCAACATGTCGGACGTCCTCTTCGACACCGGCCGTTACACGCTCAAACCCGGCGCGCGCGAAAAGCTCGCGAAAATTTCCGGCATCGTGCTCGCCCATGCGGGCCTCTCGCTTCAGATCGAAGGCCACACCGACAGCGTCGGCGGCGATGATTTCAATCAGCAGCTCTCCGAACGCCGCGCCGACTCCGTCCGCGATTTTCTCGCCGAGCAGGGCGTGGCCCCTTCTTCCATCACCGCCCGCGGCTTCGGCAAAATGCAGCCTGTCGCTTCGAACGACACCGCCGAAGGCCGCCAGCGCAACCGCCGCGTCGAACTCGTCGTCAACGGCGACGCCATCGGCGGCACCGCCTCGGCCTCCGCCGCGTCGTCGCAGCGATAGCCCTTTCGCGTTTTCCTTCTTTCGTAGGGGCACGATACATCGTGCCCCTCTTTCATTGTGTGCCGAGCATGATCGACAGCTGGGAGGTGCAAGTCCTCTTCACAACCAGATGGAGGTGAAGTGATAGCGAAGCGCAAGGGCCGAACCGTGAGGCGAGGTCTGAAAGAAGCGTGGAGCAAAGACGCGAGCCGATGAACAAGAACTGGATGTGAGGCAGGCAGTGTTCGGGCGAGCTGGCAATTGGCAGCGAAGCCCCTATCCATCAAGGGCACTGAATGTAAATCCAGCGGTTGTGCGTCGAAGGCGGTCGAACTTACCTCGGGAGACCTGCCATCGGTCTTGGATTCAAGACTGAGGGGCGAGAGATCGCTCCTGATCAGGTGGCAGGAGTCAGCAGAGGGCGTAGTAGCTGCGAAGGCAGCGAAGGCCCGAACGGTCCTCGAAAGGGGATAAAGGGAGCGATGAGTACGCAGCGCGACTCAACAACCGACAAGCGGCAGAAAAACCAGTACCGTCTGGCCTTCCCGGAGGAGAGTAGGGGTGCAGCCCCGATGGCCTTCGAGGGAGGGACCGAATCGGAGTTGGCGAAGCGCAAAGCAGAAAGTCCGACTACCGAGCAGTGGATGGAAGAAGTCTGCGAGCGGGAAAACTGCAAGCAGGCGCTACGACGAGTGAAGGCCAACAAAGGCAGCCCAGGCATTGACGGGATGACCGTCGAGGAATTGTCTGGACACCTGAAAGAGCACTGGCCAGTCATCCGCGAACAACTCCTCAACGGAACCTACACACCACAACCAGTGAAACGGGTGGAAATCCCGAAGCCGGACGGCGGAGTGCGCAAGTTGGGCATTCCGACGGTGCTGGATCGATTCATCCAGCAAGCGGTGATGCAGGTATTGCAGAGGAACTGGGACGGAACGTTCTCTGAACACAGCTATGGGTTTCGGCCCAAGCGATCGGCACATCAGGCGGTGGAGAAGGCGCAGCAATATCAAGCCGAAGGCTACCGCTGGGTGGTGGATCTGGATCTCGAGAAATTCTTTGACCGGGTCAACCACGACCGATTGCTCGCAAAGATTGCCGAACGGGTCAGGGATAGGCGGTTGCTGAAGCTGATTCGGGCGTTCTTGCGAGCTGGAGTAATGGAGAATGGGCTGGTGAGTCGGCCGAGGAAGGAACGCCGCAAGGGGGACCTCTCTCGCCCGTGCTATCGAACATCGTACTCAACGAACTCGATCAGGAGCTGGAGCGACGCGGCCATCGGTTCACCAGATATGCGGATGACTGCAACATTTACGTCCGCAGTCGGCGAGCCGGTGAACGAGTGATGAGCAGCGTGACGCGACTCCTCACGACGAAGCTCAAGCTTCGAGTGAACAGCGAGAAGAGTGCGGTGGCTCGACCATGGGAACGGAAATTCCTGGGATTCAGCTTCACGAATCACAAGCCACCGAAGAGGCGCTTGGCGCCGAAAGCGGTGGCTTGATTCAAGGAGCGAGTTCGGGAACTCACAAGCCGGACGCGGGGCATAAGCCTCGTCCGAATGGTCCATGACTTAGCGAAATATCTCCGCGGATGGATCGGTTACTTCGGACGATGCGAAACACCGGAAGTGCTCGCCAAGCTGGAGAAATGGCTCCGACGCCGACTTCGGTCGATGGTCTGGAAACAGTGGAAACGAGGAACTACGAGATATCGAGAGCTCCGCCAGCGCGGCATCGCTGCGCAGGACGCCGCGAAGACGGCGGGTAGCTCCGATGGACCGTGGCACCTTGCGAACACGCCAGCGCTGAAAATCGCTCTGTCCAACGCTTACTTCGCCTCGCTCGGACTTCCCGACCTCACGGCTCATGGTTAGTTCGACCCGCCGAACCGCCGGATGCGGACCCGCATGTCCGGTCGTGTGGCAGGGGCGAGTGGGCGACTACTCCCCCTATGCCGATTCTGCCCGTTGCTTGTTCCAAATTGAAACACTCGTCTCTCCTCGCAACGGTTTTCACCAGTCACGAGTCACCAGTCACGAGTCACTCTCCGCGATTGGTACTAAATTGACCCGCCCCGCCCTCCTTCATGGCCGCCAGCATGCCACAGCAGGTTGTGCGCAGCAGCAGCCGCATCCCTAAAGAAATTCCCATCCTCCTGATCGGCAGCGATCTCGACGGCAAGGTTTTCTCCGAGCCCACCAACACCGTTCTCCTCAGCCTCCACGGCGCCGGCATCGTTTCCCATCACAAGCTTTCTCCCGAACAGGAGCTCATCCTTCGTTGCCCCGATCGCAACATCGAAGCGGAAATCCGCGTCGTCGGCCAGCTCGGCTCTCAGCAAGGCATCTACACCTACGGCGTTGCTTTCGTGGATCCCATCCTGAAATTTTGGGACATCGACTTTCCTCCCATGTCACCCGCCGAAATGGAACGCGGCCTCCTCTCGCTCGTCTGCAACTCCTGCAAAACTCTCGAAAAAATCGACGACACCGGCATCGAAGCGGACATCTTCGCCACCGGCGATGGCGTTCTCCGTTTCTGTAAGCGCTGCGGCACCACCACGTTCTGGAAACCGGCCCAGCCCTACACGCTGCCCGCCGTCAATCCGGAATCTCTTCCTTCCGCCGCCGACGCACAGATGCCTCTCTTCCCCGGAGCCGCCCCGCCCGCCCCGCCTGCTTCGTTTCCTCCGCCCGCTTTGTCTCCCCCGCCCGCACCTGCGGCACCGCCGGCGGCATCCGCGTTGCCTCCCGCGCTCGCAGTATCGCTGCCGCCTGCCCCAGTTCCGGCAGCGCCCCAACCTTCCTTCTACGCCTCGGCGCGACCCTTGCCGCAAACCGCGGTTCCATCGCAGTCCTCGGTTGGCCCCGCCGGCTCCGAACTCGTCGTGGAGCGCCTCGGGGCGGTCGCAACCTTGCCGCCTCCGCCTGGGCTGGATACGCCCCAGGTCAATCGCCACAAGCACCCGCGCGTCAAGGTCACCAACCGCTCGTCGCGCAGGTTGGGTCGGTTGCAACATCCTGTTGGACAAGATTCCCGTGCACGCCCGCATCTCTGTAGTGAACGAAGGAACGCCGCAGACTTCGCAGCAAGTGCGAGCCTCTTACAACCGGCTCCGCCCGCTGGAAAAATTACAGGTAGAAAAACGTGGCTGGACCCTCGACGTGCTACAAGTCGTTCAGACCTTGGACAAAATGGAATTCACTCTTGCCGACGTCTACGGTCACGCTGATGCCCTAGCCAAACTCCATCCCAACAACGCTCACGTCCGCGACAAAATCCGCCAGCAACTCCAAGTCCTCCGCGACCTCGGCCTCCTCGAATTCCTCGGCTCGGGCTCCTACCGCCTGCGCTGAGATGCCGGGTGCCCCACACGTCGGTTTTACGTGTGGGATTTTGGCTTTTCCCCTCTCGAACTACCTCTGCGGTCAGTGCGTCATTGTGGTGCATTCTGGTGCAGAATGCTGTAGACTGTAGCTATGAGAAGCCAGACAAAATCTGTTCGTCAGAGCGTATCCCTGCCGTCTAGCCTCGCTACACGTGTGCGCCATCTCGCTGAGAAGCGCAAGGCTAGCGCCAACCGCGTCCTCGTCGACCTCATCGAGGCCGGCCTTCGCTCAAAGGACGCGGAGAAAGAATACTTTTTCTCCCTAACCAGCCAACTCGTGCAATCCACCGATCCCGCCGAGCGCCGCAGAATCAAAAAAGAACTCGCCCGCATAACTTTTGGCGCGCAATAAGGGTTAACGAACGATGCGGAAGATTCAGTGGACGAACCTTCCGCCTGCTCTCCGCCAGCACCTTTTCGATCGCCTAGAACAGCGCAAAATCACGGCCGAAGACCTCTACAAGCTGAAACTCTGGCGCGAATCCGAGCCCGAGGCTCCCGACGGACCGTGGTACAAAGACTTCGGCTCCTTCAAGATTTGCGGTGAGGGCAAGTTCCCAAAGACCTTTCTCATGAAGGGGCAGTCCGCAAAAGGCAAGTCCCTATAACGCTGCTAAGGCCGAGCCAGATGCCGCCGTCTTCGGTTTAAAGGCTGCGGGTTTTGCCTTTTCTCCGCCTGAGGGTCAGGGATTTACCTGAGCCTGATTTCAGGAACCCGCCGGATTCTGTTTCTTTTTCTGCATCCGTAGTCTCTCCAGGACGATGGCTTCCACGCTCCGCAGGCGAAGAAAGACGCCAGCCTATCTCGCCACGGAAGGCCGGAAACATGCCTCGAAACAGCGCTCGACGAATTTCTCCCACGGAGAGGTACACATGACGCAAAAAGCCGAACTCGAACTTCCGGAAGAGATGGTCGGAGAACCCTATCTCGAAGAGTCCTCACCTTTTCCGTCTGTCCGGTCAAACTACAAACCCGATTCGCTCGTCGCAAAAAATGCCGCAGTTTCTGGGGCTGTTGATGACATGGCAGCAGTGTCTTTCGGCGCGCGTGGAAAGATTCGAAGGTCGGAAGCCCGCGCCCAGCTGAGCGCCTCCCTGTGGCTTACCAGCCTTCAGAAGCCGGCAGTATTTGAAATCGTTCCCACGGAAAACATCAGCAGAGCAGGGATCCAGATGCTCACGCAGAAGTTCTGGGAACCGGACGAAATGGTGCTCGTTTCATCCCCGCCTGGATTTTTCGTCCGAGGCTCGGTCGTATATTGCAAGAAGCTCCCGAGCGACAATCATCTCCTTGGCATCCGGCTCGACGCGCCAGTCGACCATTGGAGCGAGACACTCGGGCCCGCCGCGTCCTGACGAACCTCTTAGCCGAAGCACCATTCGGCATCTCGAATTTGCAAACACCCTCGTAAAAGGAAGGCGGGCGCCCTCGGCCAACATCGGCACGAATCACGCCCGTCTTTTCACGCTAGGTGTGAATGGCTACGACAGACTACATGTGGTCGTAAAACGGTCAACTCGACATGTGTGACCGTAAGACGGTCAACCTGTCAGCCCTTCACCTTGATGGTCACGGGTTCTGCCAGCTTGAACGTGACCGGTGTCTCCGGAGCGAGATGGATGTCCTTCTTTCCCGTAAGAAGGGCCACCGTCGTTCCGGCTCCCGCACCGATCGGCCCGCCGATCAGCGCGCCCGTGCCTCCGCCGGCCAGAGCGCCAACCACCGCGCCGCCGGCGGCACCGCCGCCGATCCACGCGAGGTTGCGTTTCTTATGGTCATGGCCAATCCTCGGCGAAGAAGCGGTCCGGACGTAGTAGCCGTTGCCATCCACGGCCACGGACTGCAGCGCAAGCTGCAATCGCGCCCGGCCCATCAGTCTTCCGGATTGCCGCGCGTCAACGACCCACCCCTCAGCGTGGGCACCCTGAGGAATTACCGTCTTGCCGTCCATGACGACGGGCTCGGAGACCGTTGCGTCAAAGCGGTCCCCCGGTTTGCTCAGGTCGCTGGACAGAGCCTGATCCAGAGTCACGCGAATCGCCGTGTTCTCCGGCAGCGTCACAGGATCGGAGCGGTCCGGCAGAGTTGTGGCAGCCAGCGTCAACGCCGCTGCCAGCAACACCGAACTCCCGATCATAAGGTAGTGCCGTTTGGTCAAAATCATAAGCACCTCCGGGTGAATTGGGGGCAGACAGTTTTCCATCGGGGGCCTTATTAAGTGATTAGAAATGAAGGGCTTACTGTTTTCTTGCTGCGATTGCCGCGGCAAGAATTACAACGCTTGTGAATTTCTGGAGTACTGCAAGTACTAGCGGCGGGAACAAGCCCCAAAATCGTGTTACTCAGGAATTGGGCCGCGTGGCCCAGACTCCATCCGTAAGGTAGGTTTTGGGTGCCCCATACGCGGGTTTTGCGTGTGGGGGTTTTGACTTTTCGTTTTTCTGCGAGTGCCGCAGCCTTCGCTTTAGGTCGCCGCTCAAACGTACATTGTGCTGTCGGAAAGTACATTCGAGAGATTTTCTGAATCGCGTCCTCCCATATTTGACGCCAACTGACAGAGCAGGCAGTCCTGCGAATGCCGCTGCAATACCGCGTAAGCTCGAGCGAACTTCGCTTGCAATCGCAGGAGTTCGTCGCCCGCTTCCCTTCCAACCAAGCGAGACACAGAAACCTCGGCACGATGCTCATCCCAGATTTCCAGGGCGCTCTCGCACTCTTCAAGTAGTCTCTGATACTGGCTGCAGACCGTTGTCTTGATGCAGAGTGGTTTGTTCATTTCTCCCCCTTCATGGACGCTTGTGCACTTGGTTCGCCAACAAAGCTAAGTGACGCGTTTTGGGGAGCTTGAGACAGAAAGCTGCTTTTTGGAGCGTGGGTCCCGGTACGCAGAAAGGAACGATTCCCCGCTCCTCAATTGTAATATTTACAAGGACAGGCCACTAGATCCCGCGCATCTTCCAATTTCAATTTTCTAGTTTCTGACTTCTAGCGCTTTCAGAGACACACCTCTCCTCACGGCGGAAGAGCAACCCTCCGCTCGACACCGCTAAAGAGGAATCAGCTATTTATGGCCGGAGTGCGTGATGCGCGCCATGATGTCGCGCCGGCTGTCGGGTACCGTGCTCCCAAAGAAAGCCTCGCGATCCGCCCCGCTCAACTTGCCCAGGACTCCGCCGACCGCCGTCGCCCACTTGTCCATGCCATCGGCATTCGGATAGGTAATCACCAAGCACCGCAGCGACGCCGGTCCAGTGTTTACATATTGCGTGTCGAGGCCGTAGTACGTTGCCGCGCCCTGCTTCACTAGTCCATCAAACGTCGGCGCCAGGTATTTCTTGATCGCCGCCGCGTAATCGTCGGGCTTGTCCGCCTTTGCCATTTGGCAGACCACGCGCAGGTACGTGGGTGTTCCGGTGCCCATGTGATACCACGACGTCTGCATCAATAAATCTTCGTGCTTGGTTGCCGCAATCTGCCCCGGTCGCGGACCGGCTTTGCGAACTTCGTCGAGCACCTTCATGAGCCCCGCGATACTGGTGGACTCCCATGCCGCGCCGTGCGTATATCCGTCCGGCGTGTGGACCACCTGCTCAAACGTGGACCAGCCGATGATCGTCCCGCTCGCCGTCAGCTTCTCCAAAATGGGAACGACCGTCTTCTCGCTGTCCTCCGAGTACGACGCCCAATTTGCCCGCGGAACATTGAACTGGCTTACAAACGTGTACACCGTCGGCGTCGGTTCCATCTGCGGAAGAGCCGCCGGTACCAGAATCACTGCCAACACAATCACAAGCAGGCCCGCTATCCGTTTCAACATGATGATGTCCTCCTGGACTCTCTCTCTTCTGGCAGGCCGCGCGGCGCAACACGTTGGAAGCTCGCTCTGTGTCCCCCACCTCGCAGACTTCGCGTGGGGGGGCCGAGATGCGGCGTTCGCTCTTCTATGGAGTACCTGGGAAAAGTGGCTCGCGCCCGGGGTTCCGACCAGCGTGCGCCGACAATATGCCCCCACCTTCCCCCTGTCAAGCAAATAGCAACCAATTCCTCCGCTTCAGCGAGTATCCCGTGTCCAATCGGATTGACTTATCCAACGAAGACGTTCTGATTGTGCCAGCCAAGAAAATCAACCGTGGGGTGTAGCTCTGTGTTGTGCGGCAAAACGAGCTGCTTTCCGTGAGCCGAGTAATACTCGTGCCCATTTTCGAATTCTTCCTTGATCCTGCGACTCACTTCGACGCGATACTCAGGCGTTACCGTGATGTAGCCCCTATCAAATAGCGTATGCACGTCTTGGCGGAACAGAATCCCGTTGTTGACTGCATGCGGCCCGCCGTCAGAATAGAAATCCAGAAGAACCGAGTGCAGCTAGAAGAAACGCGAGATCGGTTTCGCCTATGGGGCAATGCGCTAGCAAAATCAGCGGAGGTTCGTATGAAGGGAATTTTTCCCTGTATTTTTTCGCTCTTGTTTGCGTCATTTCTGTGGCACAAACGACTGACTTCGCGCTTATGATCGAACAGCTGATGACTCCCCAGGAACTGAAGGAGAGCGGCGTGTCGAGACTGACTGATACACAGCGCCATGCCTTGAACGTATGGCTGAACCGCTATTCAAAAAGCCTCCTTCAGTTAGCAAACCGCAGTGCTGCCGAGGAGCCTACACAGTCGACAGTACGGTCCAAGTGCAGTCCCGCAGTAGAAAGCACCCTTGCTGGTAATTTTAACGGTTGGAGTGGAGACACGATCTTCAAGCTCGATAATGGCCAGATATGGGAACAAGCTGAGTACGCTTACACTTATTCCTACTCCTATTGACCCGAGGTTACGATCTATCAAACCAGTGGAGGCTGCCGGATGAAGGTTGAGGACGAGAACGAGACGATTCTAGTCAAAAGAATTAAATAAGTAGAAAAGTGTGTTGTTGTGAGAAGTCCTCTGCCGCCTGCACATCTCTTCAGGCGGGCAGCGCATCCTTAAACGCCGGAGGATGCTTCTGGGTGCCCTACCCTTTCGGGTTTGCTTTGTGAAAGGGTGGGCCATTCTTCGCTTTCGTTCGTCCAACCCTCAATAGTTCAACGCCTTACCGCTTGATTCGAATGCTAACAATAAAGTAATTTACACGCAGTGTACTTTTATGCTATTCTACCGCGTGTTTGCCAATCAAAATCCCGGCCTACGATTCACTTTCCCCACCGCGACCCCTGCCTCCCTACCCGCCCGCCCCACTATCTTCGTAACTCCTTTGTTTGCCACTCATGCGAGTCGCTCGCAAATCGCTGAAAACACAAATACTTTAAGTCCTTTCCTTGCCACTCATACGAAAACAACCGGGGTGTATACCAACAATTCCCATTCTGGAACTCAACCTCGAAACGTTTCAACGTTTAAACGTTCGGACATTCCAATGTTCGTGCAGCTTGGCATCTCTCACCCGCTGTGCTCTCCTATTGGGGACGCCATGAAGCTCACTTTCCATCGCGGCGCGCTCCTTCGTTGCATCGTTACTTCCCTGCTTCTTTGCTTCTTTCTTCTCCTTGCAGCCGCACAGCAGGAAGATCAGCCCATCATCCGCTTCGTGCGCAATCCCGATCCTGCGCCGGACTTCCAGCTCGCTGGCCTCGACGGCAAACCCGTCACCCTCGCCGGTTCCAAAGGCAAAGTCGTGCTCGTGAATTTCTGGGCCACGTGGTGCGGGCCGTGCCGCGCGGAGATTCCCGATCTTGTGGAACTGCAGAAAAAGTACAAAGACCGGCTGCAAATTCTCGGCCTTGTCGTGGACGACGAAGATCTCGACGCGATCAAGAAATTCGCGGCAAGATTCGGCATCAATTATCCCGTCGCGCTTGCCACCAACGACATTCGCATTCAATACGGCGGGATTCCTGCTCTTCCCACTTCCTTCGTTCTCGATTCCGAAGGCCGCGTCGTGCAAAAGCACGAAGGACTCCGCGATCCAGTTCTCTACGAAGCTGAAATTCGCTCGCTGCTTGGTTTGCCGATCGGCAACGTCAGAGTGGAAACCTTCGAGGATGTTGGCGAGGTTTTTCTGAAGCACGCGGACCGTGCGACTGAGCTTCCCGGCGTCGATCTCTCCAAGCTCACGCCGGAACAAAAAACCGTCGCGCTCCACAAATTCAACGCCGAATCCTGTACCTGCGGCTGCGGTTACACGCTCGCGCAGTGCCGCATCTACGACCGCGATTGCAAAACCAGCAAAGCCGCCACGGAAAAAATCATTGCTGCTGCCGTGGGATCCCACGCGGCGCCAACACCGGCCGCGCCCTCACAATCCACCTCTCCCGTTGCGTCTCCCTCCCCGGAGAAACCCCATGAGTAAATTCTCCGAGGAGCCGCGCCCCAACTTGTCATCCCGAGCGGAGCGTCCGGTTTTTTCTTGCGTTCGGATTGTGAACGCCGGACGCGCAGTCGAGGGACCTCTCTTCATCCGTCGCGCTGGCTCTCTCGCCCTTTCCCCTGATACTCTTCCTTCGCTCCATGCAAGCTCTCGCGAAAATACTTTTTGTTCTCGCTCTCGTTCTTTCGCTCACTGGAATTCTTTCTCCACCGGTTGCGCTGCTTTCAGGAATTCTGTTTGGCTTGCTCTTCACGCATCCGTTCGCGCAGCCCAGCCGCACCGCCGCGCGAATACTTCTGCAAGTCTCCGTTGTAGCTCTCGGCTTCGGCATGAACCTCTTCGAAGTCCTGAAAGCGGGCCGCAAGGGATTTATCTACACCGCTCTTGGAATTTCGTTCGCGTTCCTGGTCGGCACGGCGCTTGCCAGACTTCTGCAAGTCCGCGGCAATACTTCTTTCTTGATTACCACGGGCACGGCGATTTGCGGTGGCAGCGCCATCGCCGCCATTGGCCCGATCGTCCAAGCCAATGAAGAAGAGATGGCGGTTTCGCTCGGCACAGTTTTTATTCTGAATTCCGTTGCGCTCTTGATTTTTCCACCGATCGGAAACGCGCTTCATCTTTCGCAATCGCAATTCGGACTCTGGGCCGCGCTGGCGATTCACGACACCAGCTCCGTCGTCGGCGCCGCCACGAAGTACGGCGCGCAAGCGCTAATAGTCGGCACCACCGTCAAACTCGCCCGCGCCCTCTGGATCGTTCCTCTCGCGCTGGTCACCGCCGCCGTAAAACGCCACCGCGCGCACATTCAATTTCCGTGGTTCATTTTGTTTTTCGTTTTCGCCGCTCTCGCGAATACCTACCTGCCGGCGCAGCATGCCGCCACAAAAACATTTTTCACGCTTGGCCGCTTCGGGCTCACCGCAACACTTTTTTTGATCGGCACGGGAATCTCGCGCAGGACTCTGAAAGAAGTGGGATGGCGGCCACTGCTGCAAGGCGTGCTGCTCTGGGTGGCGGTGGGATTGACTTCGCTTTACTTTATTCGAATCGGGCTGATTGCCTTTTGATTTGAAGGAGACTCGATACCGACTCGCGCAGAACTTACAGGGAGAAGAAATGGCCGTGCGGGCGGCTTGCCGAAGAGCGGATTGGGTACTACACTCGCGCGGCGTAGCAGGCAGGGCATTCGAATGGAGGGAAACATGAATCGTCGCACAGGAATTTTGGTGATGGCTCTGGCGGTGGCGGGAGTTCTTACAGTGAACGGAGCGTTTTCGAAAGCTTCCCCGCAAACAACGAGGAAGGCAATCAAGCTAGGGGAGCTGAGCTCGCAGTTTCCGTTCAGCGACGGGATCCTGGCGGGGAATACGCTGTACCTGGCGGGGCGGCTCGGATTGGATCCGAAAACTGGAAAGACGCCTGAGAAAATCGAGGATGAGATTAAGAATTTGCTGGACGGGGAGAAGGCCGTACTGGCGCAGGCCGGCATGACCATGGACGACCTGGTGTATGTACAGATTTCGTGCACGGACCTGTCGCTCTTCGATACATTCAATCCGATTTACCGGAGCTACTTCACGACCAAGGATTTTCCAGCGCGCGAGTTTGTGGGCGCCGGGTCGCTATTGCGCGGGGCGCACTTCGAACTGCAAGCCATCGCGGTAAAGAAATAAGCGGCGATTCGAACGGGGCAGGCAGAACCGGGAGAACGCGCCATTGACAAGCGAGGAAGCGGAGCGTATAGTTAACAGTGTTAAGTTAGTGAGGTAGAGCAACGCGATGGGCGTGAAGGAGCGGAGAGCGCGGCAGAAGAAATTCCTGCGGCAGGAGATTCTGGATGCTGCCAGCGAGCTGTTTGTGCGCGACGGTTACGAAAATGTGTCCATGCGGCGGATTGCGGACAAGATCGAATACTCGCCGACGACGATCTACATCTACTTCAAGGATAAGGCCGAGCTGCTGGAGCAGGTCTGCAAAGAGACGTTCGGGCGACTTGTGCAACGGCTGAGCAAGATCATGGAGCAACCCGGAGACCCGGTGGAGCGGCTGAAACGCGGGCTGATCGCTTACATCGAATTTGGCCTCGCGAATCCGCATCATTACAGAGCAACATTCATGATGCCGTTTCCGGAAGGATTCGATCACGAAAAGTATCACCAGGAAGATTCGCCGGGAATGCAGGCGTTTGCATTTTTGACGCGCGGGCTAACAGAGTGCATCAAGGCTGGGAAACTGCCGGCAATGAACGTGGAATTGGCAAGTCAAACGCTGTGGGCGGGAATCCACGGGATTACGTCTCTGCTGATCACGCACTACACGTTTCCCTGGGCCGGGCGGGACAAAGTGATTCATTCGACGGTAGATACGCTGGTAGCGGGATTGGCAGGCTAGGGCAATTTTTTTTGCCCTAACATTAACACTGTTTATCTAACGAGCGGTGTTACTTTTTCTTGGGGCGATGCGTAGTTCGAAAGGGAAGCCGGTGAGATGGGCCTCTTAGCCAGACGGAATCTGTTTCACGACAAAGTGCGGTTTGCGGTGACGCTGACCGGCATCGTTTTTGCACTGGTGCTGATCATTATTCAGTTTGGCTTGTTCCTGGGATTCACGACGACGACTTCGAACAATATCGATCATTCGAACGCAGACCTGTGGGTGGTTTTTCACGGGGTCGGATATTTCGATATGGGACGCAATTTTTCCGAGCGGAAATTTTACCAGGTGCTTTCGACGCCGGGAGTGGAGCGCGCCGAGAAATACATGCAGGCATTCGCCCGCTGGAAGCGGCCCGACGGCAGGGTGGAAAACGTTCAAGTGATCGGGTTCCATCCGGGAAGCGGCCTCGGAGAGCCGTGGAACATGGTGCAAGGCAGCGTTGCGGATCTGAAACAGGAAGATTCCGTGATCGTGGACGAGCTTTACCGCGAGAAGCTCGGCGTGGAGCGAATCGGCGACCGCATCGAAATCGGTGATCATCGCGCCAGGGTCGTGGGATTTACGCGGGGGATCCGGTCGTTCACGACTTCGCCGTTCATCTACGCAAAGTTCAAGAATTCACTCGATTATACAAATCCGGAATCGAGCGAGGACAGCACCGCTTACATTCTCGTGAAAGCGTCGGCAGGGATTACATCCCAAGAACTGCAGAGGAGACTGCGCGAGCGGTTGGCGGATGTGGACATCTACACGACGGCAGAATTCAGCCGGAAGACGCGGTTCTACTGGATGTTCACGACGGGCGCGGGGCTGGCGGTGCTGACCGCGGCGCTGCTGGGATTGGTGGTGGGTGTGGCAGTAGTGGCGCAGACGATTTACGCGGCGACAATGGATCACATCCGCGAATACGGAACGCTGAAGGCCATGGGCGCGACGAACCGGTACCTGTATCGCGTGCTAATCGAGCAAGCGGTATGGAGCGCGCTGCTGGGCTATGGACTGGCCATGATCGTGGCGCATTTCATCGTGCAGGCGAGCGAAAAAGGCGGCGCGATCATCCTGATGCCGTGGTCGATGAGCTTGGGGATGCTGATTCTGGCGGTGGTGATGTGCGTGGCGGCGGCTCTCGTGTCCATCAATAAGGTGACGCGAATCGATCCGGCGATGGTGTTTCGAGGATAAAGCAAAGAAGTAATGAAGTAACGAGTGAAAGAAAAAAGGGTGAAGGCCATGCGCGAAATCAATCGAGCGTCTGCGATTCGGGCGGAAGGACTGAGCAAGATTTATCGAGAAGGGGCGACGGAGCTTCGGGCGCTGCAAGAGGTTGATCTGGAGGTGCGCGCGGGAGAACTCACGCTGCTAATGGGGCCCTCGGGAAGCGGGAAGACGACGCTGCTTTCGATTCTGGGATGCATTCTGCGGGCGAGCGAAGGGAATCTGGAAATATTGGGTGAAGACGTCAGTGCGCTGCGGGAGAAAGAGTTGCCGCGAATCCGGCGGGAAGCGATTGGATTTGTGTTTCAGGGATTCAACCTGTTTCCGGCGCTGACGGCCGCGGAAAACGTGGCGCTGGCGCTGGATGTGCGCGGTGTGCGCGGGGGGGACGCGAGACAGCAGGGAGAAGAGTTGCTTGCGGAAGTGGGGTTGGCGGAGAAAGCAAGATCGTTTCCCGCGGATTTGAGCGGTGGGCAGAAACAGCGGGTGGCGATTGCGCGCGCGCTGGCGGGCAATCCGCCGATTCTGCTGGCAGACGAGCCAACGGCGGCGCTCGATTGGACGAGCGGACGAACGGTGATTGAACTTTTGCAACGACTGGCGCGGGAACAGGGACGGGCGGTGGTGATGGTGACGCACGATCCGCGGGTGCTGTCGTTCGGGGACCGGATCATTCACCTGGAAGACGGAAGGATTGTGCGGGAAGAGGCTGGCGCATCGAAGGCCATTGCAAGCCTGGCGTTTCTTGAAGGGCTTCCGGGGCAGGGCAGTATTCAGGCGGTTGGACTTTAAAGAGAAAGAGGCACGAGCATGAAGCGATCCAATTACGTTTTACTCGCCGCAGGAGCGCTATTGGCATTGTCCACTGCAAATTTGTTGCGGAGCCGCGGGCGCGCGGTGGCCGCGTCCGAGCCGAAGGCGCGCTCGATGAGTTCCACGCTGATCGTGGCGGCGGGGAGGGTCGAGGCGATCAGCGAGGAAATTCGCGTGAGCTCCGAGATCAGCGGGCGGTTGAAGAGCGTGCGTGTGGAGGAAGGGGACAGGGTGCAGCGCGGGCAGGTGCTGGCGGAAATTGAAAATGATGATTACCGCGCACGAGTAGCGGGGGAAGAGGCGGAGCTGGCGCAACGCGAAGCAGAATTGCGGCGAACGGTGAATGGAGCACGAGCGCAAGAACGGCGCGAGGCAGAAGCTTCGCTGCAGGCGGCGAAGGCGGTGCTGAACAACGCAAAGAACGAAGCGGAGAGACGGCGAGGGCTGGCGGAGCGCAACGTGATTTCGCGAGATGAGGCGGATCGCTATGAACGGGTATTCCAGGTAGCGCGAGCACAATACGAGCAAGCTGCACAGCATTTTGCGCTGATTGACGCGGAAGCCAGAGAAGAGGATCGAGCGAAGGCGGAGGCCGAAGTAGCTTTAGCGCGGGCGAGGCTGGCGGAGTCGCGAGCTTACCTGGAGAAGAGTTACATTCGCGCGCCGATCAGCGGAGTGATTCTGAGAAAACTGCGGCACAACGGAGAGAGCGTCTCAACGCAATTCGATTCGCCGGTAATCACGATGGCGGACGACTCGACGCTGCGGGTGCGACTGGATGTGGATGAGAGCGACGTTTCAAAATTGAAGGTGGGACAGCAGGCGTACGTGACGGCCGAGGCGTACGGGACACGAAAATTCCGGGGCCACGTAATTCGAGTGGGACGGATTCTTGGGAAGAAGAATGTGCGGACGGACGAGCCGTCAGAGCACGTGGACACGAAGATATTGGAGACGCTGGTGGAGTTGGACCCGGCGCAGCCGCTGCCGCTGGGGTTGCGTGTGGACTCGTTTGTGGAGATTGGAAACGGGTCAAACTAAGGCAATTTCGAGGGGGAAAAGCGAGAGCGTGGCGGGATGAGTGCCCATATATAATCATAAATAATGTGACGTCTTCTAATCTATTGACCATATAAGGTCACAACGCTCTTCGCCTTTCTGCGTGAATTCATATCTAAGCCATTATTTATGTGCATGTTGCAGTTAGTCAAAATTTAACATCAAATGGTGCTGGTCATGCATCTAATTAGAGCGAACGGGGCGTATTTCATGTTGCGAGTTACGACGGAAAAAAGGCGTGGGAAGACCGTACTGGCTGTAGAAGGCCGGTTGGCGGGGCCCTGGGTAGGGGCGCTGGAGCAATGCTGGCGGGAATTGCATGCAGCCGCACCTCGCGAGAAGTTTCACATTGATCTTTGCGGCGTGAGTTTCATCGATGCAAGCGGCAAGGTGCTGTTGAAAGAGATTCACCGGCAAGGGGGGCGGCTGATTGCGGAAGGCTGCCTGAATCAGGCAGTCGTGCGTGAAATCGTCTCGGACGCGAGCGAGAAGCATCACGAGAAGAGCAAAGAACGGCGGAAGGGTTCGCACATTATTTTTTACGTGCTGTTCTTCAACTTGATTGTGTATCCAGGACTGGCGCACGCGCAGGGGACAAAGCAACAAACTCATTTGCCGGCCGACGCGCCAACGCAGGCGCTGAAATTGACGCTGGATCAGGCAGTGGGGCTGGCGCTGAAGCAGAACCCGACGGCACAGATTGCGATTTTGACCGCGGCGCAGAGCGAGCAGGACAAAAACATCGCGCGATCGGAATTGTTGCCGCAGGTAAACGCAAAGATTTCGGATGAAGCGCAGAAAGTGAACTTGCTGGCGCAGTTTGGGGGCAAGACGCCATTTCCGGGATTTCCGAAGACACTTGGGCCGTATCAAG
The DNA here is from genome assembly GCA_003224055.1 of Acidobacteriota bacterium. GTDB lineage: Bacteria > Acidobacteriota > Terriglobia > Acidiferrales > UBA7541 > Acidiferrum. The sequence goes on along the minus strand of QHYE01000024.1, from coordinate 79,246 downwards.
TTTTTTCCGCGGGGCCGACGTTCGGCGGGCCGGTTTTCGATTTAACGCTTTGGAAGAGGTATCAAGCGGCGCGGGAAACGATGAGCGCCAGCAAGGCGAACAGCCTATCGACGCGCGAGCAAGTGATTTTGCTGGTGGTGTCGCAGTACATCGGAACGCTGCGGGCGGTGGCCAATGTGCAGGCCTCGCAGTCGCGCGTGGAACTGGCACAAGCCCTGTACGACCAGGCGGCGGACTTGCAGAAAGAGGGAGTGGGAACGGGCATTGATACGCTGCGTGCGAATGTGGAGCTGCAAAACGAGAAACAGAGATTGATCCAGGCAGAGACGGATCGCGAGACTTTTTTGTACGGATTGAGCCGACTGCTGAACCTGGATCCAAGGCAACCGATCGAACTTGGGGATTCGCTGAGTTTTTTTGATACACCGCAACCGGAAGTAGAGACGAGCCTGGAGCTGGCGCTGGCGGAGCGGCAGGAATGGAAAGCGATGGAATCGCAGATCAAGGCGGCAGGATCGCAGAAGAAGGCGGCGCAGTTTTCACGGCTGCCGTCGCTGCGGTTCGACGGAGATTTTGCGTATGTGGGAACTTCGGGGAACACGACGCTGCCGACGTACACGTACCAGGCGAGCGTGAATCTTCCGATTTTCACGGGCGGAAGGATTCATGCGGAGATTGTGAGAGCAGACCTGGAGATTCGAAAACTGGAGCAGCAGCAAGCTGATTTGCGGAACCAGATCGCGCTGGACGTAAAGACGGCGCTGCTCAATCTGAGCTCGGCGCGAAATGAAGTGCAGGTGGCGAATCTGGGGGTGGTGCTTTCGAAAGAGGAAGTGGATCAGGCGCGGGACCGGTTCAAGGCGGGAGTGGCGAACAACATCGAAGTGATCCAAGCGCAGGATGCGCTGTCGCGCGCGAACGACAACCAGATCGCGGCGCTATACCGGTTCAACCAGGCGCGCGCGGACCTGGCGCGGTCGATCGGACAAATGGAAAAGGTTTATTCGAAATAGGGGTGAGGGGACGATGAGCATCGAGATCGAAGTCGGACTAGAAAACGCGACGAAGGCGCCAAAGGTCACCGAAGAACTGGAGCTGGAGGCGCCTGCTCCCAAGGGATTTGCCAATCCGAAGGTGAGGCGGGGATTGATCCTGGGCGGAATCGTGCTGGTCGCGGCGGTGGTGGGCTTGCTTTTGTACTACCACAACCGGGAGTCGACGGACGATGCGCAGGTGGACGGGCACATCACGCCGATGGCTTCGAAAGTGTATGGGCGCGTGGCGCAAGTTTTGGTGGAGGACAACCAGGCGGTGAAAGCGGGACAAGTGCTGGTGAAGATTGACCCGCGCGATTACCAGGCGGCGCTGGATCAAGCGAAGGCAGCGCTGGCGCTGGCGGAAAGCGAAGCGCGGTCGGCGGGAGTGGACGTGCCGCGTACGCGGGAGAACGTGGCGAGCGGAAATTCGAGCGCCGACGCGCAATTGCAGGGAGCGCAGGCGGACCTGGCGCGGGCGCAGTCGACTTACGAGCAGGCCCAGACGGCGGATTTGGCGTGGGCGCAGGCGAACGTGGAGAAGAGCCAGGCGAATGCGGAGCTGGCCAAAGCGGACCTGGCGCGCTACACGCCGCTGATGCAAAAGGGCGAGATATCGAAGCAGCAGTATGACGCGGCGAAGGCCAACGCGGATGCGAGCGCGAGCGCGCTGAGAGCGGATCAGGAAAAACTGGAGCAGGCGCGCCGCAACGTAGAGGTGGCCAAGGCGCAGCGGGATGCGGCGCGAGCACGCGTAGAGCAAGCGCGAGCGGGAGTGACGTCGGCGCGAGCGGACGTCAGACAGGTGAGCATGAGAACTGCGGATGCGCAGGGGAAGCTGGCGAAAGTGGAGCAAGCGCGAGCGGCGCTGGACGCGGCGCAATTGAATTTGAGCTACACGGAAATTACGGCGCCGGTGGACGGAGTTGCGACGCACAAGCAGGTGGAGACGGGACAGATCGTGCAGGCGGGGCAGGGGCTGCTGGTGGTTGTGCCGCTGAACGACGTCTGGGTGACAGCAAATTTCAAAGAGACGCAACTGAGGAAGATGAAGGCCGGACAGAAGGCGGAAGTGAAAGTGGATACGTATGGGAAGACGTTCAGCGGACATGTGGATTCGATCGCGGGGGCGACGGGCTCGGTGCTGAGCCTGCTGCCGCCGGAAAACGCGACGGGAAATTACGTGAAAGTGGTGCAGCGGATTCCGGTGAAGATCGTGCTGGATCCGATTCCCTCGGAGAAAGCGGTCTTGCGGCCGGGGATGAACGTGGACGCGACGGTGATTACGAATTAACGCGGAATAAAGATAGGGATTGCAGCGGTCGTACGTAGAAACAGTAGGAGCCAGAGTTTCGAGCGCGATGCGAAACAGGATTCTAGCGAAGCTGCGGATGCCGGACGGGACGATCAACCCCTGGGTGATCGCCATTACGGTGACGCTCGCGACGTTCATGGAAGTGCTGGACACGTCCATCGCGAACGTGGCGCTGCCGCATATCGCGGGGAATTTGTCGGCGGGGCGCGATGAATCCACGTGGGTGCTGACGTCGTACCTGGTTTCGAACGCGATCGTGCTGCCGCTGTCGGGCTGGCTCTCCGGGCTGATGGGACGGAAGCGGTTTTACATGTCATGCGTGGCGCTGTTCACGGTGAGTTCGTTTTTGTGCGGGCTGGCGCCGAGCCTGGGCGTGCTGGTGACTTTCCGGATTTTGCAGGGCGTGGGCGGCGGAGGGCTGCAGCCAAGCGAGCAGGCGATTCTCAACGACACGTTTTCGCTGGAGAAGCGTGGCATGGCGTTTGCAGTGTACGGACTAGCAGTAGTTGTTGCCCCCACCATTGGCCCGTGGTTAGGCGGGTGGATCACGGACAATTTTTCGTGGAGATGGATTTTTTACATCAACGTTCCGGTAGGAATCATTTCGCTCATCCTGACCAATCTTTTGATCAGCGACCCGCCGTACATGAAGCGGGCGAGCGTGAAGAGCGGTTTCCGGATCGACTACATCGGAATCGGATTGATCAGCCTGGGCCTGGGGAGCATGCAAATTATTTTGGATAAGGGGCAGCGCGAGGATTGGCTGTCGTCGAATTTCCTCCGCGTGTTTTTCGTGTTGATGGTGTTCGGAATCATCGCGGGAATTCTGTGGGAACTGCGGCAGAAGGAGCCGGTCGTCGATTTGCGCATGCTGAAGGATCGCAACTTTGCGATCGCGACGACAGCGATGTTTTTCCTGGGCTTCGTGCTGTACGCCAGCACGGTATTGATCCCGCAGTTGTTGCAGGAACTGATGGGATATACGGCGCAACTGGCGGGAATGGCGCTGTCGCCGGGCGGCGCGGTGATCATGTGCATGATGCCGGTGGTTGGGATACTGGTGTCGAAAGTGGACACGCGGATTCTCATCACGTTCGGGTGCATCGTGTCGGCGTCGGCGCTGTTCGTGATGGCGGGCTGGGACTTGGGGCTGGATTATGGGCACGCGGTGCGGGCGCGCATGCTGCAAAGCTTCGGGCTGGCGTTTCTGTTCATTCCCATCAACGTGGCGGCGTTTGCGTACGTGCCGCGAGAAAAAACCAACATGGGCACGGGGATCATTAATTTGGCGCGGAATATCGGGGCCAGCGTGGGAATCGCGACGGTGACGACGATGCTGGACCGCCGCGCACAGTTTCATCAATCGCGGCTGATGGAGGGCGTCAACGATTACAGCGCGTCGTATCACAACATGCTGAACGGCTTGCAGACGAAACTGGTGGCGGCGGGCTCGACGGTGGCGCACGCCAGCGCGCAGGCACACGGAATGATTTACAACACCGTGCAACGGCAGGCAGTGATGCTGGCGTTTATCGACAATTTCAAGATGCTTGGGATCGTATTTTTCGCGATCATCCCGGTTTTGCTGCTGATGAGGAAGCCGCGAGTCGCGGCGGGCACCATGCCGGTGCATTGAGGAACGTACCGACGAGCGGCGGGATTCTGCAACGAGTTTTCAGACTGTATGGGGGGAAGACGATGGCAACGCAAGTGGCAGTAGGAACGCAACTGACCGAAGACAAGCTGATCCGCGCTGGAAAGCGAGGCGACCACCAGGCGGTGGAAACCCTCTTCCGGCGTTACCAGCGGCCGTTGTTTCAGACGGCATTGCGGGTGCTGGGCAACACGGAAGACGCGGAAGACGCGCTGCAGGACGGAATGCTGTCGGCGTACCGCAACTTGAAGAGGTTCGAGGGCCGCTCGCAGTTTTCGACGTGGCTGACGCGCATCGTGATCAACGCGGCGCTGATGCGGCGGCGGAGCGCGAAGGCGCGGCCGGCGGTTTCGCTGGACGAATCGCCGCGCGAGGATGAGTTGCCGGCAGCGGAGCGCTTTGCGGATGACGGGCCGAATCCGGAGCAAGTGTTCGCAAGCACGGAAATTCGGGAAATAATCAGCGAGAATCTGGACGAGCTCTCGCCGCTGCTGCGAACGGCGTTCGTGCTGCGCGAAGTGCAGGGCTATTCGACGGGCGAAGCCGCGAAGAAACTCGGAGTCACCGAGAATACGCTGAAGGCGCGGTTGTGGCGCGCGAGGCACCAATTGGCGGAGCGGCTCGGACGGCGTCTGCGGCGAATGAAGGACGATATTTCCAACGCTGGCGGGATGGGCGACGCGGAGTGCAGCTACTGCTAAAGAATGAAGTAACGACGCAAAGAAGCAATGAGATAAAGAAAGGAGGGCCGGCGATTCAGCTGGCCCTCTTGCTTTTGGGACAAGATGAAGCGCCCGGCGTCTAGCGAGAGGCGGCGGCGTAGCGGCCGAGGACGCGGAGTTCGCTTGTGGCTTTGCGGACTTCGGTGAGGGCTTGATCGAGGCGCGCGACGTCGGCGGCTTCAACGTCGATGAAGAACTGATACTCCCAGGGGCGGCCGTGAATCGGCCGGCTTTCGATCTTAAGGAGGTTGACGCTATGTTTTGCGAAGGGTTCGAGGGAGGCAAGGAGCGCGCCGGGACGGTGGGCGAGACGCATTGCGAGGGATATTTTGCGCGCTTCGGCTGAGAGCCATGCAGCGGCGTCTTTTTCTGGAACTAGAAGAACGAATCGAGTGAAATTTTCCGCGTTGTCCTGGATGTCCTCGGCAAGAATCACGCCGCGATAAAGGTCGGCGGCGCGGCGTCCGGCAATCGCTGCGCCGGATTTATCGCCGCGAGCGAGAGCTTCCCGGACACTGCCGGCGGTATCTTCCGCGGGCGCGCGCTTCAATTCCGGATGGGACGAGAAAAAACGCTCACACTGCGCCAGAGCCATGGGATGCGAGGCCACGGAGCGGAGGCCCTGCAAGGTGGCGCCGGGACAACCGATGAGATGGTGTTCGATGGGCAGGATGGTTTCCGCGACGATGGTGAGCGGGCTCTGCAGCAGAAGGTCATACACGCGCACGACGGATCCGGCGAGGGTATTTTCGACGGGCGCGATCAGCGCGTCAGCGGAGCGTTCCTCGATGGCGCGGAAAGCGGCATCGAACGTTGCACGTGGAACAGTGGTGATGCGTTCGCCAAGAAGCTGGATGGCGGCGGCCTCGCTGAAGGCGCCGGGTTCGCCCTGGAATGCCACGCACATGGTCGTGCGATCGAGTGCGGTCATAAGCACGGGCTATCTTGCAATAAGCGCTGCAAAACAAGAAGGGGAGATTGCACGCGATGGGAGGCCGAAATGGTTGTTGCCGTCCCCGCCTAAGTATGCAAACTCACTGCTTGCGCTTGCGAGGGGAAGCCGCAGTTCCAAGTAGGCTGGCGTTTGTCGCAGCGGTATAATTTCCGTTCCAAGGAGTGAGGAGCCCCATGAAGAGACCCGAGCCGACGGAATATGCGGAATTTTACGCGGGCTACGTATCGGAAGTTCCAGGCAGCGATGTCCTGGGTGTACTGGAATCGCAGCGGGTGCAAATGCTGCAGCTGTTTGCGGCACGCAGCGAGCGAGACGGAAGTTTTCGGTATGCGCCCGGGAAATGGACGGTGAAGGAAGTCCTTGGGCATATCAACGATGCCGAGCGTATTTTTGCGTACCGGGCGTTGCGCATCGCCCGGGGCGATCAGACGCCGCTGGCGGCATTCGAACAGGAGGATTTCGTTCGGAATGGAGGATTCGGCGAACGGACTCTTGCGGATCTTGCGGAGGAATTTGGGCTGGTGCGCAACGCGAGCGTTGCGCTGTTTCGTTCTTTGCGGGAGGACGCCTGGCCGCGGCGGGGCGTCGCGAGCCAGAAGGAAGTGACTGTTCGCGCGCTGGCCTTCATCACCGTAGGACACCAGATCCACCACCGGTCGATCCTGGAAGAACGGTACTTTCCGGCGATTCCGCGCGCCTGAATCACGAAAAAAATCAGAGCCGGATGCGCGAGCGGTCCCTGTAGACGCGCTGATAGACCAGGTCCTGGCGGCGTTGGTCTCCGGGTCCGATTGCTACAATTTCCCCGAGCAAATTCTTGTTCGGCAGCAACTCGCCGTGCTGCGGCTGTTGCGTCCGGGATGTTGGCGCGCCATTCTCCGGCCTGATGAGGTAGAAAAGCAGAATGGCCGCCAGCGCGATGATGAAGGCGGCGAAGATGGGGGCAGCCGCTTGCGCCGCAAGCGGATTCGCGACGGCGTCCTCGAGCAGGTAGATTCCCGCGCAGAGGAAAGTCAGCACGAGAAAGGTGGCAAGGCCGCCAAAGGTGCGTACCAGACCGCCGCGGGCCGCCAGTGATTTGGGAGAACGCGCGGCCGCGGGACTTCGCCAAGCTCTTGCGGGCATGGTTCAGTCCTCACGATCAGACTGTGCGGTAACCGCCGGCTCCGGCTCATGTAAAAATTCGAGGTAACGAAAAACAGGCGGAGAATACTCCTTCTTCATGATGCTGCCGCAAGGGCAGCGCGGATGGCTTCCTTCCAATTCGCCGGAAGTTTCCACGAGTACAGCACAGAGGCACGCCGGGTTCATGCAATGCCAGCGTTCCCCGGATTTCATGACCATGTCCGTTGTTCCTCCCTTCGCATGGATGACTGGGATACCCGCAAGGCAACCTCAGGTTTTCGGGCCGTGATAATAAGTGCCAGACTGTACCCATAGGTAAATTAGAATGCAAGTGAAATTTTGCTGGTTATTTTAAGTATATACAGCACTTAAGAGGTACCACGATGCCAAGCTGTTGATATGCCGCCCTGCCATTCGCAGGAAATGAAAATTCTCCTTATCTTCGCCTGCATGGAAAGGGCTTTCCGCGGCCAGGCCGGAGAGTGCGGGAGAGAATAGAGTAGGCCGAAGCAGCTTCGCCGGAGGAGGTTGCGAGGGGGGCGCACCACTGTTAAAATTTATTGTTTACTGGGACGCAGCCGTCTGCGCCGTAAGCGCGGGCGGCTTTTTGTACGTTTAGCATGGCGTTCGTAAGACGAACGACAGGCGCCCCGCCTTTTTGGGCTGACCCCCTCGAGTTTCTTCGAGCGTGACACTGGTGCGGCGGCAATCCGATCGCCAGGTCGGGTCATCAGTCCCGGCCTCTGCGGAAGGGAGACTACGAGTGGCAAAGTACGATGTAGCGATTATCGGGAGCGGTCCGGGCGGATATGTGGCGGCGATCCGGGCCGGCGAACTGGGACTGAAGACGGTCGTTGTGGAGAAGGATCCCTTTCTCGGCGGAACCTGTTTGCACGTCGGGTGTATTCCCACCAAGGTGCTGCTGCATCACGCAGAGGTTTACGATCATTTCAAAAATGGCGCGGAACTGGGATTTGAGGTCAGCGGGCTGAAAATCAACTGGGCGAACGTCCTGGCGCGGAAAGACAAGATCGTCAAGAAGCATGCGAAAGGCATCGAGTTTCTGTTCAAGAAAAACAAAGTGGAGTGGGTGCAGGGCTGGGGAAGATACGAAGGGCCGGGAAAGATCAGCGTTGAGAAGGACGGCAAGAAGACGGCGATCGAAGCCTCGAACATCCTGATGGTGAGCGGTTCGGAAGCGAAATCTCTGCCCGGCATCGAGCCGGACCACAAAACCATTCTCACCAACCGTTCGATCATCGAGCTCCCCGAGATTCCAAAAACTCTGATCGTGGTTGGAGCCGGAGCCGTGGGAGTGGAGTTCGCTTCCATCTACAACTCCTTCGGAACGCAGGTGACCATTCTCGAAGCGCTGCCGCGCGTCGTGCCGGTGGAGGACGAAGAGATTTCCGCGGAGTTGACCAAGGCGTTTCAGAAAAAGGGCGTCCAGATCTTTACGAGTTGCGCGGTGGAGTCCATGAAGAAGGATGCGAAAGGCGTCACGGTTTCGTTCAAGGACAAGGACGGGAAAGCGCAGACACTGCAGGCGGAGAAGCTGCTGCTGGCTGTGGGTCGTAAGGCGATGACGGATGGCTGCGGCCTGGAGAAATCGAAAGCCAAGCTGGAGCGCGGGTTCGTGCACGTTGGGGATTACATGGAGACGGCAGAGAAGGGGCTCTACGCGATCGGCGACATCGTTGCGGGGCTTCCGCAACTGGCGCATGCGGCCATGATGGAAGGAATTATCGCCGTAACGCACATCGCGGGTAAGGCGGCGCATCAGATTGTGAAAACGCGGATTCCCAATGCGACGTATTGCGAGCCGCAGATCGGCTCGATTGGATTGACCGAAAAACAGGCGCGCGACGCGGGCTACAAAGTGAAAGTTGGAAAGTTTCCCTTTGTAGGGAACAGCAAAGCAACGATTCTGGGGAATCACGGCGGATTCGTGAAGGTGGTGTCCGACGAAATGTACGGCGAAGTGCTGGGGATTCATATTATCGGGCCGCTGGCGACGGAAATTCTGGCGGAAGCTGCGGCGGTGCTGAACCTCGAAGGCACCATCGACGACATGATGAACATGGTGCACGCACACCCGACGGTGTGGGAAGCGATGGGGGACGCATTTGCAAGCGTGCGGGGTTTGCAGATTAATGTGTAGTGACTGGTGACTCGTGACTGGTGAATGGTGAAAAACTGCCAGATGGTCGACCTCGGATTGATGGGCTACGCGGAGGCGTGGGCGCTGCAGAAGCGCCTGGTCGCGGCGCGGAAAGCCAATGCAATCGAAGATGTTCTGCTGCTTTGCGAGCACCCGCACGTCATCACGCAAGGGCGGAACGGGAAGCGAGAGCACCTGCTCGCTTCCGAGCACGTTTTGCAGCAGAAGGGCGTGGAGTTCCATGCCACGGACCGGGGCGGGGACATTACGTATCATGGCCCGGGCCAGATCGTGGGCTACCCGATACTGAATTTGGGCGCAATCCGGCGCGATGTGGTGTGGTATGTGCGTATGCTGGAAGAAGTGATGATCCGGGCCACGTTGGAATTCGGGATTACAGCAGAGCGCGTTGAGGGCAAGACGGGAATTTGGGTTAGGTACGAAAACGCGGAGGAGAAGGTGGCGGCGATCGGTGTGCATATCAGCCGGTGGGTTACGTCGCATGGATTTGCATACAACGTTTCGACGGATTTGCGGTATTTCGATTTAATCGTGCCGTGCGGGATTGCGGACAGTAAGGCGACTTCTCTGGAAAGGCTGCTCGGACGCAGCGTGAGACGGGAAGAGATTGCGCCGCGAATCGCGAAGCATTTTGGCGAGGTATTTGGACTTGAACTGAGGGAATCATCAAAGACGGAGCTGTGGGAAAAATTGCAGCAAGTGGAGCAGCCCCTGGCGGCATCGGCTTAGAACAGGAAGACAGACATTCCTGTCTGTCCTCTGAAGAGATTGGTTGAACAGGCAGGACAGGCAAGAATGCCTGTCCCACCGGAGCAAGGGATGAAGAAGGAATTGACGCGGCAGCAGTACGTGGACCTGTACTACTACATGCGTCTGAACCGCGCCGTCGAAGACACCATGGTGAAGTTGTTCCGGCAAAACAAAATTGTCGGGGGGCTTTACTCGAGCCTGGGGCAGGAAGCCATCTCGGTGGGGTCGGCATACGCGCTGGAAAAAAAGGACTGGCTGGCGCCGATGATCCGGAATATCGGCGCGCTGCTGGTGAAGGGCGTGCCGCCGCGCGACATTTTCATGCAGCACATGGCGAAATACGATTCGCCAACCAAGGGCAAGGACGGGACGAGCCATTTCGGGGACCTGGACAACTTGCACATCGTTTCGCCGATTTCCATGCTGGGCGATTTGATCCCGGTGATGACCGGCGTGGCCATGGCCGGACGGTATCTCGGGCAGAAGATCGTGGCCATGACGTGGATTGGGGACGGCGGAAGCTCGACGGGCGTTTTTCACGAAGGATTGAATTTTGCGGCGACACAGAAGGCGCCGTTTGTTTTGATCCTGGAGAACAATCTGTGGGCGTATTCGACGCCGGTACGGAAGCAGGTTCCAGTTGAGAATCTGGCGGACCGCGCAAAGGCTTATGGGATTGACAGCTATATCGTGGACGGTAACGACGTGGTGGCGATGTATTCGGCGGCGAAGGAAGCCGTCGAGCGCGCTCGCGCTGGCGAAGGCCCTATCTTGATTGAAGCAAAGACGTTCCGCCGGCTGGGCCACGCGCAACACGATCCGGCCGAATACGTGCCGAAGGAGATGCGAACGTACTGGGAGGCGCGCGATCCCATCACGCTGTATGAAAAGTATCTGACGAGCGAAAAACTTCTCGACGCGAAGAGTAAGAAAGAGATCGAGGACAAAATCGAGGCGCTGCTCGCGAAGGAACGAGAGTTTGCGGAAAATTCGCCGATGCCGCCCGCGGAGCTGGCGGAGGAAAGCGTGTACTGCACGGGCGACGATTGCCACAAGATCCGCGCGAAGTGGGAGCGGCCCGTCGCGGAAGTGACGCCACCGAAATCGAGCGTTGCGGCGGTGTGGACCGTGCCGGGATTCGGGTCCGGCAAAGGTTCGGGCGGAGCCAACGCGCCGATTCATTTTGGCGACGCGCCAGCCGCGACGGAGAAGTCCGTGAGTGAGCGGAAGCCGCCGGCGAAAATCGCAACAAAGACCGGAGCGAAAAAGCCGCTAAAGGCTGCGGCGGCCAGCGCTTCGCGAAAGGCGCGGAGATAGAGATGGCCAAGATGAACGGGGCCGGAACGAAGGAAGCCGCCGCAGGTGGGGCGCAAGTCACATTTCTCGAAGCTATTCGACAGGCGATGTTCGAGGAGATGGAGCGTGATCCGGCGGTGGTCCTGCTGGGCGAGGACGTGGGCGTGTACGGCGGGGCGTTCAAGACCAGCGAGGGATTGTTGGCGCGTTTCGGCTGGGAGCGCGTGATGGATACGCCGATCAGCGAAAGCGCCATCATCGGCGCGGCCTGCGGTATGAGCTATCTCGGCTTGCGGCCGATCGTGGAGATGCAATTTATCGATTTCATTGTGTGTGCGTTCAACCAGATTACGAATTTCGTGGCCAAAGGACATTATCTTTGGAACGCGCCCGCGCCGATGGTGATTCGCGGGCCTTCGGGCGGCGGAGTGCATGGCGGGCCGTTTCACTCCGCAAATCCGGAGATGTATTTCGTGCACACACCGGGGCTGAAGGTCATTTATCCCTCGACGCCGTATGACGCGAAGGGTTTGCTGAAGGCCGCAGTGCGCGACAATAATCCCGTGCTCTTTTTCGAACACAAGTTTCTTTACCGGCGCATCAAGGGAGAAATCCCCGCCGGAGATTACACCGTGCCGATCGGGAAGGCGATGGTACGCCGCGAAGGAAGACATCTCACCATCCTTTCTTACGCCGCGATGATGCACACGTCGCTCGAAGCCGCGGAGGCGCTGGCGCAGGAAGGGATCGAAGCGGAAGTGATCGATCTGCGCACGCTGCTGCCGCTGGACGAAGAGACGATTCTGCAGTCGGTGAAGAAGACCAACAAATGTTTGGTGGTGCATGAAGACACGAAGACCGGCGGAATCGCGGGTGAAATCGCGGCGATTCTGTGTGAGAAGGCATTTGACGATCTGGACGGGCCCGTGATGCGCGTGACGTCGCTGGACACGCCGGTGCCGTATGCGCCGACGCTGGAAGATCATTTCCTGCCCAACGCGAAAAAGGTTTTCACGGCCGCGAAGGAATTGGCGCGGTATTAGGATTTTGAGGAAAGAGGAGAGCGATCATGGCCGTTGACATCGTAATGCCCCAGATGGGGGAAAGTATTTTTGAAGGCACGATCACCAAATGGCTCAAGAAGCCCGGTGACAAGGTGGAGCGCGACGAGCCGCTTTTCGAGATTTCGACGGATAAAGTCGACGCGGAAATTCCGTCTCCCTCGGCCGGCGTGCTGAAGGAAATCAAGGTCGGCGAAGGGCAGACCGTGCCGATTCAGACGGTCGTGGGCGTGATTGATGCGGCTGGATCGGCTGCGGCTCCAGCGCTTGCTCCGGCAAAGACCGAGGCCCCGGCTCCCTTCGCTCCCGCGCCTGTGAAGGCTGCGGCCCCGGCCGCTCCTCCGGCTGCGGCGCCAAAGGCTGTACCTGCTCCGGTTACGGCAGCGCCAAGGGCCGCCATGCCTGCAGCCGCTCCGCCAGCCGCGCAGGATGGAGGACGAATTCACAGCTCGCCACTGGTTCGCCGGATGGCCGCGGAACATGGCATCGACCTTTCGACCGTTGCTGGGACAGGCGCGGGCGGGCGGATTAGCAAGCAGGACATCGAGGCGGTGATTGCAGGCGGCGGCGTGCAGGGTGGAGCGGTGCCTGCTGCTTCCACTTCGGTCGCGCCTTCACGGCCGGCGCCGCCTCCAGCGGCAGCTCCCGCGCCACCGGGAGTTTCCGGCTCACAAGCGCACGTGGCGCTGGAGACCGCGGTGCCGCGTGAGAAAATCTATTTCGGCCACTACGAAGTGCAGCCCATGAGCCCGATGCGCCAGCGCATCGCCGAGCACATGGTCGCGTCCAAGCGCGTGTCGGCGCACGTGTACTCCGTCGATGAGATCGACATGACCAAAGTCGCGGCGCTGCGGGCGAAGTCCAAGGACGAATTCGAAGAGCGCTACGAGACGAAGCTGACCTTCATGCCGTTCTTCGTGAAGGCCGCAGTCGCGGGCCTGCGCGCTTTCCCGACGCTGAACGCTTCGCTCGATGGAACCAACGTGGTCCTTCACAAGGAGATCAACATCGGCATCGCCGTGGCGCTCGACTGGGGGTTGCTGGTGCCGGTCGTCAAGAACGCCGACGAGAAAAACATCCTCGGCATCCAGCGCACCATGAACGACCTCGCGGAGCGCGCGCGTTCGAAAAAACTGAAGCCCGAGGAGGTGCAGGAAAGCACCTTCTCGATTACCAATCCCGGCGTGTTCGGCGGATTATTTGGATTGCCGGTAATCAGCCAGCCGAACGTCGGGATCCTCGGATTGGGCGCGATCGAAAAGCGGCCCGTGGTGATCAACGATTCGATCGCCATCCGCTCGATGTGCTACGTGACGCTCAGCTACGACCACCGCGTGGTGGATGGCGCGATCGCCCACCAGTTCCTGCACAAGGTGAAAGAGACGCTGGAAAACTGGTCGGAGCCGGTGCTGTAAAGAGACGCACTCTTCGCGGCTTCGGGTAAACAAATCGCGGGTGGATCACAAGCTTGACGCGTCGAGCGGAAACAAGCCCCTCCAAATCAGGGGACTTCTCTTTTCGAAACAAACCTTCGCTCTCTCGCAGTGTCCGGAATTGGGACGAGCGTTCCCGCTAGTGGCCAGATTGAGGCGCTTCCTTTCTCCTCGAGTTCGTACAAACCATTCGCACTAAAGCTCTTATTTGCAGGGATGGCTGGCAGTCTGGCTGCCCCAATATCTCGGAGCGGGATGGACGCCCGCACCTGGGGACGCAGAGAGTAACCAGCGATGATGACCACAACGCTCGAAATCTCATTGGACCGCGAAACGATGCAGCCGCGAATTCTCATCGCCGATGACCAGCAGGACGTTCTGGACGCACTGCGACTGCTGCTCAAGGGGCATGGCTACAGCATCGAAACCGTGAATTCGCCGGCGGACTTGCTGGCGGCGGTGGCGCGCCAGGAGTTCGATATTCTGCTCATCGATCTAAACTACGCACGGGACACGACGTCGGGACGCGAAGGTTTGGATGTGCTCAGCCGGCTAAGGGAGATCGCAGACCCTCCGCCCGTGGTGGCGATGACCGGGTGGGCCACGGTGGGCCTGGCCGTGGAAGCGATGCAGTATGGCGTGAGCGACTTTGTGGAGAAGCCGTGGACCAACACGCGGTTGCTGGAAATCCTTCACAAGCAAATCGGCCTGGGACGCGAGCGGCGCGAATTGCGGCGGCGCGCCGCGGAAGAGGCCCGGGCGCGGGAAGAAGCCCTGATTCATCTGCAGGAGCAGGAACGGGAGATCGCCGAAGCTAAAGCCATCCAGGAAAAGCTGCTGCCGCGCGAGATTCCGCAAATGCCGGGATATGAAATCGCCACGGCGTGGCAGTCCGCCCGGCTGGTGGGAGGCGATTATTTCGACATTCTCCCTCTCGACGACCAAACGCTTGGAATCTGCATTGCCGACGTGGCCGGAAAAGGCATGCCGGCGGCTTTACTGATGTCCAATCTGCAGGCGGCCGTGCGCGGCCTCTCTTCGCTCTCCATTGCGCCGGATCTACTCTGCAGCCGGCTGAATTCCATTGTCTACCGCAATACGGAAAGCGACCGCTTCATTACTTTTTTCTACGCGCATCTTGACGGCTCCACGCGCCGGCTGGCGTATGTCAATGCCGGACACAACGCGCCATTCGTGGTGCGTTCCGACGGCTCGCACGAGCGATTGCGGGATGGCGGCGCCGTGCTTGGCGTCTTCGCCAGCCGGAACTATGAGATGGGCTCGGCGCAGTTGTCCGCGGGCGATCGCGTGATTCTGTTCACCGACGGCGTCACGGAAGCGTGCAACCCCGCTGGCGAGGAGTTCGGCGAAGCCCGCTTGCTGCGTTTGCTCGAAGACCACCGCACGTTGTCCGCCAATGAATTGCAGGGGACAATCATTGCCGTGGTAGCCGAGTTTAGCGGCGGCCGCTGGCAGGACGATGCCACGCTGCTGGTGCTTGCTGTAGCCGCCTAAACAGTGGGGAAGAGGGACACCTCCAGGCTACCGCGAGGTATCGGCTCGCCGAATATTCCGCTGTCCCCGAATTCCCCGCTCTCCCTCATTGCAGCAACGGCTTCAGCTTGGCCACCCACACGGCGAATTCCGTCTTCAGCGAAGCCTTGGCGGTGATGCGTTCCGTAGTGTAAGCGAAAAGCTTGGCGTCAGCCGGGGCGCGGGTGACGGAGAGCGTCTGCACGAATCCGCGCGTGCCGTTGCGGCGGTAGCTGTAGTCGAGGCGCATGGGGTCGCCCGGAAAGGTAAACTGCTCGGCGCGAACTGATTTTTCCAGCCGCTCCCACAGGCGGGCCTGCCGGAAGACCTGCGAGCAGTACGAGCGCACCACCGCGCGGCTGCCGGGTGCGCCCATGCGGCTGGCGGCGCGCTGCGGGGCGACATGGTCGCCATACAGCCGCTCCAGTTCGGCATCCAGGTCCGAGGCAAAGACGCCTTTCTGCGGAGCGAGCTGCAAAGCATTGGAGAGCGTCTCATCCCACTTGGCCAGGAGTTGCTGCCAATTGCCGGCTTGGCCCTTCCCGCCGTTGGCGGATGCCGATTGAAACCGGTCTTCCAGATCATCGCGAATCGCACGGAGGAGCAATTCGTCGGCCCCGGGATGAAGGCGCCGCACGCGCCGGAACTCATCCTCTTCTTCGATCATGCGCAACCGGCGTTCGCCGGTCAGCGGATCGAAGAGCAGCACGCCGATATTCACCCACTCGTCGCGGACCAGGTTCGGTGAGTACCGCAGAACGCGGTAGGCGCAGGCTCTTTCTGAACCTGCCGGTTCCGCGTTTTCTTGATGGTCAGAAGTTTCAATCATGGTTCACACCCAGTTCGGAAACGGCTGCCGATTGGTTCGTTTGGCTTCGAGAATCAGTTCTGGGACCCGTGAACGGCGGCGATGAAGCTGTTCGAGCAGCCGCAGCAGCGCGTCGTAGTCATCCTCGTACCACGCGGGAGGAATCTCCCGGCTGACTTCGTCCAAGACGCGCTCGGTCATTCCGCTTTCCAGGCGCTCGAGCCACGGCGCGAACGATTCCATCCCGGTGACACCCTGGTAGACGCGATTGCGGGCGTACAAACCCCGGAGCGGCGCGTCAGGAAAATTCCACTCGCCGGCATTAAAACAAAAGCCCTGGTCGATCATCCGCGTTTCATAGCGCACCGCCGCCGCGTCGTTCGCTGCCTCATTTTGCCTGCGAAAAAATACCGTCTGGCGGCCGTTGGTGTTGCAGGCCCACTTGTCGAAAACCAGCATCCCCGCGAAGGCGTGCAGGTTTTCCACCTCGCGCAGCTGTTCGTCGGGAAGGAAATCGTGCAGCGTCAGCTGCCGCGGGTCTCCGGGATAGCGCGATCCAAATTGCGGGCCGGGCTGGCAAGGGATCCGCGAGCGCGGCAGTTCCATCGTCAATTCCGGCGTCAGCCGGATCAACTCTTCGGACACCTCTACGATCGCCACCGGAACGGTCGGCAAGCCCAGCCGAGCCGCCAGTTTGGTTCCAAGCATTTCATTGACCAGAATGCGGCGATGCTGCGGATTATTTTGGAACTTCACCACGTAGTAGAGGCCGTCGGAGCAACGCATCAGGTGCGATGGCGCTCCCCCACGCATCCGGCGTATCTGCTCCAGCGCATGCAACATGGCGAATTATCCTAGCGGTACTTATTGCTTTGGGCAAGCGCGAGTTGGGCCCTGGCGAGTCGATTCCTGAATGGGAAGACTGCATATCCCGGTCGGGAAAGCAGCGCGGCCCGGCCGATTCCAGAGTGGGAGGCAGAATTCCACAAAAGGAAAAGGCCGGGACCCAAGGCCCGGCCTCCGCCAAGAGAATCTTGCCAGCGTGAAGCGCGCTTACCGCCTTTTTTTCTTCTTCGATGCTTTCTTGGCTTTTTTCTTGCCGGCCTTCTTTTTCAGCTTCGCTTTCTTCGCCGCCTTTTTTCGCGCGGGTTTCTTCTTTCCCGCTTTCTTGGCGCGTTTCTTTGCGGCGGGCTTCGACGCGGGCTTCGGCGCGGGCACCACTTCTTCCGGCTCTTCTCCCACGATCACCAGCTCTTCTTCCTCTTCCACGATCTCTTCGGTCTCGCCGCCCAGCTCCTCGTCCTCCAGCCGGGATAGTTCGTTGTCGTCTTCAAAACCGTCCTTCTCGATATCCATTCCATCCTCCCGTGGGGGAATCTTTGGGTCCGGGCAAAAAACGGGCCCAGAAGTCACTGTTCTGGCCAGAGCTCTCTCGAATGCCGCCCCGCCCTTGCGCCGTTGTTATCGCACTCGCCGGAAGTTGTCAAGCACTCTGCGGTTTTCTTGCAGGGGGCCTGCATAAGCAGCCCCATCTGCTGCGGGCAGGGGCTGGCCGCGGAGCCGCGCGGCAGCGTTGATTCCCACACAAATTATTCATAATAAATGAGTTAGTCGCGGTTTGAAGCCAGCGCCCCTGCCGCTGCACTGCCCGCCGGCGATTTCTGTGATTTCCTTTTGGACCTGGATCGCGCCCGGGCCGAGGTAGCTTCCGGAGCGCCGCCGATGGTGTAAATGCGCAAGACCATGCCGCGGCTCACCCTGTTGGACTTCAGCCGGTTCCACTTGCGGATGTCGTCGGTGTCCACGCTGAAACGATCGGCAATGCCACCCAGCGTCTCCCCTCGCCGCACGCGATAACTGACCAGACGGCGCTTCGTTTCCGATTGCGGCAGCATCGCGGGGATGATCAACTTCTCACCCGCGCCGAGCGCCGCGCTGCGTTCCAGGTTGTTGGCATCCGCGATGGCCGCCGCCGTCACACGGTATTTCTTCGCGATGGACGTAAGCGTTTCGCCAGCCTCCACACGGTGTCGGCGCCAGCTGACCCACTTGTCCGGAGGAATGTCCGCGATTTCGGCGGAGAACCTTGTCGCCGTGCCCTGCGGGAGGCGCAATTCAAAGGAAGGGTCGTCCGGAGTCGCCATGCGCAAGAGCGAAGGATTGAGCGCGCGCAGCGTGGTGACGTCCACGTCGATCGTTTCCGCCACCAATCGCAGGTCGATGGCCCTGCCCGGCTTCACCACGTCGGTCGGGACAGGCGCTTCCGGATCCGCTTGAATATTGTAGTGGGCCGCATCCTTGGCGATGAGCGTCAGCGCAATGATGATGGGCACGTAGTTTTTCGTCTCGCGCGGGAGGACTTTGCGTTTGTAGAGCTCCCAGAAATCCGCGTAGCCGGTGCGCTCGATGCCTTTTTGCACGTTACCCGGGCCGCAATTGTAGGCGGCCATGGCCAGGTACCAGTCGCCGAAAAGTCTGTAAAGATCGCGCAGGTGCTGGGCGGCAGCCCGCGTGGCTTTCTCGGGGTCCTGCCGTTCGTCAATCCACCACGTGTGACGGAGCCCATACTCCTGGCCGCGGTAGGCCACGAACTGCCAGATGCCGCGGGCGCCAGCGCGCGAAAGAGCCAGCGGCTGGAACGCGCTCTCCGCTTGCGCCAGGTAGATCAAATCCTGAGGGACGCCCTCTTCGCGCAGCACGCGCGAAATCATTTCGCGGTAGCGGCCGGCGCGGTTCAGCCCGGTTTCCACGATGGCGCGCCCTCGCGGGGTCTGAAAGAAATTGAGAAAGGACAGAACTTCGTCGTTCACGGTCAGCGGCAGGTCATGAGAAATGTTTTTGGCCGCTTCCTCAGCGCGGCCCTTCAGGCTCGGGTCCACCGGGAAGGTCATCTCCGCGACTTCGTCAATCGCCGCAGGGACGGCGGGGGCTTCGCTGAATCCATCGCCGGCGCGGAACGCCTGCAACTCGTAAGCGTAAACGCTGTCGACAACGCGGTGGAACAGCTCACTCAGCCGGGGGTCGCCGTTCGGGTCGTAGCCACTCTCCAGAATCCAATCGACCGCATCGTCAAAATCCTTGCGCGCGGCTTCGAGATGCCCGGCCTTGAAGTTCTGCTCGCCGGAAGCGAATTTTTCCTGGACCTTCTGGATGAGGTACTCCTTGCCCGCGGGAACGGGAGGCAACAGGGAGACGGGCGGCCGCCGGGCCGGGTTTGCCAGCGGGAGCGCTGGAAGTTCCGGCGGGGCCTGGGCGGCGGCGATGGCCTTGGGCGCCAGCGCAGGGACGCGCGCCTGCACGGTTTTTTTCCCGGCATCCTCGCAACCGGATAAGCCGCCCGAGACCAGAATCGCGCCTGTCGCCAAATAGAGCCTTAGCTTCATCCCTCCATGGTAAGGAGGCGCTTGCATCCGGGTCAACGCTTTCTCCCGGATGGGGGGTGACGCTCTCAGTACATCGTCCACAGCCTACATCGCCGCTTCCGACACCTACCCTTTGGGGTAGACTCGCCCTGCGAGGTGATCCTGTGAAACGGCGCGCGCGACTCATAAGTGCAAGCTCCTTCCGAGTTCCGGTCTTATGTTTGTTCGCTCTATCTCTCGTGGAGGTGGCTGGCGCCGCCGCTCAGCAAAAGAGTCTTTCCCCCGAGAAGCGCGCGGCAATTGAAAAAGCGGTGTCCAGCTTCATGTCGGCCAACAGCGTCCCCGGCATTGGCGCGGCTGTAGTTCTGGACGGCGAACCCGTGTGGTCCGCCGGATTTGGCATGTCGGATCTGGAAGACTCTGCTCCCTCCACGTCTTCGACCCTCTTCCGTCTGGGATCGATCTCCAAACCGATTACCGCCGTAGCCGTGCTGCAGCTTTAGCGGGGAAAGCTGGACCTCGACGCGCCCGTCCAAAAGTATTGTCCGGCGTTTCCAAAGAAGGAATGGCCCATCACGACGCGCGAGCTGCTCGGACACCTCGGAGGGATTCGCCATTACAACTCCGACGGCAAAGGCGATATTCCAGAAGACAGCGCCCGGCATTTCTCGAGCATGGAGTCCTTGCAGATTTTCGCCGCTGACCCGCTGGTCGCGAAACCCGGCGCGAAATTTAACTACTCGACCTATGGCTATACGCTCTTGGGCTGCGTCCTCGAAGGCGCCGCGTTGGAGAAGTACGTGGATTTCGTGAAAAAGAATGTCTTCCAACCCGCGGGAATGGGGCAAACGCAGGCCGATGACTTCTTTGCGGTGATTCCCCATCGCACGCGCTGGTACCACAAAGACAAATCCGGCTTGGTGCGCAACGCGGGAGTTCTGGACTCCAGCTACAAGATTCCCGGCGGCGGACTGATTTCCTCGGCGGACGACATGGCGCGGTTCGAAGCCGCCATCCTCGCGGACAAGCTCATAAAGCGCGCCACGCGAGAGCTGATGTGGGCCTCGCAGAAGACCGAGGATGGCAAGCCGACCGGCTACGGCCTGGGATGGGGAACTCTGGATAAATTCGGCGTTCCTATCGAGGCCCACACTGGCGGGCAACAAGGCACCAGCACGGCCTTCGCGCTTGTGCCGGAGCGCCGCGCGGGCGTGGTGGTCTTGGCTAACATGGACGGCGTGAACTCCGGCGGCCTGGCGGAAGAGATCCTGAAAATCGTGCTCGATCTTCACGAAGCCGAATCCAAAAAATAGTCCGCTTTTCTTCCCGCGTGGGACCGCTCCCGCGTTTATACTTCGGCACCTTTGAGAAGATATTGCGCCGCCAGCGGAAACGCTGCTGCCAGAAAAACGGCGCGCCCTAGAGATCCCCACGGAAACGCGCTCGGATTCGGCCGATTGTTGCTCATCAGCCAGATCACGGGTCCTGCAAAAAGCGGTGGCAGATTGAGGTGCATCGGGACCGTAACAAGTTGACGAACGATCAGATACCCGGTTACCACCGCTGCCGTAAAGATCAATCCGCCCTTCCCGCTGCGCCGCAACGCAGTCATAAGCGTTGTCAGCCCCAAAATCGGCACCCCCACGATGACCATCATCCATGGAGCCATGAGGAGCGAGGGCAAGTCCCAGTAATACCGCCGCAAGATATATGGGAACGATTGCCACGATGAGCATTTCCGCCAGGCAGACGCTCCAATGTGTCCACGTCAACGAAGTCCGCGTCCGCGGCCGCGTCCACAGATACTCAATCGTTCCGGGCTCAAATTCGCTTCCCGGGGCAGTCGCGCCGAGAAACACCGCGGAAGAAAACCGGTCGGCCACAGTACGCTGAGAACCATCGTACTCACCAAATGCGCCATCATAAACGGATTCTGTAGGTATTCACTCCGGTCGAAATGCCACCATCCGTTCTGTTCCTTGAAGCCCAAGCTGAGCGTTACCAGCACCGCGGGCGCTGTAGACAACATCAAGAGAAAGATGAAACTGGCGCGGGTTTCGCGCCAACATTTCCAGGCGTACATGGATCCTTCTTGCGAACCAGGTGCAGAAACAGTTCCCGCAAGCCGAGCGGACTAATTTCCAAGATCGTCGCGCCTTGCCCGCGCAATTCCACTGCAAACCGCTCCGCCTCCCGGGACACCACGTAGCGGCGAAACCGTCCATGAGTTGTTGCAGAAACGACATCCGGCGATTGCACTACCGGCAAGCCCTCACCGCTCGCAATCACCAGCCGAAATTCCTGCCGAATGTCTTCCAGACGCGATTCGAGCAGTAGCCGCCCTTCTTCCAGAATCCCCACCCAATCGCAAATCTGTTCGACTTCACCAAGTTGGTGACTCGACACAAAAATCGTCCGCCCCTGGCTGACGTGATCCTCAATCAGCGTGCGCAGGATTTCGTCCACCATCACCGGATCAAGCCCGGCAGTGGGCTCATCCAGAATCAAGACTTCGGCCTCCTGCGCCAGCGCCAGGAGCAGCGCCACCTTGGTTTGATTTCCAATCGAAAGTTTCTTGAACGCCATCTTCGTCGGAATTTCCAGCCGCTCCGCCAGCCGCGCCGCTGCGTCGTCCGACCAGCGCGGAAAATACGCTTTGTTCATGCGCACCAATTCTGCTGGCGTCGCCCAGCCATAAAGCTGCTTGCGCTGCGGCACGAACGCCACGCGTTCCAGGATGCGCAGCAACTCCGCCTCCTTCGTCGGATCAAGTCCCAGCACCCGCGCGCGTCCCTTCGTCGGCCGCACCAGCCCGAGCAACATGCGCATCGTCGTCGTTTTCCCCGCGCCGTTGCGCCCCAGAAATCCATACACCGCGCCCGGTTGAATCTGCAGGTTTAACTCCGTGACGGCGGCTTGCGCGCCGAACGATTTGCTCAAGCCCTCCGTGAAAATGGCCCGTTCGCTCATGGCTGGCCTCCCAGTTTATCGAGCTCCTCTTCCAGCATTTTCACGATCTCTTCGCGGGTCAGCCGCAGTTGCCGCCCTTCCACCGCCAGTTGCCGCGCATGCGGCCGCAGGCGCTTCACTTTTTCGCTCTTCAACAGCCCGGGAAGACCGTCCGCCACAAACGTCCCCCCGCCCGGCACGCTCAGTGTCACGCCGTCACGTTCCAGGTCCTGGTAGGCGCGCGCCACGGTATTGGGATTGATGCGCAGCTCGGCCGCCAGCTTGCGAGTGGAAGGAAGCGTGTCCCCCGTGCGCAGTGCGCCTGCGGCCACGGCTTGCTTCACCTGCGATTCGAGCTGCAGGTAAACCGGCACGCCGGAAGAGGGGTTAAGGTGCAAGAGCATAGTGTACTAATACACTAGTACAGTTGGGCTGTCAAGAGGTTTATTTGCGGAGTGCTACTTTTGCCAGCCGGGAAGGACGGCCTCGATCGCGCTGCCAAAACAATACTTTTAAACCCCTCAGTCGCAGGAATCCATGGTGTCCCATCTCTGCCGCCGGAATGCCCACAAGAGACTGCCGCAAACGCATGAAAACAAGGGAGTAGCGAATTAGAAAAAACACTTGAAGAAAGTACCGTTCCGTGATACTCTGTCTTTGCGTTTGTTGCTCTTGTATCGCCTTTGGGTTGTAAAGCGGTCGCGAGGTCAAACTTGCGGCCTTTTTTTGTGCTATGTGCCTGCTTTGCGGGCTCGTAACACAAGGCTTGAAGACGGCCGAAGCTCTGTCGAGGGGCTCGGAACTTGAGGCATCAGATAGCTTAAAGAACTAATGTTCAGCTGTAACCCAGCTGACAGAAACGAGTACAGCAGTGAGTAAAGAACAAGGAACAGTGAAGTGGTTCAATGCCAGCAAGGGCTTCGGTTTCATCCAGCGCCAAAGCGGTGAGGACGTTTTCGTCCATTTCTCCGCGATCGTGGCTGATGGCTATAAGTCGTTGAATGATGGCCAGGCGGTTGAATTCGAAGTCACCAAGGGCCCCAAGGGCCTGCAGGCCTCGAACGTACAGCCCCTCTAATTTCACTTCACAAAAATAGAAGTCGGGCGTCCCGGTTCCACCGGGGCGCCCGTTCTGCTTTTAGCACCGCTCATTTCCCCGCTCTCCCGTGGTAGCGCCCCTTTCCTCGCGCCCCCAGCGTTCCGAAAACTCTTGCATATTTTTGCAAATCAGAGTATTTCCAATGCAGTTAACTCTCCCAAAATATTTCCTTCAAGGAGTTCCCATGCGTAAATCGATTGCGCTCCGTCCCCTCGGGTTGTTCGTTATCAGTATTTTTGCCTCTGCCATTCCAGCGTTTTCACAGGACATCCCTTGCACCGCGACCACTCTTCTCGCCAAACAGCACCGTTCCAACATGAAGCATCGCGATCCCGCTCCGGGGACCCCCGAGCCTCGCACCGTCGTTCAGGCGCTCCAGTGGTCCGCCCCGACTGGCATCCAAACCGCCGCGGTGCGCAAGCAGGGCACTCCCTATCCCGGCAGGGAGCAAGACGGCAAATTCTACGAAATCACCGGCGACCTCTGGCGAGTCAAGCTGGAATCCAACGACTGCGACTTCCACCTGGAAATCTCCGCCCCCGGGCAACTGAAGACCGCCAACCGCATCATTGTCGAACTACCCCAAGGGCCGCTGTTCCTCGCCGCCCGGCAAAAGCTCATCGATGAGCTGATCGCCAACGGTTACGATCCTGCCGTCGACAAGCCCCTTGACCTGGATGAACCTCTGCGAATCAAAGTGATCGGTCTTCCCTTTTATGATTCGGCTCACTATTCAAAGAAGAATCCAAAGCGCGGACACGGTCACGGCACTGCCAAAGTCGGTACCCTCTGGGAGCTCCATCCCTTTTGGGACATCCAATTCATCGAACAGCCCTAAGCTTTCCCGCGAGAATCCTGGGGACCCTTTCGCACAGATTTCGGACTGGTCGGAAGGGACCGCTTTCCTAAAATGGGACAGTGCCACTTGCGCTACATAGTACTCTGCACCCATTGCACTTAGCGGCCTCGCACCGGACGATAGAGGTTCATTCTGGAACAAAGGCGCCCCACACCCGCGGCCAGGGGCCGGCGGGAGCTAAAGGCTGGTCATGGTAACGCTGAACAGCAAAGAATTGGATCATCTCGAGCGCCGTGAATTGCAGCTCACCATCCTGGCGGCGGTCATCGTGTTGGTGCTTGCTGGCGGTCTGGCTGCGTTCATGTATCCGCTGGTGTTCCTCCACCCCGTAGGGAACAAGTGGACGCTCCGCGTCGCCTTTTTCGGTTTCTGCGGCTTAACATTTCTTTTTGTGGGTTACCTGCTCGAGCGCCAGCGCACCGTGCGCCAACTCAAGCAACAAATACTGGCGGAGCTGGAGCGCAACGTCAGCCTGCAACAGCAAGCCAGCGTGGACTTGCTGCACTCCATGCCCGATCAAAATCATTTCTGGGATCGCCTGACCATGGAATACCGGAGGGCCATGACCATGCAAAAGACGCTCTCACTCCTGCTGGTGAAAGCCAAACCCGCGAATGCGTCCGCGAAAAATAGCGAGGACAACTCCGCGGCTTGGAGCGACGCCGCGAAAGCCATGTCCCGCAAACTGCGGCCCACCGATTCGATCTACCGCCTCGCGGCGGATCTGTTTGCCCTGGTTCTCCCCGAAACCGATACACTCAATGCCAAGCGCGTTGCCGTCCGGCTGCAAGAAGAGCTTCAAGAAGTCCGCGCCAAGCACGGCAAAGCCTTCGACATCACCGTCCACAACTATCCGGAGCACGCGCAAAGCTCGCACGAATTGGAAGACATCGTGAAATCTCTGATCCCCTCCCAGGACGAATGGGCCCCTCCTGCGCCAGGCACCGCACCGGCTCCCGTGGCTGTTCCCGTACCCGCAGGCGCGAAGAAATAACTCGCTTCGCGCGGATTTCCTGAAATGGGACGACCGGGCGGCCTAAGCGAGCGCCTGTTTCAAGTCCTCGATCAAGTCTTCTTTGTCTTCCAATCCCAGAGAAACGCGTACCGTGCCCGGGCTGACCCCCGCGCGCCGGAGTTCTTCTTCCGTCATGTTGTAGTGCGAGCTGTAGATCGGAAGAATGACGAGCGACTCCACTCCGCCCAAGCTCGCCGCGAGGAGAAACAGGCGCGCGCGATCGCAAAAGCGGCGCGCCGCGGGCAGGCCACCTTTCAGATCGAAGGCCAGCATTCCGCCGAAGCCGCGCATCTGTTTCTTGGCGAGCGCATGATCCGGGTGAGACCTCAGCCCCGGATAGTGCACGCGTGCCACCTTCGGATGTTTCTCAAGGAATTTGGCAACGGCCATGGCGTTTTCGCCTTGGCGCTGGACACGCACGCCCAGCGTTTTGATTCCGCGAATCAGCAGATACGCCGCGCCGGGATCCATCGAGCCGCCAAGATAAATGATCATCTGGCGGACGCGCTCCATCCAAACCGCGTTGCCGGCGGCGGCTCCGGCGATGATGTCTGAGTGGCCGGCCAGTGCTTTCGTGGCGCTGTGTACAACCATGTCGTAGCCGAGGGCGATGGGATTTTGCAGAATGGGAGTGGCGAAAGTATTGTCAATGATGGAGACCAGCTTGTGCTTCTTGGCGAAAGCCACCGCTTTATGAATGTCGACAAGTCGAAGCGTGGGATTCGTCGGTGTCTCCACGTAGAGGACTTTCGTGCGCGGCGTGACGAGAGCCTCGATTCCCGCCAGATCCATCCCGACCTGTCGCACGACGATGCCCATATTCGGGAACACGTCGCGCATCAAGCGGTACGAGCCGCCGTAGAGCTGTGCGGTGGAGATGACTTCATCACCGGCTTTCAACGCCGCGAGCAACGCTGAGGAGATGGCGGCCATGCCGGAAGAAGTGACGATCGCGCCTTCAGCCCCTTCCAGCGCGGCGATTTTCTTCTGCGCGACGGTCAGCGTGGGGTTGCCGTAACGGGTATAGATGTACGCTTTGTTCTTCCCTTCGGCCCAGAGCTTCATTTCCTCCGTGGAAGAGAACGTAAACGTCGAAGAACGAATAATTTCGGTGACGATCGGGCCGTTGACGCCGCGACGGTTCGGCTCTCCGCCGTGGATGGCTTTCGTTTGCGGGCCGTAATTTGCGAGCTTGTTGGTTTTCATGGAAAAGAGTGTGCGCCTTGGGGCGAAAGAAAAAAAGCCTCCAAATTGGCATGCGGGCTAGACAATTTGGGCGGGCTCGCGTGTCATAGATTTGGATCGCGAACGGACGGCCAGATTGGGCGATAAGAAATTGAGCGCCGCGGAAGTGCGTCATCTGTATGACCAGCACGGGCCCGCGCTGGTCGCTTACGCGCGCTCGTTTGTGACGGATGCCGCAGCGGCGGAGGACGTGGTGCATCAGGTATTCCTCCGCTTGTTGAGCCCGGAAGTCGAAATGCCCGATGTGCCGGTTGCGTATGTGTATCGCGCGGTGCGCAACGCGGCCTTGAACACGCGAAGAAACGGGCAGAGGGATACGCCTCTGGATCCGCAACTCGGCGTTTTCAAACATCGCGGCGGAAACATCGAAGCGGCGCTGACTTTAGAGAAAGCGCTGGAAGAATTGCCGGAAGAACAACGCGAAGTGGTTGTGATGCGAATTTGGAGCGGCTTGACCCTGGAAGAGGCAGCCGCCGCGACGGGCGCGCCGCTAAATACCGTCGCGTCGCGTTACCGCTACGCGCTGGACAAATTACGAGAAAAGCTGCGGCCGTACCGCAAAGAGTGAGGAGTCTGAGCGTGGAAAACCTCGACGAACGATTTGAAAAGTATCTGGGTGAATTCCAGCCGCGGCGGCCGCGCGCCCTGCCGGAACCTGCTATCCATCGGCAAGTTTGGCCGCGCTGCCTCGCCGCGGCAGCTGCGATTACGATCGCCCTGGGCGCTTGGCTGTGGTCGGTGCGGCAGAAGCCAGCGGGCCAAGAAGCCCGGAATGTGACAAGTAACCGTCCCGTTGTTTCGGAACAGCAAAGGCCACGGCGTCCACTCTCCATTGTGGTCTTGACTCACCTCGCCGTGGAGAACCCGGCGGGTTTGGATGCTGCGCTGGTAGCGGCTCAAAAGAACCGGTTGCCACGCTTCGATCGTAAAGACAGCGCGTTGCGTATTCTCGGCAAGGAATAACTCATAGGAGAGAAAGAAAATGACGCTTTCGAAGAGATTGGCGGTTGCTACCGTGTTTGTTCTCACTAGCGCCGTTACCACGTTTGGACAGACCAAGCTCCCGGCCGAGACAAAAAACGCAGCGCTTCGCTACTGGATGGCTTTTGCCGAACTGCACGATACCGGCGCCGACAAGTCCATCGCCGATCTCCTGGGGAAAACAATGAGCGGTGAAGGAGCGTGGGATGAAACCAAGCTCGGTCCCATCGTGGATGTCAACATGGAGTCTATTGGGATCATGCAGCGCGCCGCGAAACTTCCGGAATGCGACTGGGGGCTCGAGTACAGCCTGGGACCTCGCACTCCGATTCCCTTTTTGCAAATGTCAGCGCGCGCATTGGGGAGGTTGAACACACTTTACGGTATGCGTCTTGCAGCAAAGGGCGACACTCAGAAGGCCGTGGATACGTGGCTTGCTGGAATCCGGTTTTCACAGCATCTGGCTAGAGGCGGCAGTCTGCTTGCGACGCTTGTGGCGAACGCCGCGCTGGCCGACGAACTGCGACCGCTGACCAAAGCCGCCCAGAGCGGCGCCCTGGACGCAAGGCAACGCAGCCAAGTTGTCGCCGCGATTCGCGCCGTTCCAGAAACCGGTTTCGACTGGGGACAGGCCATGTGGTATGAGGAAATAGCCGGTGAAGTTGCAATTACAGAGATGGGAAAAGCGGCGAACCCGGCGGCCTACTACAAGGAACTGATGGAGACGCCGGCGCCGGAAAATTTCACGGTGCCGAAAGCTGCGGAGATTGCTGCCTATCGCAAGTTCATGAACTCGGTGGAAGAAGCGCTGCGGCTCCCGCCGGACGCGGCAAGTGAAAGGCTAAAAACCCTTCAGGACTCCGCCAAAACACTGCATCCATTTTTTCGGGATTCGATCCCATCGCTGACGCGGATCAACGACGCCCGAATCGAAACGCAGGCAGCTCGACAGAAACTTCTGCAGGCAGTCGCGGCCAAGTAGCTTCCGTTCCTTGGCATGGAAAGTTTAGTGATAGATTTCTTTGCGATGGCCAACGCGGAGGACCAGCACTAGCAGACGTTCGTCTTCTATTTTGCAAATGAGCCGGTAATGGCCCAGGCGGTATTTCCAAAATTCCCCGAGACGCGAACCTTGCGGCGCTTTTCCGATGCTGCGCGGATTGTCCAGTTTGGCGATTCGTTCTTGAAGGAATTTCAGGATACGCTTGCTCTGCTGTGGGTCGAGTTTGCTGAGTTCCCTCTCCGCCGTGGCGGACAGTTCAACCTTCCAGGCCATGACGTTCCAATACGTCTTTGAGAGGAATGGTGCGCTCCTCGCCGCTGCGAACGCGCTCCAGCGCCTGTTCGGCGAAATAGATATCCTCCAGATCATCGAGATGTTGGAGGATGGCCTCACGGACATAGTAGGTTTTGGTGCGCCCGGTGCGGCGGGCCAGCTTTTCAAGGCGTTTTTCAATGGACTGCGGAAGCCGGATGGCAAGCATAAGCACCTCGCTATACAAGTATAGCACAGGGCGCAGGAGCATGGCCTTGAGCCCGGTCAAAACGAAATCATCACGCTTCTTCTTCGACGAGTTGCTCTCCGTGCGCGGCCTTGTGCGTGGCGATCACTTTTTCCGCGAGCTCATTGGGCACATAGTCGTAGTGTGAAAACTCCATCGAATACGTGGCCCGCCCCTGCGTTTTGGAAGTGAGGTCGTTGGCGTAGGAGAGCATTTCCGCGAGCGGCACTTGCGCCTTGATGATGACGTTGTGACCGCGGGCCTCGCTCCCGGCAATCCGGCCGCGGCGTGAACTGAGGTCGCCCATCAGGTCCCCGGAGTATTGATCGGGCGCATACACTTCCACATGCATGACAGGTTCGAGGAGCGCGGGCCGCGCCTGCTTCATGGCTTCCTTGAATGCCAGCGAGCCGGCGATCTTGAACGCCATGTCCGATGAATCCACGTCGTGATACTTGCCGTCATAGAGCACGGCGCGGAAGTCGACGACGGGGAAGCCCGCGAGATAGCCGCGGGCGGCGGCGTCGCGAATGCCCTTTTCGACAGACGGAATCCAGTTCCGCGGTATGGCACCGCCAAAAACGTCGTCCACGAACTCGACGCCCTTGCCGCGCTCGATGGGTTCCATCTTGATGCGGCAAACCCCGAACTGCCCGTGGCCGCCGGACTGTTTTTTGTGTTTGCCTTCCGCGTCGGCCTTGCCGCGAATGGTTTCGCGATAGGGCACCTTCGGTGGCTTGAGGGTGAGGTCCACGTGATAGCGCTTGTGCAGTTTGGCGACCACGACCTCAATGTGCTGCTGGCCGGAGCCGGCCAGGAGAAATTCTTTCGTTTGCGGATCGCGCATGAAGCGCAGCGCCGCATCCTCTTCGAGAATCTTGTGAATGGAGACACCGATTTTATCTTCATCGGCGCGGGTTTTCGGCTCGATCGCGAAGGTGATTGAGGGTTCCGGCAAACGCGCGGGGCTGTAGTAGATTGGCGAAACTTTGTCGCCGAGCGTTTCGCCGGTGGTTGTTTCTTTCAGTTTGGCGATGGCCCCGATATCCCCGGCGTGCAGGTCGCCGACTTCCGTTAACTGCTTGCCCTGCACGACCTGGATGTGCTGGAAGCGTTCCTGGGTGCCGCGGTTGTAATTGTTGAGCGTGGCGTCGTTTTTCAGCACGCCGCTCTTTACTTTGAAATAGTTGATGCGGCCGGCAAAAGGATCGGCGAGCGTTTTGAAAACGAAAAGCGATAGCGGCTGGCTGTCGTCATACTTGCGTTCGACGCGGTCGCCTTTGTCTTCGGGATCCTTATATCCGACCTGCGCATGCTCGTCGGGATGCGGGAAGGCGTCGGTAAGAAAGGTGAGCAGGCTGGCGGTGCCAATGTTGTGCAGCGAGGAAACCATCAAGACAGGAAAGATTTTTTCGGCCACGATCGCCTTGCGGACCGCGGGGATCAGGTCGTGGATCGGAATGGTACCTTCGCGGAAAAACTCTTCCATCATTTCGTCGTCGCCTTCGGCGATCATCTCGACCAGCTTTTCGTGCGCTTCCTTGGCGTCGTCGGCCAGAGCGGCGGGAATTTCTTCAATCGAGGGCTTGCCGTCGCCATCGGGCTTGTAGATATGGGCCTTCATGGCCACCAGATCGATGACCCCGCGGAATCCTCGTTCCGCGCCGATCGGTAGCTGCAGTGCCACGACGTTGCGCCCAAAAACCTGCTCCAACGATTCCATGGAGCGTTCGAAGCTCGAGAGCTCGCGGTCCATCCAGGTGAGCACGAACGCGCGGGGAATGTCGTATTCCGTGCAATAATCCCAGACTTTTTCGGTAGTGACCTGCGCGCCCACGTGCGCGTCCACGGTGATGAGCGCGGCATCCGCGGCGATCAGCGACGCTTTCGTTTCGGTGATGAAGGTGGAATAGCCCGGGAGATCGATTAAATTGATTTTGACTCTTTCGGAAGAACCGGAGGGGGTAGTCGGTGTGGCGGCCCACTCGGCGTAGGAGAGGCCGGTTTGAATGGAAATCTTGCGCGCGATTTCTTCTTCGTCCCAGTCCGTGGTCGTGCTGCCTTCCGCAACTTTTCCCCAGCGCGGCGTCATCCCCGCGGTGTAGAGCAACGACGACACCAGTTGCGTCTTCCCGGTGCCGCCGTGGCCGACAATGCCAACGTTTCGAATGTCCTTGGTGAGATAGCTCTTCATAAAGCCTCCTGGCTCTGGCGACCGCAAAGCGGTCGGCATGGCGAGGTCCGTCCAGCAGAATTCGGGCGCGGGCCTGCGCCGGGCAAGTTGGAACTGAGGGAGGAGAACGTGGCCACTGCACCTGGGTCCCCGTGGGGCGGGGGCGAAGGTCCTGCAAAGTTTCCCTGGTCCGATCTCCTGACGACGCGGATGCTAGCACAGGGAAAGAGCCGGAGCAACGCACTTGGAGATAAATCGGAGAATCCCACCAAGCTACCACCTGGTAAGAGTCGGCTGGTCGCCAGGAAAAAATGCAGGGTCTAGTACCGGTCAAGAAATCGCGTGCGGCGACCATGCCTTGTTAAGTGTTGGCAGAACTGGACTTACAGTAGAGCGAAATAGACTCGCCACGGCAACGCTCTTGCGAAATGGAAGCTGGGATGGACCTGTCCGTCTCAGGTGATCTCGTGGCCGGCTGTCATCCGCCCATTCGGCTGCTGCTGCAGATTGCAGTGAAGATTTGTCCATCGTTGTGAGAAAAATGAGGCACGGGAGGGTCGCAATGGAAGAGTATCGAGACAGAATGGAAAGAGAAGAGCCGGAAAATCCATCAGGCACAAGCACCGCCCGCTGGCTCGCGATTGCAGCGGGAACAGCGATCGTGGCCGCGTGTCTTGCTGTGGGTTATGGGTACCACCAGCAGACACTGGTTGGCCAGTTGACGGGAAAACAGGAACAGATGACCGCGACGGTTGGCCAACTGCAAGGGCAAATCGAATCGCTGACTGGAAAGCTGAATGAAGTCACCATCGCGCAGCAGGCCGCGGCGGCAGCGGCTGCACAAGCGAACACCCCGGCAAAACAAGCCGCCGGCAAGCACAGCGCGGTGGAGAGCAAGCGGCTGAAAGAACTTCAGGCGCGGATGGAAGACCAGCAAAAGCAGCTCAAAGCCACGCAAGACGACGTCGCCAAGACGCGCTCGGACCTGGAAGGAAATTTGAGCGCGACGCGGGACGATTTGAACGGGTCCATCGCCAGGACTCACGAGGAACTCGTCGTCCTGCAAAAACGGGGAGAACGGAACTACGTCGAATTCAACCTGCCGAAATCGAAGCAGTTCCAACGCTACGGGCCGCTGATGCTCTCTCTGCGCAAAGCGGACACCAAGCACAAGAGCTTCGATCTGGCGATGATCGTTGACGACAACCAACTCAGCAAGAAAAAAGTAAACCTCTATGAACCGATCTGGATCCACCGCACGGATGATCCGCAACCCGTGCAAGTGGTCATCAACAAAATTGACCGAGACCGCGTGAGCGGATACGTGAGTGCTCCGAAGTATAGAAATTCGGAGCTTACTCCAAGCCTGACGCCCGCCTCTCAGAAAATACCGGTAGAGAGTCCTGCTCCTGCCAGCCCTCCGGCGAATCCTGACGAGCCTTTGCCACAGCAACCTTTGCAATAGCGAGAACGGACCTATCTCCGGCAGAGCGTGACATGATGTGACGCTCTGCCGCATCCTTTTCTCTTGATGATCCTGCGCACTGCGGCCGGTAGTGATAGGCGCAATGCTCCACACGCTAACGGACGGAAACTACATTTGCGCCCTTAGTGTCTTCAAAGATCTCCGTCAGTACTCGCCCCCTCATCCGTGTCGGCACTGGGGTGCTGTAGATGTGCAGGATGGTAGGTGCGATGTCGAAGATGCTCATGGGCAGTCCCATAATGCGAGCGCCCTTCTTGATGCCTGGCCCCATGGCCACAAACACGCCCGGGACCTCGTCACCATCCTCGAAGTCGTGTTTCGCGATAATGGGGGTAGTGCCGGCGTGGTCCTTATGCGCGTCGTGGGACTCCCTCTCGCGCAGCGGCTTGATGCCATGGTCGGAGATGATGAATAGGTTGGTGTTCTCGTCCACATGCTTCAGGATAGTTCCCAGAACTTTATCCAGGGCGCGATACTGATCCGGGAAAGCGTTCACCTGAATCGTGTGAAGCTTCGGATTATAGCCCACGTTGTACGGCTGGATAGGATAGAGCCAATGGCCCACGCGGTCTTCGCAAGATTGAACCAGGAAAGTGAAATCGGTCGGGTGGTTCGTCAGCAAGTAGTCGAACAGCTTTCTCTGCTGGTCACGCGTCGCGGATACCCGCGCCAACCATTCGTAAACGGCTGCGACTTCGTGTCCGAGGAAATCTTTCGCCGCAGGCATGCGGGCGCAATCGATCAGAAAATCCCCGACGTTTGACTCCAGCTCTGCCACCATCGTGGGCGGATAAACAGCGTCTCCGCCCTGCACTTCAGAAAGCTTCGGCGAGCATAGCAGGCCGTCCTCGCAATTCTTGCCGCGGGTAAGCATGCCGCTGATCATGTATCCGTTCACCGGCTTCACCGGAAACGTGGCAGGCACGTTTGCCATCCCCACGGTGACCCCGCTATTCGACAAGAGCGACCAGAGCGGCTCGGTTCTCAGCATGCCGGTATTGGCGGTTGTCCCGCGCACGATGAACCCCGTGATCCCATTCTCTTCGGGTGGTGTGCTGGTTTCAAAAATGGAATAGATCTTTGGACAGTTTGGCGCGGATATCGTACGCATCTTGCCGGAGATCCCTCGCGCGATCACTCGGGCCAGGTTGGGCATCTCCCCTCGAACCAACAGCGGACGGAGGATATCCCATTCAGCTCCGTTCACTCCAAGGACGATCACGCATGGCCTGGTGTGAGCGCCGCTCGGCGTTTGTCACACCTGGCCCTGCGCCGGTAAGAAAGCGATGCAAACTGCAAAAAGCAAATAAGCAAGACATCTCAACTTCCGAGGCATTGGGAGACCTCCTGGACCAATCTCTTCCCGGCTGAGCCCGTAGTGAAATGAGGTTTCGAGAATCTGCTTTTTCAATTTCATCCGCTACCCTTACCTCACCGTCAGGCTCAGCATGTTGAGCGGGTTACCCCTGCGGACGTGGCGCTTACCGTGATCGTGTAAGTTCCTGCCGGAGTGCCGTTTTGTGGAGGAGACGCTCCTCCGCCGCAGCCAAAGAAGAGCGCGGCAGCAATCAGCATTGCTGCCAGCCCGACCCAGGCTCGCCGCCTGCGGGATCGCCGCCGAAGCGCCCTGGTCAGTATCACCAGGCTCAGTAATAGCAGCAGCCCTGGCGTAACACGCAAGTTTGGCGGAAGAATTGGCGGGCGCCAGCGCGGTGGCAGGGCAGATCGGGCTGTCGTTGTGACCGTAACTGTCGCGTTTTGAGCGGTCGTGCCGTTCACCATCACCGAGTTGGGAGAGACGCTGCAACTGGATTGAAAAGCTAGGTCCGAGCAAGAAAAGGACACCGTCCCACTAAACCCGCTCGCGCCTGAAGCGCTCACCGTATATGTTGCCGACTGGCCCGCAGTGATAGTCGCGGAGTTAGGTGAGCCCGCAGCAGGAGATATGGAAAAATCCGTTCCCGGCCCCGAAAGGGAGACCATCTGCGTGCCGTTTGCGGCGTTACTCGCGATGACGATCGTCCCCGCTCTGCCGCCAGCGGCGGTGGGCGTGAATGTGACCGTGATGGTGCAGGTCGCTCCTCCGGCCACGCTGTTGCCGCAATTGTTGCTAGCTCCGAAATCGCTGGTGGTGGTGCTAATCGAGACGATAGCCAGAGTCCCGCTGCCGCTTGTGGTGAGTGTGACGGATTGCCCGGGACTCGTGCTGTCGACGATTTGAGCTGCGAAGTTCAGGCTTGTCGGCGAGAGCGCCACAGTGGGCGGGGCAAGGCCCACGCCGGTTAGTGTCACACTCCGCGGACTTTGTGCGGAGTTGTCAGTAATCTGTAGAGTCGCTGAACGGTTTCCAACGGCCTGCGGCGCGAACGCGATGCCGAACGCGCAACTCGCGCCGACCGCGAGGCTCTGACTCTGTTTGCAGCCGGTGGACGACAAGGTGAAGTCGGAGGGGTTCGTGCCAGCGAACGAGAAGCCAGTAATGGTTAAGGTCCCGCTGCCAGTATTCGTCAAGGTCACGCTCTGGGCTGCGCTCGTTGTGCCTTGAGATGGTCGGCAGGCTGCCCTATGGAGCTGTCAATGTCAAGGAGAATCTCAATCTATGACGTCCCGCATCTGGTAATATCTTCGCGTGAGCCAAGGTCGCTGAACGATCAGTTCTACTCACCTGTGTACGAGAAGTATTTCCTTTTCGCGCCGTCACCAATACGGGAAGCGAAATGCCTGGGACAGACCGGCAGAGCCTTTGTCATAAACTTGCCGAGACGCTTTCTGCAGGTTTCTTTCTGCGACGGCGGGTTACTCTCCACGAACGGCGCAGTGTTGGCTGAAGATCTACAACTCCCGGATTGTCGACAACTCGGAAACTATCGTGGATAGCCACGCGCGGGTAGCAATTCCTTCCGCGAAGTGGTGGGGCGATCCCGCTCCACAGTTTGCGTCAATGGCCGGGTTCAAGTGTGGCTTTGAGAGAAGTCTTACTGGACTTAAGGACTTCGAGAGTGCGGCGCCAATCGGCACGGCCGGGAAACTTTAGCACTATGGAGTGGCTTCCAGTAGGTAGCTTCAAAGTGGCTGGCGTGTTGCCATGGAATTTATCGTCGACAAAGATTTCGGCGCCGTCTGGGTCGGAGGAGATGGAAACTGTACCAACTCCATCGAGAGCGGGCGGCGAAGCCGGGGTTGATGGTTGGGGAGAGTTGCTGGTTTCGGTCAGAGCCGATTGAGTCGCAGCAGGAGTAGCAGGACGGGAGGCGGCAGCGACATTCGGATAGAAACGGCGAAGGACCTCGAGAAGGTCGGAGGAGCTGTGAGCAAAACCGATGCCATTGGCATTTTTCTTGACGAGCTTCAGCGTGTTGATGCCGATCACTTCCCCGCGCGTGTTGAGGAGCGGGCCGCCGCTGTTGCCGGGATTGATGGGGGCATCGGTCTGAATCCAAGTACCCTGACCGGCGTTCGGGAATTTTCCAACGGCGCTGACGATCCCCTTGGTGACGCTGAACAGCATGGCATCGCCGGGATTGCCAATGGCGAGCACGGTCTCGCCCTGACGAACGCTGCCCGCATCCGCGAGGGCGAGGTGCGGAAAATCAATTTGCGCGGAGGGGCTTTCCACTTTAGCCAGCGCGATATCGAGCTCCGCATCAATGTAAACGACTTTGGCCTCGACTTGCTGGCCGCCGGAGAGCAGCGTAAGCAATGATTCTTCGCCGCGAGCGACGTGAGCGTTGGTCACGAGTACGCCCGTGCCCGTAACGAAAAATCCCGTGCCGGATTTGTCCAACGCCTTCAGATAGACGACCGCGGGCTTGGTCTGACGCACCAGCTCCTCGAGAGATAGTTCCGGCTGAACCCCGCCGCCGGCATCGGAAACTCTTGCGACGATCTCCCCCGTGAAAGCTTCCGAAATGGGTTGCAGGTCGACATGGAAATGATCCGTCTTGAAGAGCCAGTACTCGCCATGGCTGCGGCCATTCAGCGAAAGCCAATTCAGCGGCCCTTCGGTGAGCGTAAGTTCCTTGGTGGCGTAGCCAGTGAGGCTGATGCGCGCAACCAGGGGGTGCTCGAGCCGCGCACCAAAAGAAGTCTTTGTCTTGTGAAAGTAGCCGCCAGGGAAATTCTTTTCGCAGGGCGTGGTGCCAATGGCGACGCCATCCAGTTCCACAGTCGCACCGGACGGGTTGCTGGTGAATTGCAATTTATCACCGTAGCCACGCAAGGGGCAGGCGAGCACAAACAAGACAGCGCAGATTGATACTCGTGACCGGGATGCCATGAAAAGACCTCACCGGATGGACGATCCGCCGCATAACTTACCATAAAGTGACATAACCTTATAAAGAACAATATCGATGTGAGTCGAAAGCCCGCTGCTACAGTTTCTTCCTGTAACCGTCGCAAGAGAGAACGGGAAGCCGGGGATATTTCGGGAAACGCGGATCGGTGTGGGAGAGTTCGCAGAGATAGAAGACGGAGCCGTGTGAAGATTCAATGCGCCGCGCATGCCGGCAAACGGCGCAAAGGCCCGCGGTGGAAGTACTCGCCTTTTCTTCGAGCGGCTGTGACACTCAGGCAGGATAGCGCAAGTAAAAGGCCAAGTGCCTTGTCAATGGCTCAACGCAGCATCTCTCCCCAAGCCGGTAATGGCCGATTCACGCGAATCAAGGATGTTGTGACTGCCGCAACCGATGGCCGGGATGTAGTTGACATGCAAACAGATTAAGCGTAGTTTCATCAGAAGGTTCACTATAGTTAATAAAAGTCAGATTCTCCTGCGGCACGATCCTGCTGTCGCGGTCGCCAAAACGGCCGCAAGAAACGCGGATATAGCGTCCACAGGTGTTCGCTTCTCCAGCGGAGACAAATTGAGAATACTTACCAGACGATCTTGCGCCCTCGCCTTCTTCTTGCTCGCGGGTCTCACGCAGTCCGCACCCCTTCACGCCCAGGCGGCGCAAGTCGAACTCGTGGCCGTGCCGAATCGCCCTACGTTTGCGTCAACAGCAGAAACAGTGCAGCGCGGTGTTTTCGAGGTCGAATATGGATTTGAAGCCGCGAAGGGACATCAGAATATCAACGGTCTATTGAAATGGGGCGTTTTCAAAAACCTCGAGCTATGGTTTCTCAACAATCCGATTCAGCGGGACGCTGGCGTGGCCGGAATGGGTGACTCCGGCGCGGGATTCAAATTCGCAATGATTCCTCAGAAGAAGGCCATCCCAAAGGTTGCAGTGCTCTACGTGGCGACGCTGCCGACTGCCTCGGCCGGGCTCGGGGCCGGCGAATCCGGTCATTCCGTCCAAATGCTGTTCAGTAAGGACCTCGGGAAACACCACATTGACATAAACGAAGGCGTGCAATTCGTTGGGAGACCGGGCGCCAGCGGATATGACCGTAATTACTTCACCGCATTATCGTATTTCCATCCGCTGACGGGGAAGTGGGGATATACGGGCGAGATTGCCGGTTTCAGCAGAACAAATGCCGCGACTCCCGCGACGATGACCCTTCTTCATGCCGCCACCTACAACGTGAGCCCCCGCTTGATTCTGGATGCTGGAGCCTATTTTGCAGTCTATGGAGACCTGCCGCGCGTCACATTTTTTGGCGGCGTGACGTATTCGATCGCGAATCTGTACCACCTGCATTCCGCACACAAGCCCTCAAAAAATTAGCGCGTCTTCCGGATACCAGGTAACATCTCTTCGTCGGAAGCGTTAGTCCGATGGCGGCGGGCTGGTCGGCGCCGGGGATGCAGCTGGTGCTTCCGGGACAACGGGTTTGGCGAAGCGCGTTTCGTCGATTTGCGCGTTGATCTCAATCTTCTCGGCGACCACCGTTTGCTTCAAGTCCGTCCCGGGACTGTCCGAGTCGATCATGAACGCATACTTCACGCCATTTACCTCGCGATAGTCCGAGAAAAACGATTCCCACGGTGTCTCTTTGCCTTCCACCACGCGCGTTTCTTCCCACTTCGCCGGCAAAAAGGAAGTCGCGTCAAAAAGATAAAAGCGGATGTTGCCGATCTTGTTCGTCAGCTTGATCCGGTAGGCGGGCTTGCCCTGCAGTTCCTCTTTGCCCACCAACTCAATCTGATTGCCTTTGGCCTTGTAATCGATAAACGGCCCGTCGAAATCGGATTCTTCCGAAACGCTCTTCAAATCTTCCGGGACATCGGCTGCGCGTCCTTCTTCTCTGCGAACGGATTGACCACCCAGCCCGCGGACTTGCCGTCATAGACGCGGATAATTTTCTGGTCCACGACCGTAATCTCAACGCGCAGCTTATGCGGGCGCTTGAGCTCCGCGACGAGACTGCCCTCCAGTCCCGGTCCGAACGTGACGCGGCCGGTAACGCGCTCTGACTGAATCGCCTTGATCTTCTCGGCGCCGCCGCGCGCAGCCAGGGACTTATTCACGATTTCGACCGCCGTCTGCGCGCTTGCCGCCAGCGGCAGCAGCAGGAACATCGCGAACCCAAAATGTTTAGCTTTCACGCGGTATCCGTTCACCTTGCTCGCGGGAAGTCTGCGCTCCTCTTCATCGTAAGAGCAGAAGCAAACGGCGTCAATTTCGTTGCCTGCTATTTCGCCGGCTGGGCCCAGACGATGTCGTACTTTCGGTCGAACGTCACGAACATCAGGCAGGTTATCTTCGATTTGCACGTGAACCAGTGCATCGCTTTGCTGGGCATCATAGCGAACCCGCCGGGGCCCATCGTGGTTTCCGCCATGCCGCCCATCCCGGTGAGCACGTCGCCGCGAACCACCATCAACTGTTCTTCCGCGGTGTGATAGTGTGCGGGAACCACGCACCCCGAAGGCGCCTCGAGAAGAAACGTGGAAGCGCCGATATCTGGATCGCCGTTCTCGCGGGCCACTTTGAGACACGTTGGTTCGCCGTCGAAAACGAGGTTGGCGCTCGCCAGCGGCGTGACCACTCCGTGAGCAGCCGTCTGCCCCTGACCGTGCCCCCGACCGTGTAATCCTGCGCCCACGGCGCCAAGCAGCATCGCCAGCGCCGCGACGCCGAGTAGCATCTTCGCCGCTCTTGCAGAAATCCCGTTCCTCATTTTCATGGCTCCCTCAGCGAAATAGCAGCGAACTGAAATCCGTCAAATTGCGTCGCCAGACCATCCACGTGTGCGCCCCAGGCGTTTCGATGTCCACGTGCTGAATCTCTTTGGACGCCAGCCACGCGCGAAACTTGCGGTTGATCTCGATCAATCGATCGTCCGTCCCGCACGCAACCCATAGCAAGCGCGGTTGCGGCCCGGCCTTGGCGCCCAGCCCTGGGAATTCCTTGTCAAACTCTTCGGAAATCCCTCCGGAGCTGAAAGCCCCGATCCACGCAAACTGCTTCAGCGTGTTCAGCCCCGTCAGCAAAGATTCGGAGCCGCCCATGGAAAGCCCCGCGACGGCGCGCGCGTTGCGGTCCTTCACCACCAGATACTCGCCTTCGACGCGCGGGATCACCTCTTTGAGCAGTGCTTCGCGGAATTGATCGAAGTTTCGCTCCGTCAGCGCGCGGTCGCGGAATACGCCGGAATTGGGAGTCAGCACCTCCGGCGCGCCGTAGCCCAGCGGCATCACCACGAGCATGGGCTTGGCTTTGCCCTGCGCAATCAGGTTGTCCAGGATCACGTTGGCGCGGCCCACCGCCGTCCAGGCATTCGCATCGTCGCTGTAGCCGTGCAGCAGGTAGAGCACCGGATACGACTGCTTGCCGCGGGGATCGTATCCCGGCGGCGTGTAAACAAAAAAGCCGCGATCATCGCCCACCACACCGGACTTGTAGAAATGATGATGAACCTCGCCGCGCGGCACGTCGGCGGTTTCCCAGGGAAGCGACGCCGGCCCAGGCACGTGCACTTCGCTGGCCCGGTAGAGAAAATTGGGCTTGATAGCGTAGTTCGAAGGATCGAAGAGCCCCACGCCGTCGGCGATGATCGTGTACCCATAAAAATCAGGAGCCAGCGGTTCGGTGGTCACGCTCCACACGCCCGCATCGTCCTTTTGCATGGGGAACGGTTTCGCGGCGCCTTCGAGGGAAACGGCAACTTCCTTGACGTTAGGCCCGCGGAAGCGGAACGTGACGCGCCGGTCGGCGTGAACTTCGGGAGAAACCAGCGGCAGTGGTGGCGTTTGTGCCGGAGCAGTCGTAGCCAAAAACAGAATCGCGATCAAACAGGGCTTTTGCCTCATGATTCCCCTCATGCCCCTAGTTGCGGCGTGTGCCCATCGCAGCCGCGATTTCCTAGCGCCCGCGCCGTGGGATGATACAACACCTCGCGCTCCGTAACGTATTGGTGGTGGGTCTTCAGACCCGTGCTTGTTCTAAGGCCGGAAAACGGAAAATCTTAAGAAAAGAGCCGCGGAAAGTAGTTTGGGAAATTCAGAAGCTCCGGTCGTCAAAACCGCTCACGGGTACCTGCCTGGGGATTGTTCGACTCACTTAGGAAGTCCAGGGCCCCCGATATGCTTTTTAATTTTCTCATTAATGCTTTTTAGCATGCCGCGAACTTCACCCTCAGCTGACCCCGCAAATTGCGAGCCCCTCGACTCTTCCTGCCACATTTTTTCCCGTCAACAAAGGACTCTACCAAAATCTTGCCTCTCTCCCCACCGTTCTTAGTACGGTGATTGTGCATGTATGTGGAATTCCTGGTTCGGGGAAGACATCGTACTCAGAATGGCTCGAACGACAGAAGGGATTTTTGCATCTGGAGTTCGATCAACTTCAACGCGGGCTCGGCACGCAGTCTAACCTGTCACTGATTGAACTTCTTCAAGCGAATCCTGATGCATTCATTTCTAGGCTTTTGCAAACAGGCCAATCCACCGTGATTGATTGGGGGTTCTCTTTATTGGACCTTTCGCGAGTCCGCAGGCTTCAACAAATAGGAACCGTGACTTGGTGGTTCGACGGTGATCGAAAGGCTGCGCGCCAAGCATTTATCAAACGCGGGACTGTATCGCCGGGACATTTTAAGGTTCAAATAGATTCGATCGAGAAGAATTGGCAGGCGATCAAAGAGATTATCGGAACCCGCATCATTAAGACCGTGGCGGCGGGACCTGCTCATGCGGCGCCAGAATGGATTTTCGACAAAATGTTTGGGCAAGAGCCCTAGCCGCTATTGTCCTTCCTCTGGGGGGTGGCCCATTCTTTCGCGCTGTCC
This sequence comes from Acidobacteriota bacterium, assembly GCA_003224055.1. Lineage (GTDB taxonomy): Bacteria > Acidobacteriota > Terriglobia > Acidiferrales > UBA7541 > Acidiferrum. The sequence continues at coordinate 37,527 of QHYE01000024.1, read as the reverse complement.
GCGTCAGGCGGGTTCCTGGGTACAGGCCGATCACGTTTCCTCCCGGCGGGTGGTGGGGATATTGCGTGGCAGCGAATCAAAGTAGCGCTGCATCTTCTCTCGCACCTGCTCTTCGCTCAGGCCTAGATCGTAAGCGGGAGAAACGACCGGCAGGGCTTCCTCGATCTTGACCAGTACAAAGGACCTGATTTTAATGCGGCTATCGTCGAGATTCCGCTCCGCGCGATAGAAATCCAGGATTCGTTCGAACAGGGCTCCCTCCGTAAGGACCGAGGCGACGCCCTTGAAGCGGTAGCCCTTGCGCACCATCGGATCGACCACATTGATCTCCGTCGACGGATTACGTCTCAGATTGGAGACCGTCGCAGGGGAGCGGATATCCGCAAAGACGATGTGATCGTCGTCCCATACTGCGGTCGTTCCCTTCGGCGACAAGTTGGGAGTTCCGTCCGGACACACCGTCGCAACGAAGCCGAGCCGCTGCTCGTCGACTACGCGCTTCATGTCTTCGGTGAGGATTCCCACTCGTACCTCGAAACAAACGATTAGCTTCAGGCGGGTTGCTGGTAGAGGCCGATTACGTTTCCTCCCGGATCGCGGAACCGCGCCGTGATCTCCGGCGCGTCCGCGCCAATCGGCTGCACGATCTCGCCCCCATGGGCTACCACCGCGTCTATCGTCGCCGCCACGCTGTACACCATGATGTAAAAGAGGAGCCCCGGCTTTGCCGAGGGCGGGCGCCCCAGCACCCACGTCCCGCTCACTTCGCCCACCGAATCGTCAAACGCGGTGCTGCCATCACCACGCTTGCGGTTCTGCCAGCCGAAGACCTTCTTGTAGAAGTCCGCCGACTGCGCGATGTCCGTGGCGGGCATCTCGATGTAACAGATTTTTCCATTCCCATATGTGGGAGCCATCACCATTCCTTTTTCTAGTTTCTGCTTTCTAATTTCCAATTTCCAGATGCACAACATAGTGCGCCGCGCTTCCCGTCATGCTGAATTGCCGGTATCGTTTACTCTCGTCATTTCCTTCGTCGAGCGTCGCGCGGCCTGGCTTGCACTTACCGTCCGCACTCACCGTGACCTCTCCAACGAAGTCATCGCTGCCGTGCCCCGGCTGGTTCTCGTCGCTTTCCATGACCGTGATCGTCACCGCAGGCCAGTTCGTTCCATCCCAAAGCAATTTCCCCGGATGAAGGGTCCTTCCCACCTCAAAGTTGCCAATATCGAATCGCGCCAGCTCGCGCGCGTTCGCGCCGCCGGTGGTCACCACGCAATAGATCTCGTCTTCGCCGCTTTCCGTCTTTTTAAGGCAACGCATGCCCTGCAATATGACCTTCACCCTGATCTCCCCCGGGCCTCATTGTCGAACGAATTCTTAAGAGATTATCAAAACTTTATGCGTGCCCATACCTCGGTGCCGTCTGCCCCGGCCAGGTCGGTGCTGCCTGGATGCGGTCATCGTGGGTTCCTTATTGTAAGGTTGCCGTAGTAGTGACGGAGGTCGCACCAGTATTGGCGGGAAACGGGGAGCCAGGCACCGGCGTAAGCGCACCGGTTAGCGGATCGAGAGTGAAGGCAGAAACGTTGCCAGAACTTTCTGCAGTTACGTAGGCAAACTTTCCGGAAGAATCCACGGTCACGTCGGTTGGATTGGTCCCCGCAAGAAATGGGGAAGTTGGCACAAGTGTGAGGACCCCGGTAAGGGGATCGACACTGAAAGCCGAAACGCCGTTGAGGCCATTGGTGTCGTAAACAAAGCGGCCGAGAGGATCGACGGTTACAGCAAAAGGAAGGTAGCCGGCGGCGAACGTCGTGCCCGGAAGCGGAGTCAACGCGCCGCTGACGGCATCGATCAGGAAAGCCGAACCGTCGCTGCTCGGGTTATTGGCGGTGTAGAGGAAGCGCCCCGAGGGGTCGACCGCGACAGAGTGAGGGCCTGCGTCGGTTTGAAACGGTGAACCCGCGACGTCGGTCAGCGCCCCCGTGACTGGATCGATGGAGTACGCCGAAATGCCGGCACCGGACAGGCCGAAATTTCCCACAAACAGAAAGCGGCCGGTGGGATCAGAGGTAAGCGACTGAGGATTTGTTCCGGTTGCGAAGGGGGAACTGCTTAAGGGAGTCAAGCCTCCCGTGCTGAGATCGACGCGGTAGGCGGAGATTGTGTTGTCCTGCTGATTGACCACGTAGACGAAGCGGCCTGAGGCGTCCACGGCGACAGCGAAGGGATTGTTGCCGGTCGAGTAGGGCGAACCGGAAAGTTTTGCGAGCACACCGGTTGCGGGATCAATCCTGTATACCGTGAGGCTCTGAAGGCCGCCGGTAATGTAGACAAACCTGCCATTTGGGTCCACCGCCAGCCAACTTGGGCTTGTGCTCCCGCTTAGGGTAAAGGGTGAACCGGCGACGGGATTGAGCGCGCCTGTTGCCGGGTCAATGGTGTACGCCGACATGTTGTTTATCGCGAGGCCCGCGTTCACGAGGTAGGCAAACTTCGGCGTGTATGTGACCGGGGTAGCCCCACCGCTGAGGGCGATGGCGCGTGCGCCGGGCCGTGCCCGTACAATTCCCAAACTGGTGAGAATGCCGGAAGTGCCGTCAATGCCATAGGTGGTCACATCGTTGGAGAGCTCGCTCGGCACGTACAAGAACTTACCGGAAGGATCGACGGACAGGAGCGAAGGCTCCATACCGGAGGGGAACGGCGAGCCTGAAACTTCGCTGAACGCGCCTGTCGTGGAATTGATAGTGTAAGCGGAAACACTGTTGGACGCGCCGTTGGCCACGTAGGCGAATTTGCCGGAAGGATCAAGGGCCAGATGGAACGGGGCTGTTCCAGCGGGCGCGGAGAAACCGGAGAGGGGCTTTAGCACGCCCGTGGTCGCGTCGACGGAAAAGCCCGAGAGGGAGTTGGAACTCTGGTTGACCACGTAGGCAAATTGTCCGCCGGGATGAAGGGTGATGGAACCCGGTTGCGAGCCTGCCGGAAACGGCGAGCCGGGAATCGGCGCGAGAGATCCATTGGCCGGATCGACGCCGTACACCCAAATATCGCCGGAAGTGAAATTCGCGACGTATGCGAATTTGCCCAGCCGATCGATGGCGACGGAATCGGGGCTGGTGCCGGCGGCAAAGGGTGAGCCAGGGACGGGCGAGAGGATGCCGGTGCTGCGGTCGATTTCGTAAGCGGAGATGTTGAAGGGAGGCTGGCCATTGGCCACATAGGCGAAAGTGCCGGAAGGGTCCACAGTGATGAGAAAAGGAAAGGAACCGGCAGGGAACGGCGAACCGGGTACGGGCGTCAAGGAGCCGGATGCGGGGTCAACGGTGAAAGCGGAGATGTCGTTGGTCAGATCGTTTGTGATGTAAGCGAATTTGCCGGAGGGGTCGAGAAAAACCGAGTCCGGATGGCTGCCGGTGAGAACATAGCCGTGCGCGCGGAGCTGGCCGGTTGCGGCGTTCACCGTGTAGACCGAAAGCGTGTCGTCGACGAGGTTGCTAACATAGGCGAAACGTGGCGCTGCGAATCCGGCGGCTGCCACGATGACGAGGCGAGTGGAACCGGTGACGAGTGCGGCCGTTCCTACGCCGGTGTCCGTTGTGGCGGTGATTTTGGGACGGCCAATAGCATGGGTGGTGGTGAGACCCGAGGAATCAATGGTCACCGCCGTAGTGTCGGAAGAAGTCCACCTCACAATCTTGCTGAGGTCCTGGGTACTGCTGTCGGTGAACGTGCCCATGGCAGTGAATTGCTCCGAAGAACCCAAGGCGATGCTCGGGTTGGTGGGCGTGACCTGAATGGAGGCTAGCGTAGGCGGCGTTTGCCTGCCGGTGCTGCAACCCCCGAGAGCCAGAGATGTGAATACGAAAGCAAGAAGAATAGCCGAGAATGAAAAATTAAACCGATTTCCGTGCAGCATAGCAACCCCACGTCAAGCTTTGGACGATCACCGTACGATGATGAGTATCGGGGGTGGCGAGTTCGAGGGGCAAGCGACAAGTAGCGACATGGTGCAGAGTGTCGTCGCTTGCCGCGGGAGCCGCTAGGGGCGTGCAAGCCGAATCCGTCAGGGGCGGCGGGCTCGTGAAAGGATAGGGTGAGGAAGGAGGTCCAGCATTCAGCCCGTAACCTGCAAATCTTTCAACGGGTTACAAATCCATTCGAATGCTAACCAAAAAGTAATTGACACGCGATATACTTCCATGCTATTCTCCTGGGTGTTTATCGCAACAGATCCTCGCCTGTTTACCCTACTTGCCCTGAGCTCCGAAGGGAGCCTCGAAGGGCGCGCCTCTCTTTCCGCTGTCGCCGCCGTTCCGCCCCCTCTTCCTCACGCTTCTCCGCTCCTCCGTAAGTCTTCTAAAATCCACACTTGCAAAAGTCTATCAAAACAAAGGACTTTAACCATTTTTAGAACGATAGACTTACAAAAAACATGGGGGAGGGGGTGGTTATTGTTAAACCAGATTTCCGATGCGGACGGGGCTAAACGGCGATGACGAAGTTGCCGTCCAGGGCCACGTAGCCGTAGGCCATCCGCGGCGTGTTGAACGCAAAACCGGGATTGCCGTGGCGATCGAGCAGGATGAGGCCGCCGGTAGCGTGCGTGCGCTTGCCAAGAAGATGAACGGCTTCGCGCGCCGCGAGATCGGCGGAGGAGAGGTCGCAGGCATCGGCCGCTGCAATGGGGTCAACGCAAGTCACGCGGGAACGAAGAAGATCCACGGCCGTCTTGGCCATCACGATTTTCATGATGGCTTCGCCGTAGCCAGTACAGGAAACGCCGCCGGCTTCGGAGTCGGCATAGCATCCGCAGCCAATGAGCGGCGAATCGCCGACGCGGCCCGGAAGCTTGCAGCAGGTTCCGCCCGTGGAAGTGGCGGCGAACAGCCTGCCGTCGCGATCGATGGCGACGGCGCCGACCGTTCCCTGCTCGTGCCCGCGATGATGCTCGGCGGCATGTTTGTCCGCCTTACACTTCATCCAGGCTTCTTGCTCCGCTTCGCTGACCAGTTCCTCCGGCTTGCAAAGCTTGATTCCGTGCTCTTTGGCGAAACGCTCGGCGCCTTCCGCGACCAGCATCATGTGCGGACAATTCTCGAGAATTTTGCGCGCGAGTTGAATAGGATTCTTGACGCGCTGCAGCGTGGCCGCCGCGCCGGAACGGAGCGTAGCGCCGTTCATGACGATGGCGTCGCACTCGACGCGGCCATCCAGATTGAGATGCGAGCCGTAGCCCGCATCGAAAACGGGATCGTCCTCGAGAACCATGATGGCGGCTTCGACGGCGTCCAGCGCCGAGCCGCCCCCGGCGAGCAGAGTCCAACCGGCGCCCAGTGCGCGCTGGCAGCCGGACTTGCAAGCGTCCACGGCTTCGTCAGGAATGTCCCACGCGCCGCCATGCACGATCAGGGCTGGTTTCATCGGGATGAGAATCGCAAAGGGCTACCGGTTTGTCTAGGCAAGAGAAAATCTTCAGAGGAAAAAGTCCAGCAGGAACAGCATCATGCCGGCCATCAGAAGCGCCGCCGCGCCATTGAAGCGGCTCCGCGGCAGCCGGGTGAGATTGCGGATAAACGAGGTCGGGATAGCTTTGATACGGGATTCCTCGCGGAGAATATAAAACGGGCCGACCGGCGTATAGCGAGAGAAGCCGCGGCGCAAGACGGAAATTTCGTCTTGAAACCACACGGAGAAATCGTCGCGATTGCGCCATACCAGCAGCGCGCCCATGGCCAATAGGAGATAGCCGAAGAAAGTTAGAACCCCAAGCGCCGAGCCTGCTCCCCAATACATAGTCCCTCACAGGCGGCCAACACGACTTGCTGATTAAGACGCCTGGAACCGCAAAATGGTTACTCGCCGTCGTGGATGGTCACGAGGCGCATGACTTCGAATTCTTTCTTGCCCGCGGGCGTCGCCACTTCAATTTCATCGCCAACTTTTTTGTTCAGCAGCGCTTTTCCAATCGGCGACGTCGTGGAAATGAGCCCCTTCTCGACGTCGGCCTCTTCCGTGCTTACGAGCTTGTATTCGATCTTTACGTCGCGCTGCGTGTCCAGAACGGTGAGGCGCGAACCGTAGCCTGCACGGTCTTTGGGAATATTGCTGAGGTTCAGCATGCCCAGGTCGCCCATGCGCTTCTTGAGTTGGCTGATCTTTGCGTTGACGTAGCCCTGGCGCTCTTTGGCGAACTTGTATTCCGCGTTTTCGGATAAGTCCCCGTGCGCGCGCGCCACCGCAATTTCCTTGGGCAGCTCGACGCTGAGCTCGTGGGAAAGCTGGTCGATTTCGTCCTGAATCTTTTTCTTAATCTTTGCCAGTGGATCAGACATGGTCGTCAGCCGTCAGTTCGCTAAAAAAGTCTGCGGAGCCCGGGAAGTAAGGATGATTCCCCGGACCCCGCTCTAACCATCATTATAGATGCGGGGGAATTGAAGTCACAAGGGGGAACGCGAGATTTGCTGTAAAGGCATAATTTTGCTGGCTTTGGCAGCAGGCCGCACAGTGGAATGCCTCCTGGATGGAGGTTTGAAGTTTGCTCAGCGGACTTGGACTTCCAGCGTTTGTGTTTTGGTGTTGCCGGAGGCATCCGCGATCGTGAGCGTGTAAGTGGTGGTCTTTGGGGGTTTTACGTCGACGCAGCGCGAGTAGGAGGGCCAAACGGGATTGGATTGAGGCTCCAGTGTCACGGTTTTGGCGTTGGCCACGCCGTAGCAAATCTGCACGGTTTCGCCTCGCCGGACTACGCCGGGGGTGGCGTAGAAATTCTGGATAGCGAGCTCCTTTCCGCCGAGTTGTTCCAGGGCGATGCGATCCTGCTCCTGTTGCTTTTGCGTTCTTTCCACTTTCGCGCGGTTTTCAATGGCACGATTTTCCCACCAGCGCGAAAAAAGAATCCCCCCTACGACAAACACAACGACGACGAGGGCCACAGAGGTGTACAGCGTGGGATTTTTGAAGAAGGGCTTGGATTGCATTTCCGGTTCAGCCGGCATGGTCACCCCAAGAATGAAACAGCTTCCATTGAAAAAATACCGCGAAACGGAGTTCGAAAGAAATATTCTCGTTCGCGTGCCGTTCGAAAGAAATAGTTGCGCGCAGGCGCGTTCGAATTCACTTCTTGGCGGCGCTCGCGATCTCGCGCCAAGTGACCAGCTTGATGTTTTGGGCGGCGAGCAGTTGGCGAAATTCCGGGCTGGTAAAGAAATCGAAATCGCGCTGACGCCAGGCCGCGCCCCAAGTGTCGCGTTCGCGCGTGGCGGCTTTCATTTCTTCGTCGGCGAAGCCAAGATGAATCACAAATTCCGTGATGCCGGGTTGCAGATTTTTGAGGGCGGCCTTGTAGAAATCGGCCCACTTGTCAGGTGCGGCGCTGGGAGCGATCGTAATTGTATGGTCGATTACGATATCGGCGGGGCCCAGACTTTTTTCCAGATAGGGACGTTCCGCGAACCAGTCGCGGGCAACGAAAACCGGAAGCTTGTAATCGTGAGCGATTCGAATGACAACTTCGAAAAGATCCTGGCCGTTGTCGAAGAGGCGGTATTGATGCGAGTCCAGATGCGTGGGACGGATGCCCATCGCGTAGGCGCGGTCAATCTGGGCGCGAAGTTCGAGGTCGACTTCTTTTGGATTGATGCGGGTTGTTGGTTTCCAGTCGTGATGGAAATAACCATTTTCATCCACAAGACTCGGGACCTTGTCTTTCGAAGCGACCGGGCCCCAGCGGTAGTAGACGCGTTCGCTGGTGAGGGTGAGATGGAGACCAAAATCAGCATCGGGATGTGATATGGCGTAGTCGGCAATTTCCGGGAACCACGGGCAGGGGACCATGAGGCTGGCGGAATTGACGAGGCCCGATTCCAGGCCCTGGATCGTGGCGGCGTTTACGGAATGAGTTACGCCGACGTCGTCGGCGTGGACAATCAGCAGCTTTGCGTCGCGAGGGAATCCCAGTTTTTCGACGAGCGAGTTTTGGGCGCCTTGGGCGGATGCGCCCTGAACTGCGATGGCAAGCAGGAACAGCGACAAGAATGCGATTCGTTTTTGTTTCATGGAGTAACCATAAGAATTCTCATTCGAATGAGTGACGCGTGAGGCTCCCGCGCTCGACGTGCATGTCGTCACCGCGCAATTCGCGGAGGGCGTAGGTCACAAATTCAGCGGTGACTCGCTTGCGCCAGGTCATGTCGAAATCGGTGTTGTCCAAAGGCTTGGCGATGCGGGCCGCGAGCCCAGCAGCTTCCGCGATGGTTTCCGAATTCAAGGAACGCCCCAGCAGAAATTTCGAAGCCCCGTCTGCAACCAGCGGACGGGACGCTGCAGAGCCTACTACGATTCGCGCATCCTCGACCACAGCTTGACGGGAAAGGCGCGCCGCGGCAGCGACGGATAATACAGGGAAGTCGAACGAACCGCGGCGCCGCAGCTTCCAGTAGCTGCTCTTCCAGCCGTGGAGAGAATCCAACAGGACTTCAACGAGGATTTCATCGGGACGGCGCCGGATATAGTTGATGCCGTCATTGTTGTAGAGCTCGGAAAGCGTGACTTCGCGCTCGCCGGAGCGCGAGACCAGGCGGACGCGGGCGCCAAGGGCAATCAGCGCAGGCGCAGTGTCCGTGGAGGAGACTGCCACGCATTTCCGGCTTCCCGGCGCGACCCAGCAGATGGTGCCGTCTTTCTTCAGGCAAAAGTCAATCGCCTTTCGCCATTCGTAGTTCTGATCGTAGTAATTGCAGCGCGTATCCAGACAGAGGTTTCCACCGAGGGTGGCCATGTTTCGAATGTGCGGCGTGGCCACCAGGGCGGCGGCTTGCGATAGAGCGGTCATGCCGTTTCGAAAACGGGGATCCTCGGCTACGTCAGTGAGCGTGAGGCAGGCGCCGAGGCGCGATGCGGAATCGCTCCACTGAACCTGGTTCAAGCCTTCGACGTAGCGAAGGCTCATCAGCGTGCGAGGGACCTGCTGCCTGCGTTTCATGTTGGGAAGCAGGTCGGTGCCGCCGGCGAGCGGCATGGTGTTTGGCCCCTGACCATCTAGAATGCGAGCCGCTTCGTCGAGGGTGCGCGGCGCGCGAAATTCGAAAAGAGGCAGCCGCATCATGAGCTGAGTACCTTTTCTTTCTCGGGGCGCGGTTTCGAATGGCGCGGGACATCGTTGACAGCGTTGCCGTCGCCGCCTTCCCACGGGGGAGGAACGCGGAGCGCTTCCGGCCAATCGACATGCGGAAAGTGGCTCGGCCCATAGCGCGGATCGCGGCCCGCCCTTTTTTCCGCGAGCGCTTTCACTATTTTCTCAGGAGTTATCGGGACTTCATCGATTCGAACGCCGATGGCGTCGTAAACCGCGTTGGCCACGGCGGGCATGATGGGCAGAAGTGGACCCTGACCGACTTCCTTGGCGCCAAAGGGGCCACGGGGATCGGGTTCCTCGACCAACTCGGTGACCACTTCGGGCATGTCGAGCGAAGTGGGACTCTTGTATTCCAGCATGGAGGGAAATTTGTGCACGAGGGCGTGGGAGAGCTTTTTGGGAAGACGGCGGAATTCCTGTTCTTCCATGAGGGCTTCGCCGAGGCCCATGTAGACGCTGCCCTCGACTTGACCTCGGACGAGGGGAGGGTTGAGAGGGCGGCCGATGTCGTGGGCGATCCAGATCTTGGGTACGGTGATCCATCCGGTCAGGGGATTCACGGCGACTTCGATGACTGCGGCGGTATAAGAATAGGTGGGGGACGGACCGACACCGCCGCCTTTGTACAGCGCTGGAGATTTCGGGGGAGTGTAAGAGCCGACGGTGCCGATGGTGCCGAAACGCGCCTCGGCCAGGCAGACGGCTTCGTGGAAGGGCACTCTTTTTTCCGGGGCGGCGGAATCAAAAACAGATTTTTCGGCGAAACGCAGGCGCTCCTTGGGCACTTCGAGGCGAATGGCGACCGCTTCGGCAAGCAGTTCCCTGGCGCGCTCGGCCGCTTGCAAGGCGGCATTGCCGGCCATGATGGTGACGCGGCTCGAATACGAGCCGAGGTCGACAGGCCCCAAGTCCGTGTCGCCGGTAAAGAGACGGATGTCGAAGGTGTCGATGCCCAGAACTTCGGCGACGATTCCCGCCAGGACATCGTCGGAGCCCTGTCCGATCTCCGTGGCGCCGCAGAAAATGGCGACGCCACCGCCGCGGTCGAGCTTGAGCTGCACTCCGGATTGCGGCATTTTGTTCCAATAAATGGCAAGTCCTGCGCCCGTGAGATAGGCGGAACAGGCAAGTCCGACACCGCGGCCTTCGGGCAGTTTCCGGAATTTCTCTTTCCAATCGGAGGTTTTTACGACGCGGCGAATGCATTCGGAAAGATTAACCGTACTCAAGCGAAGATAATTTGCTGTCACGGTGTTGGGAGATTCGACGATGCGGAGGCGCAGGTCGGCGGGGTCGATTTTGAGTTTCTCGGCGATCTTGTCGAGCTGGACTTCCTGGCCGAAGCGCGGCTGCACAGTGCCATGGCCGCGCTTGGGCCCGCATGGCGGTTTGTTGGTGAACGTGCGGCAGCCCTCGAAACGATAGCGCGGGATGTGGTAGGTGGTGGTCTGCAGCGCACCGGTATAAAAAGTACTGGCGACACCGTAGGAGCCGTAGCCGCCCCCATCGATCAACGTCTGGAGATGCATTCCGGTGATGGCGCCGTCCTTCTTGACGCCGGTCTTGAATTTCATCAGGACGGGATGACGGCCGCGGTGACAATAAAAAACTTCCTCGCGCGTGAGGCAAATCTTGACGGGGCGATCCAGGAGGAGCGCGGCCTTGGCCACGACGATTTCGTGATTGAAGGGATCGCTCTTTCCGCCAAAGCCTCCGCCATTGGGCGTGGCGCTGACGCGAATATGCGCGGGAGGCATCTGCAGAACTTTGGCGAGAGCGCGATGAAGGTAGTGCGGGGTTTGGGTGCTGGACCAGATCGTAAGCTTCCCTTCGGGATCCTTAATGGCGACGGCGGCGTGCTGCTCGATGGGAAGATGCGTGCTGCCCTGGTAGAAAAAAATGTCTTCAAAGATTTCGTCGGCTTCGGCGAAAGACTTTTCAACATCGCCGAATTCCAGGGCGACGCGCTTATGAATGTTGCCTTCTTCGCCGTACTCGTGAATGCGCGGTTCGGGAGTGGCGAGAGCTTCTTCGGGATCGGAGATGGTGGCGAGAATTTCGTAGTCGACGTCGATGAGGTCCAGAGCTTCAAACGCGGTGAGTTCCTCGCGGGCGATGACGGCAGCGATGGGATCACCGACGTGGCGCACATGATCGAGGCAGAGGGCTTGCTCGTCCTGGCTGACGGGAAGAATCCCGTACTCGATGGGCAGGTCTTTCCCGGTTAGGACCAGATAGACTCCGGGGTGAGCGAGGGCGCGGGAGGTGTCGATCTTTCGAATGCGGGCGTGCGGATGCGGGGAGCGCAGGAGTTTGCAATGCGCTATGCGCGGCAGGAAGATGTCGTCGGCGAAGCGCGTTTGACCGGTCACTTTTGCGCGGGCGTCCACCCGGCGGCGTGGGACGCCGATGACGCGAAATTCTCCAGCGCTGGCTGGAGAATCTTTCGCGGGACGTTCCGGCGAATCTTTTTGAATTGGCAAGTACCCTCCTAACTGCGCGGCGCTAGGCAGCCGCGCACTCGGATGCTATCTCGCTGATCCGTTCTGTTGCGCAATCTTGACCATGGCGGACTCGACGGCCTCAAAAATCTGGAGATATCCGGTGCACCGGCACAGGACGCCGGAGAGCGCCGCGCGAATCTGATCGCGAGTGGCGTGAGGATGCTGGTCCAGCAAGGATTTCGCGGTGACCAGAATCGCGGGCGTGCAGTATCCGCACTGCGCCGCGCCGAGATCGGCGAAGGCATCCTGGAGAGGATGCAGAGTTCCTTCCAAGCCGAGGCCTTCGACGGTCAGGACATTCCTGGAGTCGCACTCAACGCCAAGGACCAAGCAGGAGAGCACGGGCTTGCCGTCCAGAAGAACGGCGCACGCGCCGCACTCTCCCAGTTCACAGCCATGCTTCGTGCCAGTGTGGCCGAGATCCTCGCGAAGGACTTCGAGGAGAGTTTTGTAGGGTGCGAAAGAGACGTCTACTTGCTCACCGTTGAGCGTCATTCGAACGTGAGATGTTTTTTGCGACGCGACAGGAAGTGTGATCACAGTCCATCACCTCTCGGAAAATCGTGCGGCCGCTACCTGCTGCTTCACGCCGGGCGGAAGGAATTTGCGGACCGGGCGGGACAACTCTCTGGCCGAGCCAAGGCGGCGGAGAGAATCGGGTTTGGACAGCAATCCGCGAATCAGATAATCCGCGAAGCCTTCGGCGATTTCGGCGGCAGTCATAGCGCCGTCGGGATTGAACCAGCGAACGCTCCAGTTCAGGGCTCCGAGGACGGCGCGCGCGGCGAGCGCAGGATCACAAGGCACGAACTCTCCGGTGCGGGTGCCTGCGACAATGAGTTGACGCACACCCTCTTCGTAGCGATCACGTTTTACGACCAGGGACCGTTGCAAGCGCGGCGGCAAAGCGCTGGTCAAGAGATGCGCGGCCGATCCTTCGACTTCGTCGAGGACGCAGCGCAGATGGGAGATGATTACCAGTCGGAACTTCTCGGCGGCGCCGGCTCTCGAGCGGCGGGCCTTCTCGAGGGCCGCGACCAGGCGGTTGAGGGAAACATCCTGGCAGAAAAAAAGAATTTCGTGTTTCCCCTGGAAGTAGTTGTAGAGATTGGCGGGAGAGAGGTCGGCGGCGGCGGCGATGTCGCGCATGCCGGTTTCGGCAAAGCCGCTGACGCGGAATTGTTTTCCGGCAGCACGCAGGATTTCCAGGCGGCGGGCAAGATAGCGGCGCTCAACACGGGCCTTGTCCCGGGTTCTGATCCCTTTGCCAGACAATTGGGCCTCCTTGCGGCGCGCACCACGGACATTCCTAAAGTTACGCGGCGGGGGCACCGGTGTCAACAAAATACGAACGCGTGTTCAGATAATGAACAGCCGTTCAGCACAGCAGAGGGACATTCCCAAAATAGCCGACCGTGAACTGCTTAGCGCGGAAAGAGCCGCGCGGCATTGTCGTATAGAATCTTGCGCTTGCCCTCGTCCCGAATCGGCAGCGCGTGGAACTTCTCAATATTGCCCTTGATCTCGGGCACGCCGGGCCCCGGCCAATCCGTTCCCCAGAGAACCTTATCGGCAATCTCTTCGATACGCGGAAAATACTCCAAGAGTTTCTGGGGAGGGATGCCGGAGATATCCATGTGCATGTTCTTGTGGCGGCGAACCAGGAAAAACGCTTCCTCCATCCAGAGCGGCCTTCCGCCATGGGCGAGAATCACAACGAGATCGGGATAATCGATGGCGACGTCATCGCACAAGAGCGGCTGCGCATGAAGATTTCTGGCTCCCGGGAAAATGGAGGTCCCCGTGTGAATCATCACGGGCATGCCATTTGCCTGGGCGCGCTCGTAAACCGCCGCCAGCTCATGATTGCCGTCCATGTATTCGTTTGGTGAGAGCACCTGGTGCGACGGATGCAACTTGATGGCGCGAATACCGAGTTTGGTCATCCGGTCCACTTCGGCGCCGGCGTCGGGAACGGTTCCGGGCAGCACTCCACCGAATGCGATCAGGCGGTCCGGCGCCGCTTTGCAATACTTCGCGATCCAATCGTTCGCTTCGGGAGTAAACCCGATAATTTTCGGGGCAACGTAATTGATGAGGCCGGCGCGCTCGACGCCAAGACGGTCGAGCAGGCCGAGAAATTCTTTCGGGTTTGCACAATACCGTTCGACATCGGCGTAGTCCTTGCGTCCGTGCTTCATCAATTCGAGCGCGGATGGCTTCATCATGTGATACGGCATGATGTGGACGTGGATGTCTATGATGGGCTGCAGAAGTCGCGTCCTTCGACGGAATTTAGGCGTTCACTCTTGCGATCAATTGAAGCGAACGTATTCAAAGTTCAGCGGCTGATTATTCACCCCGCGCGCCGGGGGAGCAATCCAATTCGCAAACTTACCGAGCTCGACGACACGGCCGCTCATGAGCGACTGGACGAAGGCATGGTCCTCGGGAGTCGGCAGCCACTGGGATTCACGCTTCTTCCAGGATTCCTCGCTCAAGACTTCTCCTTCGGGGCTGATAAAGTGTCCCGCGAAATTGCCGATTTCGCGATGGAAGCCCTTGTGCGGCAGGGTCAAACGGAAGGAGATGTCGGCATTGTCAATGACGCGTTGCCAGCGGGCCACGCCATCGGCGATCTCTTCGATGTAATCATCGCGCAGGCGTTCGTTCAGAGCGGTCAACGCCGGGACGGACTTGGCAAGGATTTTTCCGTTGACGACTTCGAACACGGGGTATTCCGCCTCGCTCAAAACGTGATCGTCATCCAGTTTAGTTTCACGGAAGCGTCCTTTCAGGCCGCTGGTGAAATAATTCGCAGCGTTCGAAGAAACGTCCGAACCGTAGAGATCCAGAGTTACGCTGTAGTGAAAATTTAGGTACTTCTGAATCGTCTGGAGATCAATCACGCCCAGGGCGCGCACATCCGAGGGGTCATCGAGTTTATGTTCCTTCATCACTTCACAGGTGCGCTGAATGATGCGGCTGACGCCGGTTTCGCCGACGAACATGTGGTGGGCTTCCTCGGTGAGCATGAAGCGGCAGGTGCGAGAAAGAGGATCAAAACCAGATTCAGCGAGCGCGCAAAGCTGGAATTTGCCGTCGCGGTCGGTGAAGAACGTGAACATATAGAAAGCGAGCCAGTCGGGAGTCGGTTCGTTGAACGCACCGAGAATGCGGGGATTGTCGGTGTCGCCGGAGCGCCGCGCGAGGAGGGATTCGGCTTCCTCGCGGCCGTCGCGTCCGAAATAGCGATGCAGCAGGTAAACCATGGCCCAAAGGTGGCGCCCTTCTTCCACGTTGACCTGGAAGATATTCCGGAGGTCGTACATGGAAGGACAAGAAGCGCCGAGCATGCGCTGCTGTTCGACGGAAGCGGGCTCGGTGTCTCCCTGGGTGACGATGATGCGGCGAAGGGTGGAACGGTATTCGCCGGGGACTTCCTGCCAGGCGGGCTGCCCCTTGTGAGCGCCGAAATTTACTTCGCGCTTCTCGTCGCGCGGCTGGAGAAAAATTCCCCAGCGGTAGTCCGGCATCTTGACGTAGCCGAACTGCGCCCAGCCGTCGGGTTCCACGCTGATGGCGGTCCGCAAATAAACTTCATAGTTGTGGCTCTCGTCCGGGCCCATGTCGTACCACCAACCCATGTAGGCGGGCTGCCAGTGCTCGAGGGCGCGTTGCAGGACGCGGTCGCGTCCCAGATCGACGTTGTTGGGAATTTTTTCGGTGTAATTGATCATGCGAATCTCCTTGCAGGAATCGGATCGGCGTTCGCCCGGTTGTTTAAACTCTTTCCCAGTTGAATTTCACGGGAGCGCCGGTGCCGTAGACTTTCAGCGCGCCGTTTGTTCCCACGGCGTTGGGGCGAATGAAGATCCAGTTCTGCCAGGCGGAAAGCCGGCCAAAAACGCGGGTTTCGAGAGATTCGGGCGGACCGAAACGCAGATTGGCTTCGAGGCCAGCGAGCGCGTCAGGCGATTGCGCGGCGCGGGATTCGATGGCCTGGCGAAGTTCGTCTTCCCAATCGAGGTCATCGGGTGCAGAAGTGACGAGGCCGGCTTCGAGCGCCTCGCGGGCCGGCAACCTTGTTTCGATGCGATCGCGGAGCGAACTGAGTTGCGCTTCGTCTTCATAGAAGCGCGCGGCCAGGCGTGAAAGATGATTGACCATGGGGAGTGGACCGAAATTCATTTTCGAAAGGATTAGCGCGGCAGCGCTTTCGCTTTCCTGAGTGTCACGCATGTAGACACGGTCGGCAGCCAACGCCAGTTCCAAGAGCGTACCGGCAAAACAGGAATCGGGTTCGACGATGGCGAAAATCGAGCGCGAGGTGACATCGATGCGCGCGAAAGTGCGCCGCATCATTCCCAAAACTTCCCGGACGAACCAGTTGTCCTGATGCTTCAAGATGAATTCGTCGTTGGCGAGAACGGCGGTGGGATTTCCGGCGGTTTTGAAAATCCAAAGCCCTAATTCCAATTCACTTGCGCGAAGAGTCAGGATGGCGTCGTCCAGTTCGCGCGACATTTGCAGAGGCCACCAGGAGGCGCCGGCTGCAAGAGCCTTTTCTAATGTGTCTTCGGTGAAGGCCTGCGGTGCGCGGACGGTGAACGTTGCTGTCCGCGCTTCACGATTGAACAGGACATCGACATATTCGTAGTGCAGGCCCGCGGCGTCGACGGTACGTTTCAGAGGGGTGAGAGAAATGCCCTTTGCGCCGGCGGGGCGATCACTTTGCGCGGCAAGTTTCAGGGCGCGCTGTTTCACGTGCTCGGAGAACTGCTGGGGCTTCACAATTTCATCGACGAGACGCCAGTCTTTGGCACGTTGGCCGCGGACGCCGTCTTGATTGGTACAGAAAATGTCGGCGTGGTCGCGGCGGACTTTTCTCTTGTCGGTGATGCGTGTCAACCCACCCGTTCCGGGAAGAACGCCCAACAGCGGCAGCTCCGGCAGGCTCACGGCGGAGGAACGGTCATCGATCAAAATGATTTCATCGCAGGCGAGAGCCAATTCATAGCCTCCGCCCGCCGTGGTTCCGTTGCACGCCGCGATGAATTTCAGCCCGGAGTGCGCGCTGGAGTCTTCCATTCCATTTCGCGTTTCGTTGGTGAATTTGCAGAAATTCACTTTCCACGCATGAGAAGAAAGACCAAGCATGTAGATATTTGCGCCAGAGCAGAAAATGCGGTTCTTCGCGCTGGTGATCACCACCGAACGGATTTCAGGATGTTCAAAGCGGATGCGCTGGAGCGCGTCGTGGAGTTCGATGTCCACTCCGAGATCGTAGGAATTCAACTTCAATTTGTAACCGGGCCGGATTCCGCCGTCTTCGGCCACGTCCATGGTCAGCGTGGCAACCGGGCCGTCGAAGGACAACCGCCAATGTTTGTAGCGCGAAGGATCGGTTTGAAAATCGAGCGCTTCGGTCTTTCCCTGAGACTCCTGCGTTGCGACAACGTCCACAAATTCCTCCTACTGCAAATGAGTCTGCAATGCCGTTTTGAGCCTTGAAAGACTTTGGTCCACGGAAGAGTTCGAAGTGTCCAGAACCATATCCGCTCTTCGATAGAGCGGTTCGCGAGCTTCCAAAATTTTTCGCAGATCGTCCATGGCCTGATCACTCCCGGCCATGGCTCGAAGATCGCCCTGGGCGATAACGCGGGACATGTGCTCTTCCGGCTGCGCCTTGACCCATACGGTGTAACAGTGGGCCAAAAGAAAATCGTAGGTTTCTTTTTCGGAGACCACGCCGCCACCGATGGAAAGCACCGCGGGCCGGGTATCCTTCAGGACGCGCTGCAGCGTGCGCTTCTCGATCGCGCGGTAACCGGATTGGCCGTACAGAGAGAAAATTTCCGCGAGAGGCATCCCCGTTTCTTTTTCAATTTCATGGTCCAATTCAATAAACGGAATGCGGGAATCCTCGGCCAGTCGCGATCCCAGCGTCGATTTTCCCGCGCCGCGCAGCCCGATTAGCGCGATGCGCTTGCGCCGCAAAGTTTCGTCCGCGCCGAACTCGCGCATCAGCCGAGCTACAACTTCCTCGAGGCGATGAGCAGGAATCCGCTGGAGGAAACGCCGAATGGTTTGTTTCTCAGCCTGTTCTTCCACGCGGGGCGCAAACAATTCCGCCAGGGAAACGTTGAGGACTTCGGCGATTCTTCGCAGAAGCAAGATCGAGATGTTTCCCCCACCGGACTCCAACTGTGCCAAATGCCGCTCCGAAACGTCGCCTTCCTGCGCTACCATTTTGCGGGTCATGCCGCGGCGATTACGAAGCTCTCGAACGCGCGTGCCGACGAAAAGCAGAAACTCACGCTCGCGAATGGGAGCGCCACGCCGCAGAGAGACAGATTTGGAAGCGACGCCGGTAGAGGTGGCCATGGTATGAACGCTGACATGCAGTATACTACAGGTTCTGGACCAGGGGTCAAGTACAAACATCGGGAGTGATACTTTCTTAAAACTGCCCGGTTACAGTGAGCAGGGCGCGCCTACAACATGTGTATAATCAATATGTTGTAGATTATATGGAGATGTGACTGGTGCGAACGGGGTTTCCGAACCCGCGCTTGCAATATGCAGTATTATGCTGCAGCAGGATTTGTTGCTGTCATAACCAAAAGGACGAAGATTCGGGGTAATCTGGAGTCCGTTGGTGGAGGAATACGGATGAAGCTGCCTAACTACGTTTCCGGAGAGTGGAAAGAGGGCGCGGGCGCCGGCGAGCCGCTGGTTGATCCCGTCACAGGAGAAGAGTTGGCCCGCATCTCATCGCAAGAAATTGGTGTTGCGGGGGCACTTGAATTTGCAAGGTCGCATGGTGGAGCCGCGCTGCGGCAACAGACTTATCGAGAGCGCGCAGAAATGCTCGGGAAGGTAGCCGAAGTAATGACCGCGAACCGCGACGAATATTTTCGCATTTCGCTTCTGAATTCCGGTGCCACACAGGCAGACGCATCGTTCGACGTGGACGGGGCCATCTACACGATGAAGTATTACGCCAAGATCGGCAAGGCGCTGGGTGAATCGAAAATGTTAAAGGAGGGCGGGGTCCTTTCCCTTTCCAAAACCGGCGAGTTCGCGGCACAACACTTCCTCGCGCCGTCAAAGGGCGCCGCTGTCTTCATTAATGCATTCAATTTTCCGGCGTGGGGTCTCTGCGAAAAGGCTGCGCCCGCGCTGCTCTCCGGAGTTCCCATCCTGGCCAAGCCTGCTTCGGCGACGGCCTGGCTGACACACAGAATCGTCGAAGACATCGTGAAAGCAGGAATCCTGCCGGCGGGAACTATTTCGATCCTTTGCGGTTCGGCGCGCGATTTGCTCGATCACGTGAGCGAGAGCGACATCGTTTCGTTCACCGGATCCGCGGACACGGCGATGCGGATTCGCGGCCACGAAAACATCTTGCGCCGGTCGGTTCGAGTGAATGTGGAAGCGGACAGCATCAACTCCGCCATTCTCGGGCCGGACGCCGCTCCGGGCACGGAGATTTTTGACTCATTCGTGAAGGAGGTCGTTCGTGAGATGACGTTGAAGGCCGGACAGAAGTGCACGGCCATACGCCGGGTGCTCGTGCCCCGCCAACAGTTTCAAGCGGTGGGCGAAGCGATTGCTGCGCGATTGAGTTCAACGAAGGTGGGAAATCCGCGAAATCCGGAAGTCAAAGTGGGACCGGTGGTGAACAAGACACAGCAAGCCGCTTGTTTCGAAGGGTTGCGGCGTTTGAAACAAGAAAGCGAAGTCGTATTTGGCGGCGACGAGAAGTTCCAACCGATCGAGGCTGATGTGCAGAGGTCCTCTTTTGTGCAGCCCACGCTTCTGGCATGCAAGAACGGGCTGGATGCGAAGTACGTTCACGACGTCGAAGTGTTTGGTCCTGCAGCGACGCTCGTGGCGTACGACAGCCTGGAGAATCTCATCGCGATAGCACGCCGGGGTTTGGGTTCGTTGGTTGTTTCCGTTTTCTCAAATGATCCGGGTTTTGTTCAAAATGTTGTGCTTGGAATCGGGGACTTGCACGGCCGAATCCTGGTCGTCGACTCCTCGGTCGGCAATCAGCACACAGGCCACGGCAATGTGGTGCCTAGCTGCCTGCATGGTGGTCCCGGCAGGGCGGGCGGCGGAGAAGAACTTGCCGGGCTGCGAGCGCTTCTGCTTTATCATCGCCGTTTCGTCGTGCAAGGGCCGTCTGGGCGACTTGCCGAGTTGGCAGGCCTATCGGCTGACACCAGCCTCTTCTATTCCTAAATAGATTCTGTCCTTACGAAACAAACGCTGCGCGCATGCGTCATTAAATGGATGCAGGCTGGACACAAAGCCGGGAACGCTTGGTGGAGCTTGTGGCGAAGGCCACGAGTTGATTTAAGAAGAAGGCAAAGTCTTTCCGGCCCAGCGTTGTCGCATGGCAGCCAGGAATTGCTCCTTGTCCTTCTGGATTTGCCGGACAAGGGCTTGGTTTTCGGTATCCTCGTGCGCGGCGGCCCAGAGCACCATTTCCGTGAGGACGGGTGCAAGATCGAGTCCTTTAGCGGTGAGCAAGTAAAAGAGTTTTCGCCCGTCGGAGGGGTCTGATTGGGTGGCGATGATTCCATGAGCGATCAATTTTCGCAGGCGATCCGCCAAAATGTTTGTAGCGATTCCCTCGTAGGAATCCAGAAATTCCTTGTAGGTCCGGAAGCCCCGGAGCATCATGTCGCGAATAATCAACAAGGACCAGCGGTCGCCGAGTATTTCCACGGAGGCATTCAGCGGACACCCCGAGCGCCATTTTGGACGCGGCTTCTTCTTTGGCATAGTTCCACAGTAGCATTTTTCACTTGCTTTTTGCAAGTGAGATGGGCAGACTAACTTTTCCGTGCCAGCTTTTCAGCCCGGAATTGCAAATCGGGAGATGGAAATGAGCAAAGCCAAAATGAAGAAATCCACTTCGCTGCAACTTGAGGCGCCGCGCTTCGAAAACGGCAAAGCTTTAGTCCTCGTGGGTTTCCGCAGCCGGTACACAACCGAAACAATGAACGGTATTCCCGCCCAATGGGAGCGCTTTGCACCTCACATCGGCAAAATCCCAGGTCAGGTGGGCCATGCGGCCTACGGGGCGTGCTGGGCCTTTGCAGGAGGCATCGACTATCTGACCGGAGTTGAGGTCTCCAGCTCCTCCGGCATTCCCGGTGAATTCAACGTCGTGGACATTCGCGCACAAAAATACGCTGTTTTTCCCCACCGTGAACACGTATCCAAACTACGTGAAACGCTCGATGCCATCGGGAGCATATGGCTTCCGGAATCTGGTCATGAGGTCGCTCGGGGAACCGCTGATGCGCCCGACTTCTTCGAGCGTTACTCCGAGGAATTCGATCCGCGGACCGGAATGGGCGGCATGGAGGTTTGGGTACCAATCAAATCGTAAGGGGAACCAAATAACGTTTTGCGGCAGCAAAATCAAGGGTACGCTTCTGCAGCGGCCTTACTTACGAATGGGGAGGACAGACAGATGAGCGGGGTGCGAGTATTGGTGGGCACACGCAAGGGCGCGTTCGTGCTGACGTCCGACGGCAAGCGCGAACGTTGGGATGTAAGCGGACCTCATTTCGCGGGCTGGGAGATCTACCACGTCAAGGGATCAGCCGCGGACCCAAATCGCCTGTTCGCGTCGCAGACCAGCGGCTGGTTCGGGCAGATCATTCAGCGGTCCGATGACGGCGGCAAGACTTGGACACAGCCAGGGACACCACCCGGCGAGCCAACCACTGGGCCAGATGGAATGCCCAAAGGCGAGAGCAATAAGTTCAAGTACGATTCCTCCTCCGAAACCGGCAAGCCTCTCACAACTCATCAGTGGTACGACGGGACGCAGCATCCGTGGGAATTCAAGCGCGTCTGGCATATCGAGCCTTCGCTTACCGATCCGGACACGGTGTACGCAGGCGTTGAAGACGCCGCGTTATTCCGCTCGAAGGACGGTGGCAAGTCGTGGCAGGAACTCTCCGGGTTGCGCGGCCACGGCACAGGGCCCAAATGGCAGCCAGGCGCGGGTGGCATGTGCCTGCACACCATCGTTCTGGATCCCAGCAATCCGCAGCGGATGTTTATCGCCATCTCGGCGGCAGGCGCGTTCCGAACCGATGACGGCGGCAAGACCTGGCGGCCCATCAACCAAGGGCTACGTTCCCAATACATTCCCGACCCGACTGCCGAGATCGGCCACTGCGTCCACCGCATCGCGATGCACCGGTCGCGCCCGGGTGTGCTGTTCATGCAGAAGCACTGGGACGTGATGCGCAGCGACAACGCCGGCGACTTGTGGCAAGAGGTCAGCGGAAACCTGCCCACCGATTTCGGGTTCGTGATTGACGTACACGCACACGAGCCGGAAACCGTGTACGTCGTGCCGATCAAGAGCGATGGGGAGCATTTCGTGCCTGACGGAAAGCTGCGCGTGTACCGCAGCCGTTCCGGAGGAAACGAGTGGGAGGCGCTCACAAAAGGTTTGCCGCAGAAAGACTGCTACGTTAACGTGTTGCGCGACGCGATGGCCGTGGACTCGCTGGACAAATGCGGGATCTATTTCGGCACGACCGGCGGACAGGTATACGCCTCCGCCGATGCCGGAGACAATTGGGCGCCCATCGTGCGCGATCTTCCGGCGGTGCTTTCGGTCGAGGTTCAGACGCTGCCATGATTCGAGTCGTACTCCCGTCGCACCTGCGAGCGCTGGCGCATGTTCGCGGCGACGTGGAGCTGGAGGTCGAGGGCCCGGTCACGCAGCGCTCGGTCCTCGACGCGCTGGAGGCGCGCTATCCGATGTTGCGCGGCACGATTCGCGATCACGTCACGCAAGAGCGCCGTGCGTTCTTGCGATTCTTCGCTTGCGCGGAGGATCTTTCTCATGAACCGCCGGATGCGCCTCTGCCGGACGCCGTCGCGTCGGGGGTGGAGCCGCTGCTCATCATAGGGGCGATTGCCGGGGGGTAAGGGCAAGTCCGCCGTGGCGGGCCGGCACTTTGCAGCAATGACGGAAACGATTTTGCAAATTTGTTGTATTCCAATTGGAAGGACATCTGGAGGAAAAATTCATGCCATCCGATTCGGGAGCTGTTGCGGTGTCGAAGAAAGGCCTCTGGGCCGGGCGCATTCTCAGCGGACTGGTTGTACTTTTCCTGATTCCTGACGGCATCATCAAATTCATAAAGCCCGCGCCCGTGGTCGACGCATTCGCGCACCTGGGATTACCGCTGAGCAGCTCGGTCACGCTTGGAATCCTTCTGCTAACTTGCACTGTGCTGTACGCGATTCCACGCACGTCCGTACTCGGCGCAATTTTGCTGACCGCTTATCTTGGCGGTGCGGTGGCTACGCACTTGCGTGTTGGCGACCCGCTCTTCAGCCATGTTCTATTCCCGACGTATTTAGGCGTGTTGCTCTGGCTCGGACTTTACTTGCGCGAGGAGCGGCTGCGCGCGCTGATTCCCCTGCGGAGTTAGGAACAAACAGGAAAAAGGAGGAGGAGCATCCAATGAAAATTGCCGCCCTGATCGCACGCATTCTCCTTGGGCTGGTCTTCGTGGTATTTGGGGGCGCATGGCTTCTTGGACTTTATTCCAAAGGGGCCTATGCCTACGGGAATTGCAGGCCAGTTCCTGGCCGCGCTTTTGCAATCGCACTACGCTCTCGTTGTTAGTGCCATTCAACTTGCGGGCGGTGTGCTGCTGCTGGTGAATCGCTACGTACCGCTCGCGCTCGTACTGCTTGGCCCCGTGATCGTAAACATTTTTCTTTACCACCTGCTCATGGACCGGAGTGGCCTGGTGTTAGCGATTGTGGTGGTCATCCTGTGGGGCATAGTAGCATTTCGTCAGCGACAGAATTTTTCAGGGATCTTTGTGCAACGAACGTCTTGAGCGGAGCGAATCAGGTAAGAAATAGGCTGCCGGCAGACGCGGCGCCGTGAGTTAAGGAGTATCGAATCATGAATCTCACACCAGAGTTGTTCCTTCGCGATCTGAAAGTGGCGGTTCGTTCACTTGGGCGCACCAAAGGGCTGGCGATCACTGTGGTGCTGACGCTGGCACTGGGAATCGGCGCCAACGCCGCCATCTTCAGCTTGGTGCGCGGCGTGCTCCTGCGCCCGCTGGTGAATGCCGATGAAAATCGCCTCATTTACATTCGGCAGAGCGCTATCGGCATCGGTAGCGAGAACGTCAACTTTTCCGTCCCCGAAATTCAGGACCTCAAGGCCAGCGTCCACTCCCTAACCGAGTTCGGCGATTTCTCCACCATCGGCTTCACCATGATCGGACTCGGCGAACCTCGCGAAGTGCGCGCCGGCGTCGTCGGCGGCACTTATTTCGAAGTTATGGGCCTCCATCCCGTCCTAGGTCGCCTGCTGGACATGCGCGACGAGGGCCCCAAGGCCGCCGGCGCCGCGGTCCTCACCTATCGGTTCTGGAAAGACACTCTCAAGGCCGATCCCAATGTCATGGGCAAGAACATCCGGCTCGGCACTCGCTCCGCCACGATCGTCGGAGTTCTCGAGCCTTCCGTCCCTTATCCTGCTGAAACCGAGATCATCGCCAACGTGGTCACCAGCCCGCATCATCTTTCGGCCACCATGGTCACCGGGCGCGTTCATCGCATGACCGAGCTTTTCGGCCGCCTCGCTCCGGGCGTCACTCTCGATCAAGCCCGCGCCGAGTTACGGACGGTCTACGCCACGATGAAGAAAGACCACTCGGATGCGTATTCCGCTCAGGGCGACTACCGCATTGACGCCAAGCTGCTCCGCGATCAAATCACGTCCGGCGCCCGCAATGTTCTGCTCGTGCTGCTAGCCGCCTCCGGGCTCGTATTCATCATCGCCTGCTCCAACGTTGCCAATCTCATTCTAGCCCGCTCCGTCCGCCGCGAAGGCGAGTTGAGTATCCGCGCCGCCCTCGGTGCCAGCTCCGGCGCCCTGCGCCGCACTCTACTTGCGGAAAGCCTGGTGCTCTGCGTTGCCGGAGCCACGCTTGGCGTCCTTATCGCCAGCCCACTTCTTTCTGTGCTGGCCCGCTACGCGTCGCGCTTCTCGGTTCGCGCGCTCGATCTCACCGTGGACGCCAGCATGCTCTGGGTCGGCGCAATTCTGGCGGTCATTGCGGCAGTGCTTCTAGCCTACGTCCCGCATCTCCCAACTGCGAACACATCGCAAGGCTCCAGCCTTGCCAGCGGCAGCTTTCGCATCACCGGCAATACCAATCGCCGCCTGCGCATTTTCGCTGTCACGCAAGTCGCCGCGTCTTTCATGCTGCTTGCCGGCGCCAGCATGCTGCTCAAGACGCTCCTCTCGATGCAGACCGCGCAAACTGGCCTGGACACGCGCCGCGTTCTCGCCATAAACGTCCCGGCCATCTCCTACGGGAAAACTCCTCAACAAGTCGCCGACTTCTACAAAGAATCTATGCGCCGCATTGACGCGCTGCCCGGAGTGGATAAAACCGCCTTTGGCATCCTTGTTCCCTGGCGCTACGCAGGCACGTTCGGCCCTGGCTTCCAATTCTCCGCCGACGGCCACGTGAGTGCTCCCGGCGAAGAAGATCCTCGCGCCCAACTCCGCAGCATTTCTTCGGGATTCTTCGCCGCTCTAGGCGTTCCCATCATCGCCGGCCGCGACTTCAACGCCCTCGACGGCCAAAGCAAAGAGCCTGTCGTCATCGTCAGCGAAACGCTCGCAAAACGCATGTTCCCAACGCAGGACGCCGTCAATCGCCACGTTTATTGGACCGATCCTGTGATGAAGTTCATTGATATTAGCGGGGAGCCGCGGCGCATCATCGGCGTCGCCGCTGATATAGATGACGAACACGTTGTTCCTGGCCCTACCCTCACCGTCTACAGCCCCTTTGACCAAGGAGAAATTTGGGGCGGCCGCCTCTTCATTCACACCAGCGCGAATCCCTATTCGCTCGTGTCTCCCATCACAAAAATCATCCGAGACATGTCCGTGGATCAGCCCATCGAGCGCGCCGCCACCCTCGAAGACGTTCGCGCCGAAGTGCTTACTCCCGATCGTCTGAACACCGTAGTCTTCGGCGTTTTCGCCGGCGTCGCTCTTGCCATTGCATTGGTGGGAGTCGCAGGCGTCCTCGCTTTCTCCGTCAGCGCGCGCACCCGGGAATTCGGCATCCGCCTCGCTCTCGGCTCGCCGCCCCAGCGTCTCCTCGGCGGAGTCATCGTCGAAGGCGCCATCATGGCCATCGCCGGAGTCGTCGCAGGCGCAGCCGGCGGCTATCTCTTGGCCCGCTTTGCCGGCAGCTATTTCCTTGACGTCCGCATGCCCAGCGCCCTGCCGGTGATCGTCTCGGCGATCGTTCTGCTGGCCGCAGCGGTCATCGCGTCGGCAGTGCCAGCGGCCCGCGCGGCGCGCGTCGACGTCATGCAAGCGCTGCGATCGGACTAGGCGATCCACATCGGATTCAGGGACCAGAGGATTGGGTCCGAGTAGGTCTTACTGCACTTGTCTACCAGCTTGGCCTGGACGCTCTTTGCAAATCATATGGTCAGGATTTTTCAAGACTCCGCTGGATCTCGGTCGGATTTCTCCAGCTTGAAGAGGTTTTTCCCCTGCGGCAATCTGCCAGGTATCCTTCGCAACGCTGTCCCCAGCATGAATCCGTGATAGTGAAATTCTGTCGCTGAATATAGTGGAACGCTTCTACGTGCTTTTGGGAGGATAAACGCCCTCCTCACCAGCCAGATCGAATCCCACTAACTTGACGCGTCCTGACGCCGGTGCTACAGTCCCGTTTCCGCAGAAGAATACCAGGGAGCACCTGTCTGAGCGGGTTCTGGAAGAAGCGCAGTCCCGTCGATTTTAGCCGCCGCAAATTTCTGCAATACTGTCAGGGGGCCTCGCTAGCCTTCTTTCCCGCAGGGATTCCTTTTCGTTCCATTTTTTCCTACGTTTCACGAGAGCGACCTGCAACTCAAGACGAATTGCAACTCCACCCCGAATACCGGCTAAAACGAGGTATGGAAGCGGTATTACGCAAAGTCTCGGCAGGCTTCGACGATTTCGTCACAGAGAAATATCAGGATCAGATTGAAGCTATTTTCAAGGAGTGGACTTCGCAATTACTGCAGTCCCCCCAAGACACAGCCGCATTGGGCAAGGTGATGTCCGCCGGCTTTTTGGGCAGCTCTCTGAAAGCTGGTCGATTGAGGGCTGTCAACGATGCATCGCCGCTCAAAGTGTGGCAGGTCCAATACCCGCCAGAACCTACCCTCGGGAACGAAGCATTTCTTGCCGAATTGCATTCCTCCTTGGCCACTTTTTCGAAACTGACGACGGCGGATTTTCTGATAGTCAGTATCCACTCCCAGTCTCTCTCATCCTTCCCGAGCGGAGAGTCCGCTTCGCTTGTGATGATTATCCGCTTCGAGCTGGTGGGTACAGGCGCCGGCTTTCATCGTGAGCAACGAGTGGGGCACTGGGAGCTCAGTTGGGAGAGGCTTCCCTCCGATGAGATGCGGCTCGGGAAATGGCGGGCTCTTGACGAGGAACGCAGTCGCTCTCTAGCTCCTGTCTTCCTGGACATTACATCACACGCGTTTGGCAGCAATCGCTCGTACGCTTCACAGTTGATTCCCGGGACAGACTATTGGCGAACCGTCCTCGATGGCGCCAGCGGCATTGATATCTACGGGCACAACGGAGTCTCCGTCGCAGATATTGACGGGGACGGCCGCGACGACCTCTACGTCTGTCAGCCCGCGGGACTCCCCAACCGGCTTTTTCGAAATCGCTTGGATGGCACCTTCGAAGACTTCACGGACTCATCGGGACTCGGTGTCCTGGAGAACACAGCTTGCGCCTTGTTCGCCGATATCGACAACGACGGCCGCCAGGACCTGATTGTCGTGCGTTCCACGGGCCCGTTACTCTTTCTCAATCAAGGAGGCGGAGAATTCCGCCTCAAGCCGGATGCTTTCCAGTTTGCTAATCCTCCCCAAGGCACCTTCACCGGCGCCGCCATTGCGGATTACGACCGCGACGGATGGCTGGACGTCTATTTCTGCCTTTACGCCTATTACCAAGGCACGGATCAATACCGCTACCCCATGCCTTATTACGAGGCAGAGAATGGTCCGCCCAATTTCATGATGCGCAACAATGGGGACGGAACCTTTCGCGATGTCACAAGGCAATCCGGCCTCGATCAAAACAACACCCGCTTCAGTTTCTGTTGCAGTTGGGGTGACTATAACGGCGATCTCTGGCCAGACCTCTACGTGGTTAACGATTTCGGACGCAAAAACCTTTATCGGAACAATGGCGACGGCACCTTCACCGATGTAGCCCGCGAGGCCGGTGTGGAGGACATCGGCGCCGGCATGAGTGTTTCGTGGCTTGATTTTGACAATGACGGCAGGGAAGACCTCTACGTTGCCGACATGTGGACGGCAGCCGGTATCCGCATCTCCGAGCAGGAGATTTTTCACAAGGATATCGATCCAAAGGCCCGTGCACTCTACCGAAAGCACGCGATGGGCAACTGTCTGTACCGAAACCTCGGAGGCAGTTTTGAAGACGCCGGTGCACGGTCCGGAACGACCATGGGACGCTGGTCGTGGTCGAGCGACGCCTGGGATTTCAATCACGACGGTTTTCCGGATCTGTACATTGCCAACGGGATGGTTTCGGGAACGATACGAGAAGACCTCAACAGCTTTTTCTGGCGGCAGGTGGTGGCTAATTCACCGAATGAGGCCAGGCCAAGCCATGCGTACGAGCAAGGTTGGAATGCCCTCAACGAGCTTATTCGGTCTGACCACACCTGGAGCGGGTTCGAGAGGAACGCCTTCTACATGAACAATCGAGATGGAACCTTCTCTGATGTTTCAGGAATTTGCGGACTGGACTTTTTGGAAGACAGCCGGACGTTTGCCCTAGGCGATTTCGACCAGGATGGCCGGTTGGAAGTTGTCTTGAAGAATCGCAACAGTCCGCAGTTACGATACCTGAAGAATGTGCTTCCAGAACTACCCCCCGTCATCTCTTTTCGCCTTTCCGGGAAGGAGAGCAATCGCGACGCCATTGGAGCCAGGATCACGGTGGAGACGGAATCGGGCCGCCAGAGCCGCATCCTCCGAATTGGTTCCGGGTTCCTCGCGCAACACACCAAAGAGATGTTTTTTGGTTTGGGAGCTGCGAAGTCGCCCGTTCAAGCCACAATTCAATGGCCCAGCGGACTCTCCCAGAAGGTGCACGACTTGCCAATCAACCACCGGATTTGGGTGAAAGAAGGGCTGCCGCCATCGCGAATGGAGCCTTTCGCCAAACCCTCGAGCTGGCCGGCAACCGCGACAGCTCCCTCCACCAATGAAACTTTGCCGCATTCTGTGGAAACTTGGCTGCTTGTGCCGGTTCTAGCCCCCGATTTTTCTCTTCCCGATCTTGCCGGACAGTTCGAAACCCTATCTGCCCATCGCGGCAAGCCGGTGCTTCTCCATTTCTGGTCCGCATCCCTGTCAGGTTTCCAGAAAGATCTGGAAGAATTTGAATTGTCGCACGAAGAGTGGACGAGAAAAGGATTGCAACTGCTCACGATCAATGTCGATGGCGCGCAGAACAAAGGCGAGAGCCATGCGCAATTATCCTTCGCGCGACATTCTTTCCCGATTCTAAAAGCTTCTCAAGATGCCATCGCCGCGTATAACATCATCCACCGTCAGTTGTTCGATCGCCATTGCGACCTCAGCGTTCCCCTTTCATTCCTTGTCGATCCGGCCGGATACATCGTCAAGATTTACCAGGGCTCAGCGTTGAAGGAGCAGTTTCGGGCGGATTTCCAAAGTATCCCGCAGAATGTCTCAGAGCGATTGGCCAAAGCGCTTCCTTTTGCCGGAGTAAGCGAGTCCTATAATTTTGAGCGAAATTATCTTTCCCTTGGTTTCGTCTTTTTCGAGCGCGGCTATCTTGAACAGGCGGGGGTATTTTTCCAACAAGCCCTCAAAGACGATCCGAAAAGTGCGGAAGCATTCTACGGACTTGGCAGCACGTACTTGCAGCAGCAAAAATCGAATGAGGCCCGCGAGTGCTTTCAGCGTGTTCTCCAACTTCATGCCAGCTATCCTGGCACGGTGCCCAACGCCTGGAATAACCTGGGAATATTGGCGGCACGTGAAGGGAACACGGATCTTGCCATCCAGCAGTTTCAGCGTGCCCTTCAGATCGATCCCGAACACTCCGTTGCATTGCAGAACCTTGGTAGTGCCCACCGTCAGAAGAAGGATTGGGCACAAGCCAAGCGCGTGCTCGAGCGCGCCATTGGGTTGAATCCCGATGATCCCGAGGCAAACTACAGTCTCGGCATGGTGTATGCCCAACAGAATGACACTGAGCGTGCCTATGACTATTTGCAAAGAGCTCTGGCGGCCCGGCCCGCTTATCCAGAAGCGCTCAATAACCTGGGAATTCTCTATCTGCGCACACGGCGCCCGGAGGAAGCGAAACGCAGTTTTGAAGAGTCGATTCGCGTAGCGCCAGCGTACGATCAAGCCTATCTGAATCTGGCGCGCGTCTTCGCCATCGAAGGAAACCGGGAGAAAACAAAGAGCGTTCTTCTGGAGTTGCTAAAACAACATCCAGATCATGCGCAGGCCAAAGAAGAATTGAAGCAGCTGGAACAGTAGCCAGCTTTCACGTTTTGGGTAGTAAGTGCCTTCTTTGGTCCCGCTCCACTCGGCCGATTGCGCGGCGTCCGTCCCACCGCTAGAATGAAGTCCGACGCAGTCTTTGGCACGCTGCCGCCATATGAACATCCCTCTGAGCAGATCGATTCGGATCGTCAGCTTCTTTTGCGCTTTGCTGACGATGTTGGCTCCGTGGCTTCAAGGGCAAACCGGGGCCAAGCAAAGCCTCCCCGTGATCGAGGGAAGGGTCCACGACTCCCGAGACCGTCCGATCGTCGGCGCCGTGGTGTACCTCGAGAGTGCTGATCCCGGCCACACACTTGCCTCAGCGACGGATTCTCAAGGTCGTTTCCGCTTCGAGGCAGTATCCGTTGGGACCTATACAGTGCACACAAAGCTGGAGGGCTACCTGGAGGGGAAGGAAGGGCCATTCGTTCTCCACCAGCGAGAAGCAAAATCGATCGTTCTGCTTTTGACGAAGGCTCAAGCAACTGGAACAGCGAAGGACGAATCCAGGGCCTTTGAATTCTCGGACAAACCCACGTTCACCGTGGCGGGTGTCACCGATACGACGGCCCTGGGCGGACATGGGTCTGGCCGTGTCTTGCCGAGCAGCAATACGCTGGTGAAGGACGCAGTTTCTTTGGTGCGAGAAGGAACCAACCAACCTAACGCTGCCCCACGCGATCCTGAACACGCAGGAGCTTCGAGTGAAGCCTCCATTCGAGCCAAGCTTGCCCAGGAAGACAACGCAGACTTGCATGCCCAATTGGCGGAGCTTGAGGAAAGTGAGGGGCGTCCCCTCGAAGCCGTCAAAGAATACCATCGCGCGGCAGAACTGCAGCCGAGTGAGCCTCATCTCTTTGCCTGGGGTGCAGAATTGCTGTTGCATCGAGCATTCGAGCCCTCAATCGAAGTGTTCACCAAAGGCCGGCGCCTTTATCCAAATTCCAGCCGCATGTTGTTGGGATTGGGCGCGGCGAGATTTGCGCAAGGTTCCAAGGAGGAGGCTGGACAAATTTTTCTGGAGGCTTGCGATCTGAACCCCGCGGAACCCACGCCCTACCTTTTTCTCGGCAGGCTGCAGGCAACTGAAAACATCGAACCCCCCGGATGGACGGACAGGATGAAGCGATTCGTCGGCCTGCATCCGGAGAGTGCCATGGCGCATTACTTTTACGCCGTAGCACTGACGAAGCAGATTCGGAACCAGGAAAACTTCGAAGTGGCGGAAACGGAGCTGAAAACGGCGCTCGAGCTCGATCCCCATCTCGGCAATGCTTATCTGCAATTAGGCATTCTGCGTTCGGAACGCCAGGATTTCTCAGGCGCCATCACTGCGTTCCAGAACGCAGTTGAAACCACGCCTTTGCCGGACGAGGCCCATTACCGCCTGGCGCAGGTGTACCGGCGCATGGGAGAAGCAGAAAAGGCCGGCAAGGAGATCGAGCTGTTCAAGCAGATCTCCGAACAGAAAAGCAAGGAAGCCGAACGTGAACGCCGCGAGATTCAGCAGTTTGTGTATACCCTTCGCAAGACGAATCCTTCGTCACCGCCTCCAGTTGCTCCCGATTCGCGTTGAACTAATGAGATTAGTACCGATCCAAAAGTCAACCGCCCCACCGGAACTCCGGTGGGGCGGCGAAGGAAACTTCAGGTCGATTCGATGCGATGTTACCCTAGAAAGTGAACTTCAGCCCGAACTGAACGAGGCGCGGGTTGTTCACCGTGTAGTTTACTTGACCAAAGCCCGGTGCCCTGACATCGTTGACCGGCAAGCCGAACTGCGCGTGGTTGAACAGGTTGAAGAACTCCGCCCTGAAGTTCAGGCCCATATTCTCCCAAGGCAGCGTGAATTGCTTGATGACGGAGAAATCCGTGTTCACGAAGTCTGGACCGTAGACGGGCACGCGCGAAGCATTCCCGAGGTGGCCGACCGCACTGACGAAGCAAGTCGCGTTAATGTATTGGAGACTCTTATGGCTGGCCGCGGAGGGATCACAACCCGCGACTCTGTCCGGGCGATT
The DNA here is from genome assembly GCA_003224055.1 of Acidobacteriota bacterium. Classification (GTDB taxonomy): domain Bacteria; phylum Acidobacteriota; class Terriglobia; order Acidiferrales; family UBA7541; genus Acidiferrum. The sequence goes on along the minus strand of QHYE01000024.1, from coordinate 5,179 downwards.
AAAGTTGTTCCCGTTGCCGCCATTGTTAAAAAAAACTCCAGACTGGTTTAAGGAGTCGATTAGAGGAACGGAAAACCCGGAAGTGATTTTCTCAATCAAAGTTAGCTGCCAACCTCCCAGAACCGAGTTCGTCACGTTATTCCAGCCGTTGCCGAACTTTTTTCCCTTGCCGAAGGGTAAGTCGTAAATGACGCTTGCTGTAAAGCTATTTCTCAAGTCAATCTGCGAAGGTGCCCAATCCAGGTTCTCCCAGTTCGGTAGCGGGAAATAAACGGCACTTAGTAAGGAGCCCAAACCATCGGATAGGCCATTGTCATGGGTGTGGGAATATGTGTAGCCAATCAAGGCATAAAGGCCGTACCTTGACGCTTTGGTTTCGGCTTTGATTTGCAGCGAATCGTAGGTGGTTTTGCCGTAGTCCCCGAACACTAAAACTGAGTTACCGTTGGGTGGCGAGAATGGAGGCACGAATGGAGACCCGTCGGCGTTGCAACCGATTGTGCCTGGGCTGCAATTCGATGGGCCAAACGTGTTGAGGTTATTCCCAGCCACCAGGACGTGGTTGCCGCGTGAACCCGCATAGCCAACTGTGAGCACAACGTTGCCTGGCATCTGGCGTTCCACGTTCACATTGAACTGCTGAACCTTACCGAGCTTGAAGTTTCTAGGTTGGGAAAAAAGCGTTCCAGTGAATGTGGAAAGGTCCGGCGGGCTGTTAATAATTTGAAATGAAAGGCCAGCGCCCGAAACAAATTGGTTGCCAAGTACAGTATGGCAGTACGAGGTCGTAAAGGGGCACCCAGCTCCAGGTATTCCAGACTGTTGGGCAAGGCCAAAGGCATCGGCCTCGGCGAAGAAGGGCGGATTCTGCCAAAGCCCTTGGGCACCCATGCTCCAGGCGGAATCGTGATAAATGGCATAGCCGGCCCGGACCGCAGTCTTGTCGCTGCCCAACACCTTCCAAGCCAGGCCAAGTCTTGGCTCAAAAGCCGTCCAACTCTTCTCTATTCCCGCAGACTGCGAAACACCATTCTGACCGGCAACGAAAAGCTTGTTCACATAAGGGTCGTAGTTTGCCATCCGACCAGCGACTTCCGAGATGGGATTGGTTATATCCCATGCCAAGCCGAGATTGAGGGTCAGGTCCTTGGTGATTCTCCAATCATCCTGAACGAAGGGCCGGTAGATTTTCCAGCGGCGGCCGGTGACCGGGCCGTTGTATGTTTGATCGTGAAATGACACACCCACTAGGCCCATTAGAAAGTCCGCCGTGGGATTACCCGGGATGCTCACGCCAGTGCTCGCATAGCCGCTGAAATTGCCGATGGCACCGGGGATCCAGAAACCGTCCTGGAAGGCCTCAGTGCCCACATTCATCTGGTTAGCGCGGATGCCGATACCGAACTTGAAATCATGCTTTCCGCGGATCATGTCGAGAGAATCATTTACCGTGAAGATGTTGGTTCCGCCTTGGAACGGCGTATAGCCGCGATCGCCAAGGGACCAGTAGCCGCCAATCATTAGTACGCTAACCAGGCCGCAGCTGTACGCCCCTGGCGTGCAGGTGGTGCTGCCGGTGGGGCAACCCAGATTCGCGCCGATGATGCCGAGCTTTGCGGATGCACAAGTCCCCGAGCCCTGCGAAATGATGTAGTTGAAGATGCGATTGTAACCAAAGCTGAATTGGTTCACGGTTGACGGCGAAAAGATGTGAGTCTCCCCGATGGCGACGTTTCTCGCATGGTTGAGGATTCCCTGATTGCTGCCAAAGGCATTCTGTTCTGCAAAACCGGGGGCTCCGCCTGGCACATAGGAACTCGCTTGGTCGTAACTGAAGCGGGCGAATAACGAGTCCGCGCCGGAGAAGTTGTGGTCCACGCGTATATCAAACTTGGTTTCATCCAGCTTGCGAACCGGCGCGCTGACAAAGTTAAAACTGGAGTTGCCGGTCGCGTTGGGCTCTGGGTACAGATTCATCATGGCCTGGCCAATCGGATTGATCAGGCCGGACGGAATCTTATTGCAGGCTGTCCCTTGGGGCTGGCTTCCATTTGCGTTTGCTGGCAATGGATTTCCGCTGGGATCGCATTGAAAATAAATATTAGGGTAAACGCTGGGGTTCGTGGACGTTCCGACCATATTCGGATTTGCGATGACCAGCCCGGACGCGGGATTGGCGGAATAATCACCGTTGCGCATGGCGTCGGAAGGAACCAGGCCCGTGAACGCAATGCCGTGGCGCTGATATTTTTGTTCGCCGTCGAGGAAGAAAAATGTCTTGTTCTTTCGGATTGGTCCGCCAACAGACCCGCCAAACTGATTCAGATTGAATTTTTCCGCGGAAGGTAGGAAAAAGTTCTTGGCGTCCAAAGATGTGTTTCGCAAGAATTCGAATAGCGAGCCGTGGAAATTATTGGTCCCTGACTTGGTGGTCAGCAACACCGTCGGACCCGCGCGAGTTCCGTATTCAGCTGAGTAGTTATATGTCAGGACCTTAAACTCCTGAATGGAGTCGATCGAAGAGAGGATGGAAATGCCGCCTGCGGTCAACTCGTTGTTGTCGGCCCCATCGATCAGCCAGTCCGTGCTGTTGGGACGTGAACCACCGACTGAAAGTGAGAACGGTCCGCGGGCAGCCACCTCACTGGTGGCAGAAGTGGTGAAAAAGCTGTTGGGGTTTGTCTCCGCTGTAGTTCCGGGACTGAGCGTCGCAAGCTGCACGAAATCGCGCCCATTCAAAGGGAGCTGAGAAACCTGCTGAGAGGTGATGACTTGGCCGAGGGAGGGATTCGAGGTCTCCACTGCAACTTGGTTTGATACGACTTCAACCGTGGAACTCACGGTGGCGGGGGACAAAGCGAAATCCAATTCGCGCTGCTCATCCACCTGAAGTTTTACATCCTTGCTCTCCACCGCCTGGAAGCCCTGGAATTCCACCCGAATCGTATAGATGGATACCGGCAGCAAGTTGATGATGTAGTGGCCCGCATCATCGGTCTTGGCTTCGCGACTTGCGCCAGTGCCTTGAGAGGTGACCCTGACGGACGCTCCGGAAACTGCCGAGCCCGATTTATCTGTCACTATCCCTAGAAAGCTACCTGTTGCCTGGCCGTACGCCATTTGTCCGCAACAGGTTGCAACGATACAGACCACGACCGCAGTAAGAATTCTCTTGCACATTATCCTCACCTCTCTCGGCAACCCCACCAAACGTATATTCCGGATTCAAAGCCTGAAAAACAAACGAAGTGCCCTCCACCCCCAAGTGCCAGGAACCACGCCGTTCCCAAATTCAGAGGAAAAGCATGAGATGGCGATCTTCAGACTCTCCGTCCCACCAATACCTGACGGCAGGAATCAGACTTTTGATTCCAAGGAAAAACATTGGGGGGAAAATTACTTCTCAACGCCGGCTGTGTCAAGTGGATGTTTATGGAAGCCCGCAACGAAGGGATTCATTTCCATTCAATTTGCTGATCTCGATGCACTTGCTCATTCTTGCCTGCGGTTATATTCTCGCGGCTTGCTGCTGACAGCGGACAAAGTACGGCCAGGTCATGAAATCTACAACTCTTCGGCTGCCGGACGCGTTCGCCTCGCGTCCCTTGAGGAGGACGCCGCCGCGAAGCGGTTTTTGCTAATTGCTCGCAGCGCCGCCAATTTGCAAAAGTCCAGAAACTAGCCAGTCAATTTTGGGAACTTGGAAGCTCCCCGGGTTTGCCATCGATTGTAACGGGCCAGAAGACCGGAATTCCCGACATTACTTCCGGTTTGTCGGCAAACAGGAAGTGCGCGCTGAGCAGCGCGTTGTTCAGGAGGGTTGAAGTCCCTCTGGCGCTCAAATGAGGGGCGCCATATCCAAGATGCGGGGTTCGCAGCCTCGCTGGCCGGGGAAAGTGGAAGGTATGGAGACGTCTAAACGGGCACGAAGGCGAAAGCTGGATACGGCCAAGACCGACCTAGAGCCACCGCTTGCTGTACTCCGGAGGGCAGGGTGTCCACCGTAAGGTGGAATCCGAAGGGCATGAGGAGAAGTACCGGGCCGTAATCGATGGGGAAACCCAAGATGAACCGGTCGGCCAAAGGTGGGGCAAGGTCGAGTCTGCACTTCTAAGACGAAGGCGTTTCTCATTCACCCACCGCACCAAGGTGTTTGCGGACGGCACGGTACAGAAGAACAGCGCGTGACCTCAGGAGAACTGGCAGAGTCTCCGGGCAGCTCCGGAGTAAGCAGACTTATAAGCGCAAGCGAAATGGCGAGCGATGCTCTGTCAGTAGTCCGACGGCTGAATAGTACCTGAAGCGTGATGAAAGTCACGTGACCGAGCGATCGGCGACCAGAGTGGGTCGGGGAAGTCAGCCGGCGAAGATGGTCAGGAAGAGAAAGGAAACCAGATGAGTAAAGATGAGGGAGGAAGGAACAGTTCCTTTAGCGAAAAACCCGTACGCTCTCGTCTGAGGAGACTGGTGGATTGGATCAACCTGATGGGTGCCAAGAAGGTCCATTCATTAATCGACAAGGTGTACAAGCGGAAGAATCTGGAGATGGCCTGGGAGAAGGTGAAGGAGAACCGGGGCAGTGGAGGAATAGATGGGCAGAGTCTCGAGGCTTTTGAAGCACAGCTGGGCCCGCAGTTAGCTCGGCTGCAGCGGGAGCTGAAAGAGGACACCTATCAACCTCTGTCGGTGAGACAACACCCGATTCCGAAGAGGGACAAACCAGGAGAGTATCGCATGCTCGGCATACCTGCGATCTATGACCGCGTGTGCCAACAAGCGCTGCTCAATCGGTTGGAACCCATCTTCGAGCCGGTATTCGACGATGCTAGCTTCGGATATCGGCGAGGGCGGTCGACAAAGGATGCACTACGCAAGATCTGGAAGGAGATTCAAAGCGGGTCGGAGTGGATCGTGGATGCGGACCTCCGAGACTTTTTCGGGTCCGTTGATCACGAAAAACTTCTCACGCTGGTAGCCCAAAGGGTAGCGGATGGCCGAGTGCTACGCCTCATCAAGGCAATGCTCAAGGCGGGAAGCTACGGAAAGGGGCAGCTCTTTCCATCCGAGCGCGGAACTCCTCAGGGCGGCGTAATTTCGCCGACGCTCAGTAACATACTTCTGACGCCGTTTGATCGGGAGATGCGGCTGAGAGGGTATCAGCTAACGCGGTATGCCGATG
>QHYE01000107.1 GCA_003224055.1 Acidobacteriota bacterium | reverse complement strand
CCGTGCACAACGAGCAGCCCAAGCCCTTTGTGTGGACCAAGAGTGCCGATGCGATGCTCAACAGCATTGGCCGGTTCGCTTCCCGCACTCTGGCTGTACAGGGCACAACAAATATGTCAGAAATCAATGACTCAGGAGACTAGCGGGGAATGGAATGGGTAGGGTCGCCATAGATTCAGCCTTCAGTCACCGGGCATTCGCGTCACCGCACTGTGTCAACGTGTACCGCTTCCAGTCGCGTCCAATTGACTATCAGCACGGCGAATCCGCGTCCAACTGAGTCCAAAACACGACTGTTTATGGGTCTATTTCAGGGGTAGAAGCCAGTAAGGCCAACTGCATCAACAGGGTTTATGGAGCGGGCGATGGGAATCGAACCCATCGCCGCACGCGGCTAAGCGACTGAAAACACTAGTTAATCGTACCGGACGACCGTCCAATACCGTCCAACATCGACGCTACCTTCTCGACTGCTTCGCGGTGCGCATCTCCCACAACGTGCCCATAAATCTCAAGCGTTGTGCGCGCGTCGGCGTGGCGAAGCTGCCGCTGGACGACTTTCGGAGTCGCTCCGGAGTCGAGGAGCAGTGCTGTGTGAGTGTGTCGGAACGCGTGAAGGCCACACCGCGGGATGCCGAGAGCGTCCAGCAGAGCCCAGAGGTGATACTCCACGACTTTGTTTGACGAGGGTGGTCTATCATTGCGCGTCACGAAGAGGAATCCTTGCGAATTCGGCCTCCATTGTGCCCGGAAGAGTTTCAGAACTTCGATGAGCGCATCTGGGATCGGGAGAATGGTCTCGCTGGCTTGACTCTTGGCGGTTTGGATCTTCCCGTACCACGCCGACCGGCGGATGTGCAGCAGCCGACGATCAAAGTCAATGTCCTGCCATTGAAGCCCGAGAGCTTCGCCGGCGCGAAGGCCGTCCATCGTCAAAATGCAATAGAGGGTTCGCCACGGTTCTTCGGCGATGGCTAGGAGTTTTTGGAGTTGCTCGATCGTGAAGTGGGGTGCCTCATGGCGGGCGCCACGGGGTGGAAGCCGCAGCTTACTCACGTCGATCTGCGTGCAGTTGTAGCCCCAATCTCGGGCTGTGGACAGAATGGATGAAAGCGTGCCAAGGACGTTCAGGAGCGTCTTGCGTGAAACGCCCTTTTCAACCACGCGGGTGATAAACGTTTGCTGATTCTCGACTCCGAACTGTTCGAGTCGAAGTTTCTCGAGTTGAGGAACGATGTAGCACTTTAGGTGCGACTTCACCGCTCGCGCAGAAGATGGTTGTTGTTTCGTCAGAATCTCCATCTTCCATCGATCCAAGAACTCACCGAAATTAGCAACGCGGCCGGGCCGGTAATCGAGACCGTTAATGCGTGCGAGAAGCACTTCCAGCCGTCGCATTGCCAACGGCTTGGTGGGGAGGTCCCGTTTAGAGCCCAGGATAACTTCCCTTCGGATGCGCTTCGTCTCCGTGCCAACGATCACGTCTTCGCGGTACCGTCCCTTCCATTGGTTGCCTTGTAGGAACACAAAGCCCTTCTGAAAACGACGTCGAGCCATCAGGTTCCCTTCACCTGATGACCAACCATCCCTCTGGGCGAGGAGTGTAACAGACTCTTCGCGCGCGCCGAGTCCCTCGCACGCCTTCCGCCGTTCAGTCACACGCAGTCCGTTTCTTCCTTTTTTGTTACGATTGCCCGATTCCCTCTAGAGGTGTCCAATGCCGCGAGTCGTCCCCAGTCAAGTCTGCCGCTTTATTGCCAGCACGCCCGTCTATGAATTCGATGGAATCGCAAAGATGAACAGCATCGACCCGGCCGTACTTTCTGGCGTACTCGTTCTCGCTGACCAGGTCCCAGACGAACTCCTCACGATGGACAACGACGCATACGCGTCATTCATCACCGCCAAAGAGCAAATTAAGCACGTACTCGCAACGTGGACTTCAAACCGAAACGCCGGCCACAGCCCCCAGGGCTTTCAATTCGGCGCGCCCGTGAATCCACTTGCGCGCATCCGCGACGCGCTCGCGCAGTGCCCAGATGAGTCCCCTTCTCCCGGCACATCTGAACTCAACTTCATCACGGACCCGCACTTCAGGGCGATCCTACGGTCTGACATCGGTGCCGTCACACGAGCCTTGGCGAACGGCGAGTGGAAGGCCGTCACCGTCCTTGCTGGCTCCACGATCGAAGCTCTCCTCCTCTGGGACCTTCAGACACACTGCGCAGCACATATTCGGACAGCAGCGACTGCCCTCGTCGCAAACAAAACTTTCTCCAAACAGCCACCCTCAAACCCTGAGAACTGGGTGCTCCACCACTACATCGAAGTATCCGCGCATCTCAACAGAATCAGCAAAGAGACCGCCATTCAAGCAAGGCTGGCGAGACACTTCCGAAACCTCATCCATCCCGGACTTGCCCTGCGCCTCCGAGAAACATGTGATCGCGGCACAGCCCATTCGTCCTTCGCGGCCCTCGATCACACCGTCAGAGACCTCACTCCATAATCATGTGTTTTTGAGAGCGTGAAAACCGCTACTGATTCCACACGACTTAAGCCTCGCCGCGACGCGAGGGTTTTTGGAATGCCCTTCTACTGCACCAGTTCGCTCGCCAGCTTCGGCCAGGGGGACGCACTCGCAAGCCCGTCGTCGAGATAATCGAGAAACTTACCCGCAAACACTGGGCGGTAGGCGAACACGCTGAAGCCATGCTCGCGCGGAAACACTTGAATCATTCCGGCCCGGCGAAGTTTCTCCCGCCACCGCGCGGCCGTGAAAACCGACACTTGAAAACCTGCGGCCACATCGCCGTCACTGATCGGCGTGCCGCCATTCACCCAGGCCCAGGTGCACTCGTCGCTGTTCTGCAACGACCAATAGAAAGTCAGCAACCAGATTGCCCGCCCAATCTCACGCCGCTTTCGAAATAACTCTTCGGCGCTGCTCATGTTCGCACCTCCGCAGGTGTCCGTGATCCCTGTTCGATCACCCGTTCTTTTGCCCGCAGCCGATTCCTGTGATCTACAAAATCTGGCGGGTAGTAGTAACCGCCGTCGGCTCCGAGGGCCTTGTCTCTTTTTCTTTCGCGTTCGCAGAAGTCGATGACCTTCGAACAAAGAATTCCAGGAGGTAGCCCCTTGCCGCGGTTGTCGTCGCACACATGCACCGCTCCAAAGACAAACTCGCACGACAGCAAGGGACTCTTTAGATCCGGCTCGTATTGCAGTTCTTGAAAGGCTTCCTGCTCATCCTTGTCGAATGGATGTTCCCACCCCTTCTTTTTGCACGTCTCGATCCAAGTGAGGAATGAATCGTCTTCCTGTCGAATCTTGGCGACGAGGTGGGCCGCGAGCTTTTTCTTTTTCTCCGAAGGAGAAAAAACGCTTTTCGTGGATGGCAGCCGTTTGGCGTAAAACCGACGCCGTACGGCGTCAAGCTTCCCTTCTTCTACTTCTTTAACTTCTTCTAAATTCTTAGGGGCCTCTAAAACCTTTGTGTTGAGTGGGCTAGACGGTTTGCTGGGGACAGAGCTGTGGACACCAGTGTCCCCAGCGTTGTCCTCAGCAGTGTCCTCGGCTCCGATGCTACGGACACCGGTGTCCCCACCAAATGCGGCCATATCTTGGTCGTACTTTAAGATTGTGATCAGGGTGTTTTCGTATTGGTTTGCTGCACCAACGATCGCGATGTAGCCCTTCTCACGGAGCTCGCTGAAGCTTCGGCGAAGCATTTTCGGATTCCAGAGCAGCTCTTGGGCGATTTCGGCGTACGTCGATTCGTAGGTCCCACGACGCTCGCCTTTCCACTCTGCCGCGATGAGAAGCCAGGTATAGAGCTTGGCCGCGTTGCTCGACATCAAGGGGAGATGTTTTCTCAGCCCACGACGAAGCTTCACGAACCCAGGATCGCGATTTGCTGTTGACGAAACTGGTGGCTGTGCCTTATTGTCCGACATGCATACAGTTCTCCTTGAGTTTCCTGCCCCGCGCGCCAACGCGGGGTTTTCTTTTTCAGTAAGCGCATTCTGGCCTAGTCACTTCGCATACCCTTCCGCCAGCAATTCGAAGTACCCTGGATTCGCCGAACTCACGACATCCACCCGGCCACCACCAGTCAGCATGGGTTGTGCCGCCCGAATCGAGCTCGCAAGATCTGGCTGGAAGCCCCCTTCATCGATGAACAATCCCGAGGCGGTATGCTGTCTGAGCACATCACCACCCTGCGGGATCGCCCACAGTTCCCCGACTGGCAATTTCCGGTCCGCGTCCTCCGGCCTGAAGAACTTCAGGTGGCAGTAGGAATACTCCGCTGGGTACAGAGCTTTCAGCCAAGGCTCTTGATTCTCGTAGATGAAATAACATCGCTTGAGCAGCGCGTCAGAGTCCTCTTCCTTCTTGGACTGGATGAAGTTCAGCCGGCGTCCCCCGCTCTGCGAAATAAACTGGGTATCGTGCAGATACAAAGAACAGAAGAGCCAGCTCGCCATGATCTGCCGGGATTTCTCCCAGAGGTTCATCTGTGTCGCCAACCACAGTCTGACCATCTCCCGAATATATTTCTTGTCTGGAAAGGGCTTTGCAGCTATCGACTCGTCATGCTCGTCTTGCGTCCTTACCTGCGCCTGGACTCCACTCTTACCCAGGAGCCAGATCAATGGGTGGCGTTTGTAAATCTCTGCCTGCGCTTTGCGCGCGGCCATGGGATCGCTGCGAAGCCACGCCAACAATTCCGAAGAGGACGGCGTCGGGGACTTCGCGGAGGTCGAAATGGTAGCTGTTGTTGACATCAACTTGAACCTTGTCCTCCCTGAACGCGCCGTACATCTTCGCCCAGGCATCCAACGCACGAAGTTGAATGTCGAGCGCCTCGACCTCGCGAGTCTCCATCACCATGCCGTCCTTCGCGAAGAACCGTGTCTCCTTCGCGTCCATCAGTTTTAGGCACTTTTGGGCAGCGAAGTCCGCTGTAAGACCGTGCCGGTCAAGGACGTCGGGCATCTTTTCCCGAATGGTCGCCAGAGCCCTGTGAGCAGTAGGGGCATCACAGTAACCGGCTTTCCTTCCGGCTTCCGAAACGCTGTCGGCAGTCGGCAACTCTTTCACGAGCCTCGCCTGCTTCAGCGTCAGTTCGCGACGCCCCTTGTTCTTCTTTGTCGCCCCGTTGGTTGCCATGTTCGTGGTCAGCTACTTCGCCCGTCTTTTCAGCGTTTCACACACAGCCAGCACTGCCCCAGGCGATTCCTGGCCCGCTGTAAGGATGGCTTTTATTTCCTCATCCGATAGCTCTTCGAAGTCAAAGCCATGCTCCCTGATCGATTCTTCCGCCCTCTTTTTCTCCAGTAACGCCCCGTCCTCGTCCCTGAGCTTGTAAATCACTGCGCTCACCTGGAATCTGTCGAGTCCCGGGAAGCGTTCGAGGCATTCCCCGATGATCCCTTCAAACCATGGCTTGCCGCCACGACTTCGAAGCCACGCTTCCAGCGCAGCCTCATCAGCGCACACCCGCTTCTCGCGTTCCATTGCTTCGGGCGCCCCTGAGACCCGGGCAGCTTCGAATACATGGGCCTCCGGTCCGACGTGCCGGCCAATTTTTTCCACAAACCTTCCCCCTGGATCTGCGCACATCGTCACCCTCCCCTACTGCACTTCACTATAATTTTTATACCGGCTCTATAATTCTTAGATTTTTGTACCTGTCCAGACTGCTCAGTTCGCTGGAGCCGACATGCTTGTAACCGGAGGTGCCATCGGAATTCCGGCTCTCCTCCCCATGCGCCTCCGGAAGAGCAGATTGTTCAGCGCGTCCGCGTGGGCCAGGACATTCGCCCGCACCTTGTCGAGGGCCTGCAGCCGGCTCTGTTTCTGTGCGTCCGGCAGATTACTGTCCTCGACGAACTGCTTCTGCTCATCGACGGCGTGCAGGTTCTTTGTCATCTCAGCCAGGTCGCGCCGGAAAAGAGCGTACGTTGCGTTGTCCGGATCACGAAGGAATGTCCGGGCGCGCCCTGGACTCGTCTTTGCGAGCTTGCTGACCGTCTGCCCTACGCGGGCCGCCTCTGCGTCGTTTCGGATCAGGCGCTTCTCTGCGTCGTCTTTGTAGTTCGGCACGCCAAGATTCCCACCGACGAACGACCGCAGGTCCACATCCTGGTTGCTGTCGAGCATCCGATCGAGCGCGGGTAGCGCGTGGCGCACCGTGAACACGGCCTGCTTCTCAAGGGCCTTAGAGGGCAGAATCTTACCGGGCGTGTCGTAGTCCTGCTTCGAGACGATCTCTTTCCCGCTGAACAGGCTTTCCCGGTTTGTTGCTAGCGCCACGAAACCCGACAGGTCTGGCCTAAGTGTGCTCAGTAGCCCGCCGGCACCTGACGTCATACCGCGCGCGGCTTCATCGAATGCCCGCTGATTGTTCTCCCCGCGGATCTTCGACTGCGCGTAGTTGAGAGCCGGGCGGAACAGGTTCCGAGCCATGGACTCACGCAGCAAACCAGTGCTGTACGCGCGATCGCCGACATGAATTGCCGCGATGTCGTTCTGATCTTCCTCGCGGTTCTGCCCGAGAGAATGCAGCGCACGATTCGCCAGCATCACCACAAGCGCGGGCGGCACTGTCGTACGGATCGGATGCTGTAGCACCCAACGCAGCGAGGCGAAATCCCACCCAGGGAACATGAGGAAGCGACCGAGAAGCTTCTGCCGGTCCGTCCAGTTCGCTCGGTTGTACTCGCCAAGGGCATCGTTGACCGCCCGCGAGACTTCCGTATCACTCAGCCCTGGTCTTTGCGAGCGCATCAGGTCGGCGACGTAGATTCGCGCACGCTGGTCGATGCCACCGAGTCCACCGAAAGAACCCGGCTCGAAGAGAGCCTTATGGCCGATCTGCGCGAAACTGCGCATCCAGTTCGCTGGATTCAGATTCCCGCCGATGTACTTCTTCAGGTTCGCCACTTCACCGGTCGAGATGGCGCCGTGCTTGGCGAGCGTGTCAAACGTGGGGTCATTCAATCCCTCGATGCCGCGGCTACGCAGTTCCCTGCCGAAAGCGACCTTCATCGCCCGAGCCCACGCGACCGGGTTAGCTGCGCCGCCCTCAGTCTGCTGCGTTACGCGCCGCAAGATGTTGAAGATGTGCGGCACGCCGAAACCAAATCCTAGAATCTGTTCTTGGAAGAATCTCCGGATCGAGCCAGGTTCCCCCGCTTCCTTCCTACCGTAATCCGTCAACGCATTCGTGATTTCCTTCGGCCCGAGGTAGCGGCCCTCAGACGGAGTCGGAAACTTCTCGCCTTGAGTCGGATCGTACCAACCGTATTCCTTGGCACCTTTCGCGCCTGCTTCCCGCATCTCTCGCGCAACGTCTGGCCGGTAGTATCGGGCGTCACCGTACGTGATCGAGCGCGGATCCACGCCTCCAGTCGGCTCCATCGTTGCCTTGGAAAGGAATTCTTGCGCGACTTCATCCCGCAACGCCTTCAAGTGAGTTGCCACAAACTTCGTTGCGAACGCAGGGCCAAACTCGTGAAGCCCATTCTGATAGTGGTATTCCGCAGTCGCCTCGCGACTCTTCGGGTTTACGGTTTGCGGCCGGATTACGCGGTCGAACTGTGATGGAGCCGATTCGGCGAGCTTGCCTTCCGCTTCGGGTTTGTTCACGCCGGCGACGTACTTGTCATACACGCGGCGCAGGTAGTCCTGCTCGAGCGTTTGGCCGCCCATCTTCTCGCGCAACGCGGTCAGCTCTTGTTCGAGAGGCTTGTATTTCCGCAATGCTTCCTGTATCGCCTGGTCGTTCTGCGCTTGGCGATACTCCCGCGGGTGGTTCGTGCGAAGATTCTCGCGGCTGTCGGCGTCAGCCATCAACGTGAACAGGCGTTCCTGGACTCGACTCAATCCGCCAATGACGTTCTGGACTTGCTGCGCGGCCTTCGCGCGAAGGTACTGCGGCGCGTTGTCGAGCAGATGCAGCCCTTCGGCTACCGCTGGATCCGCTTCCCTGGCCTTCCGGTATTTGTCACCAATCTTCAAAACTCGATCTATGAACGGACGTGCTACCTTCTGCTCCCAAACGCGCGAAAACAATCTCGAACCTTCGGAAAGGGCTGCCCCAATTGGGTTCGCAAAGAGAGTATTTCCACTCGTGAATTCCGAGGAGAGCTTGAAGTCTCCATTGTTTACGAACTTCACCGGGCCGCCTTCGGGCATTCGAACGTGAACGCCGCTCACACCGACGGCCGTGATCTCCGCGTTCTGACCTTTAAGCGGACCAGCATTCACTCGGATGCGATCACCGACAGCGACTTTCGGCGCTTCGCCGAACATCTCGTTCTGCGGACTCGCGGCAGTGCCGCGGAAGAGTGGTGAGTTCCGCTCCATCTCCCCGGCCGTCCGCGTAATGTCCCCAAGCGGTCGATTGGCCTCATCGGTCAATTCCTCGCCGCGCACACGTTCGGCGCTTGCCCTTTGCTCATCGATCGCAGATTCGAAGCCAGGTAGGGCGTTCTGTTTCTCGGCGGGAGCTCTCTGTCTTAGTTGATGTGCCGGGAGAAATTCGGAAGCCGAGGAGGACGCTTCACCTGGGGCGGCTTCGGAGCTTTCCGCAGTTCGGCTGCTCTCTGACTGGCGAAGTTCACGAGCTTGGTCAACAGGTTCCTCAGCGCCGGCCGATCTTGCTTCGGCTGCCGCTTCATTGACTGATTTGAAAAAGTCTCGGGCTTGTTCTGCATTGCTGACCTTCTCTCCCAGATACTGTCTCAGATTTTTGAAGCCGCGGCCATCAGCAACTGCAACTTGAGCCAGCAGTTCAGAAAGCTCGACATCGTTTCCGTCAATCTCGTCGGATAGGCTCTTGAGCTTTGGAGCAAACTCAGCGATCACTGGCGCCGCTGTTTCCTTTTCCCGCTGGATGTGCTCGGCAACCGTAGCGACCAGGCGCTCATACTCCGCACCCTTCTCTTTGCCAACCAGTTCGGCCAGTTTGCCGCCGGCACCCTTCATTTTTGCGAACCATGGGTACTGATCAGCAACCATGTGTTTCGATGAGCTGACTCCATACCACGTGCCGCCGGCCTGGATGCCTTTCGCGGATGATTGCGACCGTTGCGGAATCCCCTGTTCGTCCTGGCCAATCCCGGCAAAGTAACGGCCTGGACGTTCGAAGGATGATGCCAAGCCAGACGCGGCGCGGATTTCCTGCCGCGCTTCTTCCAAGGCTTCTGGCGAGAATTTGGGCGCGCGGGCCGACTTCGGTGCAGTGCGCGGAATGCCGCGAGCTTTACTGGTGGCGCTGACACCGGTGGAGGGCTCCGAGTGTGCTGCGTAGTCGGCGACGAGCTTAGTGAGATCGGCTTTTGCTTTCGAGTCGCGGATCGTCTCATCGACAAATTTCCGTAAAGCATCAGGGGTATGCAGTCGCCCGTCCGCTATCGCGTCCATGCCCTCCGCGAAGTCCGGATCGAAACGCCGCACCCGTCGCGACAGCATAAAGAAATCCATGGCGTTGTGTTCGATGACCGGCCGCAAGTCCTCTGGCACCGTGCTCGCGATCCTGGTCTGCGTCTCTGTTGCCGGTGTCTCGCGAGACACCGGCGTTTGCGGGGCACTCACGGACTGCTTGGTCCCAACCCCTAGCCGTTCTCTTACGATGTTCTCTGGCGGCTCTATGCTGATTTTGGCATTCGGAAATTGGCGAGCCAATTCGGCGGCCTGTGCCGCAACAACGTGCGGGTTAGCGACATCGGCCAGCGCGCCCTTGATCTCAGCGCCTCGCGCATCGCGCGCCGTGATGGCCGCAGGTGCTTTCCCGCCGAGGGCCTCTTCCTTCGATTGCTGGTAGCCGAGCAGCTTTCCAAAGCTACCATCAGCGACAGAAGACTTGATCTGCTCCGGAGTCACATCCGCGGTGTGGTAGTAAGTGCCCGAGCCAGCATGGTCGCCAGGAACGACCGTGACCTGAGAGTTCTCCGGAGGCGCTGGAATGTTTTCCGTTCCCTTCGGGAAGTACACGACCGAATTCGTGCCCTTCTTGAGCGCATCGACCTGGGCCTTGAGCGTCGCCGGAGATTCCGGCGCCAGCGGTTCATGCTTTGGGCCAATCTGTCCGGGAAGTTCTTGTGGACCCGCAGGCCGCACGCGCCGCGAATCTTTTACCGTGAATGCAGGAGGATTCTTTGCCTGTTCGTCGGCTCGCTGATTGCCTTGCTGTTCGCGGACCTTGGCGGCTTCGGTAGAAAGCGGATTCGGTTCCGGACCTTCCGGGCGTTGTGGCAGGATTGCAGCGGGCGATTCGAATTGGTTCTTTGGCGGAACCCGCGCGTTGATCCTCGCGAAGCGTTCTCCCATTCCTACCGCATTGTCAGCAGCCAACGGTTCGCTGATCGTTCCCTTCTCAACGAATGGAGAAGTCTTCACCTCGGGAGCCAAACCGGCTTCCCTGATTCCATGCGCCCCGGTCGCAGCGCCCATCAAAACATTCACGCCTGCAAGGGTCGCGAGTCTTTTCACCTCAGACCAATCCCCGCGCCTTCGGGCTTCCTCAATTCCTGGAATTTGGTCGTAGGCTCCCTTTGCCATCTGCGCGGCGAAGTAAGCGCTGATACCGGCGCGGGCCAGTGCTGGCAGTTCTCCAAGACCGGCGGTAGCGGCAATCAAAGCCACGTTTTCCGGAGAGCCAAGCCCGGTGACCGCTTGCGTTATGCCAGTCTGGTAGGGGTGCTCACGTTGCTTCTCTGGCGGCACAAATCCGGTCACATCGGTTAGGGATTGGCTAGGATCCGCCGACGGGCCGTATCCCGACACATCGCCAGCAATATCGCGAATGTTTCGCGCGAGGCGCTTGACCCCTTGAGTAGCGACCACGCTCTCGTACCGCGGGCTTCCTTCAGCGGCTTGACGCGCCTCAAACTCCTCTAACTGTTGACGGTGCTCATCGCTCAGGCTTGCGCGCCAGCGCGCCTTCTCTTCCTCTGTCGCCATGCCCGGTTCTTGTGCGCCACCGGTAAACACGTTGCGCGGAACTTGGGTGAGGTCTGCCGCCGGAGGCTGCAAGCGAATCATTGGACGGCCAACTTTAGAGGCTGCTTCGGTGAGAGGAGTTAGCGAGCCGGTGGGGTCGAGAGGAATGGTTGTTTGAAGATCGCTTGAGGGAGAAGCCGCAGCCTGGCGACTTTGCATGAACGCGTCGAGGTCGTCATCTTCGGGCGATTGAGACACACGCCCGGCGCGACGCTGGGCCATGAAGCTATCCAGATCATCTGGCACTGCTGTGGCTGTATTCGGCATGAACTAGTTGATTTTCGTGGACGTGGACTGCGCAGGTGCCCCTTCGGCCTGTTTCTTTTCTGCGTTTTGCTTCTCGGTAATCACCACATCACGCTTGTACACTTCCTGAATGATGGCGAAGCTGTTCGCGAATATCCCAAACTGGATGAGCAGCGCCGCCACAGTGTGCGCGAGCACACAGGCGGAAAGCGCAACGGAGACCACCGCCCACCGAGCGCCGCGAAATACCGAAACGAGCGCGAGTACTACCGCTAGCCATGCAAGAAGGCCGAATATCCTTCGCAAGGAGATGGCCTGTTCGATTGCTCGCAGCCATGCCAGCGCTCTTGCCTTCTGGACGACGGCCACGGAATTCTTGTCAGATGCGGCATGCTTCAAAGAGTTGATAAGTGGATTATTTTCCGTTCCCATTTGAGACTCCTTCCCTACTGCGGAGAACCTTGCACCGTGTACCCCTTTGCCTTGAATTGCCGGCGCGCCGCCTGGATCGAGATGCCCTTCTTCTGCGCCCACGCGGCGACGTCAGCGGCACCGGCCACCTTCCCACCACTGGAACGTGCGCCGTTAAGGTCTACACCTTCCTGCTGCGCAAGAGTTTCGTAGCGACTCTGGATGTCTTGATCGCGGGAAGTTTTGTCGTTCTCGATCTCCTGTTGAGCTGCCGCGTAATCTTCGTCGCTCATCGTAAACTTTCGCTTGTTCAGGTCTGCCAGGGCCTTACTTCTCGTCTGCCCCGATCTGGAGTTTTCAGAGTTCTGCATCCTCAGCAAGCTATTTCGCACCTTGTCCTGTTTGGCAGAATCGGCAGCATCAGTCGGCTTACGCTCCGCAGCCGCGTAGGCAGCGCGGGCCTTCAACTGATTCCCGGACGTGTCATCAAGCCCGTTCTCGTCAAGGTATTTGTCGTAGAACTGCTCGAAGTCGTTCTGGTGTTGTGGCCTTCCGAATCCGGGTGCGTGGAGCGGCGCGCCAGCACCGCTGGCGCGAATCGCAGATGGAGATTGGGCACCAGATCCCGGCCTACGCGCCACGTACATCGGCGAAACTTTTCCGCCAATCTCAACTACTCCAGTAGAAGCTGGCGGTCCCTGTGGCGGCACTGGTCCGCTCGAAGCACCTTGCGCCCCAGCGACCGTAACCGGTGTGGCCGTTGTTCCCTCCACTTTTACGAGTCCCTGGTCTGTCATGCGGTAATGCTCCCCGCCATCTTCTTCGGGCACTTCACCACCGGGAACGCGCGCCCATTTGCCCGTCTCCGTGTCTTGAGCGAAATAGAATCTCTTCCCGTATGTCGGACTGTCCGGATTGTCATCGCGCACTTTGATCGGAGCGTGTGTGCCCGGAAAGTTCGGTCGATCTATTTCACGTTGGGTCTTGGCCCGCTCAAGAGCATTCCTGGTCTGATCGTTCTGCATCCTCTCCAGCAACATCGCCCGCTGCACCTGCTGTGCGTGGCGCTGTGCGTAGAATTCTTGCGCGGCTCCGAATCCACCGTCAGAATGAGCATGGCCGCCGAAGCCACCGACTAATCCACCTTCGAGCATCGGCGCAACGAACCTAAGGAGCTTCCCGGCTTTCGTATCCGCGAATGGCGTCTTCGGTTTGGCCGGTCCGGTCCGCGCGGCTTTGATCGAAGCGGCGAGCGGGTCTCCAGACTCTGCGCCACCAAAATCAGGCTGGCCGCCAGGGAATCCAGGGCCGTTCGAAAGCGCCGGCGTCCCTGTGCCGTTATCGTTGGCGCCCTGCGACGGCCCCATCATCGGGTCGTTTGGGGGCACCACCATTGTGCTCGGGTCGAACTGAGGTCCGTCGGGTGTTGAAGATGAACACATGAAGCTCCTGTCTGGCCGTCACTTGGCCAAGTAAACTTTTTCGCCACGATTGCCGACTAGGTAAGAACGCTGCCGCCATCGGTCCCTGATACCACTTGCTGGGAAGCAAGAATCTCGATCGATTCCCCGCCGGCCAAAGGGATATCGGCAACCAAAACGGCTTGCAGGCCCTGGTCAGATTGCGCCGCGCAAAGTACCGTCCGAACTTCTCGCCTGTAAAAATGGCTAGCCCCGGCGAAGGGAGGAGTTTTTCCCCGAACAATCGAAAATGTGGTTCTGTAGATATTTGTCGTTGCCATGCTTCACCTTGCTTTCTTGTCTAGGAATTATAGAAATGGCCCGCCGAGAATCAGCGCCTGAACCGAACGAACTCGCCGGGTTCGGCTTCGGGAGTATCACCACCTGTGCGGGGATGTCGCGCGGCCTTTACTCCCTCAATGACCTTCCACATCTGCGCGTCCGGAATATTCTTGTACTTCCCAAACAGATAGCCTGTTCCTGCACCGGTATCGGCGTGCTCTGGGTGCTCTTCCAGCTCTGCCCGCATAGCAGACAATTCCGCGTCCGCCGTTGCTTTCCGCGCCGGAGCAGTCAACTTCTCCAAAACAGCTCCGTGCGCTGTACCGTTGCCGCCAACAATTGCATCGACCTCAGATGCCTCGCGCTGTTTTGCTTGGCGGTGAATCAGATCAGCTAACCCCATCACAACCCTCCTGGCACGCCATCAGTGGCGTGGCTTCAACTGAAAGATTTTTCGGCGCCGGAATCAGGCCGCAACCGCAGTGCGTTTCTTAATGAGGACATTCTGAAGAATGTTTGCGACGTGAGTCACCGTGACCGAAAAACCGGCCTCTTCCCTCTTGACGTAGGCAACGGCTTCCTCTTGCGTCGAAGCTGCGATCTTCTGAGTCGGCCGTTGAATTACGGGGCCGAATTCTTCCTTTGGCTCGCCAAATTCTCCGTTCAATTGCCGCACCACATATCCCACTGCAAACACATGGACATTCTCCGTCTCGACCGTAACCACATCTTTTGTCTTCATAGCTTGAATCCTCTTTCTTGTTGAATTTCCGTTGCTTACGAACTCACATCACGCCTAGGGCCCGATTCTTTTCCTTACGACACTACCTGCGGGGCCTGCGCCTTCTGACGAAGGTCCGCACAGATGGACACCAAATCAACAGACGAGGCCGACTGGACCATCTCCCGGTGAATGGCTCGTATTTCCCCGATCCGTTCCACGGCAGCCAGGATAATTTCTTGCTCGGACTCAGGAAGCTGAATCAGTCCTCGCTCGGCAACAGAAAGCCGAGCCCGACTGAAGCCAGGCCCAAGCGCCGCGGACAGTTCATCAAGACTGACGCCGAGTTTCCTTCTACGTTCTTTCAGTGTGATTGCCACAACTTCCCTCCCTTTTTACGGTCGAGGTGGATTCCGTTCGAGTAGTCTGCCGCTCATGGGCATTCCCTCACTGACCGAGGTCCACCTTTGGAGAAGGAACTCGTCAGAGGACATACGTTTCTTCAATTTCAGGACGAAGGGTCGCCGCGAAACAACGTCTGCGGCCTTGCCGTTGAGAAGCTGGCGCGCCCTGCTGGACGAAATGTAGATCACACCACCATCTTCAAATTTGAGTCTGACGCTGTGAGCAGACATGGTCCTGCGCTCCCTTTTGCACCCGATGGATGGGTGGCGCACGCAACGGATTGTCGCGGCGAACAGCATTGGCCAGAATAGAGAAGGTACCGTCACTTTGGAACGGTTATCGGCTCAACGGCAACTCACGTCCGTAAGTGCAAATATAATCGGCAGGTAGACAATTAGAACGGCAACTGCGGCAACTACTCTACGCCTTCGAAATATAGGATTTCACAAGCTTGTGCAGTTTCGGATAGGTCTTGGGGTTCAGCAAATCCACGAGCCGATTGGTCGGGGCGTGGTCTTTCCAATTCTTCGGGCATACGGTGTATAACTGGCGTTTCTCCCTCTTCAGAAAGGCGTCCACCTTTGAGGCAATGAACAATGCGTTAGAGGCGCGGTCGCGGTTCGTGCGCTTCAGCTGGTGGATGATCTTTCGCAATTCGTCTGCACGGGAAGACCGATTGATCCTCGCCTCCTTCGCAATTGCGGCTTCCAGTGAACCTATCTTCACCAGCACTGCCTTGAGTTCCTGTTTCGATTCGGCCAGTTCTCGCTTCACTTGGTTCCCGAACACACGCGCGGCGGCCCGTTTCATCGAGTCCGGGTCCATGGCATCCGAGAGCAGCCCATCACTCGCTACGTTTTGCCAGTCGTAAAACGAAAGAGGATTCTTGGTGATCTTGGGCTTTTTCGACGACGTCATGCGAGAAAGCCTAAAATAAAGCTTGACAGTTGTCAACTGTTTTCATATAAAGCCTTCATGGGTTCCGAATCCTACACGACAACCGAAGCGGCCAAGAAGATCGGTGTCACCCGCGCCACTCTCCAGGCATGGATTAAGAGCGGCAGAGTGCAGCCACCAGAGATTCAGGTTCGCACCGGAAAGTCCCCCGTAAGGCTTTGGACCACATCGGATATCACTCGACTCCGGGCAGTGAAGGCAAAGATGCAGAAGAGAGTCGGACGACCGAAGAAGAGGTAAACAAAGCGAGCCCGCCGCCTGTTTCCGCAGGCGACGAGCTCTAAAACGTCGTGCACAGGAGGCACAACGCCATGCGCAAGCGTACTACATTTGTAAAGCGTCTGTTAAACGTTTCCCACCACATCTCCCGATCTGAAGTAGCTCAAATCCCAAGGAATGTCCGCGAGGCGGTCTTAGACGGCGCCGATCTTCTCGCGGGATGCTGCACTGCAACTGACACGTTCACCGGACCTCACGCACTCATACGGCGGGGAGAAGTCCAACCCGACGTTGAGCACGGCGACGCGCGCTTCCTAATCCCCTATGTGGCTCGCATCCGATTCGGCCGCCCGCGCCGGGTGGGGGCATAGCGCCATGCCGACGATCAAAACCAATGTGCCGTTAGCCTGCGCATCCAGTCTCTCTGCTTCATTGGAGATAGACACAAAGTTTCTCGTCCACCATTCTGCAGGGGACCTGCAAGCCCTCCTGCTCGTTAAATTCGCGGAGACGGCGAACCTTCGCTCAGAACTGGAGCACTTCCTCGCCGATCCACGTCTCGCTCGCGACGTCCGGCGGGCACGCAAGGCCAAATACGGAAGTCTGTCAGCTTACAGGTATAGCCTTCTCGATTGCCTCGCGGACGGGTTGTGCGCTGTCCGCCTCACGCAGTGGGCTCTAAATGGCGGCATTGAAGAAATTCGACAAGCGATTCTCGACGGTCCGAGCACGTTCCAGACAGCGCTCGACGACGCAAAAGCACAAATTCGCAATTACGGCCGCTCTCCGGAGGAGCAAGCATCTCTCGCCGAATGGCGCCAACGCGTGAAGGACGATCCGGGCGCGGCGCATCGTTCTGCGGTAGCTGGCTACGTACTCCGAAACATTGCGGCAGGAAAATGCGAGCGCTGCCCGCAACCGCTTGACCGGAACAGCGTCCGTTATTGTCCGCGACACCTTACGGTCGAACGCCTGAGAAAACCCCCGAAGGGCGGTCATGGCAAACAGCCGGGGACTCTCATGGCGCTGGCAGCGGCAAGGAAGAAGCGTATACGCACCACCGCCGAGGAAAGAGCCCTCTGGGATCGGATTGCCAAACAACTACGGATGAGCGCAATTCACGTCCGCAATGTGGCCACCGGTGTGAAACGCTCTGACAAAGTTACGGCTGCACTGGCAGAGGCAACCGAGAAGCAGGGCGAAAAATGAAACGCACAGCCTATTTTCGGGAATGGCACAGACAGCATCCTGGGTACAAGGCGATGCAATGGCGGAAGAAAGCGATATTCCGTCCTAGCCGGAAGCCGAGGTATCGGGAGCTGTTAGGGATTCGCGTGCGGGTGAATCTGCTGGGAACGCTTCAATCGAAGGGAGACGGACAATGAAAGTGGCTATCTACGCGAGATGCTCAACTCTGAATGGACAGGATCCCACAACCCAAACTCGAGAGTTACAGGAATACTGCGCGCGCCGCGGCTGGACCGTGGTCGGCGAGTACGTAGATGTCGGGATCTCGGGCACAAAGGAGAAGCGCCCGGAACTCGACCGACTTATGGCCGATGCACACCGACGCCGCTGCGACGCCGTCGCTGTCTGGCGCTTCGATCGGATGGCACGCAGCGTCAGTCATTTGCTCCGCGTGCTTGAAACTTTCCGCGCCCTCGGTATTGAGTTCGTGAGCCTGTCCGAGCAGATCGATACCTCAACCCCAGTCGGAAAGATGGTCTTCACGATCCTGGGATCAGTAGCTGAAATGGAGCGTCAAATGATCGTCGAACGCGTCCGGGCCGGGTTGCGCAACGCCGTGGCCAAGGGCAAGAAGTTGGGACGGCCGCGGGTTTACGTTGACTGTCGCAGGATCCGGTCACAGCGATCCGCTGGCGTCTCCTGGCGTGCTATCGCGAAGGAGATGGGAGTTGGAGTGCCAACCCTGTACCGCGCCGTCGAGCGGTACGAAATCCCGGCCGGAACGGTCGCCGCAAGCCCCTTAGATTGAGCACTCCGTTTGCCTTCGTTCTGTGGTACGAATTGATTTGATTTCGTAACCGGAGGGTCGGCAATATGGAAGGTGATTTAGACGTGGGAATGCTGTATCAGATCATGGCCCGCTTGGGCGCACGGAGACATAAGAATTGGGGTCTTTCTTCCGGTGCCGATCTGCTGGACCTAATAACTCCAACCGCTCAACCAGCGCCTGAAAGCGAACTGTTTTTCAGCATTGAGCGCCACGTGAGTTTCCTTGAGGACTCGGGTTACCTCGAAGTTGGATCGCGGCTCTTGGGCGGCGGTATTGATGGAATTCGGCTCACCGCAACGGGGCAGCACTTCGTGCAGCCAGAACTCGCCGAATTTGGACAGGACCCGATGCTACCTCGCGTAGTACAGTCAATTGAAAAAGAAATCCTCACCTATCCGGAGCAGTCTCGCGGTGCCTTTCTTTTCAAGTTGCGTGAGAGCATAGCTCAAAACTCACCGGAGCTGGTCGCCAAGCTCTTGGTTGAAGTTCTTCCCCGGATGTTGAATCAGGCTGGCTAAAGCAATGGAGACTCCAATTTCTTTGGAAAGGCTGGTAGGCACAAACATCCTAGCGAAGGTCCCAGCCTTTAAGAATGGGGCCATGATCACCCTAAAACTCCTCGCGGTAGAAGCGGGAGGTATTTGGGTAGAGAGCCAAGACTTCATGGAAGAGATGCTCGCCGAAACCCCGCACACAATGACTCCACGAACCTTCCTGCTCTTTCTACCATTCGCGCAAATCTTGGCCATTTACGCAATAGTGGATTCCCCTTGGATTTCGAAAAGAGTTGCTGAGTAGCCCACTCTGGAACTTCGGCCAACTTGACGCCTATCTGCACTGCCATCGGATCCTCCATTTCACCATTTCAGAGAGTTGCCTCTACGGTCTATTGAACGCCCGCCAGGACTCGAACCTGCGACCTCCCCGTTCGGATCGGGATGCTCTATCCTGCTGAGCTACGGGCATAGCGAGCCAAAGGAGCCGTGCGGAGAGTATTACGCTGCCAGCGACAGGCTGAACGAACATGGGCGAACGGTGCGAACCGGGCCCCCGGCACCATCGAAACGTCCACGCACTCAATGCTTTCCCGCGCAGTTCATCAGGCGAATTCATGACCGAGTAGCAGGCCTCTTCTGCACACAAAAATACAGCATGGACCGAATTGCGTCCGGCTTACACTTCCTCGAAAATTTCATGTCGCAATCGATAGGTCCGCAGATGCGGGCTACCTCGGAGCCGGTCTTGGTCCTCGTATCCAGGACTGTGCAATTTTCAAGTTCAGCGCGCCACGAAACGAACGTGGCGATTCGCAGTGGCAGGCGCCAAACCCAGTCCCAGCAGGCCACTGCCATGGAGAAAGCGAGGAAGAAGATGAAGAAGTTGAGTATTGCCCTTACCCTGGGTTTCGCTCTGATGGTCACAGCGACCGCCCGCGCCCAGAACAATTCCGAGCTGAAAGGCGACTACGCGTTCAGTTTTACCGGCATGACCACCGGAGACGGCTCCGCATCAACTCCTTTCGCGGCCGTCGGAAGATTCACTGCCGATGGAGCCGGGAATCTGCCGATCGGCGAGCTTGATAGCAACGGCCTTGGTGTCAGCCTAGCTGGAGTGGAAAAGGCCGTGGCTCTCGCATTCACAGGAACCTATTCGATAGGCGCGGATCATCGGGGTGTGATGAACCTAAACATCCCAGGTGGCGGCACGCTGGCTTTCGCGATGATGGCCAACGGCAACGCTAAGTTCGTCGAGATTGACGCCTCGGGAGGGCACGGGACAGTCGGCTCTGGCACTATGGAGAAGGTGGATACGACTGCCTACAGCACAGCCAAAATCACGGGTGACTATGCGTTTGGCGTTTCCGGCTTTGACCAGTCGAATAATCGTACGGCGATGGCTGGCCGCTTTACCGCAAACGGAACGGGCACGTTTACCAACGGAGCTGCCGACATCAATCTGTCCGGCACGTTTTCCACTCTAAACGTTTTTGCAGGAAGTTACATGGTAACCGACGGGGCAACCGGACGCGGCATCTTGAATATGCCTCCCGTGGTCGGCGGTACGCCAATAAACCTGGATTTTGTCTTCTACGTGGTCAATGCCGGAAAGGTGTTTGCCATGGAGATGGATGCCCTCTCTCCCGCGACCCCGCTCTTAACTGGCGTTGCGCTGCAGCAGCAAACTCCTGCCATCGTAGGTTTCACCAACGCATCGCTGAATGGTGGCATGGTGATGTACGGGTCCGGCGGCACCGGCGGCACCGGCGGCCCCGGTCCCGAAGGAGGGCTGCTCACGGCCGACGGGATTGGAATGCTGCAGGTGGACTTTAACGGGGTCTGCTGGGCCGAGGGTGGCGGTAGTGGGACGTATACCGTTGCAAGCAATGGGCGGACAGCCATCAGGGCCGGGGGTGGTTATGCGGCTGCCTACCTGGTGGGCTCCAATGAGGCCTTCTTCATCTTGCCGGATTCTTGTGCTTCGTTCGGGTTCGGAGAGCCACAAGCCCCGGGGACAATAACGAATAGTGCCATCGCAGGCAACTATGCCGGCTCGACGGCGATTCCGACGAACGTGAGAGACGTTATCTTCTCCGGCGAATTCACCGCGGATGGTGCCAGCCCCACGGGCAATATCTCCGGCATTGAAGATATCGGCTCCGCGATCGGTGGGAGCTTGGGTGTCGTAGCCAATGCCACATACTCCATTTCCTCGCCCTCCGTAAACGGAAAAGGATCTTGGTATGTGAATGGGTACTTGGCAGGAATAGTCTACGTGATTTCCCCCTCGAAGTTTGTGGTGCTGTTGTTGTGGGACCCGTCCGCGTCCACCAACCGCTCCCTCTTGATCTTCGAGCGGTAATCTTCACCATCAATGAAGATTCAGCGACAAACTCAATCAACAGAGCCTTTACCTTTTGAATGTTCGGCCCCAGTTAACGCCTAATGCGCTGGGACTTGAGAACCGTATTCAACGATCCGTTTTTCAGCGTCTGCCGACTCGTCGTCAGGCGGCAAGCGATAGGCAAAATTCGGAGGTACGCGTGGTGCAAACCGGGCCCCCGAATCGAACTGGCTTTGCATCAGTTCCTTGGGGCGGGCTACCGGAGACTGAAGCTCCGTCCAATTGAATGAACTTCCGTCCATCCACCGTCCAAAACCAGCACTTTTTATGGTGTTTTCCAGGCGCCCAGCCGCGTAAGGGTAGTTGAATCATCAGGCTTTATGGAGCGGGCGATGGGAATCGAACCCACGTCCGAAGCTTGGGAAGCTTGTTGTAGGTGAGCAAAAACTCGAGAATTGGTGGCAATTTAGCGTTTTTCGAAGTTCTTCAATGGATTCCAATTGGAGCAGGGGGATCGGAACGCCGGAGCAATCCCAAAAATCATATCACTCAAGTTTAAGGCCCCACCGTGCCGGACACCGTAAACGGGCTAAAGGGATTACCCGCATCGCAACTCCAGTGTTTCCCTAACTTGTCAGCTCATACGCTCAATGATAACTGTTTTCGATATTCCTTCGAATTGAAAGCGGCTGAGCAAAGGTTTTGGGCATTCCAGTGAGGGGAGCTTTGGCTTCCAGGCGCTGTCCCTTACGCATCGCTTTCAGAACCAGTGCCGCGGAGGCAAGCCCATGAAATCTCCAAAAAGAATCGAGCCCGTCGAGAACGGGCAAGCTGATTATCGCAGTACGCAGCGGAAGATTCTTCGTCTGAAGAGTTTCGATGCGAGAATTGAGAGGCGCGAGCCTCTGCCAGTTCAGATCTACCTCGCGAACTTGGAAGAGCCGCGGGCTCGCGAACGCACCGTAACGGAAGACGTCAGTCCCCACGGTGCTCGAGTGCTCACCAAACGATGCTGGCAGCCCGGCGAAGCACCGCTGGTTACCCCCTTGATGGGCGAGTTTCCGAAGCACGCGCGAGTCGTCTATTGTGATCCTCAACCGAAGGGTGGCTATTTTGTGGGCATACAATTCGAAGGCCCCCCATTCAAGTGGCACGTATAGCTCTCGCCGGGTTCGCCATCACGCTCATTGGATCATCGTGAGTTATGGAGCGGGCGAGGGGAATCGAACCCCCACGTTCGAACTTTGGGAAGCCGGAATGCGAATCATGCGGCCGGACGAAGAATATCGAAGGAGAAAGGAATTGTAGGAATTTTGAGTACGTTGCGGTCCCCCGCAACCAATCTGAGATACACAAGGCCGGAACACAGGATTCCGGCCTTTTCTTTTGTGTGAGCTATACGCTGTTTTCAGATTCCACTGGTCGAAACCAAGACGGCAAACTCGCTCGCGGCGGGGCGTCTAGGCGGGCCAACTGCCACCTCGGCGGTGCGGTATCTTCCGTCTGCTCACAATGCGTGGGCGCATGGAACCGATGTTCTTTGTTCACGCCCCAGTTTCTTCCACATATGGACCTCCGTTCCTCCGCGTTCAAAGGAAACTTCGTCCATGGCCAATTTCATCAAGTGGATGCCGCGCCCGTGTTCGGCACCGAGGTTTTCGAACGCCAGAGGATCGGGAACTTTATTGGCGTCGAATCCTTGCCCTTGATCCCTGACTACGACAGACAGTCCACCGCCGCATTCGCAGCGGCAACGGACGTGGACCAACTTGCTTGCGTCTCCGCGATTGCCGTGGAGCATCGCATTACTCAGGGCTTCCCGAAGCGCGAGTTCAACGAACTCTTCCTCTCCGCAAACACAGCCAGATGCTACGATCAGTCTTATAAGCTAATCCACCAGCGGCGAGATCTGGCCGATCTCGCTCTGCACCCAGGTGTGCACCTCCAGCGGTGCATCCGTGAAGCGAAGTTTGGGGAGCATCGACTGCAGCGATTTGAAACTGCCAACCCAAATCATCTCTGCAACACCTTTCAGGAGCTATTCTTCGGCGCCTAATGTCCGGCGCCGGGACCAGCCAACCTGAATTTGCGTGTGAAGAAAACCAAAGGCGCCCCGATCAAGCAGGCGCAGCCCAGCAGCCAGAAACAATCGAGAAAGCCAAGGAATGCCGCTTGCTGGTGGATCATTCGTGCCAATTGCGCTTTTGCGTGCAGAGCCGCGTCCGGGGTCGTAAAACCGTGCGTCACAAAATATCGCGACAAAGTGGCGAGTGTTTCCTGGTAGCGCAGGTGGAATGGAGTGGCGTGAGCGACCAGGACCGACTGGTGATACTGCGTTCGACGCGCAAGAACGGTTGTAACGAACGCGATCCCAACGCTTCCCCCTTGGTTCCGGAACAGATTGGTCAGACTTGAAGCTTTGTTGTTCTTATTCTTCGGCAGGAAGGAATAGGCCAGCTGGCTCACCGGCACAAACAGTGGGGCAATCCCAAGCCCCTGGATCGCACGGGCGATCGCCACATGCTTGTAGTCTGTGCCCAGGTCGATGCTGGCGTAGCGCCACATGGCAATGCCAAAAATAATGTATCCGGTGAAAATGAGCGGCTTGATTCCAACTTTCGGCAAGATTTTCACGACCAGCGGAGCAAGCGCCACGATGACGAAGGCGCCAGGTCCAAGAACGAGTCCTGCGTCGGTGGCGGTGTAGCCATAGAGGCTCTGGAGCATCTGGGGAATCAATACCGTCGACCCGAACAGAGCAAAGCCAAAAAGGAAATAATAAACGTTCGCAATGGCGAAGTTCCGGTCTGCGAGCAGACGAATTTCAACCACCGGGTCGGGATGGCGCCACTCCCAGAAGGCGGCCGCAATCAGTGCCACAAGCGCGATCGAAAAGAACAAAACAATGAAGCCGCTTTCGAACCAGTCTTCGGTTTGTCCGCGGTCCAGTACGACCTCCAGGCACGCAAAGCCGAGGGCCACTAGGACAATCCCCAGGCCATCAATCCGAAGCCTGCCGCCTTTCCGGGCAGATTCGACTTCACGGGTGAACTCTGGAGGGTCGGAAACGAGCCGGTTCGTGAGTATCAGGGACACAATCCCGATGGGAATGTTGATGAAGAAGATCCAGCGCCAACTCCAATTGTCGGTGATCCAACCCCCGAGGGGCGGGCCAATCA
This sequence comes from Acidobacteriota bacterium, assembly GCA_003224055.1. Classification (GTDB taxonomy): domain Bacteria; phylum Acidobacteriota; class Terriglobia; order Acidiferrales; family UBA7541; genus Acidiferrum. The sequence goes on along the minus strand of QHYE01000107.1, from coordinate 37,896 downwards.
CAGGGGCAGTGACGATGGCCATGCTGTAGAGAGCGAAAGCCGCGGGCCGCTTTTGCGGAGGGAACGTGTCCACGAGAATGGCCTGCTCCACGGGAGCGAGGCCACCGCCGCCGACGCCCTGCAAGACGCGAAAGAAGATGAGCAAGCCTAGTGAAGGAGCGAGTCCGCACAGCAGCGAACTCAGCGTGAAGAGCACGACGCAGAGCATATAGTAGCGCTTCCGTCCGAACACACGGCTCAACCATGCGGAGAGCGGAAGAACTACAGCATTCGATACCAGATAGCTTGTCAGGACCCAGGTGCTCTCGTCATAGCTGACCGCGAGGCCGCCGGCAATATGGGGCAAGGCGACATTGGCGATGGCCGTGTCGAGGAGTTCCATGAAAGTCGCAAGCGTAACGGTGACTGCAATGATCCAGGGATTGATTCCGGCGCGCGTTGCGGCCACATTCGGAAAGGAAATGGAACCCGTTGTAGCGCTCATACGGTGCCCGGTTTCTTGGATGCAGCAAGAGACCGTTCGGTCGCATCTAAATGTTTGGTACAATGCAATAAGCGACCAGTTGGTCGCAGGGCTAGTTTTGAGGGATCTAGATGCGCAAAGGCGAGCAGACCCGCCAGGAAATCATTCGCAAGGCGGCGCCCATCTTCAATCAGAGGGGCTATGACGGTGCGGCCTTGTCCGATCTCATGCGGGCAACGGGTCTCGAAAAAGGCGGGATATACAGGCACTTCTCCAGCAAAGAGGCGCTGGCTGCCGAGGCTTTTGACTATGCCTGGCGGGAAACGTTAGACGCACGAATTCACGATCTGAATACCATCCCGAACACCGTAGATAGGTTAAAGCAGTTGGTTGCTAATTTTGTGGAGCGACGCGGAATTATTCCCGGCGGCTGTCCATTGCTCAACACGGCGGTCGATGCGGACGATGGAAATTCTGTTCTGCGCGAGCGCGCACGCAAGGCCTTGCGTGGCTGGCGGAGCTACCTTATTTCGATGATCAGGGCCGGAATCAAAGCGCAGGAAATCCGCCCAAGGATCGACGCAAAGAAGCTGGCGACTCTCATTATTTCGTCTCTCGAGGGTGCGATCATGGTCTACCGCCTTGAACGAACTGAGGAAGCGCTGCGCGCCGTCCAAGCTCATCTTGACAGCTACCTCGAAACAGAAGTGCGAGCTCCGTCTAAGTAACCAATAGGGATGGAGTCTAGCGTCCCTTGGCGCGCTCGCCTCTCAGGGCCATACAAGTCGAGGACGCCTTCGCAACTAGCCGCCCGCCTTCATCCGTGATCTCACACTCGATGTAGCCGATCGTGGTGCCCCGTCGCACCACTTTGCCCTCGGCTCGCAGACGAGCCTCCCACACGGGGCGGAAGAAATTGATCTTTAGTTCGATTGTTGTGAAGGATTCGCCGGGCGCGAGCGTGCTGGAAAACGCCATTCCCATCGCTGCGTCAGCAATATCGCAAAGAATACCCCCATGGAGCGTTCCCATGGGATTGGCATGCTGTTGCCCAGCGGCCAGCGTGACGACGGCTCGTCCATCGGCAATTTCCTTCGCTTCAAATCCGATTAGCCGGGCGACTGGAATGTCGTTCGTCTCTGGGTGAGCCATAAATCCTCGCTGATGCGTAGGTTGCCGCGCTATCCCTGCTATTGATGCGACCGACTGGTCTCTACGCGCGATTTTAACACAAAATAAATGAAACCGAGCGGTCTCGTCTTACATCGAAAGGGGTGCTGATGAAAGCTGGCCGTTCAGATAAAGGAGCGTGCCAATGTCAAACTCATCGAGAAAAGGCGTCGCCCTAATCACGGGCGCATCGTCGGGCATCGGCGCGGTCTATGCCGATCGGCTCGCAAAGCGTGGCTACGACCTCATCCTGGTGGCCCGGAATGAGGCGCGGCTGAAGTCCCTTTCTGCACGTCTGACGAGCGAGACGGGACGGTCCACTAAGGTACTGCCCACCGACCTTAGCAACCGGGCGGAGCTCGCCAAGGTCGAGGCTACGCTGGGGAACGATCCGAGCATCACCATGCTCGTCAACAATGCCGGCACGGCCTCCGTTGCGCCATTGCTGAATGCCGACGTTAACAAGATGGACGAAATAATCGCTCTCAACATTACTGCGCTTACGCGCCTGACCTATGCAGCAGCTCCTGCATTTGTCGCGCGCGGCACAGGGGCGATCATCAACATCGGATCGGTGGTGGGCGTCTCGCCCGAGGCGCTCAACGGTGTATACGGCGCGAGCAAAGCCTATGTCCTTGCGCTCAGCCATTCGCTGCAGCACGAGCTCGCCGACAAAGGTATCCGCGTCCAGGCGGTGCTGCCGGGCGCGACCGCGACCGACCTCTGGGAGATCGCCGGCCTCCCATGGCAGAAATTGCCGCCGTCGATCGTCATGTCCGTGGAAGACATGGTCGATGCAGCGCTGGCCGGGCTCGACCAGGGTGAACTGGTGACGATTCCCGGCCTCCATGATGGAGACGAATGGACTCGTTTCGAGGCCGCGCGCCGCGCCATCTCGCAGCATTTCGGTAATTCCGTGCCGGCGCAGCGATACAGGATTGGTGTGCCCGCTCAGCAGCGGGCGTGATGCCGAGCGCGTAGTACGAAAGCATCGCTATCTCGAGCCGCGCCGGTCTCATAGCTCATCGAAGGTGGGTGACAGCGAGACGGAGTCACTCGCGTAGTGGACCATGAGGATTCGTCCTTACAGGCAAGGACGCGATCTGTATACGTGTAAGCGGCATGTTCGAGTTGTTGCTTACCGGAAAAAGTGTTTCGAACGAAAGGAGTTTTCTAATGCGGCAGTTGCAACTCGTAGCTCACGGCGAACCTTCCGATGTCATCGAACTCAGGACAGTGCCGGATCCGGCTCTTGGCCCGGAAGATGTTCTCATCTCGATGGAAGCGGCCCCGCTCAATCCATCAGACTTTCTGTTTGTCCGCGGCATGTACGGCGTCCGGCCGGCCTTCCCATCCTCCGTCGGCGCGGAGGGTGTTGGCCGAGTCGCAAAGATCGGATCGAAGGTTGATGTTGCTCTGCGGGGAAAGCGAGTCCTGATTCTTCCTACCTACGAGCAGGGCACCTGGGCAGACCAGGTTGTCGCCCCAGTGCGCAACCTCGTGCCGATGAGCGACGAAGCGGATCCCCTGCAACTTTCGATGATAGGGATTAACCCGGTTACGGCCTATCTCCTCTTGAACCGATACGTTTCCCTGATGCCCGACGACTGGATCGGTCAAACGGCAGCAAACGCAGCCATGGGGCAGTATATCATTGCGCTCGCGAAGCTTGCAGGAGTCAAGACGCTGAATGTCGTCCGGCGGGAAGAAGCTGCCGAACAAGTGCGGCAGTGGGGAGGTGACCGCGTAGTCCTCCAAGGCGACAATTTACACATGGATATTGAGGAGGCTCTCGACGGGAAGAAACTTAGCCTCGTCCTCGATACGGTGGGTGGAACTCCCGTGGGCGAGTTGGCCAAATCGCTTAAACCTGGCGGCTCGATTGTCGTCTACGGCCTTCAAAGTGGGCAGTTCCCAGCCATGCCGCCCAAAGAGTTCGTCTACCGTGGTCTTAGCCTCCACGGATTCTGGCTCATCAATTGGATACGCAACGCGCCGGGCACAGAAATCGAAGAGATTTACCAGAAGCTGGGAGACCTCGTAGCTGATGGATCGCTCTCCGCCGCAGTGGAGCATGTGTACCCGCTCGACCAGTTCAAGGAAGCGTTCAAGCAATCTTTGAAATCGCATCGCGCCGGCAAGATCCTGTTCAAGTTTGGCACCGGCGGATCGACGCTCGCGTCGCGCTGATTACGGGAGCGTCATCGGATATTTATGGATAGCGCCAATATCGAAAGAATTTCCAAAGCGCTAGCTAACGAAACGCGGTTGCTGATCTTCGAGGCCATCGCCGGCAATAAGGAAATCAACTGCAGCGCAATTATGACCCTGCGAAAAGTAACGCCGGCGACGGTTTCGCATCACCTTAAGATCCTGTCGGACGCAGGGCTGATCGAGTGCCGCCGCCGCGGACAATTCGTGCACAATCGCGTGGTGCCGCAGACGATCGAAAACTTTGCGCGCGCTCTATCCAGTCTTTCCGAAGCTAACCGACAAATAGCTACATGACGGGAACGGAATTTGTTTGCGGGTGGAGGATTCTGGTTTGCGAGGCAGACTATTCTGCGATACAGACTAGAAAGCGTCCTGGTAAGTCGATTCCTTTTAACGGTTTGCGGCGGTACCCGCAGCTTTGTCCCTGAATACCAAAAGACCGCCATTTGCCCAAAGCACTCCTAGGACGACAACCGTTGGCATAATTACGTCTCCGTGCGACGGCGAGGGCGGACCTGCGAATCCACGGCGATTCTGATAAGATTTTCGGCGTCAGGAATGATGCGAGGTAGTTCATGAAGCTGGTTACTTTCCAAGGGGCGTCGCGCGGAGATCGCATCGGGGCGCTGACCGCAGAGGGATGGATTGTTGACCTGAATGCTGCCTACGCAAGCTATTTGAGAAACGTCGAGCGGGAAGGGGCGTTCTATGCGCTTGCAGATGCGCGCGTGCCTTCCGACATGCGTGCGTTGTTCGAGAATGGAGACCGTGGTCTGGACGCGGCGCAGACTGCCCTCGAATACGCGACAAAGGGCGGGCCGGAAACGAAGGGAGTTTCCGGCGAGCCCATTTTTCCCCGACGGGAAACTGTAAGCATCAAGGCGCCTATCGTTCCCAGAAAGTTTTTCCACACGGCGGGAAATTTCCGCGAACATCACGAGGATGCGCAAAAGGCGGGATTTTCTCATCCCATACTTCCATGGATTGTGTTCTTTCAAAACGTGGATGCCATCATCGGTCCGGACGCGCCGATTATTTATCCCGAGCATTTGACGGAAGAACTCGATTACGAGCTTGAACTTGCCGTGGTTCTCAAGAAAGGGGGAAAGCACTTCTCCGCGGAGCAGGCGCGCGAGTACATCGGCGGGTATGTGATTTTCAATGATGTGACGGCGCGCGACATCCAGCGCCGAGAGATGAAGTCCGGCGTGTTCAGCTTTTGCAAGGGCATCGATACGTTTTGCCCGCTTGGGCCCTATATCGTGACGGCGGATGAAATTCCGGACCCGCACAAACTGGCGATGCAGCTTCGCGTGAATGGAAAGATCCGGCAGGAATCGCACACAAGCAAAATGTCCGTGACGATTCCGGAAATTATCGCCCATTATTCGCCCATGGGTTACTCCGCGGGCGATGTGCTTTCCACGGGCACGGTTTCCGGGGTTGCGGCTTTCAGCGCGGATCCGAAGTCGCTCTATCTGAAACCCGGCGACATTGTGGAATGCGAAATCGAGAAAATCGGAGTGCTCCGGAATCCAGTCGTATCTTACAAAGAGATGCAAGGCGGCAAATCGGTGACGGCATAAGCGGAAGTTCAAGATCAGTCGCGGTTGCCGCAAACGGAGCGACGGCAGTGGATCTACTTCTTGCTGAAGTGCGGCAAGACTTTTTCTCCGAACAATCGCGCTTGTTCGAGCCGGTCGTCGCCCCAAAGCTCCAACATGATGTGCGTGCACCCGGCGGCGCGATACTCCTCCAATCGCGCGATGCACTGTGCCGGTGTGCCCGCAATAGCGCACACTTTCTCGAGCACCGCATCCGTGACCGCGCGGGCCGCGGCTTTCCGGCCTCCCTGTTCCATCGCGTCAGCAATCGGGCGAATCTCTTCGAACGAAAGACCGGCGCATTCCAGAAGCGTGTCCGCTGAACCGCGGATGTTCTGCACTTTGTTGGCGAGGTACATGGCGGCCATTTCTCTGGCGCCTTCATGGGCAGATTTGGGATCTTCGCCAACGCTGCCGACAATCACTGAACCTAAATCGAGCTTCGAAGAATCTTTTCCAGCCTTGTGGGCGCCCTCTTCCATCATCTTCCGCGAGTACTCCACAAACTTCGGCGTGGTGATGCTGGCCGTCAACAAACCATCGGAATGCGATCCGGCGAGGCGCTGCAAAACAGGGCCAGTAGCTCCAACGTAGGTCGGCACGCGCCAGCGCGGGACGTGAGTATCGGCTTTGAGTGCGGGCGCATACGCCTGAAACGCTTTGCCCTCATATTTCACTTCACCACCGGCGAGCATCGCCTCGATGATCTCGATGCTTTCCCGCATCACGGTTGCAGGACCCACCTCTTTTCCCTTTTCGCCCTCGCCGATCTCTTTCATGAAAATCTTCGAAGCGCCCAGCCCGAGGAGAAAACGGTCTTTACCCGCAGCTTCCTGAAGGACGCGAGCCTCCATGGCGATTTGCACGGGGTGACGCGTGTACGGAGAAATGATGCCCCAGCCGATGGTGATTTTTTTGGTTTCGCGAGCGACGATGGCGGTGACTGCCGTTGAGGAGCGCGCTTCCATCGAGTGTTTGCGCCACCAGGGATAGGCCTCCGCCAGCCAAAACGTGTCAAACCCGGCGGCGTCGCAGGCCTGAGCCATGCGCACCGTGTCGTCGAGCGGCTCCATGCTGAGCTGCAACACACCGATTTTGAAAGGCATGCTCATCGTGTCAGTTCTCCGTTGAAAGTCGCTCGTTGCGATTGCCGATCAGCTCGGATCGCTCCAGGAATGTTCGAGTCCCTTCACAAGTTGCCACAAGGCGCGATTGAGCGGAGTAGGCACGCCGGTTTTTTCGCCCAAGTCCGCGATTGCGCCGTTCATGAAGTCCACTTCGGTCTGGCGCCGCGCAAGAATGTCCTGCAACATGCTGGCCTTGTGTTTGCCGGGCGCGTTCGCGCCTTTTTGCACCAGGGCGCGCGGATCACCATGCAGCTCGATCCCCAGCGCTTTGGCTACCGCTTCACCTTCCGCGATCAAGGCATTGAACAGCGCGCCAGTAGGCGCGAACCGCGTCGCTGCGCCATGGTGCAGCAGGGTCAGCGCGCCAACCGGATTCGTCGAAGCATTGAAAATTAGCTTGGTCCACTGCGCACCTCGAGCGTCCCGCAAGGGAATTACGCGCAAGCCCGCGCGATTAAGCAATTCGGCGAGTTGCTCAACGCGAGCGTACGGTGTATGCGTGGGCTCGAACGGGCCTATCCACGTATCGCCATTGATGTCGAAGCCTACGTGGCCCCGCTCAATCACGTGACCCGCGGGAAAAGTGGTACCGCGAATCACGCAAGGAACATGCTGCGCGAGAATCTCTTCATTGCCGACGCCGTTTTGCACGGAGCAAACCGCGCTCCCCGCGCCAAAAATGTGCGCGGTCTGCTCGATGGCCGCCCGCGTGTGCGTGCTCTTTGTGGCCACGATTCCGAAATCACAACTGGGAATCTCCCTGGGGTCAGAAGTCGCGTGAAGTTGGGCTGTGAAATCCGCCGCGCCGCTGATGCGCAGCCCGCCCTCGCGAATCGCGCGCGTTTGTTCTTTCGAAACATCGTAAGCATGCAACTCAACATCTTCGAGACGCGCGAGATGTGCGCCGAAGATGCTGCCGATTGCTCCGCAACCGACGATGCAAACCTTGACCTTCATGCCGTCTTCAACTCTTCCGCTCCGGAATAAAACCGCCACGGCACGTTCGCGAAGCACTCGCCTTCCTTTTTGCCGACGCGGTAGGTGTCCTGGGTGTAGAGGCAGACCTGGCCCTCTTGGTCGACGACTTGCGGATGAAAGCTAACGACCATGTTTTCTTTCAGCTCGATCTGCGTGTTCGCGCCGATGGAGGGATGCTCCAGCATGGTCATGCCGATGGAATGACCCGTAAGGTGGCCCAGCGCAAATCCAGCCTTCGCAAAAACATCGGCTGCTGCCTTGTGAACTTCACTGGCAAGCACGCCTTCGCGCATTTTCAAGCGCGCGCATTCCATAGCGTGTGGATAGACATCGCTCATGGCGCGGGTGCGAGGGCTGACTTTCCCCCGAATCAGTGCGCGCGTAAATTCGATCCAGTAGCCGTCGGCGCCGGTCACCTCGAGGGAATAGAGCAACAAATCATCCGCGGCGACTTTGCGCTGCGATGGCACTTTGAAAAAGGCCTCCGCTTCGCCGTTGCTGCCACTCAGAACGATGTTCATCATGCGCGGGCCTGCTCCACGCGCGAAAAAGCGTTCGACCGCTGGAGCCATGATTTCGGCTTCGGATTTTCCCGGCTCGTAGGCCTTGAGGAGTGCGTGGAAGCCATCAAGGATGATATCCATACTGTCGCGAAAGCCTTCGAGTTCCTCTTCACTTTTTACGGCCCGCGCCATGTCAAAGTGAAAATCGAACGGGACGAGTTCGAACGCACCCTGCTGCAGCTCGCGGTAATCACGAACGGCCATCACGAAATCCAGTCCATACACCGCCACGCGCTTCCAATGATGTTTCTCACTTTCTTCACGCAGCCACTTCCCGGGAATCTCCGCCCAAACTTTTTCGCGGACCCAGGATGCTTTCTTATCTCCGATCCAGCGAGCCTCGCGCGGAAAAACCAGCGTGGGATCTCCCGCAAGAGGAATGAGGACGTAAACGTAGCGATGAACAATTTCGAAGCCGGAGGTGTAGCGCACCGCGCCTTCAAATCCAGCGTACTGATTGCCGCAGACGATGAGGGCGTCGACCTTTTCCGCTTCCATGGCAGCGCGGATGTTGCTGTAGCGGCGATCGATTTCCTTTTGACTGGTCATTGGTGTGATCCGGTTCTCTTCTCAGTGCGCGCCGCAAATCTCTGCGGCAGCCAACGCGTAAACCCGCGTGGTATTGACGAGCGTTTCGATGGCTACTTTTTCGCCTTCGGCGTCGCGCGGCCCGCTGGAAGGGCCGTAATTCAGAGTTTCGATTCCATAACGTGTCATCACGGAAGCATCGGAATCCCACAAGACGGTGGCGTGTTTCGGCACGGCGCCGAGGACCCGCTGGTGGCACGCTTCGACGGTCTTCACCAACGGATGATCCTGGGAGATTTCCGCGCCCGGGACGGACACATAGGTTTCGTACTCCACGCCGTAGTCCGGATGTTTCTTGCGAAGCTCCAGGACAAGCTGTTTGATGGAAGTCCGCACTTCCTTGAGCGGCATCGTTGGCGGAACGCGAACATCCAGGAAGACATCGGCGCGGTCGGGCGTCCGGCTGACGCGCCACGGGTGGCCGCCGCGTACGCAACCCACATTCACAACGCCGGGCTGTCTGTCGTACGTCGCTTTCTTTTCCCACGCTATGATCCAGGCATAAATCGGGTCTAGAATCTCTTTCATTCGAAAGACCGAGCTGTGCTCCTGCTTCCCGCGTGTAAATGCCGTGTGCACGTAGTGGCCGCGCGTTGAAATGCGGACCCAAACGGTTCCGTAATGGCCCAGCACTAGCTGCAGGTCCGTGGGTTCGCCGAGAATGCACATATCGGGTAAAACGCCGTGATTCACGAGGTGATGCGTGCCAACGCCGTAACCACGGAATTCCTTGCCGACGAATTCATCGCTCCATTGTGTTTTCTCAATTTCGCCCACGACAGCGGCAATGATGACGTCGCCCTCCAACTTCACGCCCGCGCGCATCAGGGCCTTCACGGCCAGGGTGTAGCAGACCAGAGCGCCTTTCATGTTATAGATTCCCAGGCCGTAGATCATGCCCTTACGGATCGCGGCTTTCGCTTTGTAGCCGAGTCCAGTCAGAAAAGTTTCGCGTCCGGTGTTCGACGTGTCCATGTGGCCGTTGAACATCAAACTTTTTCCATTGCCGGTGCCTTCCCACAGGCCAACAACATTGGCCCGGCCCTCCTCGACTTCCTGCCATGTGACGCTGAGCCCAGTGTCCTCCAGCGCCCGCCGCATGTACCGGCCCATCTCCAGTTCTTCGCCCGTGGGGCTCGGGATGTTCACGACGTCGCAGCACATCGCGACGATTTCGTCCTCGCGAATTTGCGAGAGGATCGTCTTGGCCAGGTCTTTCTTCATGAAATGAGACTCCTCGGAGTCACGGTTCCGTCTCTCCGGGCGGCTACCGGCGAAAATCATCCGGATACGAACATAGCTTTTCGCAACCGCCGGCGGTGATCAGGAAATTGTCTTCGAGCCGCAATCCGCCGCCACCCTCCCAGTAAACACCCGGCTCAATGGCCAGGACCATCCCCGAGCGCATCACTCCCAGGGTTGCCTGATGCGAATAAGGCGGTTCATGCGCGCGCGCACCCACCCCGTGCCCAACAGGGTGCGAGGGCTGACCCGGGTAACCCGCGGCATCGATCCCCGCACGAATGATCCGGTCAATCTCGCCAAGCGGAGCGCCGTCCCGCACGCAACCCACCGCATCGTCGAAAATCTTCAGTAATTGATCGAGCAGCCGATTGTATTCCGCCGTCAAGCGCCCGGGGCAAAGATTCTTGGTCAGGTCCGTCCAGTACCCATCGGCGCAAACCCAAATTTCGATGAGCGTCGGTTCATTTTCGATCACCGGGCGGTGCGAGGTCGCAGTAAAAGTGGCAATGCCCTTCCCTGACCACACCAGGGTGAACGCGCGTGCCATCTCCACTTTGCCTTTGTATCCAACGCCTACGGCGTGAATGTGCCCTTCAATCATCGCGGCGACTTCGCTCTCTTTCATGCCGGGCTTGATGTTGTCGCGCGCATACTCCATTCCGATGGCCGCCAGCTCGTTTGCCAGGCGCATGCGCTCGATCTCCTGCGGCGTTTTGATCATGCGCAATTCGGAAAGCAGTGGCGCGGTGTCCACGACTTCAGCGCAACCTGCGCGAAAAGCATCGTAAAAACCCTGCCAATAGACTGTCGGTTCGCCAACCATGCGGTCGCAGATCTGTGAAGTTTGAGAAAGCTCGATCCCGACGCGGCGCGACAGCTTTCGTTCCCGTAAAACATCCACCGCCATTTCCACAGCGCGAATCATCGGCGGGCGCGGGTCCCTGGGGTGGTAAAAAGGGAAAAAGCGAACATCTTTGTTCCAGGCCGTGAGCTGCGCTTCGCGAAACTGGGGTTCGATGACCAGCAGCGTGGGATCTCCGTCGCGGGGAAAGATCGCGAGGTCATAGCCCTTCATGGTCCAGTAATTGGTGAGATAGAGGACGTTGTCGGGGGCGCGCACGACGACCGCATCAAGATCTTGCCGCCCCAGCATTTGCCGGACGCGTTTCCATTTTTCGTGATCGAGCGGATATGCCATAGCGCCTCGGATTATTTCGCGGCCGGGTGGCCCTTACCCTGGTACCTCCACGATTCTTCCTTGCCCTTGATCAAACGGTAGAGCGCCGCGTGCAGTGGCGCCGGAATTCCCGCCCGGGCGGCTTCGCGAGCAATCGCTCCGCCCAGAAAATCAATTTCCGTTCTGAGTTTGTGCCGGATGTCGTACAGCATGGAAGGGGGATGATCCGTCTGCGCGCCAACCTTGTTCATTTCCCACGGATCTTCGTAAAGTTTTACGCCCAGGCCGGCGGCCACACTCTTTCCCTCTTCCATCAGCGCATGCAGGAGGTGACCCAGATCACCAAAATCTTTTTCCTCGGCAAAATGAAAACTGTGCGGCAATTCGGTGAGCGCGGCAACAGAATTGACCGAGGAATTGAAGATCAGCTTCGACCACTGCGCGGGGCGCGCGTCTTCCAGCGCAACGGCCTTCAGGCCGGAAGAGGTGATGAGCTCCGCCGCTTCTTTTACCAGCGCGAAAGGCGTTTTGGTCGGCTCAAACGGCCCCATCCATGTTGCTGTGTCGAGCTCGTACTGCACGTGCGTGTCCGTGTGGCGCGTTCCGCTCATGAACGTCGTCCCGCGAATCACGAAGGCATCCGTCAGTGCGGCAATGATTTCTTCGCTGCCCAAGCCATTTTGCGACGAAAGGATTGCGCCATTCTTGAAGAGATGCGCGACTGGGCCGAGCGCTTCCGCGGTTTGCGTGGCTTTGCTCGCGACGATTCCCAGATCAAACTGTGGCATCTCCGCGGGATCGTTGGTGGCGCGAAGCTTCGCATGAAATTCGTGCGACCCCGTAACAGAAATGCCGTGCTCATTAAGCGCGCGTGCGTGCTCCGCCCGCCGGACATATGCCCAGGTCTCGGTGACTCTTGCCAGGTGAGCAGCGTAGAGGCTTCCGATGGATCCGCAACCGATAATGCAAACGCGCTTCATCGATTTTATTCGGCCGAGTGCACGTAGCGATTCGCTGAAATTCGCCGTGATTCAAGTTGCAGGGTTGTCAGCGTGCGCTCCTGCCGGCAGCGCGCCGGTGTTCGATGCGAACCGAGGAAGCAAACCCGCCGGTGCCTGCGCGTTGCACTGCTAGAAAGATCGAATCGCCGGTGTTGTGCGAATCATTGATGATCACGCCCTTCGAGTAGAGAGCATCCTGCAGCGCCGCGCAAATCGTATGGACCGGCGCTGCACCGCCTTCGCCCATGCCCTTCGCGCCATTGAAAGTGAACGGCGATGGCGATTCCATGTGGCCGTACAGCAGATCGGGCATGTTCATCGCGGTGATCGGAGTGTAGTCGCTGAAAGTCGAGGCCAGCAGATTGCCATCGCCATCGTAAGCGCAATCCTCCATCAACGCGGCGCCGATGCCGTGCGCGGTGCAGCCGTGCACTTGCCCCTCCACGATCCTGGGATTTATGGCGCGGCCGCAATCGTCCACACAAGCGTATGCCAGGATTTTCGGCTGAAACGTATCTCGATCCACCTCGACGACCGCGACATGAATCTGCGCCGCATACGTGAGCGTGAGATTACCAAATTTTTTCTTCACGTCCGGCAATTGAAACGGCGCGTGATATACGTGGCGGCAATTAAGCGTCACATCCCACAATTTCTCTGGCATGCCCGCGTTGTTCACGTTCACAATGTTCGCGAGCGCCCAGTAATTGATGGATTTCTTCGATCGCTTGTCCCGGACCTCCGGTCCTTGCGCGCCGACGCCAAATTCCAGATCCTTTTCTTTGGCCTTCAGCGCCCAGGCCGCCAGCCGGCTCATTTCCTTTCGAAGCTTGGTCGCCGCGCCGTGAATGGCCGAGAGACCCGTGACTGCGAACTGGCTGGCATACGTTCCGGTGTGACCGGTGTAAGCGTTTTGCTCCGTATCGAACCCCGGTTTTACTTTGACGTGGCCGGGAGACACGCCCAGCACATCGGCCACCACCTGCGCGGCCGTCGTTTCGTGGCCCTGTCCCTGCGGCACGGAGCCCATGCTGATGACGACTTCGCCGTAGATGTCCAGCTTGGCGATCGCCGCCTTGGATTGTCCAGAAAACGGGGCTCCCGCATTAATGATGCGCGCCTGGCCAAAATTGTTCGTGCCGGAATCCAGCGTCGAGCCGATTCCCAACCCGATCCAGCGTCCTTCCTCGCGCGCGGCCGCCTGTTTCCTTTTCCAATCGTCCCAGCCGACAAGTGTCTTGCCCATTGCGAGCATCCCCGCATAATCGCCCGAATCGTACACGCAGCCGTTCGGAGTCTCGTACGGCATCTCATTTTTCCGGATGTAGTTGCGCAGGCGCATTTCATCGGTGGGAATCCCGAGCGAGTGCCCGCAAATATCCAGCACTCGCTCCAGGAACCAGAGCTGCTGCATCCGCGAATAGCCGCGATTCGGTCCCACGGGGCACTTATTCGTGACCACCTGATTCATGTCAATGCGAATGTTTCTGACGCGGTACGAACCCGGAAGCACCTGTGCCCAAATCACACAGCCAAGCGGCTCGTAACGCGGGTAAGCGCCGCAATCATCGACGTGTCGCGAATCAATCGCCGTGATTACGCCATTCTTATCCAGCGCCACGCGTGTATCCAGGAAAGTGCGCTCATTCCCGTGAGCACTCGCCTGCATGTGTTCGGTGCGCGTCTCGGTCCATTTCACCGGCCGATCGCCCGCTTTCCGCGAAGCCAGCGCACACAAAGCCATGTACGGATAATTCGTAATCTTGATCCCGAAGCCGCCACCAATGTCGAAGCTCTTCATCAGAATCTGATCGATTCGAACGCCCAGCGCCGGCGAGAGGAACTGTGCCGCGAAAGACGGAAACGAATTGTTGGACCAATACTCGATCCGTTCGGAGCGCGAATCCCAAACCGCAATCATCGCGTTGCATTCGAGCGGCGTGCTCGAAAAGCGATGGAAGTGCAACCGGTCAATGTGCACAACATGATCAGCCTGCTTGAAAGCTTTCTCCATGTCTCCATATTCGAACACGCCATGCCAGTTGCGGTTCGTGCCCATGCCCGGGTGAACGAGACTCCCCTCCTTGAGCGCATCTTCCGCGGTCATCACGGGAGGCAGAGGCTCATATTCCACTTCAACGAGTTCCGCCGCATCCTCAGCCGCCATCCGATTCTCCGCCACGACCGCGGCCACCGGCTCGCCCTGGTACACGACCTTGTCCACGGCCATCGGGTAGTCCGCGATTTTCTGACCGACGTCCGGCCCGATCTCGATGAAAGGCTTCACCAGCCCTTTCACTTCCGCGCCGGTCAACGTGCACACCACTCCCGGCAACGCGGCAGCCTTCGTGACATCCACTCGCGTGATTTTCGCGTGTCCGTAGGACGACCGCACAAACCGGATGTGCAGCATCCCCGTCAACTTCTGGTCGTCAACAAAAATTCCCTTCCCTCGCACCAGGCGGTCTTCCTCTACGCGGCGAATCGGCTGCCCCACCCACTTGGGAGCGCCCGTTGCGCGGCTCTTGCCGGAGCCGGCCGCAGCCTTCAATCTCTTGTTTTTCACTCGAGTTGTTTTCGCCATCGCCTTGTCTCGCGCCTACGTCAACGCTTTCTGCAGTCCATCAATCAATTTCTGCACATTTTTCTTCGCCAGCGGCTGAAGCAATCCTCCGGCCAGCGACGCAATTCGCCCCATCACATTGGATTGGCCGCTCCAAATCACCTTGGTCGCTCCTCCCGCAGCAAGCTCCAGTTCAAACGCGGCTCGCAGCGTAGCCGATCCGCCCGGCACATCCCCATTTCCCTCATAGACGGCATGCTTCGGCCGTTCAGTTTCCACCAGCGACATCTTCACCGCCGCCGTTCCCCGAATATGCGAAATACCCACGCTCAACTTCACCAGAAAATTCTTCTCGTCGCGGATCTCCATGCTCTGATAGTCCGGAAGCAAGGGACAAAACCGATTCGGATCCACCAGAAAATCGTAGACGGCCTCTGGTTTTTTCGGCACCGTGAAGTCGCCGCCAAATTTGATCTCCATAGCTCAGCTCTTCCCCATTTCGGCGGCAGCCGCTCGAACAGCCTTTAAAATATTTTGATACCCCGTGCACCGGCAGGTATTGCCGGCAATCCCCTTGCGAATTTCTTTTTCGCTGGGCTTGCGCGTTTTCGACAACAGGTGAACCGTGGAAAGCAGCAGCCCGGGCGTACAAAAACCGCATTGCAGCCCATGACATTCCGCAAACGCTTGCTGGACGGGATGCAATTCGCCATCCTTGGAAAGTCCTTCGACGGTGATGATTTCGCCGCCCTCGGCCATCGGCGCGAACATCGTGCAGGATTTTGTCGTGCGGCCATTCAGCAGGACGGTGCAGGCGCCGCAATACGTGGTATCGCAGCCGATATGCGTTCCGGTAAGGTTGAAATGCTCGCGCAGCAATTCCACGAGCAGGGTCCGCGGTTCGACCAGCGCCTCCCGCGGCTCTCCGTTGACGCGAACGTGCACCAGAATTTTTTCAACGCCCGACATATTCGTGTCCCGCCTCAACTTGTTCCCCGCGCGCCCGCCGCGCCGCGATTCCAATGGCCCGCTTGACGAGGGCGGCGATCAAGACGCGCTTATAATCCGCGGAGCCTCGCATGTCATCTTGAGGTTCAGCGGCCGCGCGCACCGCTTCGACGGCGCTATCGATCCTCTTCTTCTCGAGTTTTTTCTCCCGCAAAGTTTTCTCCGCTTCCTTAGCGCGAATCGCGGTCAATCCAACGCAGCCAAGTACAATCCTCACATCCTTGCACGTGTCGCTGTCTCCGAGCGTGAGCTGCACCGCCGCGCTAGCCGTCGCATAGACGGGCGCGCTGCGCTTGAACGCCAGATAGGCACCGGCGCTATTCTTCGCGGGCTGTTTGACAATAATTTCGCTGATCAGTTCGTCATGTCCGAGCACCGTCGTATACGCATCCTTGAAGAAATCATCGAGCGCGATGGTTCGCTCTCCTGACGGCCGGGAGCATCGCACCGATGTCTCCAAGGTAAGCAGGACAGCGCCCCAATCTCCGCTGGGGTCCGCTTCCGCAAGAGACCCGCCGATCGTCCCTTGATTGCGCACCTGCACGTCCGCGATGCCCGCCGCGCAATCTTGAACGATGGGAATGGACGAAGCGGCGTCCGATTCCTCGATGTCCGCGTGTCGCGCCAAAGCCCCGAATCGCAGTTGACCGTCGCTGCACCGGATTTCACTCAGCCCTGGTATGAAATTGATATCCACCAGCGCGCTGGGACGCACCATGCGCATCTTCATCAGCGGGATGAGGCTTTGCCCGCCGGCAATCAGCCGCGCCTCTTCCCCCAACTGCTGCAGGAGCTCGGAAGCCTCCAGTAGGGACCCGGCGCGGTGATATGAGAAAGGATGCGCGTACACGATGTTTTCCGCTTGCCTCTTGGGATGGCGGGTGTCCGCAGTTGGACTGCGGCAAAAATCATTGGTTGTAGTGCGGGCGCATTCTATTGCGATTGGAGCGGAGAGGCAAGACGAAACGGCTGTTTCGCCTCCCGCTGACGAAAAATAGACGGCTTCAACTCTGGCGTTTGGCACCTGACTCATCTATGCTGCCGCAGCCTTGCGATGAGAAAACGTGAAAACATTTTTCCGATTATCCTGGTAGCGGGTCCCTCGCACCATCTTCCATTCCCAAAGCCCCTCGCGATGTTCGGCGGAAAAACAGCGCTGGCCATCGCGATTGAAAACTGCGCGGGGCTGGAGCGCCCGCTTCTCGTTCTTGGATGCGATGCACCGCGCGTCCGTCGCGCCGTTCCTCGCGCAGCACAAGTTGTATGGAATCGTGGCTGGCGGCGGGGCCAGATCAGCTCGCTGCGGCGCGCGCTAAAACAAATTCCTGTGGATGCCGCTTTCTTGATCTATCCGGTGGACCATCCCCTCCTGAAACGGAAAACGATTCAGCAATTCGTGCGCGCGTTCCGGACTCGGGAGGAATCGCAGGAGATTGTCATACCGCGGCATGGAAGTCTCTACGGCCACCCGGCCATCGTATCCGGAAAACTGCGCCGAGAGTTCTTCAAGTCGAAGACTGCGCGCGACGTGATTTATCGTCTTCCTTCCCGAGTGCGGGTTATAGAAGTCCAAACGCGCGCCATTTTCACGGATTTCGATACGCCGGAGTCCTACCGGCTGTGTCTTCGAAAATTCAGGACGAGAAAAGGATGAATACTGCGCGAGCGCTATTCTGAGGGAGCTTTGCGACCCGCCAAGCCCAGCGTGATCCCGATCAGCGCGGCAATCACCAGCACTGATCCGAGAATGGCGATCCCCCGCGGGATCGCGCCGTGATCGAAGGTCTGAAGCAAAACTCCGAAAGGGAAAATTGCGGCTCCCGCCAGAAGTGTGCATGCCAGCACCAGTTTGTGTCGTTCGGCAAATCGCACGCGATCGAACGCAATCCCCACGACGATCAGCAACATCGCCAATCCAATCCAGTGACCATGCACATCCACCTGGCGATCGTAGATATATTTCGCTTCCTTGTAGTTGCGGAAGGCAGTCTCGGCAGCTCCAAGGTTTCGACTCGCCGCGGCATCGAACGCCGTCGCGAGCGAACCACCGATTCCATTCAACGCCTGGTGCTCCGCAAAAACCGCGTACCACAAGCCATAACCCATGCCCCACAGAGCCAGTGCGATGCCGCCCACAATCAGAAGCCGCCTGCTGCTGCTCATCGTACATCTCCCGCTTGCGAGTCAAGCTGACCGGTGTAGCGAAGAATTCCGACCCACATGGCCAGCAGCGCGAGGATCACCAGAAAGCCTCCAAAGTCCGCCAACCCGCCGGCGACCAGCCCGTACCGCAATTCCATCAGCACACATACGGGAAGCAACACCGAGCCGAGAATCAAAACGTACCCCCATCGCAATTTCCAGCTCTCCCGCAGACGTACATAAGGCTGAAAAAACGCGAGCATCATCGCCAAAAGACCGAACTCAATACTGTGCGCGTGCGCGGCGATCTTCACGGCCTTATCGCCCTGCAGTTGTCCGTAAGCTTCCAGTGACCGGTCGACCGTACCCGCATCGTTTGCCGCGGCCGCCATCGCCATTTCCGTGAGGATCGAAGAATCGAGCGCTTCATGACGATACAGATCGACGGCTGCGTAGTACGCGCCATGTAGGAAACCAGCGAGGACCAGCACCATGCCACCGGCAAGCAGCAAGCGGCCCGCCGCGCTACGGTCAGAGAGCAGCCCATCCTTTACATGCGCTGGCGCATAGGTCCGAAAATGATTCACGAAACCCAGGAGAAATCCGAGAGTGGCAAGGATTACCAGCAATCCACCAAGGTCCGCAAAAATGCTGGCCCACCCAATCGCTTGCAGCGGGCTATACGCGAGCCCGACATAGTGAATCAGAAAGACACCTACCGGCAGCAGCGCCGCTCCCGCGAGGAATAGCCACGCAAAGCCTCGTTTTGTTTTTTCCTCAAATGCGATCCATGGCTGCAAGATCGCGAGCAGGAGCGCCAGATATCCAAAATCGATCATGTGGACATGGGTGTCCACCTTGGTTCCGCGATTCTCCAGAAACGCCCCAACATTCTGAAAACTGGCGAGAACTGCGGCATGATTCCCGGCCAGAGCAGCATGTGCGGCAGCCGCCAGGCTCGCCCCGACGTGCGCCGCATTCTGGTGCAACACGAACACCGCAAAAATGTCCCCGAACAGCATTCCAATGAGGATGAGCCCGATCCCGCCAAGCACGAGCAAGCGCCGCGCGCTCAAGGGAGCAAAAGATGACGCATCCAATTTATGAGTCTTTTCGCTAAACGAGGACTTGGAGAATCCCATAGCGGCTTTTTGCAGCTCTCGCTTGCTATAATCCCCGAAACAAAGCGGTTAGAAACTAAATTTCAACGCCAACTGAATCTGCCGCGGATTGTTTACAGCCCGCGGTGTCCCATAGTACTGATTCGGCGAACCTTCGGGGAAACCGGAGGACGTCGCCGGACAACCACCTGTACCCGGACTAAATGGGCAGAAATCTGCGGCGCCATAAACCGTATTGAAGTACCGAACGTTCAAAGTGTTGGAGAGGTTGAACGCTTCGGCGATGAATTCGAGGCTGCGCTTCTCGCGGAAATCAAACTTGCGAGAGACGCGCACATCCACGGAACGGAAATTATCGCCAATGAAGGTGTTGCGCGGCTCGATGCCTACGCGGTCGTTGTTTCCAAAAATGTCGCCGTTCGCGTCGAAGCCGGCGAACTTCGTGAAGCGCATCGGCGATTGAATGCTGGTAATAATGCCAAACAGAAAGTCCCGCGCGAAGGGGTTCCATGTTTTGGGCGTCGTTACCGTCGCATTGAGCACGATCCGGTTCCGGACGTCGTCAGAAGACAGCGCGCGCTCCGCGCGGAAATTCTGGCTGTCTTGTGGAATCAGCACGAAGCTGGGATTCGGGCCATTGTCGATGGACTTCGACCATGTGTAGCTGATGCCGTAGGAAAAGTTATGTGCAAGCCGCTTGTTCACGTTGATTAGGAGTCCGTCGTATTGCGAATCCCATCGGGACGTCGCTTCAAAGTAAACGGCGTACAAAGTGGGAAAACCAGGACCGGCACTGCGCGAGCCGGGAATGCCCTGTCCGCAGATGGCAACGGGACAAAAGTAGGTGTTCTTCAAGCCACTGCGACCCAGTGAGTCGTGCACCATCGCCTGCCCGGACGGGTCCGGCTGATTTACGTTGAAGAAGCTGCCGAGGTGCACGCCCCGAACGTGCAGTCCGCTGATGCTGACGGTTGTGTCTGGCAGCGGTTCGAATTCCACCGCTAGACTCGCCTGAATTCCGTACGGATTTTTGTGATCCTTCACGAAGCGCACGATTGTGGCATCCCCAAAGAAACCGCAGCCGGAAACCGTCCCACCGGGACAGAAACCTAGCGGCGCGGCATCAGGGTACGTTCCCCCGAGCATGTCAGCCAACGCGATGGAAGTAATATTCGGCCCGCTCGCGAAGGCGAAGAGCCGCGTCTTGGCATCCAGTGAATCTTCAAACGGCCGGCCTGGATACTTTCCTTTTGTTCCGCCGCACGAAGGTAGCTGACAGGCAAGCAGCGGCGCTGGAATCATGCCGTGAAAGAGCCCGAAGCCGGCGCGGACAACCACGTGACGACTCGTCCCGACGTTGTACGCCAGGCCCAAACGGGGATCGAAATTCTTCCACTGCGTGTCGAGGACGTTCGAAGGCCAAGTCTCCCACTCCCAACGCAATCCGCCGTTAAGGGTGAGGCGGCTGGTCGCACGCCATTTGTCCTGGATGTACAGGCCATTATAAGTATGGTTTAGGGTGCCCTTCGCCTCATTGCGGATAGCAGGTGTAATTCTGCCCCCTTGAAAGACCGCTTTGTCAAAAGTGGGTTCAGTGAAGTTGGGAGCCAGGAAGCGCTCGAAGAACAGCACGAATGGCGAACCCGCTTGCAGACTAAACGGACACTGGCTCGCAAAGATGCAGCCAAAATCGCCTTCGAAGGGATAGAAGAGCGGAAAGGATTCGGTGGTGTGGACGAAATTGTAATTGCCGCCAAAGCTGATGGTATGGCGGTCGCGGCTAAGCGTGACATTGTCGACCAGTTCGAAGCGTGATTCACGGTAGAAATCCGGATTGCCCCGGTTTACCCCGGTCGTAAAAGTGTTGGAAACTTCGAGGTGTGGTTGCGTGGTGACCGTCGGGAAATCAAACGATCGCCGTGCAAATTGCACACGCAACTCATTCACCACCTTGGGATTGACTACAGAAGCGAGGGTGCCGGCAATTGACTGATCGCGGTAGAAATTGTTTTTGAACGCGGACGGCAAGTCGAATCCGTCATTGAGCGGCGACTGGTTCAGCAGGCGGCCGTCATTGACGAAATAGCGGACGAAAAAGTTCTGGTTTGTTCCGATACTGCGATCGAGGCGGACAAAGCCGTTGTCGGTGTCATTCGTGCGCAGGACGCTGCCGAGATTCGGCTCGACAGGAAGGTTGAAAGAAGTCTTGAAATTGTTGATGGACGTAATGTTGGTGAGGACGGCGGAATTATAGAAAGGCGATTCGCCGCGGAGCTGCGCCTCGTAGTTCGCGTATAGAAAGGTCTTATCCTTCTGAATAGGCCCGCCGATCGCCGCGCCGAATTGGTTTTGTCGCAGGACGTGTGCCCCGCTTGCTTGCAGCAGGTTGATAGCGTCGAGTGTATCGTTCCGGAAATACTCGTAGACGCTTCCGTGCCAGTCATTGGTTCCGCTCTTGGTGATGATGTTGACGATGCCGCCGACGGCGCGTCCAAATTCTGTGGAGTAATCCGAATTGATCACGCGAAATTCCTGCACGGATTCCTGCGGCGGCGTCCCGCGCTGGATCCCCGAAGCCGTGGAAATGTCGTCGGCGCCGTCCACGGCAATAAAGTTGTAGTGGATATTCTGTCCCGCGAAGGAGAGCTTGGTCACCGGCTCGACGATCACATCCGTGCTGCCTGACGTCGTGTCGCCAATAGTCACGGACGGCGAAAGAAGTGCGAAGTTTATGAATTCGCGGCCATTCACCGGCAGATTGATAATCTGGCGCTCCGTGATCACGGTACTTACCTGCGTCCTCGTCGATTCCACCAATTCGGAGGTTGCATCGACCTCCACTTTTTGCGCTACTTCGCCCGGTGACATGGTGAAGTCGAGCGCCGCGGACTGCCCCACTTGTAACGTAATGTTTTTTGTCTGCTTCCCAAACCCGCTGAATACCACGGTCACTGAATAGTCGCCTGCCGGAAGAGCCGGAATCGTGTATTCCCCAGCGTCGGAGGTTTGCGCCGACCGCGAAAACCCCGTCGCGGCATTGAGGACTGTTACGCTGGCTTTGGCAATGCTGCCGCCCGACGCGTCCGTGATTCTTCCGATGAGTGTTGCCGATACCGCCTGACCGGAGGCATCCGTCGCATAGAAGGAAACCAGTGCAAACAGGCAAGCAAACGAGCAGACCAGTAGAACCGTCATCCGCTTGATTCGGTTCATCACACCCTCCCCCCGGAAGAATCATCCGCATGCAACGAACGTTTCAATGTTCGACGGTTTATAACACGCGATAGTTAGTGTCAAGCCTCGAGTAATCAAAACGAATCCCTTATGTGCGCGGAACGCTTCTCGTATTCAAAAACCCGCCGAGCGTTTTGGCAGCCGCCGCGGAGCGATCCACTTCTCTGCACCGTGCCGGATTCTCAAGAGGAAAATCAACGGAACGCAGACGTGGTCGCGCTCCACTTTCATCCCATCGGTCACTTCTGTTACGCGCATCGCGGTTTTCTTGGAAAGCAATTCGGTCAGCACACTGCGATGTTTCGGGTCCAGGTGCTGCACTAGCACAAACGCCATGCCCGAGTCCGCCGGCAGATTGATCATCAATTCCGTAAAGGCTTCAATACCGCCGGCGGAAGCGCCGACCGCGGCGATCAGCAGATCGTCTTTCGGGGCTGAGTGAACCGCGGCTTCCAGTTTGGAGGCTTTGGGTGGGGTCCGTTTCTTCGG
Source organism: Acidobacteriota bacterium (assembly GCA_003224055.1). GTDB lineage: Bacteria > Acidobacteriota > Terriglobia > Acidiferrales > UBA7541 > Acidiferrum. Next base: position 15,209 of record QHYE01000107.1, on the reverse strand, counting down.
CTCTGACTTCTTAGCGTTGTCTGCAATTCTCCACTGAGAACGAGTGCCCGCGCCTGGCGGCGACTCTCTACTCGAACTGCTTTCGGAACACCGCGAACTGCTGCCGCAATTCGGCAATCTCTTTCTGAAGACCTGCGATTTTCTCTTCCAGGATGGCGATGCGCTCGCCATCAGCGTTGAGACTGGCGGCAGTGGCCTCGAATGCGGGCCTGGCGTCGCTAACTTCCACATCGCCGGCGAGTAGATGGGCGTAGCGCGCCTCTTTGGTGCCGGGCTGCCGGGGAAGAACCTTGACGAGGGCCGGCTCGCGCTTCATCAGGTGTTGCAGGCTGGATTGCACGGCGCCGCGATCGTCGAAGGGGTGCATCCGCTCGGCGCGCGTGCGGAGTTCGCCGGGCGTCTGGGGGCCGCGCAAGAGCAGGACACAGAGAATGGCGATTTCGTGGCGATAGAAGTTGAAGGCTTCCTGCAGGCGGTGCTCGTACTTGGTGACGCGGCTGTCCGCGGCGCTGACGGAGCGGACGAGGGATTGCTCGCTCAAAGAATGGAGCGCCTGGCGGACGGCCGCTTCGTCGAGATTCGTGGCGGGTTCCCGGTTCGATTTCTGGTTGCAAGCATTGACGAGGCCGTTCAAGGAGAGCGGGTAATATTCAGGAGTGGTGATTTCTTTTTCGACAAGGGAGCCCAGCACGCGGCACTCGACGTCAGTCAGGAGGATGTTCACGGGGTGGAATGATACAACGATTGGTGGGAGGTAACTGGTGACTAGTGACTGGTGAAGAGGGAGGGAGCCCACCGTCCAGCCCAGTTCTTCAGTTCCAGAATGGGAATTGTTGGTACACACCCGGCCGTTTTCGTATGAGTGGCAAACACAGAACTTACGGGACACGGAAAATGAAAGAGTGCGTAAACGTATGAAAGGAAAGGGCGAAAAAAGTGGCGAGTCGGGAGCCAAGCGCGGGTGATGAGCGACCAAGTTAAAGTGAAACTTTAGGAATAGGGACGTTTGCTCTAGAGACACCCGGCAATTCTCGTAAAAGCACATTCTAAAGGAGTTGCAGGCGTCACGGTTTGTAAATGCAGATTCTAAAGAACTTGCGGTGACGGTTTTTCCCTCACGTGACGGAAGAGGGGCGGAGCGATAGAGATTTTGATCGACAACTCGAGGGTCAATGTAAACAAACACGCTAGAGAATACCACAAAGTACTGCGCTTGTCAATTACTTTCTGGGTATCATTCGAACGGAGCTGTAACTCGCTGAAGAATTTGCGGCTTGAAAGACTCATAGGGCATAAATTGGCGTCGGAGCTAACAAGGGGACTACTGCGAGAACCGAGAATTTGAGTGAGCAAAGTGGTGTACAAGAGTTAAAATCCGCTCAGGTAAGGCGCCATGGCCGGCGCCAAGCACCCGAACTATGCGGTCACAACCAGCGGGAACAGAGCGGGAGATCTCCTGGTCGGCCCAGCGGCGCACGCGCAGGCACTTCGCTCAAGACCGGATGGGGGGTTGAGACGTCAAAGGGATTGGTGAGAGCGCTCGGGGCGAAGAGTGTGCGGGGCTGAGTTTGTCCGAAGGCGGGACGGGGAATCCCATTTCCGGGCAATCTGAAGGGGCTGCCGCAAAAGGAGGCAGGCTAAGACGTTGAAAAGGCGTAGACTTACGGAGGGGAACACGGGGCAGGCGAGTTGCGTTCTATACAGTGGCACAACATCATGGACATTCAACGACCATCCAACGCAAGAGCAAAGAAAATCCGGCGGATCGTGTATGCGACCGTCGCTATCCTGTTAGTCGGGGGCGTGACCTACGGGCTCTCGCGGCTGCGGCCGGCGGCGCCCACGGTAGACCGCGCCACGATTTGGCCGGACGAAGTGAAACGCGGGCCGATGCTGCGCGAAGTGCGCGGGCTGGGGACGCTGGTACCCGAAGATATTCGCTGGATTCCAGCGCAGACGGACTCCCGAGTGGACCGCTGGGTATTGCGTCCGGGGGCTATCGTCAAGGCAAATTCCGTCATTATGGAACTGAGCGACCCGACTTTGCAGCGAGACGCGCTGGACGCGGAATTCCAGCTCAAAGGCGCGGAAGCGGAGTATGCGAACCTGCAAGTGCAAGTCAACAGCGAACTGATGAACCAGAAAGCGAACGAAGCCGCCGTGCGCAGTGATTACGAGCAGGCCCACCTGCAACATGATGTAGACGAAAAGTTATTCAAAGAGGGGATCGGGTCTGACCACATCAGGAATCTCTCCAAAGTGAGGGAGGAGCAATTGGCGATCCGCGTCCAACTGGAGGGGGAACGGACGAAAGTCGCCGCCGATTCCGCAAGGGCGCGGCTGGCCGCCCAGCAGGCAAAAATTAACCAACAGAAAGCGCTCTATCAACTGAAAAGGAGCCAGTTGGATGCGCTGCATGTTCGCGCCGGCATCGATGGCGTTTTGCAGCTTGTGCCGGTGGAGGTGGGGCAGCATGTGACGCCTGGAACGAATTTGGCGCGGGTGGCCGATCCGAAGAAACTGAAAGCTGAAATTAAGATTGCGGAGACGCAAGCGAAAGACGTGACCATTGGGCAAAAAGCGACGATTGACACGCGGAACGGTGTGGTGAATGGGCACGTTTCGCGGATCGATCCTTCCGTGGTGAACGGCACGGTTACCGTGGACGTGTCGATCACGGATCCGCTGCCGAACGGGGCGAGGCCGGATTTGAGCGTGGACGGCACGGTGGAGTTGGAGAACCTGAAAGACGTGCTCTTCGTGGGACGGCCGGTTCATGGGCAAGCGGACAGCACGATTGGAATTTTCAAGCTTGTGGATGACGGTTCGGAGGCAGTACGCGTCAATGTAAAGCTGGGGCGGAGCTCGGTGAACACGATTGAAGTGGTGCAAGGGTTGAAGGTGGGAGACAAAGTGATTCTCTCCGACATGTCCGCGTGGGACAACTTCGACCGCATCCGGCTGCGATAACAATTTCCGGTGTTGCGGGCGACAGGAGATTCTTGAATCCCTAATCGCAGGAGGCAAAGAATGCACGCGCTCTGGCAGGACGTGCGCTACGGCCTGCGAATGCTGGCGAAGCATCCGGGATTTACGGCGATTGCGGTTTTGACACTGGCGCTGGGCATTGGCGCGAACACCGCGATTTTTTCCCTGCTCAATCAAGTGTTGTTGCGACGGCTTCCGGTTCGGAATCCGGGCGAGTTGGTCATTCTGAAGTCGCCTGGACCGAAGCGGGGGCACGTGTGGAGCGATGGCGACGATTCGGAGATTTTTTCGTACCCGCTTTATAAGGGGCTGGCGAAGAACACCGCGGTATTCAATGGAGTGATCGCGCGGTATCCATTTGAGGCCAGCATCGCGAGTCATGGGCAGACGGAGCGCGGGTCTGGCGAATTGGTAACCGGGAACTATTTCGATGTGCTGGGCGTGCGGCCGGTCCTAGGCCGAGTGCTTTCGCCTGCCGATGACGACGTGCAGGGGGCACACCCCGTACTTGTGTTGAGCCATTCCTACTGGACACGGCATTTTGGCGGCGATTCGGGCGTGTTGAATCAGGCGATTCTGGTGAATAACGCGGAAATGACGATTGTCGGAGTGGCGCAATCAGGGTTCAGCGGCATCCAGGTGGGACAGACGCCGGACATTTTTGTACCCATGACGATGAAGGGGCAGATGACACCGATCCGGAATGGGCTGGACGACTGGAATGATTCGTTTTTGGCGGTGCTGGCGCGACGGAAGCCGGGCATTTCCGTCGAGCAGGCGCAGGCGGGGATCAACGTCGACTACCCGGGGCTGCTGGAGCAGCAAGCTGCGACCCTCAAGCTGCGCGAAGGAAAAGAACGGCAGGAATTTCTAGGCAAGAAGATTGTGCTGTATCCCGGGGGGCAAGGTAGGACGACGGTCCAGCGGGATTCGGGGCCCGCGCTAATGGCGCTGTTTGCGATGGTGGCGCTGGTTCTGCTGATTGCGTGTACCAACGTGGCGAATCTACTGCTGGCGAAGGCTGCGGCACGACAGCGGGAGTTTGCGATTCGGTCGGCACTAGGGGCTTCGCCGGGGCGAATGATGCAGCAACTACTAATAGAGAGCTTGCTGTGCGCGCTAGGGGGAGGGGTTCTAGGGCTGATTTTGGGCACGTGGATCATGAACATTTTGACGCAAGCCGTCGTTTCTGACGCAGGGGTAAAAGGGATCACGTCCCGGGTGGATGGAAGCGTCTTGGGGTTTGCGGCAGCGGCCACGGTGGTCTCGGCGATGCTTTTCGGGCTAATCCCGGCGTGGCGCGCGACGCAAACAGGCGTTTCGCAAATGCTGAAAGATCAAGGCTCGACGACGTCCGCGGGGCCGGGGCACGTGCGATTCCGGAAGTACCTCGTTGCGGGACAGGTGGCGTTCACGCTGCTGTTGCTGACGGGCGGGGCGCTATTTGCACGAACGCTGTGGAACCTGAGAAAGCAGAACCTGGGATTGAGCACGGAGAACCTGATCACGTTTTCGATTGCGCCGCAGTTGAGCGGCTATAACGCGCCCAGAACGGTGGCGCTGGTCGACCAATTGAGGGAACGGCTGGGGGCGCTGCCGGGAGTGCTGGGCGTAGGGTCGTCGCAGATTCCGGTACTGACGGGAACGGACATGGGCGGGAACATCATTGTGGAAGGGCGTCAAAACCTGGACACTGATGATAGGCACGTAAATTTTGACGCGGTGAGTCCGAACTATTTTTCGACGATGCGGATCCCGTTGCTTTCCGGGCGTGAATTCAATGCCGGGGACACAGCGACGAATACGAAAGTGGCGATCATCAATGAGGCGATGGTGAAGGAGTTCTTTCCGAAGAGAAACCCGATCGGAGTGCACTTCGGAATGGGCTCCGGTGACGATGTGAAGCTGAACATTGAGATCGTGGGAGTGGTGAAGGACACAAAAGAGTCACACGTCCGGGATACGGATCGGCCGTATTTCTATCAACCGTACTCGCAGTTCGGAAAACTTTTCGGGATGAGTTTCTATGTTCGCAGCCAACAAGACCCCTTATTGATCGCGAACGCTATGCGGGAGACGGTTCGGGGAGCGAACGCGAATTTGCCGATATACGACCTGAAAACGGTGCAGCGGGTCGTGGACGAGGATTTGTTTGCGGAGCGCGTCGTCGCGGGGCTTTCGGTAGCGTTTGGCGGGCTGGCTGCGTTGCTGGCGGCGCTGGGGATTTACGGCGTACTGGCGTACCTCGTGGTTCAGCGGACGCGTGAGATTGGAATTCGGTTGGCGCTGGGGGCCGGCACCGGGCATGTCAGAGGGCTGGTATTCAAGGAAGTAGGATGGATGGTTCTGACGGGTGCGCTGGTAGGATTGCCAGCGGCGTATGGGATGGGGCGGCTGAGCGAGTCGCTGCTGTACGGGGTACACGGGGGAGATGCAGCGGTGTATCTGACATCGCTGGGGATTATCTGCCTGGTGGCCTTTGTTGCGTGCTACATCCCATCGCGGCGAGCGACGCGAATCGATCCCATCGTGGCGCTGCGCTATGAATGAGTTTCCGGATTGAAGGAATTGGGGTGCAAGGAATAAGGCAAATCTTGGGAACATTCGCAAGATGAGATTCGTAGATTCCATTCGAAGGAGACACCATGGCTGACGCAAACGGAACGTTGATCAAGATGGAGGGTGTGAAGAAGGTTTTCTTGACGGATGAGGTGGAAACGCACGCTCTGTCGGAGATACACCTGGAGATCAAGAAGGGGACGTACATCTCCATCGCCGGCCCTTCGGGCTGCGGGAAATCGACGCTGCTTTCCATTCTTGGGCTGCTCGATTCACCCAGTGACGGCAGCTATATGTTGAACGGCCAGCCGGTGTCCAAGCTTTCGATCAGCGAGCGAACGAGGATTCGCAACCGCGAAATCGGTTTCATTTTCCAGGCGTTCAACCTGATTGGCGACCTGACGGTCTATGAAAACGTGGAGCTGCCATTGACGTACCGGGGCACCAGCGCAGCGGAGCGCAAACAGAAGGTGCAGCACGCACTCGAACGCGTCGGCATGGCACATCGTCTGCGGCACTACCCGTCGCAGCTTTCCGGCGGTCAGCAACAGCGTGTGGCCGTGGCTCGCGCACTGGTGGGCGATCCGCTGATTCTGATGGCTGACGAGCCGACCGGAAACCTCGATTCAAAGAACGGCGAAGCGGTGATGGAGCTGCTGCGCGATTTGCACCGCAACGGGGCGACAATCTGCATGGTGACACACGACCAGCGCTACGCGAACTTTGCGGAGCGTACCATCCACCTGTTCGACGGGCGCATCGTCGAAGAAACACAGGAAGCACGCGTCGGGGCCTGATACACGGAGGATATTTTGCACACAATCTGGCAGGACGTTCGCTACGGCGCGCGCATGTTGTGGAAGCACCGGCTGGCGACGCTGGTCTGCGTCCTGGCCTTGGCGCTGGGAATTGGCGCGAACACGGCGATGTTCAGCCTGGCGGAGGCGTTCCTGCTGCATTCTGTTCCTTTCGAAAATGCCGACGGGATCGTGGCCCTGGTAAACGTGCGGCCGCAGCAGAACATCGAGAGGAATCCGGTCGCGCCGGCCACTTATATGGATTGGAAAGCACAGGCGAAGTCCTTCGAGCAGATGGGCGCCTACGCGTGGGACGAGGTGAACCTGACCGGAAGCCGCGAGCCAGAGAAGATCGTGGGGTTCGATGTAACGGCAAATTTCTTTGGACTTCTGGCTGTCCAGCCGAAGATGGGCCGTGCGTTTTTACCGGAAGAAGAGCAGCCGGGAAAAGAGCAGGAGATCATTCTCAGTTATGGGCTGTGGGAGCGGCGCTACGCGTCCGATCCGAATATCCTGAATAAGCTAGTCAAAGTCGATGGCAAGAGCTACACCATTGTGGGAGTGATGGGCAAAGGGTTTGATTTTCCAATGCCCGCGGAAGCGTGGATGCCATTGGCGCTGACGGTGAAGCAGCGCTCGGAGCGCAACTCTCGCTACATCTGGGTCCTGGGCAAGCTGAAACCGGATACCTCGGTCAAACAAGCGGCTGCGGAAATGAGCGGCCTTGCGCAGCGCGAAGCCGCTACCTATCCAGATTCTTCCAAGGGTTGGCAGCTTCGCGTGCTGCCGGTGCGCGAGTTTGCGACCAGCGATCTCACCCGCCAGTACACACTGCTCTTGATGGGCGCGGTGGGCTTCGTGCTGTTGATTGCCTGTGCCGACGTCGCCAACGTGCAATTTGCCCGCGTTTCCGGCCGTCAGAAGGAGCTGGCCGTGCGAGCGGCCATGGGGGCGAGCCGCTGGCGCATCGTGTGCCAATTGCTCACGGAGAGTATTCTTCTCGCGCTGCTGGGTTCCGCCGCCGGATTGTTCTTCGCGCAGTGGAGCATCACTTTGATCCTGGCGCACATGCCCGCAGACGTGGCTAAGTTCGTGGCGGGATGGAGGACCATCAGCCTGGATATAAACGCGTTCTTCTTTACGCTGGCAATCGCGTTGTTCAGCGGAATTCTTGCAGGAATTGCGCCAGCCTTGCTGACGTCCCGCACCAACGTCAGCGAAACGCTGAAAGAGAGCGGCCGGGGGTCGTCGGCCGGCCGGGCGCGGCATCGACTGCGCAATGCGCTCGTTGTCGCCGAGATTTCTCTTTCCTTGGTGCTGCTGGTCGGCGCCGGCTTGCTGGTCAAAAACTTTACCGCGCTGATCGACGTGAATGAGAAGTATCACCCCGAATCCATTCTCACGATGAACCTGAGCCTGCCGGAACTGCAGTACAAAGCGCAGCCGGGACGTGTGTCTTTCCACGAGCAAGTGCTGCAACGCCTTTCAACGCTGCCGAACGTTCAATCGGCGGCGATGGTCACGCACGTTCCCTATGCGGACGGAGGAGGAGTGAGCACGAGAGCTTTTTCGGTCGAAGGCCGCCCGGCCACGGATCGCGGTGAAATGCGCAATGCCATCGTCCAGACCATCAGTTCGAACTATTTTGGACTCATGCAGATTGCGCTGCGCGAGGGACGTGAAATCGCCAATACGGATGCCGATGGTACGCTGCCAGTCGCGGTGATCAGCAGAAGCCTGGCCCGGAGGTATTTTCCGGACGAGAAGCCTCTGGGGAAAAAGCTGAGGGTCGGTCCGGCCGACGACAGCTCGGCGTGGCTGACGATAGTCGGGATTGTGGATGACGTGCACTACAGTTGGATCGACAAGAATGATGTCCCCACGATTTACCGGTCGTACCGGCAATCGCCGCCCTACTACGCCTCCCTAGTCCTGCGCACCGGCGAGGAACCGCTGTCTTTCGTGCCAGCCGCGCGCAGCCAGGTTGCTGCTGTGGATCCGGACTTGTCTCTCTTCAACATCAAGGCGCTCGACAAGGTCATCAGCGATTCGGTAGTCGGCATCGCATATGTTGCAGTCATGATGGGCGTTCTGGGAATCATCGCGCTGGTGCTGGCTGCTGTCGGCGTGTACGGCGTGATGTCCAATGCGGTCAGCGAGCGCACCAATGAAATCGGCATCCGCATGGCGATGGGTGCCACCGCGAACGACATTCAAAAGCTGGTTCTGGGGAAGGGAGCGCTGCTTACGCTCATCGGAACGGGCATCGGGCTTCCGGTCGCGTTCCTTCTCGCGAATGCTCTCTCCAGCTTGCTTTTCGGAGTCAAGGCGGCTGATCCCGTCGCATTCATCGTACTTCCGCTGGTGCTGGCGGCCGTTGCCACACTGGCGTCCTACCTTCCGGCCCGGCGCGCCGTGCGCGTGGATCCGATCACCGCCTTACGGTACGAGTAGCGCGGGATTTACGCCGCCAAAACATGCGCTAAGATAGAGACGCGATTCACCCTTCGAACCGCTAGGAGCCGATGTGGAACCTTTAATACAGCTGCGAAATCTGGAAAAAGTGATCGAGGCCGGGCCGAACAAGTTCTACCTGTTGCGGAGAGTTAATCTCGATATTCAGCCGGGCGAATTTGTGACCATCATGGGGCCTTCCGGCGCGGGCAAGTCCACGCTGCTGAGCATTCTTGGAATGCTGGATGGTGCGTGGACGGGAGATTACTTTTTCAACGGAGAAGCCGTCCACAAGCTCAACGTCAAGAAGCGCAACGAGCTGCACAAAGCGAACATCGGCTTCGTGTTTCAGAGCTATCACCTGATCGACAATTTGACGGTGTTCGAGAACCTAGAAGTCCCGCTCTCTTACAAGAATGTGCCGCATAAGGAACGCGTCAGCCTGGTCTGCGACACGTTGGACCGTTTTCACATTGTCGGCAAGAAAGATCTCTTCCCGAACCAGCTCTCCGGCGGGCAGCAGCAGCTCGTCGGGGTGGCCCGCGCCGTGATTCTGAATCCGAAGCTCATCCTTGCCGACGAACCGACCGGAAACCTGCATTCCGCGCAGGGCGAAGAAATCATGGAGCTGTTCAAGAGGCTGAATGACGCGGGCACGACGATTATCCAGGTCACGCACTCCGAGAGAAACGCGTCGTATGGGAGCCGCATTATCCAGTTGAAGGATGGCTGGGTGGTCAGCGAGACGGCGACGGCCGGAGCACGAGCCAGCGCGCCGCAACCCGCCTGAACCGAGACCTCTTCGCAGGGCCGGGAGGTATGTGATGTCGAACTTTCTGCACGACTTGCGGTATGCGCTCCGGATGCTCGCCAAGAGTCGCGGCTTCACACTGGTGGCGATCCTCACGCTGGCTCTCGGCATCGGCGCAAACACGGCAATCTTCAGTGTCGTAAACGCGGTGCTGCTGCGCCCGCTTCCCTACCGCGAACCGAATCGGCTGGTCTTTCTCGGAGAATGGTCCGAGCAAATCCCCGAGATGAGTATCTCGATGGCGAATTTCAACGATTGGCGAAACCAGAACAAAGTGTTTGAGAGCATGGTCGCCTATCAAAATGACAACGTGGTGTTGACGGGCCGGGGAGAACCGGAGCGATTGCGCCTGCGACGAATCACGGCAGGATTTTTCCCGACGTTGCGAGTCAAACCCATCATCGGCCGTGAGCTGACACCCGAGGATGACAAGGTAGGCGCCGCTCGCGTGGTGCTGCTGGGTGAAGGATTCTGGGAGCGCCGCTTCGGTGGAGATCCAGCCATTGTTGGCCAGCAACTCGTCCTTGACGCCGAGCCGTTCACGATCATCGGCGTGCTGCCAGCACGGCTCCACGGCAGCGTGCGGCAAACGGATGTCTTTACATCGTTATGGCGGTTGGAAGATCAACTCGGGGGAGAGGCAAACCGCGGCAATCATCCGGGAATTTACGCTTATGCGCGCCTCAAGCCCGGGGTCAGCGTCTCGCTAGCTCTAGGGGAGATGAAGGGCATCGCGCAACATCTTGACGAGTTGCATCCCGAAAGCAACGGTAAGGACAGCGTCACTCTGAAGCCTCTGCTGGGCGCCATTGTCGAGGATGTGCGGTCCCCTCTGCTGGTGCTGAGCTTCGCGGTCGGTTTTGTGCTGCTGATCGCTTGCGCCAATATTGCGAATCTCCTTCTCGCACGCGCCACAGAGCGTCATCGCGAACTCGCCGTGCGAGTCGCGCTCGGCGCAACGCGTGGCCGGCTGGTCCGCCAGATGCTCACGGAAAGCGTGCTCCTGTCGCTGGCGGGCGGGATTCTCGGACTGCTCATGGCGGTGTGGATCACGGCGGCGCTCGTGTCTGCGACCCCGAGGGGCGTGCCGCGTATGGACGAGGCGTCAGCGGACTTGAGCGTGCTGTCCTTCACGCTGGGCCTCTCGCTTGCGACCGGGATTTTCTTTGGGATTTTCCCCGCGCTGCAAGCCACGCGCGCGGAAGTCAACGCCACACTTCAGGAAGGCGGCCGGACTGGCACTGCCGGCAGCAAGCGCACACATTTAAGGGATTTCCTTGTGGCCGCGGAAGTCGCGATCTCCCTGATGCTCCTGGTTGGGGCTGGACTCATGACCAAGAGCCTCATACGTGTACTCGAAGACAACGGAGGCATCGACCCCGCAAATGTGCTCACGGCAAGATTCGCGACGCCGGATGCCAAATATGAAACGGACGTCGAGCGTCGCGCCTTCGTCGCTCAGCTCGTGGCGAAGGTTCAATCGCTTCCCGGCGTGCAATCCGCAGGATTCAAGAATCCCCTGCTGGGCGGCTGGCAATCGGCTTATTCGATTGATGGCCGGCCGGCGCCCAAGCCGGGGCAGTATCCCTCCACGGATATGGGCCGCGTCACGCCGGATGCGATGCGCGCCATGGGAATGCGTCTGCTCCGCGGCCGGTTCTTCGATGATCACGACAATGAGAAATCCCAGCTCGTCTGCATCATTGATGAAACGTTTGCTAAACAAGAATTCCCAAACGAGGAACCACTGGGCAAGAGGCTCGCCAACGGCGGCCCGCCGGCCCCGGGAAAGCAGCTTGATTGGATGACGATTGTAGGCGTCGTTGCACACGTCAAGAATTACGGTGTGGATCAGGCTTCGCGCTTTGAGACTTACATCCCGCAGGCCCAGAGGCCCGCTGGAGGCGGCACCCTTGTCGTCCGGTCATCGGGCGATCCCGCTGCACTTACTTCCGGCATACGCGCCGCGGTTCGTTCTCTGGATCCGGATGTCCCCCTCTACGACGTGCGCTCGATGGAGGATATCGTCAGCGAAAACACCGCTTCACGGCGGCTGTCCGTTGTCCTGATCGGCTCGTTCGCGGTACTGGCACTGGTGCTTGCCGGGGTTGGCGTTTATGGCGTGATGGCGTACGCGGTGACCCAACGCAGGCACGAGATCGGGATTCGAATGGCACTGGGGGCAAACCAAAGAAACATCCTGGAGATGGTCCTACGACAGGGTTTGCGGCTGGCATTGGTTGGCATCGCGGGTGGGCTGGCTGGAGCACTCGCGCTGACCCATTTCCTTTCCAGCATGCTCTTCCACGTCAGCGCGCTGGACGTCGGAACCTTCGCCCTGGGAGCGATTGGCCTCGGCCTGGTTCTGCTGCTTGCCTGCTGCCTGCCGGCGCGGCGCGCCACTCGTGTGGATCCGCTCGTTGCCCTTCGGTATGAATGAGGCATCCGGGGACTGACGGTTCCCCGCGTGCTTCCTGCCGTGCCTCGGAAACAACAGTAGGGTAAACTCCGTCTACATATAGGAATGAAGACAGCCACCGCGCAACTCTACCGAGTCCTATTAGCCGACGACCAGGCGGACATCCGCGACGCCCTGCGACTGCTCTTGAAGCGCGAGGGCTACGAAACCCAGGCGGTGGCTTCGCCTGCGGAAGCGTTGAGCGCTATCGAATCGCGAGAATTCGACGCCGTCCTCATGGACCTCAACTATGCGAGAGACACCACGTCGGGCCAGGAGGGTCTGGACCTGCTGACGAATATCCAGATGCTGGACAGCACACTGCCGGTGGTGGTCATGACCGCGTGGAGCAGCATCGAGGTGGCCGTCGAAGCGATGCGCCGGGGCGCGCGCGATTTTGTCCAAAAGCCCTGGGAGAACACGCGGCTGCTGTCTATCCTGCGCACACAAATTGATTTGCGGCAGGCATTGAGGCAGGCCTCGCGGCTGGAAGCCGAGAATCGCATCCTGCGCGCGGAGTCGCGGCCGACGTTTCTGGCAAAATCACCTGCGATGGCGCCAGTGCTGGAATTAATCGGGCGCATCGGGCCTTCGGATGCGAACGTCTTGATCACCGGAGAGCACGGCACCGGCAAAGAGGTTGTGGCGCGAACGCTTCATGCCCTTTCGAACCGCACGTCGAAACCGATGGTGACGGTAAACGCCGGCGGTCTTTCGGAAGGAGTGTTCGAAAGCGAGCTCTTCGGTCACGTCAAGGGAGCCTTCACGGACGCGCGCTCCGATCGTGTCGGGCGGTTCGAACTCGCCGATAACAGCACTTTGTTCCTGGACGAAATTGCCAATGTGCCGCTCAATCTGCAGGCAAAATTGCTGCGTGTGCTGGAAACCGGAGATCTGGAGCGCGTGGGATCGTCCACGACGCGGCGCGTGAACGTGCGCGTGCTCGCCGCGACGAACGCGGACATCAACGCAGAGGCTAGTTCGGGGCGTTTTCGGCAGGACCTGCTCTTTCGCTTGAACACCATCGAGATCCACATTCCGCCGCTGCGGGACCGCCGCGAGGACATCGATCTTCTGGCGCACCATTTTCTGCAAGGCTATTCGAACCGCTACCGCAAAAATATTGCCAGCTTTGACTCAGCCGCGGTCCGGGCTCTTCACGAACACGCCTGGCCGGGAAACGTCCGCGAGCTGGATCATGCCGTCGAACGCGGCGTGCTGATGGCGGCCGGACCAACGGTGCGCGCCGGAGATCTGGGTTTGCGCGCGCAAGCCGCCGGCGGCGCCGCAAAGCTCGAGGAAATGAGCCTCGATGAAGTCGAAAGGTATCTGATTCAACGCACGCTTTCCCGCCATGAAGGAAATGTCAGCCAGGCCGCAAAAGCGCTAGGATTAAGCCGCAGCGCCATGTACCGCAGACTGCAAAAACACGGATTGGAATGAAGCAACTGTCATATGAGCGCCGCATCCAGCTCCTCGCGCTGGCTGCAGGCCTTCCTGGTTCGCTGATTGCGCTCATTCTGCTGTGGACGGGAAATTTTTCTTCCGGCGCGTTTTGGACGCTGGCTTTTCTTATCGTTTCTCTTTGGCTGGGATTCGCCTTCTCGCTGCGCTCCCGGGTGGTCTTCTCCCTGCAAACACTTTCGAATCTGCTGGCGGCCCTGCGCGAAGAGGATTTTTCGTTGCGGGCGCGCGGCGCGCGCAGCGACGACGCCATGGGCGAAGTGATCATTGAAGTGAACGCGCTCAGCGAGACGCTGAGGCAGCAGCGCCTGGGTGCGCTGGAAGCCAGCGCGCTACTGCGCACCGTGATGGAAGAAATCGACCTCGCCATCTTTACGTTCGACAACCACGCGAAGCTGCGCCTCGTTAATCGCGCCGGCGAGCGCTTGCTGGGACGGCCGATGGGGCGTCTCCTGGGTTTTACGGCGGAAGAGTTGGGACTCGGCGCCTGCCTGGACGGGGATCCTGCGCGCACCATGGAGCTGAATTTTCCGGGCGGGTCCGGGCGCTGGGGATTGCGGCGCGGGTCCTTCCGGGAGGGCGGCTTGCCGCACCATCTTGTAGTCCTGAGCGACCTGAGCCGCACGTTGAGAGATGAAGAGCGCAAGGCGTGGCAGCGACTGATCCGCGTTCTGGGCCACGAACTGAATAACTCTCTCGCTCCCATCCAATCCGTGGCGCAGGGGCTCGAGAGCGGACTCGTCAGTGCTGCAAAGTCCTCTGAATTGCGAGGCGAATCAACCGCGGCGCTCTTGGACGACTTGCGGCAGGGTCTCGGCATTATTCGATCTCGAACCGAGGCGCTGGCGCGCTTCATGGCGGCGTACTCGCACCTGGCGCGGCTGCCGCAACCAAAATTGCTGCCGGTGAATGTGCCGGACTGGATCAGCCGGACGGTAAAACTCGAGACTCGCGTGAAAGTCAGCATCGTGGAAGGCCCGAAAGTTGTAATCTCTGCGGATGCGGACCAGCTGGAGCAATTGCTGATCAATCTGGTTCGAAACGCGGCGGATGCCACGCAGGAAACAGGGGGCACCGTGCGGGTTGGCTGGTCCCGGCAGGGCTCGCAGCTTGATGTTTGGGTTTTGGACGATGGTCTGGGCCTGCCAAATACCGCCAATCTGTTTGTTCCGTTCTTTACGACCAAACCGGGTGGCTCCGGCATTGGACTCGTGCTCAGCCGTCAGATTGCGGAAGCACACGGCGGCGTACTCAGTTTGGCGAACCGCACCGACGCGCGGGGCTGTGAAGCGCGACTGCGACTGCCGATTTAGCGGTGCAGTTCGTATCGGACCGTGGCACGCGACTTTGTTCCAATTTGGGAATTTCCTTTTGCTATTTATTCGCAAGAAACTAAACAACCATCGGAGTCGTGGAAAGCCACGGCCGCAAAGGCATCGAAGACCTCGTCACGCAGATGGAGTCCGTTCCGCGAAAAAAGATTGAGTACAAGGGCACGGTTTTCGAAGAAATGGACGTCGACGCCATTCTTGCGCGCCGCCCCGCAGTGGTTCTGGTCGATGAGCTGGCACACACCAATATCCCCGGCAGCAAGCATCGTAAACGCTACGAAGACATCCAGGAACTCCTGGCGGCAAAGATCGACGTTATCTCGACGCTCAACATCCAGCACATTGAG
>QHYE01000106.1 GCA_003224055.1 Acidobacteriota bacterium | reverse complement strand
GATCAGCGCGACGCGCTGAAGCAAAAACTGGCGGACCTCTCGAATCAGGCGGTTACGGAATTCAAGGAAGCGCAGAAGACCCTGGGCGAGAAGGATCCCAATGCCCCGCTGGTGTTTTTCAAGCTCGGGGAAGCTTATGACGCGGCGGGGCGCAACGAGGAAGCTGCGGAAGCCTACAAGCAGGCCATCGCACTGAAGCCCGACGTTCCTGGGTACTACAACAATCTGGGGAACGTCCTAGCGCGCGCGGGAAAAATTGACGAAGCCAAGGCCGCATATACGAAGAGCGCGGAACTGGATCCCACGAATGCCGCGACGGCTTGGAGGAACTTTGGAATCAGTTTGTACAATGCGAATCGTCTGGGTGACGCAGTGGAACCGTTCCAGAAGTCAGCCGATCTCGATCCAAAGAATGCGCAGACCTGGTATCTGCTGGGCGCTTCCTTGGTGTACAAGCTGACGTCGAAAAAGGTGGGCGACAAGGAGGTAATTACTTTTGCTCCAGGAACGATTGAGGCCTACCAGAAAGCGGTCGAACTCGATCCCAACGGAACGTGGGGCCAGCAGGCCAAACAGGGCCTCGAGCAGCTACAACTGATGGCTCCAGGCATCGACACCAAAGTCAACGTGAAGAAAAAGAAGTCTTAAGCAGTTTCAGGGCAGATGGTCCGAGGCCGGTTCCGCACCGCGGAGCTGGCCTTTTTCTTTAGCGGTGGGTGAGCGTGCCGGTGATCTTGGTGCGGCGAAGAGCCCAGGCAAAGACGCCCATGGAACCCGGCAAGACCGCCAGCGCGGACAGCAGAAGGACCGCCAGGGGGCGCCACAGGCCGGCCACGTTGGCGCCACCAAGAAGCGCAGAACGCATGGCGTCCAGCGCGTAGGTTACTGGATTGAAATGCGCGACGACCTGCAGCCAGTCCGGCAGGATATTCACCGGGAAGAGCATGCCGCCGACAACGCTGGAGACTCCGAGGAAAAACCACTTGGCGGGATTTCCGCGCTTGAATAGAAGCAAGTAACTCGCCGAAAGAATCCCAAGCCCAGAAAATGCGAGAAGGGTTGCGAGCAGTACAATGATGACTGCGAACCAATTCGCGGCATGCAGGGGAAAACCGAAGAGCGCGGCACCCCAAGCGACGTATACGACGATGCGCAGGGTCGTGGCCGCAAAGGGATAAATGGCGGAGCCGGCCAGGAAGACGGGCAAGGAAGTCTGCGTGACCAGCAGATGCTCGAGAGTGCCGGAATCCCGCGCTTCTTCCAGGCTGCGATCGAAGGTGTCCAAGGCAGCGTTCAAGTAATCCAGGAAGACAAAGCCGACGAACGAGAAGGCGAAATAACTGCCGCCTTGGGGAAGGGCGTGCTGAAGCTGAGGAGTATCCACGAAGCGCGCGACGTAATAAAACACGGCGGCGCCAAAGAGCGCTTCAATAGCTTCCAAAACGAACACGGCGCGATAGGTGCGAGCGATAGTGAGATCGCGCCAGAAAAAGAGCCAGAGCTCTCGCAGGATGCGGATCATTCGGCGATGCTCCGTTCGGAAGAGCCGGCGCCGCGTCCGGTCAGGCGCAGAAAAACATCCTCGAGTGAGGCGGCTCTGGTGCTGCGCTTCAGTGCGGAAGGCGTGTCGCAAGCCAGGAGGCGGCCGGCATCGAGGACGGCGACACGGTCCGCGAGGAACTCGACTTCGGGGAGGGTGTGCGACGCGAAGAGCAGGGAAGTGTGGCCGGGCCGCAGGATTTCTGATTTGAGGAAGCGGCGAAATTCCGCGGCAGCAATGGCGTCCAGACTGCGCGTTGGCTCGTCAAGTAGAAGCACGCTGGGCTGATGAAGCAGAGCGCGGGCGAGACTTAGCCGCTGGACCGTGCCGGAAGAGAGAGTACGCACCTGCCGATGCAATGCATTGCGGATTTCGAATTGCTCCGCGAGGGCGGAGATTCGCTGGGATGCGGCGGCGTTCGAGAGCAGATTCAAGCGGCCGAAGAAGAGCAGGTTCTGACGAGCGGTGAGGCGCGGGTAAAAGCCGTGGTCCGTGCCGGCGTGGTAGCCCAGGCAGCGGCGGACATCGCGCGAATGGTGAACGGTGTCGTGTCCACCGACACGGGCATGGCCTGCCGTGGGCACGAGGAGCGTGGCAAGAATCCGCAAGAGCGTGGACTTGCCCGCTCCGTTGGCCCCGAGAAGTGCGAGTGATTCGCCGGCGCGGACTTCGAGGGACAGGCCGGCGAGCGCCACGACCGTAGATTTTTCGAATGGCTGAAGGAATGCGCGCCAACCACTGAGGGTCGGCGGAAACAATTTTCCCAGAGATTCAACCGCGATTGCAGGTTCGGTCACCGGAAACCTTATAGCGTGTCTTTCGTTTGAAGACAATCGGCAGGGGTACATCCTGACGAGACGCCAAAAGATAGACCATCGGAACTGAGAAGAATGGCGAAGTCCGGCAATCCCCGGTAGAATGGTGCGCCAGGGGCGTTCCTCCAGCACGCGGCGAGAATGCGGCCGTGGATTCCCCCAAGGAGCTGTGCTGATGCTGTCGCTTGCGGATCGTGCCGCCGCTCCGGCGCACGTGCTAGTGCGATTGTTGGATCGAGAGTCGGTGCTGCTCAACCTCGAAACCGAACGATATTTCGGTTTGGATGAGACTGGCACGCGGATGTGGCAGCTTGTCACGGATGCTCCGAGCCTCGACGTCGCGTACGAGCAGCTCCTCGCGGAGTTCGATGTCGAACCCGAATTGTTACGATCGAATTATTTGGAACTGCTGGACCGGCTCGTGGACAACGGGCTGTTGCAAGTGCTCCCCGCTAATGTGGGAACGGCTCCGGCGATTTAGCGCGCTGGAGCGCCCGGCGCAGAGCTTGTTTCTGCGCGCGATCGTTCTCTTGCCAATCGTTGCGGTGAGTCTGCGTTGGCGCGGGTTTCGCGCGACGCAGGCGATGCTGGAACGATTCGTTTCGAATGGCAGCCCTTCGCAAGACTCTGCCGAATTAGACAGACGCGCGGCCTTGACTGCGCACATGGTTAGTGTTGCGGACCGGACCGGCCTGGTACATCCCTCGTGTTTGGCAAAATCGCTGACGCTCTGGTGGCTTTTGATGCGGCAGGGGATCGCCGCGGAGCTGCGCATCGGCATCCGGAAAGAAAACGAAAAAATGGCGGCGCATGCGTGGGTGGAACGAAAAGGAGTGGCGCTGAATGAGCCGGAGGAGCACCACCGTCATTATGCCGTATTCGACGCGGAGTTTTCTGCCATGTCGTCTGATATGAAATGAAAAAGTCCCCCGGCCAGGCCGGGGGACTTTTGTTGGCCGCGAAACGTCAGATATTGGTGCGGCGCGACATAACGCGCTTGGCACGCGCGGCTTGCTCAGGCAATTCAACCGTCAGCGTCATGGCGTTCTTGTTGCGGAGGACGCCCAATTTCACCGTTCGGTCTTTCTCATCGCGCTTGCCGGAAAGCTTTTCACGGAGCTCGCCAACGGAACGAATGTGTTCGCCGTTCAGAGAAGTGATGACGTCGCCCGCCTTGACTCCGGCTTTTTCCGCGGGCGAGCCGGAACTAACTTCGCGGACCAGAATTCCTTCGCCGTCGGGAGCGCCGAAGAATGCGCCCAGCTGACCGTTGAGATCTTCCGCATCAATGCCGAGCCGGGGATGGCCGCCGGCCAGCACGCCGCCATTCCATTCCATCGAAGGAATGTCTGGAATTTCCGGCATGTCCGGCATGCGGAAGGTGAAGGTGCCGGGCGTTGGTGCCAGCATCTTCATGGACCGGCGACGCTCTTCGGACTTGCCGAGAGTGGCGCTCAGGGTTTGCGAGCGGCCATCGCGCCAGATGGTGAGCTGAATGGAGCGGCCCGCCGGAATTTCATGAACCATGCGCCGGAATTGCGCGGCGCCTTCCACGCGCTGCCCGTTGATCTCCGTCACGACGTCGTCTCCCTTTAGGCCTGCTTTCGCCGCGGGGCTGTCCGGAACAATCTTTCCAAGCACAACACCGCGCTCCGCCGGGAGCTTGAGTTCCTTGGCCTTTTCGGTGGTCACTTCGTGCGTCTCGACGCCAAGCCAGCCTGTATCATCGCCGTCCATCAGGATTCTGACGTCATCCTGTTCGATGTCGGGCACGCCCGGCAGCTCGATGACCTCCGGCTCGTCGAGCTCAATCACTGTTGGCGCGGACCGCTGAACTTTTTGCTTTTCGACTTGTTTCTTCGCGGAAAATCCGGGGAGCGCGATCAGCGCCAGGCTGAGTGCCGCAGCACCACCGGCCAAAATCAGATTTCGTTTATTCATTGTCGTCCCATCCTCCTGAATC
>QHYE01000022.1 GCA_003224055.1 Acidobacteriota bacterium | reverse complement strand
CGGCCTCGCCCGTACGGATCTCGACACGGGTTCGCTGACCTACCGACTGAACAAGTGGGTCACCTTCGTTCAGGAAACAAGCTACATTAACACGCGTGCTGCAACCCGCGGCGGGAAGACCTTCCGAGGCCTTCCGGCAACTCAGGCGCACTCGTGGCGCAACGAGTTCGGAACAATCTTCACTTTCTAAACCCCAGCTGGGTGTAGTCTTCTGGCGAGCCGCGAGCACTAGGTCCCCGGCTCGCCAGAGCCTACCGAGGTGTCAGACTAGGTCTGAAGTTCATAGGAGGAAGCATGGCCAGCCGTGCAGATGCAATCCCCATGGGCGGTTCCGCCGAGTACGGCATTTGGAGAGTAATTCTTGCCTCCTCCGTCGGCACCATGATCGAGTGGTACGACTTCTATATTTTCGGAAGCCTCGCTGCGGTATTGTCCCCGATATTCTATCCCACCGGAAACCAGACGTTTGCCTACATCGCGTATCTGGCGACGTTCGCTGTGGGATTTATCGTGCGGCCTTTTGGCGCCCTCTTTTTTGGACGCATCGGGGATTTGGTGGGGCGCAAGTATGCATTCATTGTGACGCTCTCGATCATGGGTGGAGCGACAGCATTAATCGGAATTTTGCCGACGTACAAAACCGCGGGATGGTTCGCACCGATCGCACTGTTGGGCATTCGCATCCTGCAGGGCCTGGCGCTCGGCGGGGAGTACGGGGGCGCGACGGTGTACGTTGCGGAGCACGTGCCCGACCACAAGCGCGGGTTCTACACGAGTTTTATTCAGATCACCGCGACCCTGGGTTTATTCGTATCGCTGTTGGTGATCTTGGCCACGCAGTCTGCGATGAGCCCGGCGGACTTCCAGAGATACGGCTGGCGCATCCCGTTCCTTATTTCTATTTTCATGCTGGCGATCTCACTATACATCCGTCTTAAAATGAAGGAATCACCGATCTTTTCGCACATCAAGGCAGCGGGAATGACCTCGGCGCAGCCGCTGAAGGACGCCTTCGCGAAGTGGGACAACTTGAAGCGCGTGTTGATTTCGCTCTTCGGTGCTACGGCGGGCCAGGGAGTCGTGTGGTATTGCGGACAGTTCTATGCGCTGTTCTACATGCAAACCATTCTTAAGGTCAACCCGACGCTGACGAACAAGATCGTTGCCCTCGCGGTGCTGATCGGGATGCCGTTTTTCACGGTCTTTGGTGCGCTGTCGGACCGCATCGGGCGTAAAAAGATCATCATGGCCGGCTGCCTGATTGCCGTGCTCACCTACATCCCGATTTACAAGGCGATGGCGCGAGCGGCTGGAACAAACGTGGTGTCGCTGTGGTCCACGCGCAACGCGGCAACCGGCGCCATCAGCCTGACGGCCGTGACAACCAATGCCGCCGGCGCGTTCGTGGCCGCGAAGGAGGCGACCAATCCAAACGTTCCCATGCTTGTGCTCCTGGTCTTCATCCAAGTGATTTACGTTTGCATGGTGTATGGCCCCATTGCAGCTTATTTGGTGGAAGCGTTCCCGGCGAAGATCAGGTACACATCTCTTTCTTTGCCCTACCACATAGGCAACGGAGTCTTCGGGGGGTTGTTGCCACTGATTGGGCTTTCCGTGTGCGCTGCCACTCACAACATCTATGCAGGGCTGTACTATCCCATGGCCATAGCATCCCTAACGTTTGTCGTCGGGAGCCTGTTCTTAAAAGAAACGCACGGCACCAAGATCTGGGACGAGGTCGGCGGCATGAAGTAGCGGGTTTCCGCCGATTGACTCGCGCACCCGCGCGGGCGCATCATTTCTGCCGGGCAAGCTCCCTCTCATCCAAGAGCGAGCTTGCCCAATCCAAGGCGTCCCTCGTTGAAGCGTCACAACGTATTTCTATCTTCCAATGGGAGTTGCCGCCGTGGCCAAAGTCCGTCAGAAACCGAACGTTAAAGCACAGAAGAGCGGGAACAAACTCACCGAAGCGCAGATTGCCGTCCATTGGAAAGAAGAGGAATACTTTCGCCCCTCCAAAAGGTTCATCGCTCAGGCTAATCTCTCCGATCCCGCATTCGTCAAAAAATTCAGCGAAAAACATTTTCCGGAATGTTTCGACCACTACGCCAGCCTCCTCGACTGGGACAAGCCCTGGCGCAAGACCCTCGACACCAGCAACCCACCCTTCTGGAAATGGTTCGTCGGCGGCAAACTCAACGCCTGCTACAACTGCGTCGACCGCCACCTCGCCAAGCACAGGAACAAGGCCGCGCTCATCTTCGTCCCCGAGCCCGAAGCCGAATCCGCCACCGTCATCACCTACCAGGAACTCTACAAGCGCGTCAACGAAGTCGCCGCCATGCTCCGCGATTTCGCCGGCCTCAAGACCGGCGACCGCGTCACCATCCACATGCCCATGATTCCCGAGCTGCCCATCACCATGCTCGCTTGCGCGCGGCTCGGCGTCGTCCACTCCGTCGTCTTCGGCGGATTCAGCGGGGAAGCCTGCGGCCTTCGCGCCGCCGATTCCGGCAGCTGCGTCCTCATCTATGCCGACGGCTACCACCGCAACGGCAAGTGGGTCGACCACAAAGCCAGCGCCGATATCGCCGTTCGCACCGCCACGAAAGAGGGCCAGGAGATTGACAAGGTCCTTGTCTGGCAGCGCTACCCAGGAAAATACACTTCCGATTCGCCCATGGCCGCGGGCCGCGACTTCTTCATCAACGATGTCCTGAAAAACTATCGCCGCCAGATCGTCGAGCCCGTCTCGCAGGACGCCGAAGCTCCGCTCTTCCTCATGTATACCAGCGGCACCACCGGCAAGCCCAAGGGCTGCCAGCACCGCACCGGCGGCTATCTCGCTTACGTCATCGGCACCGCCAGGTATTACCAGGACATTCATCCCGAAGACGTCTACTGGTGCATGGCGGACATCGGTTGGATCACCGGCCATTCCTACATCGTCTACGGCCCGATGGCTCTCGCCGCCACAAGTGTCCTCTACGAAGGCGCCCCGCAATTCCCCGACGCAGGCCGCCCCTGGCGCATCGCCGAACGCCTCGACGTCAACATTTTCCATACTTCCCCCACCGCCATTCGCATGCTTCGCAAAGCCGGCGGCAACGAGCCGAAAATTTACAACTACCACTTCAAGCACATGACCACGGTCGGCGAGCCCATCGAACCCGAAGTATGGAAGTGGTACTACCAAGTCGTGGGCAAAGGCGAAGCCGTCATCGTCGACACCTGGTGGCAAACGGAAACCGGCGGATTCCTTTGCTCCACCAAACCTGCTCTCGATCTCATGAAGCCCGGCAGCGCCGGTCCCGCAGTGCTCGGAATTTATCCGGTCATTTGGGATGAGAATGGGCACGAAGTTAAAGCAGGCTCTGGAAACGCGGGCAACATTTGCATCCGCAATCCCTGGCCGGGCATCATGCAAACCATTTGGGGTGACCCGCAGCGCTTCGTCACGCAGTATTACAAGAAGTACAACAAGAATCCCAAGAGCAAAAACTGGCGTGACTGGCCTTACTACGCTGCCGACGGCGCCGTTCTCCCCGCCGACGGTTACTATCGCATCCTTGGCCGCGTCGATGACGTTATCAACGTCGCCGGACACCGCCTCGGCACAAAGGAAGTCGAATCCGCCTGCCTCACGATTCCCGAAGTCGCCGAAGCCGCTGTAGTCCCTGCCGTCGACGAGGTCAAAGGCCGCGTCCCTGTCGTCTACATCTCGCTGAAGCCCGGCGTTCCGACGACAAAAGCGATCGAGGATAAAGTCACTTCCACCATCGAAACCATGATCGGCAAAATCGCCCGGCCCAAAACCATCCACATCGTCCCGGACATGCCCAAGACCCGCTCCGGCAAGATCATGCGCCGCGTCCTGGCCGCCATTTCCAATCACATGGACACCGGCGACATCACCACTCTCGCGAATCCCGACATTGTCGAGCAGATTCGCGAACTCGTCCAGGGCCGCAACGTCGGTCCTCTCCGGGAAGGGCCGGAAGACATCAAGCGCTTCGGCGACGAGCGCTAGCAAGTTCCTCGCCTTCTGTCCGGCGCATCAGGCGCCGGGTAGGAGGCCTTCGGAGGTTCGAATCGAAAAAGGAGGAGTAGCGACATGGGCAAAAAGAGACACCAGGAGCTGTCACGTCGTGACTTCATTAAGTGGACGGGGAGCGGCGCTCTCACTGTCGGCGCGGGCGCAGGTCCTTCTTTTCTGTTCCCGGAACGGGCCGCGGCGGAACAAAAAACACTGAAAATTCTCCAGTGGAGCCACTTCGTTCCCGCCTACGATACGTGGTTCGACGGAACCTTCTGCAAGCAATGGGGACAGAAAAACAATACCAACGTCATCGTTGATCACATCAACCTTGTTGACCTTTCCGCGAAGGCTGCTTCCGAGGCCTCGGCAAAGAAGGGTCACGACCTTTTCATGTTGCTCTCGCCGCCTGCGGCCTACGAGAAACAAACCATTGACATGTCCCAGGTATACCAGGAAGTGGAGAAGAAGCACGGCAAGAAGATCGATCTCGCGCACAAATCCACTTACAATCCAAAGACCAAGCGCTACTTCGCTTTTTCCGATTCCTACGTCCCTGATCCCGGCAACTGGCACAAGGACTGGTGGACCGACGCGGGTTTCCCGAATGGTCCCGATACCTGGGAAGATCTGCGGGTCGGCGCCAAGAGGATTCGCGACAAGTCCGGCCATCCCTGCGGCCTTGGTCTCTCTCAAGAACTCGATACCAGCATGGCCATGCGCGCACTGCTCTGGTCCTTTGGCGGTGCCGAGCAGGATGAAGCCGGCAACGTCACCATCAATTCCAAGGAGTCCATCGAAGCCCTGAAATTCATGAAGGCTCTTTATCAGGAATCCGAAACTCCGGAGGTGTTCACTTGGACTCCACCATCCAACAACCAAGCCATGCTCGCCGGCCGCGTTTCTTACGTCGCGAATGCCATCTCCATCACTCGCCAGTCCGAGAGGGAACATCTGCCCATTGACGCCAAGATCATGATCAGCCAGGCGCTGAAGGGTCCGGTTCGCCGCATCGCCGCAGAGCACGTCATGGACTGCTACATCATCTGGGACTTCGCCGAAAACAAGGACGGCGCGCAGCAATTCCTGATCGACTACATCGATGCTTTCCATGACGGCTTCATCGCGGGCCAGTTTTACAATTTCCCGTGCTTCCCCAGCACCGTTCCAAACCTCAAGCAGGAAATCTCCAATGATCCGCGGGCAAATCCCCCGGACAAATACAAAGTCCTCGGCAACGTCCTCGATTGGGCCACAAACGTCGGCTTTCCTGGTTACGGCACCGCCGCCATTGACGAAGCTTTCAAAGCCTGGATCATTCCGACCATGTTCGCCAAAGTGGCGCGGGGCGACGAAACTCCGGAGAATGCCGCCAAGTCTGCCGAAGACGAATACAAGCGCATCTTTGCCAGATGGAAATGACCGGACGGGGGCCCGATGGCTGTCGTTGAGACACGCGATCTGACAAAGGTATTCAAAGAAGGACAACTCGGAGCCGTCAACAACGTGAACCTTGAGACTCGCGAAGGTGAGTTTCTGGTTTTCCTCGGGCCCTCAGGCTCCGGAAAGACGACTCTCTTGCGGATGATCGCCGGACTGGAGACGCCCACGTCCGGCGAAATCCTCATCGGCGGCCAGGTCGTCAACGATCTCTCTCCGCGTGAGCGTCGCATCGCCATGGTCTTCCAGAGCTATGCGCTCTATCCACACCTCTCTGTCTACAAGAACATCGCCTTTCCGCTGAAGGCCCAGAACGTAAAGAAAGAGCTCCACAAAGCAAAGGTCGAGTGGGCCGCGTCTCTCCTGGGCATCGGCGCGCTCCTCGATCGCAAGCCGCGTGAACTTTCCGGCGGTGAGCGTCAACGCGTCGCGCTCGCCCGCGCCATCGTTCGCGAACCCGCAGTCTTCCTCCTCGACGAACCCCTCTCCAACCTCGACGCCAAGCTTCGTGCCTCCGCTCGCGAAGAGCTCGAGCGTTTTCATCGCCGCGTGGGCACCACCACGATCTACGTCACACACGATCAGGTGGAAGCCATGGCTATGGGCGACCGCGTCATGGTCCTCAATAAAGGCGTTGTTCGCCAGCTCGGCACTCCCACCGATGTCTACGACAATCCCGCTGACACTTTCGTCGCCACTTTCCTCGGATCACCTCCGATGAACCTCGCCGAGATCGGCGACGTCATCGTTGGCTTCCGTCCCGAGCATTTCCGGCCCGCTTTCACCGTGACCGGGGACGCCGCTCCTTTCCGTCTCAAGGTGGAAAATATCGAATACCTGGGCTCGGAGTGGATCGTTTCCGGCACGCTGGCCGGTGGCAAGCTCGACGGCAAAAAAGTCTTCTCGCGCCTCTCCTCGGCGCAGAATCTTCAGCTCGCCGGCATGTATGATTTTGCCGTACCGCAACGTGAGTTAAAATTCTTCGATCGCTCCACCGAAAAACGTGTCGAGCCGAGGTCCGTATCGTGGCAGTAGCCCGCAGCAAAATAAAGTCCATCGGCGCGGCCCAGAGCCCGTTGCTGGGCGCCGCCATGTTTT
>QHYE01000021.1 GCA_003224055.1 Acidobacteriota bacterium | reverse complement strand
CTTCTGAACGCTAAGTGGAGTTGTTAGGCTCATCGCCAATCCCTCGGTCCTTCGTTGCTTCTTGCGTTTCCTTTCAACTGAGGCCCCTTCCCTCCACTGGAATTACCCGGCTTCATCGGTACTATGAGCCTCTCCGCCATCCCAAACGGCCCGGCCTATCTCTCGCGAGTTGCCAGTTGATCCGAAAACCGCGATCACCGCTGGGACTTCCCGTGTTACGCATGGTCCCCTTTGCCTGCATGCCGTCGCCAATACCCCGGCAGGTCAGATGGAATTTGTTCGCTCATACCATTCCCTCCGCTTCGGCCTTCCCCATAATCGGGGCGGGTCGGCTCCTGCATTAGTCTTTTCGAGGCCTGCTCAGCGTTCACTCACGTTACGGCCTGCATGCTCGCCGAGTCGCCATAGCGACCCTCTGCACCAGAGGCTTCAGCAGTCTCGTTGCCTCCACCGCTGCTCTGATTGCTACCGGGTGGAGCGAACCAGTTCCCGGGCGGGTATACCCCCGCTGTGGACCAGCGCCTTTCACGGCGCACCCGGTTATCCGATTTATCAGGAGTCATACCGTCTGCGAGGCTGGTTGACTATAATCGAGGGCCGTGCTTAGCACCTGTTCCTGGGCATTGTCGCGCAATTCGTTAAAATGCTAGATTCAAAGCGGTGGTTCATGACCCCTATTCAGCGTGCCAGACGTTCGTGTTCTCTGGTGATTGGTCTGATGTACGTGGGATCGATTCCGATCTGGGCTCAAACAGGGAGCGTGCAAGACCAGCTCAACTCCACATACAAGGGCAAGATTTTGCTGCTACGGAACTTCTATTCTCGGACGGATCTTGAATACGATCAGAACGGCATACTACTTAGCGGTGCTAATTCAGGGCCGTGGACGCTTGCATATGTTGAGATCACAGGCGTTACGGTCTCGACGCAAAGTATTGAGGTTGTGGGAAATCGGCTGGGTACTTTGTTCCAGAATGAAAAGCCGCGTCCCGTTATGATCGGCAAATTGAAGATCCACATAGCGAGGCCCGTTTCAAATGTCGACACAGAGGCAGCACTTTATCCAATATTCAGGAAGATCTTAATTGAACCGGGAGAAGACCTACGGCCGTTGCTGCCGGACTACTGGAGATATTACCTGACCGGGACCGACTCGCAGGCTAGGTCAGCCGCTTGGGAAGCCACTCTCGAGAAAAGCAAGGTTGTACCGTTAAAGCCCGCGATTGCGCCGACTGGGGCGCCTATTCCGCCCAAAGCTGTCCACATGCAAGATCCAAAGTACACCAAAGAGGCTGAGTCCCGTCACATCGAGGGGCGATCTGTCTTAGGAGTCGTGGTCGATACCACGGGTAGTGCGGTTGACATTGCCATCCTGGAACCATTGGGGATGGGGCTCGATGAGCAGGCAGTATTGGCACTGAAGCAGTGGAAGTTCCGGCCCTCGACTTTGAATGGCCAGCCGGTTCCGGTCCACATAAACGTTGAGATAAACTTTAGGTGCTGTCCCTGAGAATCGATCTCTCACGAGCCGCGCCCTCAATGCAAATATTCTTTCGGGGCGCAGCAGTCTTCCAAACAACTCGACTCAATGCCTGGTTAACGCGCTACCGGAAACTGACCCGCTACCGCTTTTCCTCTTGACTTTAAGTAACCCGGAGGTATAATCACACTCAGGTAAACCTGCGCGATTGCCTGCGCTCCCTCCCTGTTAGCCTAGGAACTAGGTCGCGCCACCTGCGGGGAACCCTCTTACTCCTTTGAATACGACGAGAAACAGCCCATTCTGCGCAATTCTGGCGCAATGCAAGTCTCTTAGAATCAACACTTGTGGACTTGCTTGTAAGTGTTGAAAACAAAAGACTTACAGAAAAGCTAAGCTCTTTAGAATCAACACTTACAAAAAACACAGGGGGAGGGGGTGTTATCGTTAACTAGAAATCCTGGATGGAATGCTATCCCATAGCCCAGGAAGAATCACGAGTCACCAGTCACGGGTCACATCCGCTCACAGCAAGCTCAGCGGATCCATATCCACCAGCACGGCGGTCTGAGGGATATCCTTGGCATCGCAATAGGCCATCGCCCCGCCCAGCAGCCTCGTCAACACCGATCGCTTCGGCGATTTCAGCAGAAACTGGAACCGGTGCTCCTTTTTCAATCGTGCCAGAGGCGCCGTGGCCGGTCCCAGGATTCGCACGTCCTTGTCGTCATGCGGCGAAAAATATTCGGAAAGCTGCCGCGACCAGCGAATCGCCTTCTCGAGGCTCATATCCCGCACAATCACACTCGCCAGAGACGTGAACGGCGGGTACGCCATCATTCGCCGGAAATGCAACTCCCGCTCAAAAAACGAAACGTAGTCCTGCTTGACGGCGTCCTGAATGGCGTAATGCTCGGGATAAAAGGTTTGGATGAGAACCTGACCGGCGAGTTCGCCGCGGCCTGCGCGGCCGGCCACCTGCGTCAGCAACTGAAACGTCCGCTCCGCTGCGCGAAAATCCGGCAGGCTCAACGAGGAATCCGCAGAAACCACGCCGACCAGCGTGACGCGTTGAAAATCATGTCCTTTCGCAAGCATCTGCGTGCCGACCAGAATATCCAGCGCGCCGCCCGCGAAGGCTCCGAGCGTTTCTTGGTACTGCCTTTTGGTCCGCGCCGTGTCCCGGTCCACCCGCGCGATGCGCGCGCCGGGAAATTCCTTGCGTAGCCTTTCTTCCAGGTGCTCCGAGCCTTCGCCGAAAAAATAAACGTATTTCGACTGGCACTTCGGGCATTGCTTCGGTATCTGCTGGATCGATCCGCAGTAGTGGCACTCCAGCCGGTTGCGCTGTTTGTGATGCGTCATCGAGATGCTGCAGTTCGCGCATTGCACCGACGCTCCGCAGCTTCTGCACAAGACCGACCACGAATAGCCGCGCCGGTTGATCAACACCAGCGCCTGCGCGCCACTCGTCAGGCATTCCTGAATGCCCGCATGCAACTTCGCGGAAATCGGGCTGGCCTGGTGGGTTTGCTGAAATTCATCACGCAGATCCACGATTTCGACGCTCGCGAGAGAACGCTCCGCCACGCGCGAAGCCAGCGTAAGCAGTTCATATTTCCCATTGCGCGCGTGATGATACGTCTCCATCGACGGCGTCGCCGATCCCAGCAGCGCCAGCGCGCCTTCCATCTTCGCGCGCACGATGGCCACATCCCGCCCGTGATAGCGCGGCGTCTCTTCCTGTTTGTAGCTGTTCTCCTGTTCTTCATCGACGATGATTAACCCGACATTTTCGAGCGGTGCAAATATCGCCGACCGCGTACCGACAACGACGCGCGCCTCTCCGTTCCTCACGCGCCACCATTCGCGCGCCCGCTCCACGTCGCTCAGCGCCGAATGCAGCACCGCCACGCCCTCGAACTTCGCACCAAACCACGACCGGCATTGCCGTCCAATCCACAACGTCAATGCAATTTCCGGCACCAGAATGATCGCCGTCTTCCCGCGCGCCAGCGTGTCCTGCACCGCGCGCAGATACACTTCGGTCTTTCCGCTGCCCGTCACGCCGTGCAGCAGCTGCACGCCGAATTCGCGCAGTTCAAATCGCGCACGGATCGCTTTGAGCACGCTCTCCTGGTCCGCATTCAACTCATGCGCCGGCGGCGTGTACCCCGCTTCAAACGGATCCTCTGCCGGATCAATGGGCTCTTCCCAACTTTCCAGCAATCCGTCAAGCAACATCCGCTCGATCAGCGCGCGCGTCACCTTCGCGATCTTCAGCAGTTGCGGCAGGGGCAGGGGCCCCCGCTCCGTTTCCAGCAATTTCCGCACGCGTTCTTCTCCGCGCTTTCTCTGCGCGCTCTGCTTGCCCAGAGCGGAGCCGAAGGGCGTCTCTGCGTTTTCTTTTTCTTCGTCTTCTTTCGCCAACGGTGCCGCCTCGCCTCCCTTCCACGCCACGATGCGTTGCACTCTGCGTTTTCTTCCTGCGGTAATTTCTCGGATTTCAATGAGTCCGCGCCGCCGCAGTCTTTGCAATCCCGAAGCATCGACGCCAAGTTTTGCCGCAGGACCAAACGGCATAGCGCCACTTTTATTCTTAAGCTTTGCGAGGAGCTCTACTTCGCTGCGCGTAAGTCCGTGCGACAATTCGCCGCCGCTCAAACTTTCGGCTGCCTCACGCCCCGCAGCCGTCAAATGAATTTGTCGTTGCGATTTCAGCTCCGTCAGCGGCGGCAGCATCGCTCGAAAAACTTCGCCGATCGGCGCCAGGTAATACCCCGCAATCCATTGCGCCAGCTCGATCAATTTTGGTGTGAGCGCGGGAACAAAATCCAAGATGCGCGTGATCTCGCGAATCTTCGTGCCTGCCGGCACACTCTCCGCGAATTCGACGACGACGCCGACCATCGCTTTCTTCCGGAACGGCACAAGCACGCGGCTGCCGGGTTGCAGAGTTCCGCACAACGCTTCCGGGATCGCGTAGGTAAACGTCGTGCGCAGCGGCACCGCCAGCGCCACGTTGCAAAAAGTGCAGTTCATCTCGCCGTGTAGTGTATCAGCAGGAGGAAACACAGCAGAAAGAGGGACGCTGAATGATTCTGGAGGAAGCGGAAAAACTATTGGCTAATCATAAAAATCCCCGCGAAAATCGTAACGATGCCCGCAAGCTGCCACCGTGAAATGCGCTCGCGGAGAAAGATTGCCGCAAATGCCACAGTCACTGCTCCATAGAGCGAGCCGAGCACGCTCACTACCGCGATGTGTTCCATCTGCATGCTGCGATTGCTGAGGATGAAGGCAGCCGTATCTAGAAAGCCCATCGTGAAAACCAGCCACCTGGTGTTATCCCGCGGCAGGCGCATCGGTTGCCTTCCGGCAAGAATCAAAATCGCGGCTACGGCCGCACTGGTCAGGCGAATCATCCAAACCGTCTGCGTGGCGCCCACTCGCGGCACGATCTGCGTTCCCAGAAGCCAGAAAAGGAAACCGAATCCTATTCCCGCAAGAATCGCCCAATCGATTCCGGCTCCGCTGCGGTTCATTGCCTCGGTATCCCCGGCATCTGGCGCCTTCTCTCCCCTCGCCACCACAATCGCGCCCAGCAACACGCAAAAGATTCCCGCCGTCCGCACGCCGGTCAGCGGCTCGCCGCTCAATCGCGACAGCAAAAGGGTCAGCGCTGGATAACTTGCCGAGAGAGGCGCGACCACGGACATTTTTCCGATTTCAAACGCCCGATAGAGCGCCAGCGTCGAAAACGCGCTGATGCCGCCCGCGAGCAAGCCCCACGCCCATGGCCGCCAGCCGGATCCGTCCGTGAGGTGTCCCCATCCTCCGAGCCACGGCAAGAAAATCGTGAGCAGGACAAACCCGATGCCCTGCATGTAAAACATCGCGCGAAGCGTGCCAATGCGGCGAGTGGCAAATCGCGCGAGAAAATCGGCGCCGCCCCAGGTGAGCGCCGTCAGGAGGCCCAGCAGAATTCCCATGATGGATTACGCGGACTTGCCTGCCTCGGCAGGCTTGCCTTTTTTGACTTCGAGGCCGAGGACGGCCATCACTTTTTGGAGATCTTTCCAGACTTCACTCTTCGCGGGTGGATTGCGCAGCAGATAAGCCGGATGATACGTTGCTAGCAATTTTCTTCCGCGGAATTCCAGCCACTCTCCGCGAAATTGTGAAATCCCGCGGTTGGTTTGCAGCAATGTTTTTGCCGCAACGGCGCCGAGGCAGACAATTACTTTCGGAGCGATGGCGTCGATCTGCCGCAGAAGAAATGGCGAGCAGGTGCTGACTTCGTCCTCCTCCGGCTGGCGGTTTTCCGGCGGCCGGCATTTCACCACGTTGCAGATGTAAACGTCCTTGCGCTGCAAGCCCATGGCTTCGATCATTTGCGTCAGCAGTTTTCCGGCGCGCCCGACGAACGGCAATCCTTGCGCGTCTTCATCGGCGCCGGGCCCCTCCCCGACAAAAACAAGTTCCGCTTTCGGGTTTCCGTCCCCGAAAACAATGGTGTGCCGCGTGCCGTGAAGTTTGCAGCGCGTGCACTCGCCGAGATCTTCGCGAATCTTAAGCAGCGTGTCATCCGCGATCTTGTCAATGGATTCAAAAAGCGACGGCCCTGCCGCCACCGGCAAAGGCAACGGTGAAATTCTCGGCGCAACCGCCGCCGTAACTGGCGCAGCTTTCGGCAATTCGGGCTTGCGTACGGGTTTCGGCAAAGGCATTTCCTCTATGATGTCTGGCGGCGAAACAAAAGCAACAGGTGGCGAACTTTCGCTAGGCCCACAGATTCGATCCTGATAAAACTGGCGGATTCCAAGATCTTCGTAGAAGTGCAGGCGATCCGTAATTTTCTTCCGGAGAGCTTCGGGGATGCGCTCGGCCATGGCGGGATCAAACAGCGGAACGTTTCGCAGCCGTCGTTCCCTGGAGCACGCCTCGCAGCCGCACGACTTCGTCCAGGATCCGCTGCGCCACTTCACTCTTGCTCAATTTTGGCAGGGCGAGGTCGCGGCCGTCGCGCGAGAAAAGAGTGACGATATTGGTGTCCTGGTCGAAGCCCGCGCCTTCCGCGGTGACGTCGTTGGCCACGATCAAATCAGCGTTTTTCGCTAAAAGTTTCTTGCGCGCGTTTTCCGCAACGTGGTTTGTTTCCGCGGCAAAGCCGACAATAATTCTTTGGCCCTTGTTCTTGGCCACTTCCGCCAGAATGTCGGTGGTCGCTTCGAGCGAAATCGTCAGCGGCGCGCTGGCCTTCTTGATTTTCTCCGCATGCTGTTCCACTGGGCGGTAATCCGCAACGGCTGCCGCAAGGATCGCAACTGTGGCATCCGCGATTCGCGCGACGACAGCGCGGTGCATCTCTTTCGCGGAGCGAACATCCACGCGTTCTACGCCCGCGGGAGTCTCCAGGTTTACCGGCCCGCTCACCAGAATCACTTTCGCGCCGCGCCGCGCCGCCGCGTCGGCAACCGCGTAGCCCATTTTCCCGGATGAGCGGTTCGTCAAATAGCGCACCGGATCAAGGTCCTCGTATGTCGGCCCACCGGTCACCAGAACGGTGTCGCCGCTCAAGTCGCGCTCCGCCTTCAGGACTTCGCGAACGGCCGCGATAATGTCATCCTGACCTGCCAGCCGCCCCGCGCCTATCATCCCGCAAGCTAGGTAGCCCTCCGCGGGATCGACAATCGTCACGCCGCGCGCGCGCAGCATCTCCACATTTTCCTGCGTCGCCGCATGGTTCCACATATTCACGTTCATGGCCGGCGCGATCACCACCGGCGCGGTTGAGGCGAGGTACAACGTGGTGAGAAAATCATCTGCAATCCCGCGCGCAAATTTGGCGATGATGTCCGCCGTCGCCGGCGCCACCAGCAACAAATCCGTTCGCTGCGCGACGGCGATGTGTTCAATGGCGCTTTCGAGGTTGGCTTCGCCGCCCGAGGAATCGCCGAAGAGGTCGGTAATCACTTTCTGCCCGCTCAGCGATGCAAACGTGAGCGGTGTAACAAATTCCCGCGCGCTACGTGTCATCACCACCTGCACGGTGAATCCGTCCTGCTGCAGACGACGCACGAGCTCCGCGGCTTTGTAAGCCGCCACGCCACCGGTCACACCAAGCGTGATTCGCATTCCTGCCTTCCGCGGCGCGCTACTTCCGCCGCTTGTTGCCGTCCTTGTCCGTATCGATCGAATCCGGCTCCACGAATTCGTACTCGATCAGGCTGTGCTCCAGCTCATCGCATGCGATTCGCGTGGCCTTCAAGGTTCTTGGATTGTCGATCAACGGCGGCGCACCCGCCATAAGCTGCCGCGCGCGTCTTGCGGCAAGCACTACATACGCAAACTGGCTCTCAGGAGCTTTGGTCAGCACAGTCATTTCAGTCTTTCCCCCCAAAACGATGCCAGAAGTCTTTCCACCCGGGCCCGGCGCCGCGCGCTCGTACAGCGCAGCGCGATTACAATCGCCTGCGCCTCGCGTCTCGCGCGCTCCACGTCTTCATTCACCACACAATAATCGTAGTATTTGCCGAACATCGCAATCTCGTCCCGCGCCTTGGCCAGCCGCCGCGCAATCTCTTCATCGGAATCCTGGCCGCGGGCGCGCAGCCTTCGTTCCAACTCTTCCCGCGACGGTGGCAAAATAAAAATCGCCACGGACTCCGGCAACTTTTCCTCGACCTGCGCCGCGCCTTGCACATCGATCTCGAGGACCAGATCGAGTCCCTTCTTCCGCGATTCCTCCAGCCACTTCTTCGGCGTGCCGTAGGAATGTTTCCCGAAAACTCGCGCGTACTCCAGGAACTCGCCGCGCGCGACCATGGCGTCGAATTCCGCTTCCGTAACGAAATCATAACACTTCCCGCTGGCCTCGGTCGCGCGGCGCGCCCGTGTAGTACACGAGATCGAGGGCATGGTCCCGGGCAGCTCCAGAATTTTCTGCACCAGCGTGGATTTGCCCGATCCCGAAGGCCCCGAAACGATCACCACCAGCGGCGCAAATTCCTTCCCCTCGCTCATTCGATGTTTTGTACCTGCTCCCGCAGTTTTTCGATCTCCGCCTTGATTTCCAGCGCCAGTCCGGTAATCGCCAGCGCTTCGTTTTCCACACCGGGCGTTTTGGACAACAGGGTGTTCGCTTCGCGATGCATTTCTTGCAGCAGAAAATCCAGTTTTTTCCCCAGCTCGCCGGCGCCATCCAGAAGCTTCGTAAACTGCTGCAGATGGCTCCGCAACCGGTCCAATTCTTCACTGATATCGCTGCGCTCCGCAAGCAGCGCGGCTTCCTGGGCAAGCCGCGCGGGTTCAATTGAGGTTCCGCCGAGCAACTCCTTCAGCCGCGCCTCCAACCGCCGCGCAAATGCCGGACGCAATGTCACGACCAGCCCGCGCACTTCTTCGGTGAGCCCGCTGATCCGCGCCAATCGTTCGCGGAGCTCTTCGACGAGATGCTTCCCTTCGGCGCGCCGCATATCGTCCAGCTTGGCGAGCGCTTCGCGCAAGCAACCCTCGAGGACCAGCGCGAGACGTTCCTGCTCTTCTTCCGTCTCCGGCACTGCCCCGGACAGCCCGGAGATCACGCCCGGGAGCCGGAGCAAAGAAACAACGTCAACGCTGGCCGCGGCGCTAGTCTCCTGGCGCAATACTTCCGCCGCATGGAGATACGCTTTCGCAATCTCCTTGTTCACCTGCACGGGCGCCGCTGTGCCCGGCTCAATATGGACATGCACGTCCAAGTGCCCTCGATGAATTCGCTCGCGGACCATTTGCCGGAGCCGCAATTCGTAGAAATCGAATCCATCGGGCATGCGGAGTTTGAGATCGAGAAACCTGTGGTTCACGCTCTTGACGCTGACGCGAACGGCCCAGCCGTCTTCCTCTTTGCGTGCCTGCGCGTATCCGGTCATCGAAAGACACTCGGCCCGTTTCGTTTGTGCTACTTTTTTTTCGCTCATATGGAATCGGTTGTTGCCGTCAGATTCGCAGGCGCCGCCTGCGCGGGCGCCATGTCGTCATCCGCAAATTGCAAATCGTAAAGCCGGGAATAGGTGCCGCCGCGCGCCAACAGCTCCGAGTGCGTTCCGCTTTCGCGGATCTGCCCTTCTTCCAAAACGAGAATCTTGTCCGCGCGGCGAATCGTCGAAAGGCGATGCGCAATCACGAAAGTGGTCCGCCCCACCATCAAGTTGACGAGGGCCTTCTGCACGAACAGTTCTGACTCGGCATCCAGTTCGGAAGTGGCTTCGTCCAAAATGAGAATCGGCGAGTCTTTCAGGATTGCCCGTGCGATCGCGATACGCTGCCGTTGCCCGCCGCTGAGGCGCGTGCCGCGTTCACCGATCAGGGTGTCGTAGCCTTTCGGGAGTTCCATAATGAAATCGTGCGCCAGCGCAGCTTGTGCGGCGACTACGACTTTTTCCCTGGACACACTTGTCAAACCATAACAGATGTTGTTCCAAACGGTGTCGTGGAACAGGATATTTTCCTGTGTGACCATGGCGATTTGTCCGCGCAGAGAGCGGAGCTTTGCTTCCCGGACGTCGAGACCGTCGATGCGAACCGCGCCAGACGTGACGTCGTAAAAACGCGGAAGCAAATTGACGAGCGTCGTCTTGCCCGCGCCGCTCGTGCCGACGAAGGCGACGACTTCGCCCTTGCGGGCAGTGAACTCAATATTCCGCAAAACGGGGGCCGCGTCGTAGGAGAAACTGACGCGGTCATACTGGACCTCGCGGGTAAAGGCGGGAAGCTCAACCGCGGCGGGAGCGTCCTGGTCTTCCTCGGTGAGATCGAGGTAGGCAAGGACTTGGGTAGTGGCGCCCTGCGCCTGCTGAAACTGCTGGTAGACCGCGCCAATACGCTTGATCGGTTCATAGGACTTGAAAAGCGCGTAAACGAAGGCGATGAACATTCCCGTGGTCATTAAATTCAGGCGGATGCGGTCGCGGGCATAAAGGAGAAGCAGGGAAATGACGACCGGCTGAAGCAAATCCATGAGCGGCGAGGTGGCCACCTGCGCGCGGACCCAGCGCATCGTTTCGCGCAGCAGACGTTTCGAAGCTGCCTGGAAATTCCCTATTTCGAAATCTTCCATTCCGAAAGCTTTTACGATGCGATTGCCGCCGACGGTCTCCTGAAGAATCTGTGTAAGTTCGCCAAGCCGGGCCTGGCTATTCTCCACAGAACGCCGGATGCGGAGGCCCAACTTGCTGATGGGCCAGACGATCATAGGCAGAAAGACGCCGCAGGCCAGCGCCATCTTCCAATCGATGTAAAGCAAAATGAACAGGAAGACGGGAAACAAAAACATCTGGCGAAACAGTTCGGCGAGATATTCGGAAATGGCGAGGCGCGCGCGCTCCACGTCGTTAATGACCGCGGAGAACACCCTTCCAGCGGATTGCTGCTGGAAAAATCCGATGGGCTGGCGAATGATTTTCGTGTAGACGGCGTTGCGCAAATCCGTGATGGCACGGTGTCCGACGAACTGAATCAAGCTTACGCCGGCAAACTCGCACAGCGACTTGATTCCGAACAGCACCAGCATCGAAAGGGTGACTACCGTCCAAACGTTGTGAATGCTGTGCGGGAAGAGATGGTTCACGTAAATCGGTGGGCCACCGAAGGGCACCCTGAAGAGCAAAACGTTGGAATCACTGGTGGCTGGATTGAGTACACGATCAAAAATGGGCACGATCAGCAGCGTGACGGCGCCCTCGGCCAGGGCAACGATCGCCAGCAACACGACTCCCAGGCTCATGCGAAAACGGTAGGGCCGCACGTAGCCGAAAAGCCGTTTCAATTGTGGTGAAAAAAATGAGGCCACGCCCCAAACTCCCCCTCAGGATCAGCACTTGCTACGCTATTCGCCGCGTCGCGGCGTGTCAAGTTTCCGGGGACGGCGGAATTTGAAAGCACGGGGTCCCGCTTTTACTTATCGATGTCGCGGTGAATCACCTTGGCCGAATAACCGTGCTTCTCCATGGATTTCTCCACGGCTTCCGCGAGCATCACCGAGCGGTGCTTTCCACCGGTGCACCCAAACGCGATGGTGAGATAGCTTTTTCCTTCGTGAATATAGTGCGGGATCAGATAGGTGAGCAGGCCTTCGATGCGCCGCAAGAATTCTCCCGTCTGGGGAAAGGAGCGGATATAGCGCCGGACTTTCGGGTCTTTGCCGGTGAAGGGACGCAGGCGCGGCACAAAATGGGGATTCGGCAGGAAGCGTACGTCGAAAACGAGGTCGGCGTCCGACGGCACGCCGTAGCGATATCCAAAACTCACGACCGAGACGAGCATCGGGCGCTTGTCTGGATTCTTGAACCGCGCGGTGATGAAATGACGCAATTCATGCACGTTGAATTGCGTGGTATCGATGACCACGTCCGCGAGCTTGCGAATGGGATCCATCAACGCACGTTCATGAGACAGACTCTCGCGCACCGAATAGTTCTTCCCGAGCGGGTGCGGACGGCGCGTCTCGCTGTAACGGCGCAGCAGCGCATCTTCGCTGGCCTCGATGAAAACGAGCGTCATGGGATGATCTTTTTTCAAATGTTTGAGCAGCGGCGGCAATTTTTCCAATTGCACGCCCTCGCGCGCGTCCACGAGCAGCGCGGCCCGAGCGAAATCGCCTTCACCGGCGGCGTGCAACTCCGCAAAGATCGGCATCAGCTCCACGGGCAAATTATCCACGCAGTAAAAACCCATGTCCTCGAACGCATGCAGGACGGTGCTTTTTCCGGAGCCGGAAAGCCCGGTGAGGATGACGAGATGCCGTGAGTTCTGTCGTGCGTGCGGCTTCACGGGAGGCGCGGGCTCAGTTCTTTTCCCGGCGCTGGTGGGTGCTGGGTATGCGCATGTCTTCGCGGTACTTCGCGACGGTGCGGCGGGTGACGTGAATTCCCGTGTCATCGAGTTTCTTGGCGATCTGTTCGTCGGTCAGCGGCTTCGTCGAATCTTCTTCTTCGATCATCTTTTTGACGAGCCGCTTGAGCGTGAGCAATGACATGCCGCCGCCCTCCGGCCCGTTGACCGATTCGCTGAAGAAGGAACGCAGCTCCAGCACGCCCTGCGGCGTGTGCGCATACTTGCTGGCCACGGCGCGGCTTACCGTCGAGGGATGTACGCCGACTTCTTCCGCTACTTCCTTGATCATCATGGGCTTGAGCGCGTCCTGCCCGTGATCGAGAAATTCGCCCTGGCGCGCGATGATGGACTGGCAGACCCGCAGAATGGTGTGCTTGCGCTGCTCGATGTTTTTCATCAACTGGACGGCGGCGGTGAAGCGCTCTTTCACATAGTTTCGAACGTCGCGGTCCGCGGCGTCTTTGACGAGCAACCGCCGGTAGGTCGGGCTCAGCCGCAGTTGCGGCATGTCGTCTTCATTCAGGAACGGCTGCCACTGATCGTCCACCTTCCGGAAGTACACATCCGGCTCGACGAGCCGCGGCTCCGTTTTGTTGTAGCGCAAGCCGGGACGCGGATCGAGCTTCTTGATCGTGTCCAACGAGTGTTTCACCACTTCGAGCGGCCGGTTCAAGGCGCGCGCTACTTCCTTCAGCTGGTTGGATTGGACTTGCTTCAAATGTTCGGAGACGATTTGCTGCGCCAGCGTGTTCTGAGGATCGAAAGCCTTCAGTTGCAGCAGCAGGCATTCGCGCAAGTCCCGCGCGCCGACACCGATGGGGTCGAAATCCTGCACGACGGCCAGGGCATCGTCCAGATCGTCCTGCAAATATTTTCCGTTCTGCAGCAGG
This sequence comes from Acidobacteriota bacterium, assembly GCA_003224055.1. Lineage (GTDB taxonomy): Bacteria > Acidobacteriota > Terriglobia > Acidiferrales > UBA7541 > Acidiferrum. The sequence goes on along the minus strand of QHYE01000021.1, from coordinate 49,572 downwards.
TCTTCGTTGGACGCCGTGAGATACCCGTTCTCATCGAGGTTCCCGATAATGTTCTCGGCGATTTCCTTCACGGTGTCCGAACAGATGGTCACGCTGAGCTGCCATTCGAGGTGATCGGAAAGGCCGCTCTGCGAGGAGAGAAACTTTTCGAAGGACGGGCGCTCGGAAACTTCGCGTTCCTGCGATTGACCGCCGTCTCCGCCGCTGTCCAGGTATTGATTGAAGAAACTGCCGACATCGAACTCGTCGAAGGGATTGGCGGCGGGCTTTTCCGGAACCTTTTCTGTTTCAGCTTTTAGGAAAGTTTCGTCGCTGTAATTGTCCGTCTGCGTGGGTTCTTCGTTCTGCTCTTCCAGAAGCGGGTTCGCAATCATCTCCTGGTTGATCATCTCGCGCAGCTCGAGGCGGTTCAGCGCGAGAACGCTGACCATTTGAACGAGGCCGGGCGTCAGAATCTGCTTCTGCGAGACGCGGAGATTGAGTTTGAGTCCCTGCCAAGCCATGAGTGGTTCCGTTTTCTCTCTTGCAGCCCCTAGTTCAGGCGGAAATGATCGCCCAGATAAACGCGCCGCACTTCCGGATCTTCGCTCAACTCCGCGGGGCGGCCCTTACGGAATATCTTGCCACTTTTCAGGATGTATGCGCGATCCGTCACGCTCAAGGTTTCCCGGACGTTATGATCCGTGATCAAAACGCCGATCCCGGACTTGGCCAGATCCCGGATGATCTCCTGGAGATCCTTCACGGTTAGAGGGTCAATACCGGAAAAAGGTTCGTCGAGGAGAATAAAGGAAGGCTGGAGGGTTAGGGAGCGGGCGATTTCCAGGCGGCGGCGCTCTCCGCCGGAGAGGGTGTAGGCCTTGCTCGTTCGAACCGTCTCCAGCCCCATCTGTACCAGCAGCTCTTCCAGGCGGTCGCGCTGCTGTTCCGGCGTAAGCGGCAGCGTTTCCAGGACGGCTAGCAAATTCTCTTCGCTGGTCAGTTGGCGAAAAACCGAAGGTTCCTGCGGGAGGTAGCTGATGCCGCTGCGGGCCCGGAGATACATCGGCAAGTCCGTGATTTCTTCGTCGTTGAGGAGAACGCGGCCAGAGTCAGGCCGGGCAAGACCAACGATAATGTAGAAGGTCGTGGTCTTTCCTGCGCCGTTCGGGCCGAGAAGTCCGACCACTTCACCCTGACCGATCTCCAGTTCCACGTCATCAACGACCTTGCGGCCACGGTAAGTCTTGCTTAGATCGACGGCCTGGAGCTTCAGCATACCTCGCCACGGGCGGCCGCACAGCGGTCGCGTTATTTTTCGACTCGGTGCTTCGTCAAAGTCCGGGAACCATTTTCAGAGTCGACGATGATCGTATCATCCGCTAAAAAGAAGGTCAATTGACGGCCGGTGGTGGTGCCCTGGGAAGCGTCGTAAATCGTGGGATTTCCGCCGCTCATGACGAATTTTCCTTCGCCTGCGGTGTACTCGCCGCGCTCGGCAGTGGCTTTCCGCTCACCTTGTTCGACAATGACCCCGCCGGTACCGACTGCGCGGCTGATCTGCTTGGCTCCCGCGGATGAATTCGCGGACCCACCCGTAAAATACAAATCCATCGCGGCCGCGTGAATCTTTTGTTCCGCCGATTGCACGACGACGTTTTTCTCCAGGTGGGCGCGGTTCTGGGCATCGGAGTAGGTGAGCGTTTCTGCCGTCACGTGCCACAACACCGGTTTTTTCCTTGCGGCTTGCGCGGTCAGCGCCTGGCCGCCCGGCGACGCCGCATATTGAGGGAAAACGGCGCGCACGTTTCCCGCGGCGTTCAGGACTTTCGCATCGCGCAGCAACTCGATGGAATCCGCTTCCATCACGGAGTCTCCCTGCCACAGCCGCGCGTGTCTGCCGTAGAGCGCTCTTCCCGTTTTCGAATTTGCCTGCAGGGTGTCCGAGGAAATATTTGCGGGTGCAGCGGCAAGTTGGATGGCGCCGTCCTTGGATGAAAATTGCGTCGAGTGCACGCCGCCCTCGGCGCGAATTTCTCCGGTGGCTTGCGAAAATGTAATTTTCGCGGCCCTGGTCTCTGTCGCACCGTCGCGCGCGAGCGCGTTGCCCGTCAACGTTGCGCTTTGCGTGGCGCGGACAAAAACAGCATGATCCGCCTGGCCGCTGCGATTGCCCTCCTTCAATTTTACATTTCCTTGCAGATCCATCTGCGACCAGCCGCCCGTCGCCTGCAACTGCGCGACTCCGTTTTGCGCCGTCGCTGTTTGTAACGGCGCGTCCGCGACGGCACGTTCCGTACGAACATTGCCGGTCGCAACCATTTGCCTCGCTCTGCCCTCCGCTCCGAATTCCAACCCCAGGTTGTCCGCTTGCAATTTTGTCGTTGCTGCCGCATTGCTCGCGGCTGTCCCCGGCGCTCCGCTTGGCGGCGCCGCGTCCGTCCATTCGATACTCCCCGCCCCGAGCGTTTCCGCTCGCCGTGGTCTGCTCGTTTGTCCTTGTGCTCCCCCGGCGAACTCCACAAGAAGCGCGCTGGTCTGCAGCAGTCTCGCGCTGCCGGTATTCTCCGCGAGTGTTTTCATCCACACATTTCCGTTTAAATTCAACTCCTTCGGCTGGCTGACCTTCGGCCAAAGACTCAGCGAAGCGTTCTCTGCCTTGAACTCATCCTCTCCTATTCCGCTGCGCCGCAATCCCTGCACGTTTCCTGCCCCTTCCATCCTCGTCAGCCAACCCTCGGGGGCGAAATAGGCAGTCAATGTTTCCGCGCTCAAATTCGCGGGACCATCCGCTTGTTGAATCGCAAGCTCCGGTTTTCTCTCACCAGCCCCAGCGGTAGCCATCAGCTTCTCGGCGTGAAAGCCGCTGTCCAGCGCCAGCGTCAACTCGCCGGCCACCAACCGTGCTTGCGAAGTTTCCGCGGTTACAGGACCTTGGAGACGCATCCGTCTTGAGTCCCGTGCAAAATCGAGGCTCTTCGCAGTCACATGAACGGGATCCTCCGGGCCCGTCTTCGCCGCCTTCTTGCCCGCCGCTTCGCTTCTCGGAGGCACGAGCGACATGCGGACATCCCGAAGCAGGCGCACTTTTCCTACCTCGGAGTCGTACTCCACGCCCACAGCTTCTCCCGTACCGCTCGGAAAAGAAAATTTTACGAGCTGGTTCGAATGCGCGGTCCCGCTGGCTCGGTTGAAGGTCACCTCGCGCGTCTCCACATGCACTTTTTGTCCCGCGGCCGGCGCGGGATTTCTTGCCGCGCGTTCTGCATACGCCGCACTCTCCAGATCCATCTGCACCTCACCGCTGCAGGCGATGCTCCCGCTCATTTTTTCGTATTGGCAACTCCTCGTGTGGACGGTGTCGTGCCGCGCCCCAGTCTTGCCAAAGATGGTGATCTTGACCTCTTCGAGGAGGCTCGCGTCTTTGTCCTTGAAATCCGTTGCCTTGGAGGCCTCCACGGTGAAGATCTTGCGATCGCCGTCCATCTTCGAAAAGGTCAGCCCGCTCGAGAGCCGCGTCACATCCTTGGGCGCGGGCGCGGGCGCATTTCGCTTCTCCCGGTACTCGACCCATTTGCGCTGCAGATAGACTCCGCCCGTCAGGCTCGCCAGCAATAAAGCTGCCCCCGCGGACCAGCGAGCGTATCGAGCGGCTTCGCTTCTCTTCATGGATTCAGTTAAGCAAAATTTTGCAGGAGTGTATAGGCGCGGGGATTAGTGGCCGGAGAAAGGAAGAATTAGCCAGCCGTCTCAGCGCTGGCCGCCGTATTCGGCAGGATTCCCATATTCGCGGCCGCCACGCTGTCGCGCTGCGTGTTCTTCACCAGGTACATGGCTTCATCCGCGAGATGCAGCAGCCCTTCCTTGCTGCGCGAATCCACAGGGTAGGAGGCCACGCCGACGCTGGGCGTCAGTTTGATGTTCAATCCTTCGGGCACAAGCCAGGTGTTCTCGCGAATCAATTTGTGCAAACGGCGCGCGACGTTCAATGCATTCTCTTTTGACGTTTGCGGCAGCAGGATCACGAATTCATCGCCGCCGTACCGGAACGCAAAATCGATCAGCCGGCAATGCTCCTTCAGCGCGTTGCCGATCTCCGCCAGCAATCGTGACCCGACGAGATGTCCGTGCGTGTCGTTCACCTGCTTGAAATGATCGAGATCGATAAAAACGATCGAAAACTCGTAATCGTACCGCTGCGAGCGGTAGATTTCCGTCTCCAGGATGAAGCTCATGTGCCGCGCGTTATACAGCGAGGTGCAGTCGTCCTTGATGGTCAGCTCGTGAATTCTCTTCACGTGGCGCGCATTCTCGAGAGCGATGGCGGCAAAGTCCGAGAGCGCTTCCAGCAGTTTCAAGTCTCGCGGATCGAAGCCTTCGGGCCCGATGCAATTGATCAGCTCGATTACGCCCAGGCAGGTGTCGCGAAACTTTACGGGCACCGCGACGATCGACTGCGTCTCGGTTTTTGTTTTTTCGTCGACCTTCCCGAAGAATCGCGTGTCCTTTGCCGTGTCCGGCACGACCACGGTCTCGCCGTGCTGCGCCACCCAACCGGCAATTCCCTGCCCCACCTTGATGCGCACGTCCTTCAGCGCTTGCGAGGCTTTGCCTACCGCCAGTTCGAAGTACAGTTCTTGCGTGGTTTCGTCGAGCAGCAGCAGCGACCAGTTGTCCGGCCGCAGGAACTCGTCAATCTTTTCCATGATGGTGCGGAGAACTTGATCGAGCTGCAGCGAAGACGTCAGCGCCTTCCCCAACTCCTGGAAAATGGCGACCTCGCCCTTTTCGCGCTGCTCGAACGGCACCGCGGGAGTGCGGCGGCGATCGACGGCCGGGAACGGCTTTACTTCTTCCACGCTGGTTTGAACCTGTCCCCTGAGAAGATTCTCTGCCACTTCCTCTGCTTCCCGCGCAAAGCGGTCCACCGCATCGCGGCAGCCGCAACGCAACGTCGATTCGCCCAAAGCGAACACACATCGGCGAATCTCCGCCAGTATAGGCCCCTCGTAAAAAGCTACGCAACCCGCTCGTGGTACAGGCGTGGCTATCTTGCCATCCTCAATGCTTGAGGCCAGGCGCTGACCGGGTGTCGCTAGGTGCCCCACACGGGCGCGTGGCCGAGATGATTAGCCCGAACGCGCAGTCGGGTGCCCCACACGCCGTTGTTGCGTGTGGGGGTTTTGCCATGAATCATCGATAGCTGCTCCCGATCCCTTTACTCGACCGAATCAATTTCGATCAACCCCATCTCACCCCTCGAATAAAACAAATAACTGGACGGGTGGCCCGGACGTCGACCTTCCGAGGACTCTGGGTGCCCTCGGTTTTGGAGGGCGGGGCTTTTGACTTTTTCTCGAATGTATCGCGCGGATCATTTCGACATTCCCCCGGCTTCCAGTCTCCGATTCCTGCTTCTTGACGCGCCATCCTGGTTTGTCCAACCCTCGACTGTTCAACGCCTTATCGTCCCGTTCGAATGATACGCAAATAGTAATGGACACGTACTATACTTTTGTGCTATCCTCCTCTGTGTTTGCCAATCAAAATCCTCGCCCGCGATTCACTCGCCACACGTTGGACGCCATTCCCCTTTTCCCCCGCCCTCCAATCTCTGCAAGTCCTTTGTTTGCAACATATAAGTCGCTCGCAATTCGCTGAAAACACAACTGCTTTAACTCCTTTACTTGCCACTCATACAGACTTGTCACCTGTAAGTCCTGTATTTGCCACTCATACGAAAACGACCGGGGTGTATACCAACAATTCCCATTCTGAAACTCATTGCCCTCCCCTTGCCACTCACTCATCCCTACCCACTGCCCTTTCCGTTTCTCTCCCAATCCCGTCCCCCCTTCCTCTCTTCACTAACCACTGTCCACTACCCACTGACCACTTTCCTCTTTGTTTGACAGCAGCTTGCCGCCCCGCCTATAGTCCGTTCAGGGATCCCACGCCGTTTCTTTGCGAGCGCCCGCCTCGTCAACCTCTTCACGGTTGCACTGGGATCATCAAGGACAGGTTCCCGTTCATGGCCAGGGGAAATTTTGGCGAACGCCTGAAGCGCGAGCGCGAGATGCGCGAAGTTTCCTTGGAAGAGCTCACCAAAGCCACGCGCATCAGCACCCGCTTCCTGCTGGCTCTCGAAAATGAAGACTGGGAAAAGCTTCCCGGAGGCGTGTTCGGCCACGGATTTGTGCGCACTATCGCGCGTTACCTCGGCCTCGATGAGGAATCGCTCCTCGGCGAATACGACATGGCTCGTGGCGGCCAGGCGCTAGCCGAGCCCGCCAAACCGGAAGAGCGAATCCCATCGCCTCCGAAATGGCTTCCCATGGCAGCGGTAGTCGTCGTCCTTTTGATTGTGATTGCACTTTTCTACGCTGGCCGGTACGGCTGGCGCCGCTACGCCGCGCATCGCGCCGCGAAACAATCCGCGGTTTCTTCTTCGCCCGCAGCGGCGTCTCAAAATAGTTCCTCCCCTGGCGCCACAGCGGCGGATTCCTCGCTCGATCTTTCAGTTTCCACTTCTGCCACCACACGTGTACGCGTCATGGCGGACGGCAAGCTCTTGCTCGATACCGAGCTGCCCGCCGGCGAGACGCGCCACTTCTCTGCCAAACAGCAATTTGAAGTGACCGCGGGCGACTCTTCGGCCGTATTGCTGGAATTGAACGGGCAGGCGATGCCGCCGCTTGGCGCGCCCGGCTCCTCCGGTACAATGGTGCTTAGCCAGAAAGATTTGAGGCAGGCATCCGGTGGAACCACTCAGCCCTGAACTGATGGAGGACTTGCGCCACGGCCGCGCCACGCGCGAGCGCAAGTTAGCCGTTTGCGCCGGCGGCGCGCATCTTGCTCCCGCGGATCGCGCGGAACTTTTGGCGGTGCTGGCGGGCGACGCCGACGAAATGGTGTCCGAGCGCGCGCAGGACGCGATTCTTTCGCAGCCCATCGAATCGTTCGTGGAAGCCATCAGGCGCGAGCACGTGTTGCCTGCATTGCTTTCCTACGCCGCGAAACATCTCGCGGACAAGCCGGGCGTCTGTGACGCCATGGTGCAAAACAAGAATTGTCCCGCCGAATATCTCATTCCCGTGGTGCGGCATCTTTCGGCGATCGGCATCCAGTCGCTGATGGAAGAACTCGATCGCGTCAGCGAATCAGCAGCGCTGGCTTCGGCGCTGGAGCATTCCACTTCGCTGACCGTGGATCAAAAAAATCAGCTCCATGAGATTCACGGCCCGGGCGCTCCGATGGACGAAGCGGCCCTTGCCGAAGCCGCCGCCGCTGCGGAGCCCGATGCCGCGAGGCGGCAAACGCTGCTCCAGCGCCTCGCGAAAATGACCGTGGCCCAGCGCGTGCAATTCGCAATCAAGGGCGGCGCGGACGCCCGGCGTACTCTAATACGCGACAGCAACAAAGTTGTGCAGCGCGCGGTACTGCAGTCTCCGCGGCTGACGGATCAGGAAGTCGAGGCGTTTGCTTCAATGTCCAGCCTCACCGATGAAATCCTGCGACTCATCGCCAACAACCGCAATTTCCGCAAGAACTATACGGTCGTGCGCAATCTCATCAACAATCCCAAGACGCCGATCGATGTCAGCCTGCACATGCTTCCGATTCTCAACGCCATCGACCTGAAGCGTCTCACCACGAACAAAAATATTCCCGAAACATTGCGCACCACCGCGAACAAGCTCCATCGCACGCGCCTCGAATTCAAGAAGTAAGCCGCGCATTTCCCGGACGCGCGAAGGAGCGCAGCTTTACTCGTTGCAATGCGTCCGTTGAATTTGGGGATACAATCGAGTTGCTTTCCAGAGGATTCATTCCATGTCCGCAGCGAGTGGTGCGCGCAGAGTCAAATTTGTTCTCGCCCTGGCCTTGCCGATTCTGGCCGGGCTTTCCGCAACAGTTTTCACTGCCAGCGGAATCCGCGGCGACGAAAAGAGATCTTCCGATCCTTGGTCCAGTTCGCAAGCTCTGCAGGCTGCGGACTTAGCCGGTGAGCTCGCTCAAAAAAATGGAACTCCTCCGACCATAGTTTACGTGGGCTTCCGCACTCTTTTCGCGGGGGGACACATTCCCGGAGCCTCATTTCACGGGAGCGCCTCCACGGAACAAGGCCTGGGCGAGATTAAAAAATGGGCGGACAGCTTACCGCGCTCCACGAATCTGGTGATTTATTGCGGCTGCTGTCCGTTCGAAAAGTGCCCCAACATTCGCCCCGCATTCACCGCTCTCCGAGACATGGGGTTCAACAACCTGCGCGTGCTCGTTCTCCCCACGAACTTTGCCACCGACTGGGTCGGCAAGGGCTATCCCATGGAGAAAGGAATGTAGCTGAGCTGCATGTCGCCACACCGCTCCTTCTGACTCCAGAAAACTTTCGGCAGCAAACGATTGGGATAGAAAATTTCTAGAGCTTAGGATGCTGCACATGAAATCCGGTAGCTTCTTGATACGCGCGCGCGAAGGCCAGCAGCTCCGCTTCTCGATACAAACCTCCAAGGAAAGTCAGACTCACCGGAGTGCCTGGTCCGCCCGAATTCCGGAAATCGCCTGGATCCTCGAAAGATGACTTTGGCGCATCACTCCCGCGGAATCCATTCGGCAAAATTACAGCTGGCTGACCAGTCAAGTTCGTGATCACGAGCTGTTGGCTGCTGGTTGGCGCCACGATCACATCGAATTCTTCGAATACTTTCGCCACAGCATCCATAGCCATCCTTCGAGCGCGCGCTGCTTGAATATATTCCACCGCAGGAATGAATCGCGCGGAGCGGAAGCTGTTTGGCCAGTCAAAATCCTTCTGCGCCGTCAAAAGCTTGTCCTTCCCAGAGCGCGTGAGATCATCAAACGCCGCCGCAGCTTCCGCCGTGAGCATCGCGACCATGGCATCGTACGGAAATTTCGGCATCTTCACCGGCACGAGCTTCATGCCCATTTCTTTCAATTTCGCGAGGGCCGCCTCGTTGTACTTTTTGTCGTACTCCGCTCGTGCTCGCGCCGCTTCCCGGCGTTTCTTCCGCTCCTCCCCTTTTTTCAGTTCTTCCGGCGTCGCGGCCGGCTCCTCCTTCGCCGTTTCTTGCTGCTCGTCGGGTTTTTTTTCGAAGTCAGCCTTCAAATAACCGACGCGCAATTTTCGCCAATCGAGATTCGCGTCCCAATTGAAAGCCGCCGGTTGCACGGTGCGGTCGCTGCCGTCGGGTCCGTAAATCGCATGGAGGACCAGCGCGCAATCTTCCACCGTGCGGCAGATGGGGCCGAGCTTGTCCATGCTCCACGAGAGCGCCATTGCTCCGGTGCGCGGGACGAGGCCGAACGATGGCCGCAGGCCTGTGCAGCCGCAGCGCGTCGAAGGCGAGGAAATTGAGCCAAGTGTTTCCGAGCCGATGCTGAACGCTACACATCCCGCTGCCGTGGCCGAAGCAGGCCCAGCAGACGAGCCGCTCGAGCCCTGATTCGTATTCCAAGGATTGCGGGTCACGCCTCCAAACCAGACATCGCCCTGTGCCAGCGCACCCAAAGTCAATTTCGCCACCAGCACCGCCCCGGCTTTGTCCAACCGCTTTACCACGGTCGCATCTTCATCGAAGATCTGCGTTTCGAATCCGCCCGCGCCCCAGGTGGTTCGATACCCTTTTGTCGACAACAGATCCTTGGCGCCCCACGGCAGCCCGTGCAGCGGCCCTCGATATTTCCCCGCTGCAATTTCTTCGTCGGCCTTCTTCGCCTGAGCCCGCGCGCGCTCCTCGGTCAGCGTCACCACGAATTTCAGCGCCGGGTCATTCTTTTTCAACCGTCCCAGGTACATTTCCGTCAGTGCGATGGACGAAACCTTCTTCGTCCGAACCAGTTCCGCCAGCTCTCGCACCGACGCAAATGCCAAGTCGTCGAGATTCTTCGGCACGCTTCTTGACCAAGTCTTCGGTGCCGCCGACATTTTCATCGGCCATTTTTCCGTCTCGTACTTCGTTCCAGACACGACAGGACTGAAAATGAGCGCGGGTTCCACGGAATTCGGAATGTGCAGCTTGTAGATTTCTTCGTAGCCCTTGGCTTGATCGTTCAGGTTCTCGAGCATCATTTCCTTGCAATCATCCGCGATCGGCACATCCGCAATGGCCGCGGCGTTCTCGATCATTTCCTTAGTGATTTTCTTTGCGCCCTGCGCTTGCGCCTGCGCCCATAGCACGCCCGGGAAGAGCGTTCCCGCCAGCCCCAGTCCCGAGCAAGTCCTCATGAAATCTCGACGATCCAGCATTGCAGTCCTCCTGTCAAACAACTTCGCGCAAGCGCGCGTAATATACCATTCCAACCCTTGCACGCTCACGATCGAGCTGCGAATCCCTTGACGCACCTCCGTCCTGATGCTAAAAGGATGTGCATTCTCACCCAGGTCGGCCCTTTCGAGGCAAGGGCGTTGAGCGCCTGCCGCATCGTCCTAGCTTCATCTACATCTGCGTCCCAGCCGTTTTCACGGTGCAGGCAGCAAACTTTGAAGGAGAGAACCGATTATGAAGAAGCGTCTGTTTTTCTGTCTGTTGGCAATTTTACTGTCGTGCATTTCGAGTGCCGCGCAGCAGGCGAAGCCTCAACCGCTCACCTTCTGGTACGTGTACACCATCAATCCGGGCAAAGAAGATGATTTTATAGACCTGATCAAAACGGTGGGGCAGCCCGTGCGCGACAAACTCATGGCCGACGGCGTAGTGTTGGCTTGGGGCGTCCAGGCTTCCATGCTCCGGGTTCCGGGCATGGGGACCCATTGGATTTGGTACGTCGTGTCTGACTGGTCGGGAATAGAAAAAGTAGACGGAGCGATGCGTGCGCAGATTGCAAAATTTAGTTCGACCGATTCCATAGCGCCAGCAGGGAAAAAGAGCCAGAAACCCGCTGCGTCGGTTAACGATCGCCTTAGAGAGATTGCTGACATGAGCAAAACGCATGACTACATCACGCGTAGCCTAGTTTCAAACGAATCCTCCACGACACCTGCGGGAGCACTACCCTACACACGATACGGATTCGTGAAGGTCAAACCCGGCAAAGGCGCCGAGTACCGCAAAGCGTGGGAGAAATACAATAAGCCGGTCTACGAGAAACTCCTTGCCGACGGTGTGATACTCGCATACGGCCTGGAGGTGGAAGAAGTACGCACCAGCGGCGAGTTCACACATTTCACCTGGGTCGACGCGAAGGACCTTGCCGCGGGGGATAAGGCTCGTGCCGCCTTCCTCGCCGATCGCGAACACCGCTCACAGGAAGAGCAGGAGGCGATAACAAACCTATTCGTTAGCCTGCTTGACGCAGATGCCTCCCGTGGAGAGGTCGCTCGCTCTTTGATTTTCCACGTCCCCGCCCCCAAATAAGGCGCCACATTCACTGACGAAGGGCTGCCTCTTAGCCAGCCCTTTTCATTTTCGGCAGGATTTTTCTCGAAGCGGGCTCCAACTCCCGTGGATATTAGAAATGTTGTAGGATGCACGCATCCTGAAAGGAGCATCCATGGCGCGATTCGTAAAGTTGTTGGTTTTCTCGACCGTCTTGCTCTTGACCTTCGCTCTGCGTCACCTTGAGACAACGCAGGCCGGCAATGCTCCCGCGGAAGGCAAGGAAGCAGCCCTCAAGGCCGCGGACATCACCGCGAAACTTTTTCCGGAACGAGTTTTCTTCCGCGGCCAGAGCGCGCCGGTGCAATTCCGCAACACCGGTGGCGTGCGATTTGCCGACGATTTTTACGTTCTTGCGGGCATGGTGGACAATTCCGGTTACTCGACCAGCATTCGCGAGAAGTATCAGGCCTATCTTCTCAACGAAGTGACTCTGGAGATCGGCGGACAGACCTTGAAGCCCGGCGCTTACGGGTTCGGGTTCCTGGGAGGCGGCAAGTTTGTGGTGATGGACATCGGAGCCAATGATGTTTTGAATGGGACTTCGCAGCGGGATGCCGAATTAAAGCGGCCGGTTCCGCTGCAAGTCGTCGCGTCTTCGACCACGGGCAGCTACCGGATGTACGCGGGCCGCGATTATTTCGAATTCCGCCGCGCTCATTGAAGGCGGCGGGGTGTCGCGTCTGAGTCCCCTTAGTGCTTGAAGCAGATTTCGAGCGCATAAGAATCGCGCCGGTTTCTTTTCCTTTGCATCCCATTGCGGCGCGTCATAGGATGCAGCCCACAGATCCCACCAACTTTCGCAAAGAGGAGTCCAGCCATGCATTTCCATAACATCAATCTGCTAGCCGTGTTGGTTGCCGCCGTCTCCACGATGGTAGTCGGATTTCTGTGGTACTCCCCTTTGCTTTTCGCGAAACCCTGGATGAAAGAGATGGGCTACGACCCCAACGACAAAGCCAAGATGGAGGAAATGAAGAAAAGCGCCGGCCCGGCCTATGGCGGCTCCTTCTTAGCCAGCCTAATCTCTGCTTTCATACTGGCACTTTTTCTGCACGAGATGCGCGTGGAGAGCCTGCATATCGGCCTGTTGGTTGGGTTCCACGCTTGGCTGGGCTTCGTGGCCACGGTGCAGTTCACCTCGGCGCTGTTCACAAAGCAAAGCATGAAGCTCTTCGGGATCAATACCGGCTACCAGCTGGTGTGCTATCTCGCCATGGCCGCAATCCTCACCGGCTGGACTTAAGCGGTGAAGTTTCGCTGCAATTGAGGTGTCTTGCAGTGCGGGAATCGGTGGACGGCGTCCAATCTGGGGGTCATCGAGCCCTCGTTCCCGTTTCGGGGACCCCTCGCTTGTCGTCCCCAGAGGAGTATTGCCAAATAAGGAACAAGGGACGACAAGGTCCTTGAACTCCTAGTACCACCACCGCATCATAGTCCTTGTGCCCAAGGCACATTCTAGGAGGGAAGATGCGTAAACTGTTCATTCTAGTGGGGCTTATCCTGTTGGTTGCGGGATCAGCGGCAGCCCAGGATTATCCCAAGGCGGAGATTTTTGGTGGTTATCAGTTCATCCGGTTCAATCCGGGCGGTGGCGCAACAGGGTCCAACTGCCAGGGTGGAGCAGGCTCGGTGGCGGGAAACCTCAATCACTGGTTCGGGGTGGTGGGCGATTTTGGTGCTTGCAAGGTGACTGGCTTGCCTTCAGGATCAAGCGCCCATCTCGTGAACTACTTGTTTGGTCCCAAATTGACGTACCGCTCGCATGGTAGGTTGTCTCCATTCGCTCAGGTGCTGTTCGGAGGGGAACGTATCAGTGCCAGTGCCACCGGTTTCGGCTCCACTTCGGATAGTTCCTTCGCGATGGCCTTCGGCGGCGGAGCCGATTACGAAATGACCAACCATGTCGCCATTCGTTTGATACAAGCAGAATACTTGTACACGAAGTTTGGCGGCACGCACCAGAACAACGGACGAATCTCGGCGGGCATCGTTTACCGCTGGGGTAAGTAAACCACACCTTCGGGAGAAGGGCTCCGCAACAACGCGGGGCCCTTCCTCCGATTCCAACTTCCACACCAGCAGTGTCCTTGCCTCCAAATCCCCGTCTTTGGTTCAAATTTTTGCCGTAAACTCTTTGGCATGAATGTCGATTGGCTGCGCGAACTATGCCTCTCGTTTCCCGGCGCGACCGAGCAGATTCAGTGGGGATACGATTTGGTATTCAAGGTCGGCGGGAAGATGTTCGCGGTCACCCCGCTCGAACCTGCTCCGGTTTATCTCTCTTTCAAGGCTTCACCGGAGAACTTTGCCGAACTAACAGAGCGGCCCCATGTCATTCCCGCCCCGTACCTGGCCCGCGCGCAATGGGTTGCGCTGGAAACCAGAGACGCCGTGCCGCGCAATGAACTCGCCGGCCTGTTGCGCGAATCGTACGAACTGGTTGCCGCCAAACTTCCAAAGAAACTCCGCGAGTCTTTGTCCAGCTCCAAGCTCCTCCAATCTAAGCACTCCAGGCGCAAGCCAGCGCGCAAGAAAGCATCGAAGAGGAAACACCGGCCTAGCCGCTGAGTTTCGGAGAGGATATACTCACTGAGTTTCTCTACATTCGAATGAGACAGGGATTCCGTCGAGGTGGCTCGTGTTCGGACGCATTTTGTTACTCGCGGCTTCGGCAATTCTTCTTATGACGTCATCCCCGTTCAGAGAAGGCAACCCCACGCCGTCAGCTCGGGGGCTGCTCGTCGTGGCGAATCAGATGGAGCACACGGTTCTTGTTGTTGATCCCGAGAGCCGCCGCGAGCTCGCGAAAGTGGTCGTTGGCGTGAACGGCCACGAAGTCGTCGTTTCGAAGGATGGCCGCTTCGCGTACGTTCCGATCTATGGAAACTCCGGGGTCGGGAGGCCCGGCATGGATGGAAGCACGATTGACGTCGTTGATTTGCAGGACCACAAGCTTGCCGGCACCATTGATCTTGGCAAAGGGCTTCGGCCGCACCGCGCCGAATTTGGACCGGACGGCTTGCTGTATGTCACCGCAGAACTTGCCAACGCGGTAGACGTCATCGATCCTTCCACGCGGAAAGTGCTCGCGGAAATTCCCACCGGCCAGCCCGAATCGCACATGCTGGTTCTTTCTCGTGACGGCCACCGCGGCTACACCGCCAACGTGGGTGCCGGCAGCGTCAGCGTTCTCGATCTTGCGAAACGCAGCCTGATAGCCACGATTCCTGTCGCGAAGAAGGTTCAGCGCATCTCCATGTCTCCCGACGGGCTGAGCGTGTTCACCCACGATCAGGACGCGCCTCGGATTGCGGTCATCGACACGGCCACGAACAAGATTGCGAAATGGATCGAACTGCCGAGTCCGGCCTACGCCTCGGAGGCAACTCCTGATGGCCGCTGGCTGCTGGCCCTCGGCATGGTGGCTAATCGCCTCTTCGTCGTCGATTTGCAGACCTTGAAGGTGGTGCGATCGCTGGAGGTTTCGACGAGATCGTCGGAGATTTTAATTCGCCCGGGCGGGGAAATTGCCTACATCAGCGGAACCGGCGCAGGGAAGATCGCCGTTCTCGACCTGCGCGCTTGGGAAATGCAACAGTCCATCGAACTCACTCCTGGCGTCGATGGCCTCGCCTGGATTCCCGCGACGCACGAAAGGTGAGCGGAATTCGAATCGAAAGAAACGCCGCCCCGCCGCAGCTTTAGAACACTCTCTTATTTCTCGCCGAAATACTCCTCGGGAACATCGTCTTCGGGCACTTCGTGGGTCTTCACTTCGCCCGCGTCCGCATCACCGGCGTCTTCCACGCCCTTGACTAATTCAGCCTCAAACGCGTTTCCTTCCTCAAGCAATTCTTCCACGCTTTCCGAAGCCGCTCCCGCGATGCCGGACAATCCCTGCAAATCACCGGACTGCCCAGCCGACCGCGCTCCCAGGCCCTTGGGCTCGAACACCACACTCCCGATGTCTTCGCTCTTTCCCCGGACTCTCTTCTTGCTCCGCGCCGCCTTTTTTCGCAAAGGCTTTCTTTTCGGCGCAGTCTTCTTTTGCGCCGGCTTTTTCCTGGGGGCAGCCTTCTTGCCCACAGCTTTTCTCTTTGCTTTCTTCTTACTCCTCTTTTTGGTGGCCATACGCGGAGTCTACCACTTTCCTTCCCGCCCGGTTACCCGAAGCACGCATCGCTGAATTTTTCCACTGCGTGCTGCACAGGTTCACTTCTCACCGGCCTCGAGATCCACGAATTCCAGGTTCCACGGTTCTTGCGCGACGTTCAGCCGCGCCACGCTTACGGGCAGTTGAAACCTGCGCGGGCCGGCGCTTCCGGGGTTGATGTACAAGACGCCGTCGCGCTCGATCTTTCCGGGCTTATGGGAATGACCGCTCACGACCAGTCGAAACCCAGCGGCGGCCGGATTCAAATCCAGGGCGTTCACATCGTGCAACACGTAGATCAACACCGCGCCGGCTTCCGCAACCGTCGTCAATGGCAGTGTCCTGGCCCACTTTTGCGTATCCACATTTCCACGCACGGCCACGACCGGAGCCAGTTTTCTCAGCTCCTCCAGAATCTTGGCATCCCCGACGTCTCCGGCATGAATGATCAACTCCGACCCGCGCAGCGCCTCCACCGCTTCACGGCGCAGCAATCCGTGCGTATCGGAAATGAGTCCAAGACGATAGGGATTGTCCGCCACGCACAAATCCTAAAGCAAGGCTCCTGTGCGATGCACCTAAACTTTAAGTGTTTGGAGTTTTAGTTGTTGCAGGCTAGGCAGAAACCTTGGTGGGACCCACGCGGCGAAGCGGCTTCGAGCCTGGAATTGGGAATTGCATGTGCCAGAAATTGGTTTCCGGAGAGATGAACTCCACACCGATATATTGCTTGCCGTCGCGTGCGCGGTGAATCGAAACGACGCGGCACTCCATGGATTGAGTGGTATTGTCGTTTACAAGAATGACCGTTTGTCCCACCAACACGATTTCTTCCAGCGGAAACAGCGCTCCGTGCCGGTTCACCGACTGCGAATTCGTCTGTGCGCTGAACTTCTCGCCGTTGTCTCTTTTCCCATGGACCGTCAGGGGAACCGTCAAAGCTACCCGAAGCGTCCGCCGCCGTTCTTTGCACCGAAAATGTAGTAAAGACATTTCGACCGGGACCTCAAACTTGATTTCCATAACTGCTGGCCTTGGACTTACTTCCGAGCGGCGGGCCTCGCCATGCTATTTCGCGTCAGCAGGGTGCCGAAGCGAAAGAACAACAGAATAGAGGTGATTAGCACGAACCTTGCCCACACAGCCCAAGGTTGACTTCTGGACCCTCCAAGCGCAATGGCTGGACGGTACCATGAAACGCCTTTCCAAAACAGTACCCCTGTACTTACCCCTTTCTGGCGGCGACAACATGTGAGGGCGAAGAGCATGTTGCGAGCCAGCCCAGTGTGTAAGATGTCGATTAGCTCCTTACCTGTACGCCCGAGGGAGGCCTCCAGCCACGGCTCGTATCCCTGTCATTATCCGGTATTTGTGCAGGCTCTTGGTCTGTTCCCGAGGAGCAGGCGGACCGAGAAACAGCAGGAAAGTCTTTTCCCAGCTTGCCTGTGGAAAAAAAATTCGCGCTTTTCTCCACTATCCTGTCCTTTCAGGCTTCCAGCTCCCCTGTAGTGTCCGAAGGTGTCCTTCCGTTTCAATGCAGAGGATCTTGGTGCCGGGCCGGGAGCACTGTCTCAGGGCCCGAGTAGCTTGACGATTTGCAAGGGGTTTACACGGGCCCTCTCGACAGTAAGCCCCCAATGGAGGTGCGGCCCGGTGACCCGCCCTGTGGCCCCCACCTTCCCCAGCACATCACCAGCCTCGAGAGTATCTCCTACTCTTGCGCTGATCTCAGACAGGTGCCCGTAAAAGGTATAGATCCCCAGCCCATGATCCAAAACGAGGGTATTGCCTGCGAAAAACAGCTCATCGGCCAGAACCACCCTGCCCCGCTGCGCGGCATGCACGGGCGTTCCTGTCGTCCCCGGCAAATCCGCACCGCCGTGGGGCGACCCCGGATTTCCGTTTAGAATTCGCCGCTTCCCGAAATTCGAACCGGCCGCTACTCCATCCAGTGGCACGCGAAATTTGCCATTCCAAAGTCGCTCCGGCGTAACGCGGTCGAAAATCTCGCGCAAACGGTCGCGCTCCTCATTGGCGCGCTTGACTTGCTCTGGATTAGGCTCGACGAACTCTTTCCCTACCCGCAGCCGTTCGGTCGCAAATTTCCCAGCTCTCACGGTGATGTTGGCGCTGCAAACAATCTTCTCGCCGGCAGCCTTTTGCGCCGTTACTTTCAGCTCATACCGGCCGGGCGCCTTTTCCAAATCGACGCCCAATAAACCTGCATGCACTGCCTCGTGGCCCTCCTCCTGCCAGAAAGGGACGCTCCGGCCGCCCCAATCGCCTTTGACTTCCGTCAGCGGCCGCGCGCTTTTCAGTTCCACGAGCAGCAAGCTTCCCTGGCTCGAGACCGGCGAACTTAGGCGCAATGTCGCTCCAGCGCCGCAATAGCGCGCTTCCTTCGCCGTCACTCCGCCCGGGCGTAGCAAAGCACCCGGCCCGAGACACAGGAACGCGAACAAGATTCGCCACTGTCGAACGGGACTCAAGCTCCGGCCTTTTGCCGCTGCTGCCGCAGCATCGCGACGCGCGGTTCAATCTTTGCAAAATGCGCGCGCCCCAGCTTCGATCCCAGGATGGCCTTCTCGGACAACAAAAATAGATCGGGGTTTTTCGCTTTTTCACGAAGCTCTTTGAGAAAGGGCCGCACTTTGGCAAACATGAAGTACAGTTCGCCGCAAAACGCTGGCTCAAAGAACAGCTTTTCGCTCACGACACCATTCACGAGAAAAGACGTCGCAATTCCCCAGTAGCTGCCAACCTGCCGCAGCCAGTTGTTCTCTTCCGATCCAAAGGCCATCGCCACTTTCATGAAATCATCGGCATTCTCCGGCCAAAACGTGGTCAGCCACCATTGGCGCGCCTTGCGCATTTCCGGCTCGCGCCTCAGGTTATAGAGTTCGAGTATCAAACGCGCATCGTCGGCAGTCGGTTTTCTCGGCATCGCGCCCTCCAAGATTATCGCGCATGTGATTCTACCCTATCGGGCCACTAGGCCGTTTTCCGGCCGTTCTAGTGTCCGGCAACGCGACAGATTCATCCCGGCACCGGACGCCCGCGAATCGTCCGGGTCTTTGCGCTTTGAAGGAAGTCTTTTTGATTCTATGACTTCTGCTCCTACCGCCTACGGCATGAAGATTGCCTTGACTTCGGGTGGGAAAATCCGTCTTCCACGTCTGGTAATTCTAAACCAGGGAGGCTTCCGTGAAAAAGATCGACCGCATGCGCGAGAAAGTGACCATCCTGCCGACTTCCATGTATCTCTCAAAGATGCACGATGCCGGTTGGAGCCTCGTCGCCCTGGAATGGGAACGCGAAGTGGAGTCCTCTGCCACGCCCGAGCCGCAGGAAGCCTCCGGCGCCTCCGAGGAGATCCCCTTTGGCCTACGCATCTCTTCGGACTGCCACCATCTGGAAGACGACCCACTGGAGATGCAAACGCTTAAGTTTCTCGCAGAGATGATCGTTCAGGATATTTCTTTCAAGAGTATGGCCGAGGCCCTGAACATCCGGGAGTACCGCACACGAGACGGCCGCCCCTGGAACCCCGCGACCGTCTTCCAGCTTACCCCCCGCCTGATCGATGTCGCACCGCGCATCCTCTCCGGCGCGGAATGGGAGTCGCGCAAGAAACAATTGACACGCGTCGCCTGGAACTCCTGACCAAAACTCTTTCCACGGATCTTGTGAAGGTGAGGATGTAGGAACAGACTTTGGTCGGCCCTCTCTGCACTCTCGTCTTTACCGCGAGACAATCGGCGATCCGTCGGCGCGCGCCCCAGCGCTGCTCCACTGCACAGGTTCAACGCGTCCCAGCACGAACACCCAGCTCGTCGCGCCAAGAATCGAAATCACCCCCGTGATCAGAAAGGCCCACACGAAATTTCCCGTGCGCTCGACCGCGAATCCCGTCACCGCCGGCGCCGCTACGCCGGCCAAATTCCCAACAAAGTTTTGCAAGCCGGTCCACCTTCCCGCCGCCCGCGGCCCCGCCAGCGTCTGCGTGATCGCCCAAATGTTCGACGCGTTCATCCCGAAAGCCGCGCTCGCCACCAGCAGAAACGTCACCGCAAGTTCCGGCCCGGCCATCGCGCACGCCACCAGGAATATTCCTCCGACCAATTGCCCCGTCCCCATCATTGCTTTCCGCACGAACGTTTCGCTCCGCCCCGCCGCAATCCATCGGTCCGAAGCCGCGCCCGAAATCACCGCCACGCACGCCATCAGCAGGTACGCCAGCGCGCCGATCCTTCCCATGCGTTGCAGCGAAAAGTGCCGCTCGCGCACCAGGTAATACGGCAGCCACGTCAGCAGGCAGTAGAGCAAGTAGTTCCCGCCAAAGTGTCCGAGAAACGTTCCCCACGCCGACCTCCGCCGCAGGATGTCCGACATTCGCGGCCCGGCTTCCGCTGCTTGACCCTCAGTCGCGCCAGCGGTAACCGCCCTCCGTGGCATCTTCGCGAGCCACAACGGCAGCCACAGCAGTCCTGCGCAGCCCAGCCCGATAAAATACGGCCTCCAGCCGAACCGCCCCATCAGCAGCGCCCCCAGCAGCAATCCGAACGCAGGCCCCGCCGCAATCCCCACGCTGATGAACGCATTCGCAAAGCCGCGATGACGCTCCGGAAAATGCCGCACCAGCAGATTTGAAAAACACGGATACGCCGTGGACTCGCCCGCTCCCAGCAGCAGCCGCATCGCAAACAATCCCGCGAAGCCCGGCAGCACGCCGGTGAATAGCGTCGCCACCGACCACACGAAAAACCCGGCCGCCAGAACGTATCCGGCGTCGAAGCGGTCCGCCAGCCAGCCGGAAATCAGCAAGAAACTCGCGTACGTCCAGAAAAATGCGGAAAGCAGCACGCCCAATTTCCCAGGTGACATGCCGAACTGCTCTTTGATGATTGGCGCGGCGATCGAAAGCGCCCCGCGATCGATGTAGTTAATGAATAGCGCCAGAAACAGGAGCGTCAGCACGCCCCACAACGCCGGTGAAAGCCTCTCGTCTTCGCGCATCCGCGGCCGCCGCTTGATCTTGCGTCCCGAATGCTACTACGGAACTGCTCGCCAGATTCCGTCCTAGTCGGAAAGAATCTGCCTTACTCCATATGTGGGCGAACTTCAGTCCGCCCTCTTCTCCCTTTTCCAATTTCTAGTTTCTAGTTTCTGATTTCCAGTTTCTAATTTCCAATTTCCTCACGCCGGCACTCCTCCCTTGCGCAGCTGCGGCTCGCCGAGCTTCTCCTCCCACCGAATCCGCCCGGTTATTTGCATCACCACAAACAGTGTGAGGATCGCTCCAATCGTCACCGCCAATCCCGTGAATCCTTCGAAGAAAAACGCATACGAAAAGAGCACCAGATAGATCAGCTGCGTCAGTCCCGCATCCACCACCGCGAAGCGCAAGTCCACAACCAGCCGCAAGTAACTGACCACCAGCGCAATCGAAACCACCGACGAAATCGGAAACGCCGCATGAATCGAAATATGATCCGCCAGATACGCCAGCAGCAGATGAAACGCAAAGAACGCGCACGCCAGGAAGAAATAATTCATCGGGTGCAGGTCGTTCCCGCGCAGCGTGGACAGCATGAACACCAGAAAGAAAAAGAAGAACAGCGACACCGGCGCGAAATAACTGATCCGCCCCGCCAGCGGACCCGGCTGCAGCTTCTGCGGCATCTTCAGCGCGATGTCGAATCCGGACACCAGATTCTGATAGTTCCACTCCAGCTCCCAGCCGTTCGCCGTCTGCCGTTTTTCGGTCGGCGAAAGCGAATTGTCCGGGAAGTCGAAACCGGAAAAATCCGTCTTCACCAGCAGGTGGAAGTCGCGCGCCTGCGAAATTTCCTTTCCGCTGCCATCCGCATTCTCGTGCGCAAAAGTGTATCTCCAATTGTCGAGCCCCTGCGAGCGATAGGCTGCCTTCAGCACGGATTTCGCGCCAGGCGCCAGCCGCGTTCGCGCCACGGCCTGCGAACCGCTGAAGGTTAGCGCCAGAGGCTTGTCGTCCAGCAGCAGTTGCACGTTGTCGTAGACCGCTTGCTGCGCGGGAAACGGCAGTCGAAACACAAATTCTTCTTCCCGCGAAGAGGGATTCTGAAACGTGTAAGCTCCGTCGAAATCCACTTTATACGTGCTGAACCACAGCAGCCCTTTTTGCCGGTAATCAATGTGGAATGCCGCCGCCACCCGGCTCGTGTCAATTCTCACGGGCTCCGAATGTATCTGCCGCTCCGTCCGCGTGATTTTCTTCCCCTTCTCTTCCACCTCGACGGCCTTTTCTTCCGGCCATTCGTACGCGATCGCCGGCGGCGCCTGCCCTTGCGGCGCTCCCCACGTCGAAGCCACGCGCCCGGCGAGGCCGGACTCCGCGTTATACGTTCTGTAGAAAATGCTGGATCCCAGGATGGCCCAGGCAACCGCCGTGCACACAAAAATAGCAACGATCGCAACAATCCGCTTCAACATGATGGTTTGTGCCTCAATTCTCTCCGCCGTAACCCAACCTATCGCGCTAGGTTGGCGTTGTCAAGTACTTTTCCATATAAAGTGAGACGCATGTGAGGATCTTTTTTGTTCCAGGTAAACATCAAATCCCAATCTGAAGAGATGGTAATAGAGCCCAACGAAGCCAATCTCGGCTCAAGGAGAGCTATAATCAAGAGCGTGAAATTCGGATGCATTTTGGTGCTTTCGAATGAGTCGACTCACTGTCCTATCAGCTCTCTTTTCTTCATTTATCGCAATCCTGTTGATTGCCTGCTCTGGCAACCGTAGAACCGCCTGCGATAAACTGGTTTACAAGGAAGAAGGTCTCACACGGACTGAGTTCCTGCCATGCGCAGCTGAGATGCTCGTGACCATGGACAAGCTGGACGCCCACATGGACGCCGTACTGAAAGGCGACAAAAGAGCAAGAGCGGAAGCACTTATGCAATACAAGGAGCTCGGCGGGCTAATCAAGAAGGCGGGGGGTCGAAATTTGGTGGAAAGATGGCAGGACGAATCCTTGAACCGGCTGAACCTGCGTATTTGGAATGCTTACACCAGCTTTCAGGGGGCTTTGATGATTCCAAATGACGTGGACGCGAATGCGGCTAGGCGAAGCAAGGAAGAGGCAAGGAGCATCTATGAAAGCTTGCGCTAGCCAGGTCATGGGAATTGTTCTCGCGCTCTGCGCCTCGCTCGCTTGGGTCGGTTGCGGGAAGAAGACTCAGGAATACCGGATGGATCAACCGATCAATATGGGTCCCTTCTCGTTTGAAGTGGAGAGAACAGAAGACTCCGTGAAGCTTGTCCATCCCAGTGAGGGCCCAACCCTTGAAATTCGCGTGTATTACCGAATGCTGGACAACAAAACGCCGCCATTTGGGAAGCCGTTCGATGAAACCCTGCTGTATGTTCGAATCGTTGACAAAGCGGACAACACAATTGACTACAGCGGACGCGGCCTACTGGCGGGGGACCGGCGCCACCCTTCAGAGTGGTGTGACATCTTTACGGTCAGCCGCACGCTGATAGGCGTCCGGGACACCGCCAAGCTCGGCCAGAGGGCATCCGATTTTCGGCTGATCATAGACAACCCAGATGTGCGCGAGGGCCAGCCTGAGCAGGTGTCCATTCAGCTTCGATGAGAAAGGTGGATCCTCTAACCGAGACAGCCCTATCGCCTTTCCTAGCTGCACCGATTCCTTACGTGCGCCGCGTCCACCAGATTCTTCTCACCCTTCCCGGCGCTTTGGGCCCGGATGCCGTGTTCCGGATGCCCTGTTTATAGCCGTCCCGGTAGGCACGGAGGTTCTTCGCGTCGGTGGGTTGCGGGTGATCGCTCCGGTTGCTGCCAAACTGGCGATCGTGCTGGCCATCCTGCACGCCCTGCTGGAAGTACACTTGATTGTCGTTGCGCTCTTGATAGCGGCTGCGCTCCTGATCCTTGTCCTGCTGTGCGGGAAGCGCGACGGCTCGACTAGTCGTGCTGAGCCCGGCAAAGGCGATCCCAAGGGCCAACACCCATAGGGACTTTCTTAGATTTCGATTCATATAGTCTCCGACCCTGAACTGTCAGGGATGCTGGACAGCGACACGGACTCTTGCAGGAGCCGAAGTATTGTTCGCTGTAAAGTCACGGTGGCAGATCGCATGCCCGGAGCCTGCCCCCTATAGCACACATCCGCACGCGACGAGCGGCTGGGCGCGCGGCCCGAAACATAGGGTTCCGGCATCCAACTGCTATTACAATCTGCGAAGATGGCATTCTAGCTAGAAGAGGTAATCATGGAGACTTCTGCTCCGGCTCCGTCCGAGTCCGGCCGTTATCGCCAGGCCGCCGGCCCACTCCACACGATTTTTTTGCTCGCCATACTGGGCGCTTGGGCGTTTCTAGGAAGGATCATCGCGGACCAGATGAGGGCCGCGGTGAATCCGCACCGCCTTCGCTTCTATGCGCTCACCCTTTTATTTGAATGGCTCTTGTTTATTTTTGTAGTGGTGGGCGTGCGGCGTAGTGGCGCGCGGGTCCGCCTCGTTCTGGGAGATCGTTGGCAGTCCATCCGCCAAGTGCTCCGGGACATCGGAATCGCTGCGGCGTTCTGGATCATTTCGGCCGGCCTCCTTCTTGTCCTGGGCTGGTTCCTGCGCGTCTCGGAGCACCGTCCCAATATGGAATTCATGCTCCCGCATCGCGGTGCCGAAATAGCAGTCTGGATAGCGCTCTCGATTACCGCGGGCATTTGCGAGGAGACAGTCTTTCGGGGTTATCTGCAACGGCAGTTCATGGCTCTGACGAAGAGCGTTCCCGCTGGCATTCTCCTTTCTGCCGTGGCATTCGGCGCGGCCCACGCGTACCAGGGCTTCCGGATGGTGATTCTGATCGGCCTGTACGGAGCAATGTTTGGGATTCTGGCCCATTGGCGCGGCAGCGTTCGCCCTGGGATGATCGCCCATGCGTGGCAGGATTCCTTGAACGGAGTGCTTGCCGGTCTAACGAGGCATTAGAGTTTGGCGGGGGCCGCACGCGACGATGCTTGCCGCGAAGCTGCTCACCTCAAAAACTCGCGCATACCGCGAAAACAGTGGTTCATTGATTTCGCGGCGCTCCCGAATTGGTTATTCCCTCTATCCTTCGCTGCGACCCAACTCTTCGAGCCACTTTTGCAGAATTGCCTGCTGCTCCGCGTCGACGCTCGTAAACATCACCCCCATTCCCATATTGGGGAACAGAAATACCACTCTTCCCAGCGCTGTGAATGTCGAGTTTTCGTGCGTGATTCTCACCAGAATCTCCGTTCCTTCGAGCGAGGGATTCAGCATGTCGAGGAAGCATCCGCCGGCGCTCAGATCGCTGGTCTTGGCGCTCAGTTCTGTATCGGAAGCGATTTCGATTACTTCAGCATCCGCGATAATGGGATAGCGTGGAGAACGACGGCGCTCGGAATCCATTCCTTACCGCCTTCTTTAGTAGTGGCCAAAACGAGGATGGTACCTGCAACGCGAATCTTAGCCCAAGCCTCCGGGTATTCCAACCGGCCAGGTACCGTGTCCTGCGGTTTTCAGTGTCCTGTTTTTGCATCTGCGAACCGGCAAATCATATCCTTTCAACACCTTCCACATTCATTCGAATTACACACTAAATAAACATTGACAGCAAGTACCTTCTGCGTTATACTCCGCTCGTCCTTCAACGCCGCGGAGAAAGGAGCGCCTTCCTTTGTCCGCTACTTCTCCGTCTCCTCGCCTCTCCGCCTGTGCTCCTTCCCTTACCTGCCATTTTCCATCCTCCATTCTCCATTTTCTGCTTTCCCTAAGCCCCTTTAGAATCAACACTTACGAAATATCCCGTAAGTGTTGCAAACAAAGAGCTTACAGGATCGCTAAGCCCTTTAGATTCCGCACTTACAAAAAACAGGGGGTGGGGGTGTTACTGTTAACCAGAATCCCCAAGAAGGATTTCCATCGCCACTGCCCCGAACTTGTCGGCGAGGGAGCAGCGCGACCGAGGGACCTCTCTCCATTCCCGATAAGGGAATCTCCCCTCACGGGTCACTAGTCTGGTGAGTCATAAATAGATTGCATAAATAAAGAAGAGGGGTTATCGTGGATCATGGCGCATCCACGAGGACGTCCCAAGCAGCGAGAACTGGTGGTCAGCCCAGAACAGAAGATCACTTTGCGGCAACTGCTGCGGCAACCGCGGAGTTCGCGATCCCTGGCCTTTCGCGCCCGTATCATTCTGGAGTGTGCCAGTGGGCACAACAACGCTGCCGTGGCCGCCAAGCTGCACACCACGGGCTTTACTGTGGGCCTGTGGCGGAATCGTTTTATCACCGGCGGACTCGCTGCTTTAGGGGACGAGATGCGACCAGGAGCGCCACGACAGATCGGCGATGACCGTGTCGAGCGGGCCGTGCGCCTCACTCTGGAAGAGGCTCCCAAAGGAGCAACGCATTGGAGCAGTCGCGGCTTGGCAGCGAGGACCGGCTTGAGTCAATCCACGGTGAGTCGCATCTGGCGGGCCTTCGGGTTGCGTCCGCATCGCAGCGAGACGTTTCAACTATCCAACGATCCGCTGTTGGTCGACCAGGTGCGCGACATCGTCGGCTTGTACCTGAACCCTCCGCATCATGCGCTGGTGCTGTGCGTGGATGAGAAGAGTCAGATTCAGGCGCTGAGCCGTAGCCAGCCGATTCTTCCGATGCTGCCCGGCCAGGCGGAGCGTCGAACTCACGATTACAAGCGCCATGGCACCACCAGCCTGTTCGCTGCGTTGGACATCGCCACGGGAGCGGTGATCGGGAAGTGCTGGCCACGCCATCGGGCCATCGAGTTCCGCAAATTCTTGAATCAGATCGATCGTGCCGTTCCGGCTGAGCTTACCGTCCATCTGGTGTTGGACAACTATGCCACCCCCAAGACCAAGGAAATTCGGGCCTGGTTTCTACGGCATCCTCGCTACCACCTGCACTTCACTCCCACGCACAGTTCGTGGATCAATCAGGTGGAACGCTGGTTCGCCTTACTGTCACAGCGCCAGATCAAACGAGGTTCGCACTACAGCGTGCGTGAACTGGAAGCCGCGATCTCCGAATTCATCGCCGTGCACAACGAGCAGCCCAAGCCCTTTGTGTGGACCAAGAGTGCCGATGCGATGCTCAACAGCATTGGCCGGTTCGCTTCCCGCACTCTGGCTGTACAGGGCACAACAAATATGTCAGAAATCAATGACTCAGGAGACTAGCAGCTAAAGCCATATTGCAGACGGCCGCGGCTTTTTCTTTCTTGCTGCGTTTTTCATAAACCTCCACGAGATGTTCCCCAATATCGGGAGCCTGCATAAGTGCCCAGGCGGCTTCGAGGTATCTCTCCGAGGCCGGCAAATCTCCGAGGTGGAACTTTATCCAACCGAGAGTATCCCAATTTGCAGCGAGTTCGGGCATGAGAGCGAAGTCCGAGGGTTCAGTGTCATCCGGAGAGATATCCATCGTCTTCGACGAGAGCGACGAAACGGCACGGGTGGAGTACTCAAGGGCCTCGGAGAGATTGACGCCGGCTTCCGCAAGGGCATAAGCGACGCTGTTCAGTTCTTCGGGTTCGGACTCATCGTCCAGAGCGGTCTTAAACATAGCCATCGCTTTTCCTGTATCTGGAACGCGGAGATAGGCCCTGCCAAGAGCTAGCGAAAGGTGACGAGGAACGTCGGGATGATCGTTGATAGATTTTTGCAGAATAGCCACGGCATCGGCGGGACGGCCAGCGTCGGAATACGCTCTGCTCAATCGCTCGAGAATGGCGTAATTGTCCGGGTCTGCCGCCAGCGCTTCTTCAAGGCGGGGGATAAGGTCTTCCGGCTTTCCGGGGACAAGCCCAAAGAGAGCGGCGGCCGGAGGAGCTGCACCGATGGGAAAATTGCCCCCGACAAAGATATAGCGGCGCTCGGCTTCGTCAACTGCCTTAGCCATCCCGCTGAACTCACCTCGCTTGTTACCGGGGATCTCGTGAAGGAGCGTTTTCAAATGAAGCGTTCCATGGAGAACACTATCCTTAAACGAGTATGCGGCGGTAAACTCCGCGAAATCGAATTTGCGATCTGGTGCGGCCGGAAGAATTGGAGTAAATCCTTTGGGGAACTTAATTGTCGAGTCGTAGGTAACGTCCTGGAGGGGTCCCAGGGGTAGTGGGTCTTTGGAAAGCTTTTGTTCTTCGGTGAGATCGCGGAAGAAAAAAGGAGGAGCGGGAAGAACAATGCGATGGTTCTTCCAATCCGGGAATTCCGTGCGATGGTAGGAAAAGGAAATGGAAAAGGGTTGCGATGTGTCTTCCGGTGGATCGACGGAAACATCGCTCACGGAGCCAGCAAATCCCATGCGAGCGACAATTCCTTGCGTGAGTTCCTGCCATTTATTTTGGGGGGTAGAGCGATAAGCGAGCCGCAATCCAAGTTCAGAATCGCCGCGTTCTTCGAGCCGCATTTTGGCGTCGAGGGTTCCCTTTTCATCAATCGAAGAATCCACGCGAACGCGCTCATAGTTAGAGAACGGAGGGTCGGCTGGCGTGGCGACCAGGCGAGCGGGACCAGATGTGGGGGCGACCAGGGCCTCTCGGTCGCGGATAGCAGCGACGAGGAGGCCGAAGGGGGCGACTTCAGGAGTGGTGTCTAGAAGCAAGAATGAATCGCCCCGCGGAATCGCGGTAATGACATGATCGAAAAGGCTGACAGAGGGGAAGGAAGGGTCAATGCGGTAACGCGAACTGATCAGCGCGGGATAAGCGGAGATGCCGACGCTCCATAGGAGAGCAGCAAATAGAGTGTGCTTATCTTTGCAATCTCCATATCGGTTGGTGAGAACGTCCGCGGCCCCATGGGGCGTATAGCGGCTGAGGCCGAGGTCAATCCCGATGTAGCGAAAGCGACTAGAAACAAAATCATAGAGGGCGTGGATTTTTTCGTCTTCTGTAACTTTCCCTTTGGTCAGATCCTCCGCTTTTGCGCGAATCTCGGGCGTGACTGCGATTTTGGGCTGCACGAGGGCGGCAAACCATGTGCCGACTTCATCCCAAGAGTTAAAGGATGAGAGTTGGACATCAGGCGGCTTTAAGCCATGGTAGTTCTTCTCCCAGCCTGGAATTTTGGAGTCGTCTGGCTTTTTCCGATTGGAAGTTTCAAAGCGATACAACCGGCGACCACTCTCTTCCCGAACCGAGGGTTGAAGGTCGCCGTTCCGGAGCTTCACCTGAAGATGGAGAGGGACGTCGATCTCGAGAATTTCCTGGGCACAGATTCCATCGTGGAAAAAAGAGTGGTCATACCAGAATCGGCCGGGCGCAATGGGATCGTGAACGGTCCAGCGAAAATGGGCTTCCAGGACGTCGCCCGCAGAAAGAGATTTGATCGCCACGTGCTTTTCCCGCTGGTCCGTATACATTGGGGCTTCTCGGCTGACAGCGGAGTCTAATTCCTGAACATCCGAGGCAGGCGTCTCTACGACGGTGCCGTCCGGCTTGCGGACGCGCGCGTAGAGGACGTCCAACGATTCAAAACTGGAAGCGAAGGGGTAGACCAGAAGACCGAATTCGCGGACGGCGGATTCAGACTGGATGCGCGCACGAAGAATGAGATCGCGCTGGCCCTTACCATCGGCTTCGAAGCGGATGATGTTTTGAATGAGTTCAAGGGTATAAGCCTCTTTGGCATTAAAGTCTTCCGACGGAAGATTCGC
Source organism: Acidobacteriota bacterium (assembly GCA_003224055.1). Taxonomy (GTDB): domain Bacteria; phylum Acidobacteriota; class Terriglobia; order Acidiferrales; family UBA7541; genus Acidiferrum. The sequence goes on along the minus strand of QHYE01000021.1, from coordinate 20,326 downwards.
CTGTTTGGCCGCAGGGAGAGGATGCGCGGGAGGAGTCTGCCCCAGGAGGATTACGGAAGAAAACAAAAGCAGCATGAGGCATAGAACAGCCGAGAAAACTGTACGCATCGAGGTCCTTCCCAAGTCGGTAGCCTAATAACATGGTAACTCATAAAATTTGGCGTCCAGGTGGATATTCCTTACAGTGAGATTGTACGGGAGGATGGATTCCAAGATACAGGCGATTGGAGATCAGCCACGCGCGCGTGGCACCTGGCTGGCCGTTTATTTTGACGCGGCGCGAATGCGGTTCCCGCTGAGGGTCACGGCACCCGTGAGGGCGAAAACTCGACCGGTAACGCTGGCGCCGGTGGTGATGGTGTCGCTGATATTCGCGAGAATGCTTCCTGCAAAAGCGGTGTTGGTGCCAAGCGTCGCCAAGTTGCCAACCTGCCAGAACACATTTCCTGCCGTCGCTCCCTTGGCCAGGACCACGGAGGACTTGCTCGCTGTGGTAAGCGTGCTCTTCATCTGGAAAACGTAGACACCGCTGCCGTTGAGCGTGAGGGTCCCGGTCAACTGCCCGTCGGGCCCGTATTCGTCACCGCTGAGGCGCCCAGGACTGCGAAGCTCTGCGCGGAACCCAGAGGCGGTGCCGACTGCGCCCAGCCCAGGCCGCCCATACTCAACATACAAATAACCAACAAAAGTTTTTTCATTCAAAGCTCCTTGGCAGGATTACTCTTCATCGTTATTGTCGAGTCGACCTCGAGCCCCAAAACCGACTCGTATGCTAACCGTTGATGCAAACGGGCATCTGTTCACTCTTGGACACCCTCGAAACAGACTGGCCGAATAGTCGGGCTAACTAACGTAAAGAATGGGTTATAGACAATAGAGTATGAAGACTGTAGGACCGATAGAACCAGACGGTATCTATCCAGGCCGCTGTACCAGCGGTCCCACCAGGAAAGCAATGCCACATACTACGTTCGATTCGAAGATTTCCTCCGCTGGAGCCGGGCATTGGGTGCAATAGGAGTTGGGAAATCCAGTTCGCATCCGTTACCGATGCGCGGTCCCCGTAAGTGAACAGTTTTTGGCATTCTTTTCGGAGAAAACCGCCGGTGACGGGAATGTGGTGATTGCCCTTCTCGAACACGAGCCGGCAGGGGATGAGACAAGCTCGCCACTTGTAGTCTTCCGTACCGCGCTTGCGGCCAAAAGCGGCAATGTCTTCCTGGGAAACGCCGTAGACGACCGCGCCAATTCTAGACCACACGCAGGCACCGGCGCACATGGCGCAGGGCTCGTGCGTGGAATAGAGGACGAAGTCGGGCAGGTAGCGGCCATAGCCGCTTGATACGTATTTGAGCGTTTCCAGCTCTACGTGCTTGATGCTTGATCCCGAAGTTTTTACCCGGTTACCGGCGCTGGCAATGACCACTTCGCCCCTGCCCGTAAGGCGTGTGATGACCGCGCCAATGGGATAGTCGCCTCGGTCACCGGCGCGTTTGGCCTCCGAGACAGCCAGCTCCATGAACTTCCTGCGAGGTTTGTAGGAAGGAGGGATCATGCAGATCGATTATATCTGTTTGTCGCGAGTGTTTCTCAGGATAGCCGCCGGTCACAGCCTGGAGGCTGTGCCACCGTTGAGGACGGGAAGCCCGCGATAACATCCCCGGAGGCAATCCAAAGACAGCTATCGCGGGCCTATTTCCACTCCTATATTCCGAGGTAAAAACTATAACTGCGACCCAGGGCTCGTCTGTACAAAAAGGAACACTTTCCAAACCAAGGACGCGAACGGCTAGACGAGTCGGGAGAAGGTGCGGCAGGCGTCGCATTTGGAAGAGAGACGGGGTATAAGATGAAGGCGCAGGGAAACGCAGCGGGAGGTGACTATGCGTGCGGATCAAGTGGAAGTTTCCTGGGACGGAAGCAAGTCCAAATGGCTGGTTCGCATTGTGAACGGCGAAGAGGTGATTCGGCGCTCTTGCAATTTGCCGAAGGATGCGGACGAGCAGGCGCTTCGCGCGGCTGCGCAGAAGACCGTGCAAGATGAGGGCTATGAAGCCGATGCCGCGCTGGTAAGCGTGCGCCGATAGCGCCAGGTCGCCGACTCACGGAGCGATGAGGGGCACGCCCAAGAGTGGCCGTGCTTCAGAGTAGACGCATTTCAAACACGAGTCCGAGTTTTCGCCACGACCCTCGAATCGAAGAGCAAAGCCACTCCTGGCGATACCAAACAAAGGACAAGCAAACGATGAAGCTCGTCTCAGTGAACAGCGGGCTGCTGCGCGAAGTAACGTGGCATGGGAGAATTGTTTCGACGGCCATCTTTAAGGAACCGGTTAAAGGCCGCGTCATTTTGCGCAAGCTGAATCTGGAAGGCGACCGTCAGGCGGACCTGACCGTGCACGGGGGAGAGCACAAGGCGGTTTACTGCTACCCGCTGGCACACTACGACTACTGGAAGAAAGAGCTGCCTGGGCGGGAGTTGCCGATGGGTATGTTTGGAGAGAACTTTACGATTGATGGCATTGCAGCGGTTGGTGCTACGAGCGGCTTGGCGGAAGACGCTGTCCATCTTGGCGATCAGTTCTCCATCGGCTCCGCGGAAGTAGTGGTGACGCAGCCGCGCCTGCCCTGCTACAAGCTGGGTGTGAGATTTGGATCCGACGATATGGTGAGGCGATTCATGGTGAGCGGCCGGACGGGATTCTACGTCGCCGTTACGCGCGAGGGAAAAGTAGGAGCCGGCGATGAGATCAAAGTGATTGCCCGGGACGCAAACGCCGTCCCCGTCTCGGAAATTACCCGGCTGTACGTCGCAAAAAGATACGGAGATGCCGACGTTGCCTCGGTGCGGCGCGCCTTGCGAGTGGCAGCATTGCCGGAGAGTTGGAAGGCGTACTTCCGAGAGCGGCTGAAGAAGGCGGGGACGCCGAAGTCTTAACGAAGCTCTTTCGGTACCCGACCTAAGCTCGGTTGTTAACAGTGGCGGGCCAATTAGCGTCTGGAATGGCAGCGGATGAGAAGCAAACCGCTGCCGTTTCCGGAGGCCGACCATGAACATGAATTCCTTGCGCGCGATGTCCTGCGTTCTTCTTGCAAGCTGCCTGACCATTTCCGCGGGGCTGATGGGTTCGGAGAACCCAGCGGTTTTTTCCGGGTTGACGGCGCATGAGTGGGGGACATTCACTTCCATTGCGGGCGAAAAGGGGCAAGCGGTGGAGTGGTCACCGCTGACGGGCTCAACGGACTTGCCGGGATTCGTCGAACATTTTCGCAGCGCGGGATTCAAGCTGGGGCTGCGCGGGACGGTTCGCATGGAGACGCCGGTCCTTTATTTCTATGATGCGCGCGAAGAGACCGTTTCTGTGAACGTTCGCTTTGCGAAAGGCGTGATTACGGAGTGGTATCCGCAGGCGAACCGCGTGGAGCCGGCGGCGACGTTGTATGACGCTTCGCTGAACGGCAAGCAGCCGGACGGGAGCATTTCGTGGGATGCGGTGACCGTGGCGCCGGGTCTGCGGGCGGACTTCCCTGCCGACGGGCGCGACAATCATTACTACGCGGCGCGGCAGACAGCTTCGACGCCAGTGTTTGTAAGGACGGCGCGCGGCGAGCAGCGGGAGAAATTTCTGTTTTATCGCGGGGTGGCGAATTTTGCGGTGCCGGTTGCAGCACGATTGACGAACGGCGGGCAAGTGCTGATCGAGAATCGCGGCGACGAAGAGATTCCGGGCGTCATTTTGTTCGAACGGCGCGGGGAAAAAGTGGGATTTCGCGTCGGCGGCACGGTGAAGGATCGCGTGGTCCTCGACCCGCCTGAGTTAACGCAGACCGTGGGCTCGCTGGGACGCGAATTGGAAGGGTTACTGGTTTCGAGGGGGCTTTATCAGGACGAAGCGCACGCGATGGTTGAGACCTGGCGGAATTCGTGGTTCGAGGAAGGCAGCCGGCTTTTGTATCTCGTGCCGGACGAATTCGTGAATGCGGTGCTGCCGCTTTCGATTCGGCCGGCGCCGGTGCAGACGGTGCGCGTGTTTGTGGGGCGGCTGGAAATTGTGACACCGGCGACGGAGCAGGCCGTGGAGCGAGCGCTCGCCACGCGCGACGGCGCGACACTTTCCAAATACGGGCGATTCCTGGAACCGATTCTGCAAGCAATGATGAAGAAAGAACCGAACCCAGCCAAAGTCCGGCGGCTGCAGGAAGCACTCAATACGTATTGGAGCGCCGAAGTAGCGAAGAATCAGCGCGGAGACTGAATCTCATTCGAATTCGCGGCGGGGAGCAGGTTGCTCGGGGCCGACGCGGCCAACCGCGATGTCCGCCTTGAAATAATTTTCACCGAGAATGGGGGAACCGCCGAGGCGGCGGAGCATGGCGATTTGGCCGACGTGAGTCAAAGCGTCGGCAAGGCCGCCCTGGAAAATGGCTTCTTCCGAGGCGTGCAGAGGTTCGGCGGAAGCGAGGTAGTCGTCAAACTTTTTTGCGGCGGCGAAGAAGCGCTCGACTTCGGCGTTCCAGGGGAGGGGCGTGGAGTCGTGCCAGGCTTGTTTTCCCTGCGCGATGGACAGAGCCCAATCAAAAAGATCACCCATGTGCGTGAGGATTTGCGCAGGGGTGCGAGTCTTGTCGCCGATGTGAAAGCTGGCGAAGTGCTCCGGCGCGCCGCGCAAGGCTTTGGCGGCGCGGTAAGCGACAGTGGCAACGGTGTGGCGCAGAAGATAGCGAGCGGGGTCAGGGGTTGTGTTCATGCGGTGATTCCCTTCTCTCGGAAGACTACCGAATAAGAGTTTTAACACAGAGAGCATGGGGAGCACAGAGGTACACAGAGAAGAATGAGACAAACGCGGGAAAATGGGCGATTTTCGGTCTACCAATTCGAAAAGAAAACTGTTAGGGGACAGCGGAACCGCTATTGCTTGGTATAGACGCGCACGTAGTCGACGAGCATTTGCTGGGGGAAGACAGTGGTGGCGTCGGGCGAGCCGGGCCAATCGCCGCCCACGGCGACGTTCAGAATGAGAAAGAAGGGGTGATCGAAGACCCACGTGCCGCCGGCGGGCCACTGCGATTGCGTGAAGGTGGCGTAGAGATTCGAATCGACGTAAAAGCGGATGGTGCCGGGCTCCCACTCGACGGCGTAAAGGTGAAAATCGTCGGCGAAATTCTGCCCGGCGGGGAGGCTGAACGGCGCGGTGAGGTCGCTGGTCGGGCCCGAAGTGCTCGGGCCGTGCAACGAACCGTGAACCATCCCGGGCTCCTTGCCGATGTTTTCCATGATGTCGATTTCGCCGCACTTGGGCCAGCCGATCGAAGAGATGTCTTTGCCTAACATCCAGAAGGCCGGCCACATCCCCTGCCCCGCGGGAATTTTGATGCCCGCTTCGAAGCGGCCGTACGCCTGATTGAAAAGCCCCTGCGTTTTCATTCGCGCCGAGGTGTAATTGCGACTGACGTTGTCGATGGGATCCGCGTAGGTTTCTTTCAACGCCGTGATGACCAGATTGCCGCCCTTGAGCTGCGCATTCTGCGCGCGATTGGTGTAGGACTCGAGTTCGTTGTTGCCCCAGCCGTTGCTGCCAACCCCGGTATCAAAGGTCCATTTCGAAGAATCGGGTGAGGAGCTGTCCGGGCCGCTGAATTCGTCGCTCCAGACAAGAGTGAATCCCTTGGTGGGAGGAGGTTGCAGCGTCGCGCCGCCTCCGCAACTTAATGAGAGGGCGGCTGCGGAGACAACCACCAACGTAATGACCAAAGAACGCCAAGCGAATCCCACGGCGCGCGGATGGATTGTGTTCGCATAGCGATGTGATTACAAATCAAACTCTGCGGTACTAAGCAAGATTCAGGGCGCGCTTGAAGGAGCCCTTTTCGTTGTCGATCTTTTTCTGGAGCTGGAGGATGGCGTAGAGCAGCGCCTCGGGCCGCGGCGGGCAGCCGGGCACGTAAACATCGATGGGAATGATCTGATTGCAACCCTGCACGATCGCGTAATTGTTGAAAACGCCGCCGGATGTGGCGCATGCGCCCATGGAGATGACCCACTTGGGCTCAGGCATTTGATCGTAAAGCAGGCGAATGACGGGGGCCATCTTCTGCGAGAGGCGGCCGGCGACGATCATGAGGTCGGACTGTCGCGGCGATGGGCGAAAGACTTCGGCGCCGAAGCGCGCGACGTCAAAGCGCGCGGCGGCCATGGACATCATTTCAATAGCACAGCACGCGAGACCGAAACCCAGCGGCCAGATGGAGCTCTTGCGCGCCCAGTTCACGGCCTTGTCGAGCTGCGTGAAGATAATGCCTTCGTCTTCCAGAAGCTTCCCGAAGTCATCGGGTTTGGTCAGGGTGACGTGTTTGCCCAGGGATATGCTCATTTGGCCTCTTCAACACTATATTCGCATAGCGTGGTGATCAAGACAAATGGCGCAAGTGTGTGATGAGAATCAGGAAGATAGTTCGTAGTCGGACGGAGAGACCGAGCGAGTGCGGCGCAAGTAGGCGATCACGGAGCCGGGCCACAGGGTGGTGATTTCGCCGGTGCTTTGATCCTGATACCAACTGCGGCAGCCGCCGGATTGCCAAACGGTGCCGCCCATGCGGCGATAAATCTCTTCGACAAATCGCTTTTGGGATTCCGCTCGAACTTCGATCACGCGCTGCTTGCGACGCTTCATGAGTTTCAGGCAGTTCATCGCGTAGCGCACCTGGGCTTCGATCATGAGGACCACGGAATTGTGGCCGAGGCCGGTGTTGGGCCCGAGGAGTATGAAAAAATTCGGAAATCCCGCTACCGTGACGCCCAGATACGCGGTCATTCTTTTTCCCCAGGCGTCGTGAATTTCCACGCCGCCGCGACCGACAACACGGCAGCCGATCAACGGCTCGGTGGCGCGAAAGCCAGTGCCGTAAATCAGAACGTCGACGGGGCGCTCCACGCCATCCTGGGTGACGATGCTATGCCCGCGCACTTCGGTAATCGCGTCCGTGACGAGTTCTACGTTGGGGAGGTTGAGTGCGGGATAGAAATCGTCCGAGACGAGCACGCGCTTGCAGCCCAATTGATAGTTGGGCGTGAGCGCCGCACGCAACTTCGGGTCCTTGATCCTGCGCGCCATGTGGCGGAGCGCGATGGCTTCCGCCTTCTTTCGAACCGATTCATTGCCAAGAAACCCGAGGACGCGAAACTCCTGCCGCCAGAAAATGTATTGCCGCAAGGCCCAGCGGGTGAGCGGGATGCGCTGGAAGCGGCGCTTCCACTTTTCGCTGAAGGCAAAATCGAGGCGCGGCACGATCCACGGCGGAGTGCGCTGGAAAAGATGCAGTTTTCCAACACGCGGGGCGATCTGCGGGACGAATTGGATGGAGCTGGCGCCCGTGCCCACGACCGCGACGTTCTTGCCTTCCAGCTCCACGCTATGATCCCACGTTGCGGAATGAAACGCGGGACCTTTGAAACGCCCGAGACCCTTTAGATCCGGGTAGCGCGGCACGTGCAGGGCGCCCATTCCGGAGACCAGCACGCGCGCCTGGATGCGCGTTCCATCCTGGGTGCTCGCGCGCCACACGCCGGCCGCTTCGTCCCAGACCGCTTCGTGAAAACGCGCGTTCACGCGAATATGCGGGGCGAGCTTATAGCGCTCGACGCAGCGTTTCAGATAATCGTGAATTTCCTGCTGGCCGGGATACATGCGCGTCCACTCGTTTGAAGGTTCGAATGAGAAGGAATACAGATGCGACGGGATGTCGCAAGCGCAGCCGGGATAGCGATTGTCCCACCACGTCCCGCCGACGTCCGCGCTCTTCTCGAGGATGAGGAAGGAATTCATGCCGGCTTCCCAAAGTTTGATGCCCATGCAGAGTCCAGAAAAACCGCCTCCGACAATGAGGACGTCGACGACTTCCTCAGATGCATTCGAACGCGGCGCGGACGATTCACTCATGCGAGAGTCATCTTCACTTTGCCGGAGTACGCGGTCGCCGCGTGAGCGCGAAGAAACTCAGCGGCTTCCCGCAAAGACGCGCGGCCTTCTGGAATCAAGTGCGGCGCGAGTTGCCAAGCATGCGGAACCACCGGCCAGATTTTCAGTTCAACGGGCACTCCCGCGGCGCGAGCGCGTTCGGCGAGACGCGTCGCATCATCCCGCAGGACTTCGTCCTCGCCCACATGAATGAGCAGCGGCGGAAGCCCAGCGAGATCCGCATACAGAGGAGAAGCGAGGGGATTGCGCGGATCCGTGTCGCCAAGATAGTAGCGCGCCGTGGGCGCGATATCCGTCCCGGAGAACATGGCACATCGGTTCGCGTTCGTGCGGATGGATTCGCCGGTGGCAGCGAGATCAGTCCACGGCGAAAAAACGGCAGCACACGCGGGAAGCGGAACGCCAGCCGCGCGAAGCGCCAGCATCAGCGAAAGTGAAAGGCCACCGCCTGCCGACTCACCGGCAACAACGATCTGCTGGGGTTCGTGACCGACATCTAGAAGCGCGCGATACACGGCAACAGCATCATCCAGAGCGGCGGGAACCTGGTTTTCTGGCGCGAGTCGATAGTCGGGAGCATAGACTCGAAGGCCGTGGAGCGCGAAGCCCACTGTGACCGGGCGGTGCGTCTCGGCGGAACATCCGAAGTATCCGCCGCCGTGCAAATAAAGGAGAACGAGATCGCTGGGCTTTGGTCCTTCGACCCACTCGCCGCGAACCCCGCCGAGATACGCAGGAGTCACACGAATCGAAGATGGAACTTTGTACGGGTCCAGTTTAAGAATGGCACGGGCGCGGCGATAGTCCCGCACGCCTTTCAGACGCCGCTTGACCCGCCATTTGACGATCCATGCTGCGAGGTGCGCTTGAATGCTGGCCATCTTACGTTGCGGTCCCCGTTTTGTGTAACGCAGGACGCGAGGATATCAGATATCGGGCGAAACTAAACCTTGAGGACCACTTTGCCGAATTGCGAGCTGGATTCGAGGTAGGCGTGTGCCTCCGCGCAAGCGGCCAGAGGAAACACGCGATCAACCACGAGCCTGAAGCGTCCCGCAGCGACAAGTTTCATCACGGTAAGCAGCTCCGATTTTGTGCCCATGTACGAGCCGAGCAGCGAAAGCTGCCGGCTGAAAAGGAAGCGGAGGTCCACCCTGGCGTCGAATCCGGTGGTGGCCCCGCATGTCACCAGCCGCCCGGAGGGCGCCAGGCTGGCGAAGCTTTCATCCCAAGTGGCGGTGCCAACGTGTTCGAAGACGACATCAACTCCGCGCTTCCCTGTGATGCGGCGCACTTCGTCGCGGATTTTCTGCGTTTTGTGATTGATGAGATGATCCGCGCCAAGCTCTTTGCCCTTTTGCAGCTTCACGTCGCTGCCAGCCGTGGCAATCACGCGCGCGCCGAAGAATTTGGCAATTTGGATCGCGGCGCTCCCCACGCCGCTTCCCGCGCCGAGAATTAGCACATCTTCGCCAGGCTGCAATTCCGCTCGAGCAACCAGCATGTGCCACGCCGTTTGAAACACCAACGGAATGGAAGCCGCCTCTTCAAAGCTCAGGTTTTCCGGATACGGCATGCAATTTACTTCTGGGACGCGCACAAATTCCGCGCAACCGCCGTCAATCATGTAGCCAAGATTGGTAAAGTTGCGGCAGCGATTGTCCTGCCCGGAGATGCACGCGGGGCATTTGCCACACGAAACGCCAGGCGCAAGTACAACCTTTTGCCCGACACGCACGGTCGTGATATCCGCGCCAATCTGCGCGATTTCGCCCGCCACATCACTTCCCGGAATGTGCGGCAGCGGAATTGGCACGCCATGGATCCCGAGACGAACCCAGAGATCGAGATGATTCAGCGCGCAGGCCCTCACCCGCACGAGCACTTCGTTCGCGCGTATGACCGGGTCGGGGACGTCGGCGTATTTCAGAACCTCTGGCCCGCCGTGCTGATGAAAGACGATTGCTTTCATGAATCCTCCGCCCTGTCGAATAGAGTTCGAAAGGTAGCATTCAGGAGAAAGAGTGTCCAGAAACCAACACGCATTGACAGCAAACTAAGCCCGCCGTAGGCTGAGGACTGAGGCGAGACGTGGACTTGTTCGAAGAAATCGTGAAGATGAGGCGCGCCGGACAGCGCGCGGCGCTCGCCACGATCGTGCACACCAACGGCTCAATCCCCAGCTACGAAAGTTCGCGGATGCTGGTGCGCGAGGATGGCTCGATTTCCGGAACCATTGGCGGCGGCTGCGTGGAGGCAGAGGTCTGGGCGGCAGCGAAAGAAGTCATGCAAAAGGAATCGCCGCGCAAAATGGTTTTCAACCTCAATAACGAAGCGAGTTACGACAACGGTTTGATTTGCGGCGGCACGCTGGAAGTTTTTGTTGAGCCAATTCTTCCGCAGCCCATGCTGCACCTCTTCGGCGGCGGCCACGTTTCCATGGCGGTGGCAAAAGCTGCCAGCGCGGCGGGCTTCGGCATAGGCATTGTGGACGATCGCGAAACCTTCGCGAATGCCGGGCGCTTCCCCATGGCGTCAGACATCCATACGAGTTATGAGGACGCTTTCGCCAAGATTCATCCCAATGCGTCGAGCTACCTGCTTATAGTGACGCGCGGCCACAAAGAAGACATGCGCGTGCTAGCGTGGGCGGTGCGAACCGAAGCGCGTTATATCGGCATGATTGGAAGCAAGCGCAAAGTCTTATCCGTCTACAAGGCGCTGGAAAACGACGGCTACAAACCCGAAGAATTTGAACGCGTCTTCGCGCCCATGGGCTTGGAAATCGGCGCGCTATCGCCCGAAGAGATTGCCGTCAGCATCGTCGCGGAATTGATTGCCGTGCGCCGCAACGCGCAATCTGCGGCGCACAAAAAATTGAAATACGAAGCGCGCCCCGCGCCCATTTTCCAAACGGGGGAGCGCTGAAAGGAAGCACATGCTGGCCGCCGTCATCCTCTCCGGCGGGGCATCGAGCCGAATGGGCGCGCCGAAAGCGCTCCTCGCCTATCAGGGACGCCCTTTCCTCGAACATCTGCTGGAAGTAATCGTGCATCCGCAAATCGGCGTCCGCCGTGTTGTGCTCGGCGCAGACGCGGAGCCCATCGCGAAAGCGATCCATCTCAAAGCCGACGAAATTGTCATCAACGAGGACTGGGAGAAGGGGCAGCTTACTTCCATCCAGGCCGCGCTGCGCAGCCTGCCATCGGGCACGGAAGGAATCCTGCTCTGCCTGATCGATCACCCGCTGATCAGCGCCTCGCTGATCCAGGAATTGGTGGAGCGCTTCTACAAGTCTGGAAAACCGATTGTCCTGCCCGTTTACGAGGGCCGCCGGGGCCATCCCTTGATTTTCGCCGCGAGCTTGTACGACGAACTTCTGCGTGCCCCGCTCGAGACGGGAGCACGCGCCGTCGTCTGGGCGCATTCCCGCGAAGTCGAGGAGGTCCAGACGAATGAAGAGGGCTGCGTACTGAACCTGAATGACCCGGAAACAATGAATAAGGCCTTCGGAGGGGCGGACTAGCGCGGAGCCGCAGCCACTTTTTGCAGCAGTGCTGCCAGAGCGTCGGCGGCTAGTTGCGCGCCGTGTAAGGTTGTGGCCGGCAGCCCGCCAAGAGCTACCGAAAGAGAGTCCGCGGTTATGTCGCGGGCTTCGGCTAGCGCCCGATCACGGAGTTGCTCCGTCAAGAGAGACGCGCAAGCGATCGAAGTCGTACAGCCGCGGCAAAGAAACCGCACCTCCGCAATACGTCCCCCGGTAATTCGCGCAGCCAGCTTGAGGATGTCCCCGCAGACCGGGTTGCTGACCTCTACGGTTGCGGTAGCATCGGGCAACTCCCCGGCGTTGCGCGGATTGCGAAAATGTTCGAGTACGGCTTCGCTGAACATCTTCGAGAGTATGGCAAAGGCACTGCCGCCGCTGCAACGCGCCAAGAATGAAATCCACGCGGTGTAGGACAGGCATTCCCGCCTACCCTGAGCCGCGAAGGGCCTGTCCTCCGAAAATGCTCACTTCTTCGCGGGCAGATACTTTTTCTCGATGGAGGCGATCACCACGTAGTTCGGATCCACCATCTCCGTGACATGGACCTTCCCCACCTGTGAAAGCAATTGATACGCGTCGAGCTCGGAGAGCCCGTAATCTGCGTGGATCCAGCTCACCAGCTCCGTGTACGCGATGCGCAACGCGTCGTCCAGTGGGCGATAAGCACCAACAGCCATGATCTCCTTTTCGTTCTCGAAGCGCGGCCAGTTCGTATGCTTTCCCTTCACCAGGTCAAATTGCAGCCGCGCTTTCATCGGCACTTCGATCGCAGTCCCGGCGATTTCGCCGTCGCCCATCGCCGCATGGCCGTCGCCAAAATAAAAAAGCGCGCCCGAAACATTCACCGGCAAATAAAGCGTGTTTCCCGCCGAAGCTTCCGGCGCATCCATGTTCCCGCCGAACTCCGCGGGCACGATGGAACTGCGCGCTTCGCCGCCCGCGGGCGCAACTCCGATGCAGCCGAGAAACGGATGTAGCGGTATTTTCACCTTGTAATTCGAATCGAGCGCCTGAAACGTCGCCGTGTTACTGGCGTGATCGATGGGATAAAACCAGATTTTCTCCGGCAGCGGCGCATGCAGCATCGGCGTGTAATTGGTTTGATTGAGCGCGCCGAATCCCGGCGCAAACGCGCCGATTCCATGGTTGCCATCCACCTGCAAATCGAGAATATGAACGACGAGCGTGTCCCCCGGTTCCGCGCCATCAATAAAAAATGGGCCCGTCAGCGGATTATCGCCTTTGACCAGGGTAAGCGGATCTCCAGGCTTCTTGATGGCATTCCCAAAACAGTCCAGCGAATTCGCTTCGAGAATATTGCCCGGTTTTAGATGCGCGACCGGCGCGGCCACACCGAACACGTACTTCACGCTCTCAATCGTCGCGTGGTACGGAACGACTTCGGGTTTCGACGGCACAGATTGCGCGCGCGTCGAGGCGGAAAGCGGCAGAACAAGAACAAGAGCAAGCAACGAAAATCGCACGAGCGTCCTCCAGGGATCAGGGAACGAAGTGCATCATACTCGCAAGGCCGCGTCAATCCAGACCTGTGCTTCGGCGGGACGCCATCGCCTCTGCTATGCTTTCCCGGAAACCATGAAGGCCCCTCGACGAGCAGCGTTGCGCATCGTTTCGCTTGCGCCCAGCGCCACATCGATCTTGTGCGCGATCGGCGCGCGGAAATCCCTCGTCGGAGTCACGAGATGGTGCCCCGATGTCGCCCCGGTTTCAAAACTCCCAATGCTTGGCGACTCCTGGCACATGGAGTCCGTCGAGGACATCCTGCGGCTGAAACCTACTCTCGTGATTGGTTCCGTTCCTTATAAACAAGAGACCGTCGCTAAGCTCCTGGAACATCCGCTGAATTTTCTGGCCATGAATCCGCGGACGCTCTCCGATATCGAGGCCGATATCCTCCTCATTGGAGCGCTGACGCAACGCGCGGCCGCGGCTAGCCGTCTCATACGGCAGATGCGGCACAAGTTTGCGGCAATTGCGAACAAGTCGCGGCGAACGAAGCGCAGAGTGCGCGTCTACTGCGAAGCCTGGCCGAATCCGAGAATCAGTTCCCCTCCCTGGGTCGCTGAGCTTGTGAGAATCTGCGGCGGCGAAATGGTTGTGCCCGCGGGCAAAAGCGTCACGGAGGAAGAAGTTGCCGCCGCCCAGCCCGAAGCCATCGTGCTGGCCTGGGCCGCCACCGGTGACAAACCGGATCCTCGGAAAACGTACGAAGTGAAAGCGTGGCGAGACGTGGCGGCGATTCGCGAGCGCCATGTACACGTTGTTCGCGACGAGCTACTGAACACTCCCGGACCGCCTCTTATCGAGGGCGCGCGCGCACTCTACAGGCTTCTGCATTCCGCAAATCAACTCCGGGGATCGCGATGAAGACCGTCGTTGCCGCTGTCATCGAACGCGGTGACCGGCGTCTGCTGATTGGCCAGCGCAAGCGCAATGACACGTCTCCACTTAAATGGGAATTTCCCGGCGGAAAAGCGGAACCTGGGGAGACTCCGGAAATGGCTCTCGCACGCGAGCTGAAGGAGGAGCTTGGCGCGAGGATGCAAAGAAGCGTGCCGATCGGGCGGACGGTCCACAAGTACGCCGCAACGCCGGAGGATCTGGAAATTCTTTTTTATGCGGTCGAGATCGGAGAATCGGAAATCACGCCTCGCGCGTTCGAACAAATTGCGTGGGTGCTTCCCAAAGAATTGGGAGCCTACGATTTCCTGCCGGCCAACGCTCAGCTCGTCGCCCAGCTTGCCACCGGCCGCATCAAGCCTCGTGAAATTCTGGAGAACTCCGCCTGAAACGCTGCACGATAGTTCGTGCCGTGGCCAATGCTGCAGCAACTCTCTCAGGAAATCACTGGATTCGGTTTGTCGGCGTTAATGCCCAGATCCTTGATCGCTTTATCGAGGACGGAGCGCTCTAACTTCCCATCCGCGAACAGCTCGTGAAGCGTCGCCACTGCAATGAAGCGGGCATCGACCTCGAAGAAATCGCGCAACGACGTACGCCCTTCGCTCCGGCCAAAACCATCCGTTCCCAACGAAGCCAGCCGCCGCGGCATCCACTTGCTGATCATATTCGGCAGCGTCTTCAGGTAATCGGAAGCGGCAACCAACGCGCCGGGCGCGTCCGCGAGGCATTGCGAAACGAACGGAACACGCGGTTTTTCGCTCGGGTGCAAGCGGTTCCATCGTTCGGTTTCATTGCCGTCGTTGTAGAGTTCCTTATAACTGGTCACGCTCCAAACGTCCGCCGCCACACCGTACTTTGTTTCCAGAATTTCCTGCGCCCGCAAAGCTTCATTCAAGATCGCCCCGCTGCCGAAAAGTTGCGCGCGCAATTTCGACTTCACATTGGCCGCGCGCCGGAACCGGTACATGCCCTTCAAAATGCCCTCTTTTACGTCGCCCGGCATCGCCGGCATGGCGTACGGCTCGTTCATGACCGTGAGGTAATAGAAAATGCTTTCGCCGTCTTTGTACATCCGGCGAATGCCATCCTGAATGATCACCGCCAATTCGAATGCAAATGCGGGATCGTACGCCTTCACATTCGGCACCGGCAACGCCAGCACGTGGCTGTTGCCATCCTGATGCTGGAGTCCTTCTCCGGAAAGCGTCGTGCGTCCCGCGGTGCCGCCCAGCATGAAGCCGCGTGTGCGCATGTCGGCCGCTGCCCAGATGAAATCTCCGATGCGCTGGAAGCCGAACATCGAGTAATAGATGAAAAATGGAATCGTGTTAATGCCGTGCGTCGTGTAGGCGGACCCCGCAGCGATGAACGAGGCCATCGAGCCGGCTTCCGTAATGCCCTCTTCCAAAATCTGCCCGTCTTTCGCTTCTTTGTAATAAAGCAGCGTGTTCACGTCCACAGGTTCGTACTTCTGCCCGATGCTCGAATAAATTCCCACCGTGCGGAACAGGGACTCCATTCCAAAAGTGCGCGCTTCGTCCGGCACAATGGGCACAATCAATTTGCCGATTTCCGGATCCTTGAGCATCTTTCGCAGCATTTGCACGAACGCCATCGTCGTGGAAACTTCCCGGCCCTCGCTGCCTTCGTGAAATTCCTTGAAAAGCTCATCGTGATCCGCCACGATCGGTTTCGAACGGATGCTGCGCGTCGGAACGTACCCGCCAAGCGCTTCGCGCCGCGCGCGCAGATATTGAATCTCGACGCTGTCCTCCGCCGGCCGGTAGAACGGCACCTCGATGCAATCTTCATCGTTCAGCGGAATCCCGAAGCGCGACCGAAATTCCCGCAACTCATCTTCGTTCAGCTTCTTCTGTTGGTGGGTGACGTTCTTCCCCTCGCCCGCTTCGCCCAATCCATAACCCTTGATCGTGCGCGCCAAAATAACCGTCGGCTTGCCCTTTTGCTCGACCGCCGCTTTGTACGCCGCATACACCTTGCGCGGATCGTGTCCGCCCAGCCGCAGCCGGCGTAAGCTCTCATCCGACATCGGTTCGACGAGCTGAAGCAGCCGCGGATCGCTCCCAAAAAAATGCTCGCGCACATATGCCCCGGAAGAAACCACCAGCTTCTGGTACTCGCCGTCGACCAGCTCGCCCATGCGCTTGACGAGCAGGCCTTCCGTGTCGCGCTCCAAAATCGGATCCCACTCGCTTCCCCACAAAACTTTAATCACGTTCCAGCCCGCACCACGGAACGCCGATTCCAGTTCCTGAATAATCTGCCCGTTGCCCCGCACCGGCCCATCGAGCCGCTGCAAGTTGCAATTGACCACGAAAATCAAATTGTCCAGCTTCTCGCGCGACGCCAGCGTAATCGCACCGAGAGACTCCGGCTCGTCCGTCTCGCCGTCGCCCAGGAACGCCCACACTTTGGCATTCGTCACGGGTTTCATCCCGCGATCTTCCAGATAGCGATTGAAGCGCGCCTGATAAATCGCCATGAGCGGGCTCAAGCCCATGGATACCGTCGGAAATTCCCAGAAGTCCGGCATCAGCCACGGATGCGGGTACGAAGAAAGCCCGCCCCCGGGCTTCAGTTCTCGGCGGAAATTCTCCAGCTTCTGCGCGCTGATGCGGCCTTCCAGATACGCGCGCGCGTAAATTCCCGGCGACGCGTGCCCTTGGAAATAAACCGTATCGCCTTCGAATTCCTCGCTTCGCGCGCGGAAAAAATGATTGAAGCCCACTTCGTAAAGCGTCGCCGCGGACGCATACGTCGAAATGTGCCCGCCGATGTTGTGTTCCACGCGATTCGCGCGCACCACCATCGCCAGCGCGTTCCAGCGAATCAAGCTTTTGATCCGCCGCTCGAGCTCCTGATCCCCGGGGAACAGCGGTTCCAGCCGCGCGGGAATTGTGTTGGCATACGGCGTATTCGCGCTGAAGGGTAGATCGATCCCATTGACGGTGGCGTGCGCGCGCAGCCGCTCCAGAATCTCCGCTGCCACTTCCGGTCCGCTCGATTCCAGTACGGAATCCAGCGACTCGAGCCACTCCTGAATTTCTACGTCATGAATTCCATGAGGCTGGGTTTTTAATTCGTTGTCCATTGCTTCGGTCAGTTCCTCGTCTTTCGCTTTCGGGCTAGTTTCGCGGCCAGCGCGTCGGATTTATACGGCCATTCAATGCCATAGAATACACCCCGCCGCAATTCTCTGCACGGCCCACCTTCGGATTGGTCATTCAGCATTGCGCCGCCACGGAAAGAAAACTCGCGCTCGTCTCGCCCTATTCACAACGTGCGACCGCCATCCACCACGATCACTTGACCCGTAATAAATTCCGAGCGCACCAGAAACACTACCGTCTCCGCAACATCCGAAGGCCGGCCCGACCGCAGCAGCGGCGCGCGTTTGATGAAATCCTCTTCCCATTCCGGCGGATCTCCCGGCATCGTAATCGTGCCGGGCGCAATCGCATTCACGCGCACTTCCGGCGCAAGCTCCTTCGCCAGGCATCGCGTCAGCATGATCACGCCCGCTTTCGAAACGCAGTGAGGGATGTACCCCGTCCACGCCAGCAACCCGCCCACATCCGCAAAATTGATGATCGCGCCACGGCTCCGCTTCAGCAGCGGCGCAGCCGCTTGCGCGCAGAAAAACGGCGCCTTCAAGTTTGTGCCCAGTGATGCGTCCCACACCTGCTCCGTCGTCGAAACAATACTCGCTGGCAGAAAATTCGCCGCGCTGTTCACCAAAATATCCAGCCGCCCAAACTGTTTTCCCGCTTCAGCGATCAAGCGTTTAATTTGCGAGACATCACCGAGGTCCGCCTGAACCGCCACAGCGCGCCGCCCGATTTTCTCAATTTCCGCAACGGCCTCCGCGGCTTTCTCTTTCGAACCGCGATAGTGAACAACAACGTCCGCGCCCTCTTCCGCCAACCGCACCGCCACCGCCCGCCCGATCCGCTTCGCCGCCCCAGTAACGAGCGCCACGCGGCCCTGCAATGCTCCGTCCGGCTTTGCGTCCTTTTCCATCATCTTCGAATCTGCGACCCTAACACATTCCCGTAGGACAGGCATTCCTGCTTGCCCTGAGCTTCGAAGGGCCTGCCTCTTTCTTTTCCGCTCAACTTCACAGAGGACAGACAAGAATGTCCGTCCTACCTTACAATCACAAGCTGCCGGAGGCCCTCATGCATCTCGATCTGCTCGCAATCGCCGCTCACCCCGATGACGTCGAACTCACCTGCGGCGGCACGCTCCTCAAAATGGCGGAGCGCGGCTACAAAACCGGCATTCTCGATCTCACGGCCGGCGAAATGGGCACCCGCGGCACTCCCGAAACGCGCGCCAAGGAAGCCGCCAAAGCCGCCAAGCTCCTCCGCGCGAAGTGGCGCGGCACCCTCGGCGTTCCCGATTCCGACGTCCAGCCCACCCGGCAGCACAAACTCCGCCTCGCCGCCGTCCTTCGCCAACTTCGCCCGAAGACCGTCATCCTCCCCTACTGGGAAGCACGCCACCCCGACCACTATCACGCTTCCACGCTCGGCTACGAAGCCTGCTTCCTCGCCGGCCTCAAGCAGCTCCCGCTCGAAGGCGAGCCGCACCGCCCCTTCAAGATCCTCTATGCCACTTCCTTCGCCGACGTCCGTCCCACTTTCGTTGTGGACATCACCGCGCAATATTCCCAGCGCCACAAAGCTATCCTCGCCTTCGCCTCGCAATTCCGGACCCAAAAAGGTGAGTCCTCCAAGGCTCATAAGAAACTGCAGGTCTTCCTCGCCATCGACCGCCTCGAGGACCAAATGAACCAGCTCGCCCGCCACTATGGCGAAATGATTGGCGTGAAATACGGCGAGCCTTTCCTGCAAAAAGAGCTGATGAAAGTAGAGGATGTGGTAATGCTGGAAGTGCGGTCAATCTAATGCGCGCTTGAAGGAACGCTAGAACTTTTCGTCTTCCTGCGCGGGCGAAAATCCCGGAATGCTATGCGCGCCGTCCGCCGCGCGCTCCACGCGAACGCGGATTTGCGCTTCGCCCTCCGACCCGGACTTCCGCAGGATCACCATGGTGCTTAGCGCCTCGGAAAACAGCCTCGTGACGAGGTAAATGTCCTTCGTCCCATCTTTCTTCCACAGCTGCCCAACTTGAAGTTTCGAGACGCCCATAAGCCTGACTTTGACTCTAGAGTGCCCCGCCAAGGGTGTCAACTGCATCCAATTCGCCCGGTACACACTCGTCACGACGCAACAACGCGGTTTCCCTTTGCCCGGTTCTCTCCATCGCGACCTTCCGCGCTTTGCCCCGACCTCAAATTTGCGCCTCTTCCCCGGGAATAGAAAACCTTCCCGCCCTGTCTGACATCGTAGTGAGTGGAACATTGCAGGTGCCTGCCCGGCGGTTTCGAGGTGTATACTCGTGGTAGGCGGAGGTACACGATATGCAATCGATTCTGCGGCAAGCCCTGAAATTGGCCTTGGCAAGCGCCTTGATGGCCGCTCCTGCCTTCGCACTTCCGCAAAGCCAGGATCCCCCTAAAGATCCCCCTCAGGATCCCTCCAAACCGCAGCCTGCCGTGCAGTCAAAAACCCAGCAGCCCGCCGCCTCCCAACCCGTCCAGCAGCAGGAAACGGTCAAGCCCAAGAATTCCAAGGAAGACGTCGAAGCCATCGGCAACCGCAGCGTCGGCAAAGGCATGAACCTGTACTCCCTCGAACGCGAAATTGGCCTCGGCAAGCAGCTCGCCCAGGAAGTCGAGCGCTCCTCCAAGCTCATTGATGACCCCATCGTCACCGAATACGTCAATCGCGTCGGCCAGAACCTCGTCCGCAACTCCGACGCCCGCGTGCCCTTCACCATCAAGGTCATCGACTCAGACGAAGTCAACGCCTTCGCTCTGCCCGGCGGCTTTTTCTACGTCAATAGCGGCCTGATCCTCCGCGCCCAGGAAGAGTCCGAGCTCGCCGGCGTCATGGCCCACGAAATTTCGCACGTCACCGCCCGCCACGGCACGAAGAACGCCACCAAAGGCGAACTCATGCAGCTCGCCACCATTCCTCTAATCCTGCTCGGCCCCGGCGGCTGGGCCGGCTACGGCATCTATCAGGGCCTCAACCTCGCCATTCCGATCACCTATTTGAAGTTTAGCCGCGACGCCGAACGCGAAGCCGATTTCCTCGGCCTCCAGTACATGTACAAAGCCGGCTACGACCCCAACTCCTACGTCACCTTCTTCGAGCGCATCCAAGCCGATGAGAAGCGCCGTCCCGGCACTATCCCCAAGGTCTTCTCCTCGCACCCCCCGACTCCAGAGCGCATCGAAAACACCCAGAAGGAAATCGCGCGTATCCTCCCAGCGAAATCGGAATACATC